>DIXP01000047.1 GCA_002436065.1 Chloroflexi bacterium UBA6077
CCCGGTGTGGACTGTACTTCGGGGGTGGGGACCTGCCCGAACTGTGTAGCGCGCGCCGGACCATCGTGAACGGCCTGCGCCACCAACAGGTACGGCAGTTAGTCCACCGTCGCTGCCATGAGGAACACGCGGCAGCCCCTCAGGCTGCTGCCAGTGGTGCTCGTGAAAAGAGCCCGACTGATTGAGGAGCCGGATGCGTCGAAAGATGCAAGTCCGGTTTTGAAGGCAGGCGGGGGAAGGCGACTTCCCTCGCCTAGCCAGCACTACCTGCAGATGCGCCGACACCACCCCGGCGCGACTTATGCTACAGCCCCACCAACACCCCCAAGACGGCGCACCGCTCCGTAGGGGCCGGGTTCTCCCGTCCGCGGTGTTGACACACTCACCTAAGGGAGAAACCAACAATGGCAGGTAAGAAGACCCGGGACCAGCAACCGCGGCGGCCGTCCGCCCCCGCTTCCAGACCCTTGACCACCGACCACCGTCTCCTGGCCGCGCCGGCCCCCGGCCCTCTCGCCGTCTCACGCACCAACCCACGCTACTTCGCCGTCGCCGGCGGCGACCCAGCCGCCGAGCGGGCCGTCTACCTCACTGGCTCCCACATCTGGAACAACTTCCACGACGGCATGGGCCCCGGCTCGGACTGCGCCGAGACCCCTGAGCAATTCGACTACCGTGCCTACCTCGAGTTCCTCAAGAACCACGGGCACAACTTCATCCGGCTCTGGCGCTGGGAGCAGTTCAAGTCCCAGGCCGCTGGGGGCACCTTCCACCTGTGCATGACGCCACAGCCGTGGCCCCGCACCGGCCCAGGAATGGCCAAGGACGGCAAGGCCAAGTTCGACCTCTCCAAGCTCGATCAGGCTTACTTCGACCGGCTCCGCGAGCGCGTCATCGCCGCCGGCAACGAAGGCATCTACGTCGCCGTGATGCTGTTCGACGGCTGGGCCCTCCACCTCAGCCCTGCCCCCGATAACGTCGAGGGTCACCCGTTCCATGCCGGCAACAACGTCAATGGGATCGGCATCGCCTCGATCGTCGATTACCAGATCCACCCGCTCGACCCGCGCGTCCAGGCCCCTCAGGAGGAGTACATTCACAAGGTGGTCGACACCGTCCAGGATCTCCCCAACGTCCTCTACGAGGTAGCGAACGAATCGTCGGGCGGCGGCTCGGTCGGCCGAGTGTTCACCGAGATGCTGGGACTGGGCGAGTCTCCTGAGTGGGGCGACTCCACCGAGTGGCAATACTGGGTCATCGACGTGGTCAAGCGGTACGAGAGGCAACGAGGCTACGAGGTGCACCCCATCGGAATGACCATGCAGTTCCCCGTTGCGGATCAAACGAAGGTCAATGCCCCCTTGTTCGAGAGCCCAGCGGACTGGATCTCGCCCGGCTATGACGACGAGATCTTCACCGAGGGCCGGCACCCCATGGCGCCCGGCAGCCCACCGTCTCGATGGTTCGACAACCCGCCCAGCGGGGACGGTAAGAAGGTCGTGATCACCGACACGGACCACTATGCCCCGGGCAAGGGTGACGCGCTCTGGGCGTGGAAGTCCTTCCTCCGCGGCCACCACCCGATCCTGATGGACTTCGGCCTCATCGGCGGCGTGAACCCGCCGGACCCTTCGGCGGGTACCCAGTCCTACGACTCCTACGAGCCGGCTCGCCACGCGATGGGCGACACGCTCCGCTACGCCCAGGGGATCAATCTCATCGACATGGAGCCCCTTGGTGACCTCAGCTCGACCGGATACGCTCTGGCGAACCCCGGTCACGAGTACCTGGTCCTGCAGCCGAACGAATCTGCCGAGGCATTCACGGTGCACCTCCCCGCCGGCAACTACACAGCCGAGTGGCACAGCCTCAACACTCGCGACACGGCGCATGCGGGCCAGGTGACGATCGACGGCGAAGGCACCGTCGGCTTCACGGTCCCGTTCGCCGGCCCCGCGGTCTTGTACCTGAAAGCCATGAGCTAGTAGCTAATAGCTAATAGCTAAAGGAGGCACCCTGAATTGAGGAAGCTAACAGCATTCGAGAGCATTACGCTGGACGGTGTCATGCAGGCGCCGGGTCGGCCCGACGAGGACACCCGTGGAGGCTTCAAGTTATCGGCGACGGAGTCCAGTTGTTCAACCGTCCGGGCGCTTCGCCCGTCGAACTGGAAAGGCTGAGCGTTACGCAATCGGGTCAACTGACGGATATTCGCTTCCGCGTCGCGAAATGAGGGTTGCCGGAGCGATGCTCAAGTCATGTCTTCGGTGTCCTGAGCAGTTCGCGCCGCGCCAGCTCCGCCTCTGTCGGGGTCTCCAGAGCGAACGATCCGGTCTTAACGTCTCCCGCGCGAGCATAGGACGCAACGATGACCCCACTCGGCGAGAGGCTGCTTTGAATCAAGGTGAAGCCGGCCGGGATAGTGCCCTCGGCAAACAGGCGCTTGCCGCGGCCGAGGGTGACGGGGAATATCTTCAGCCAGAACTCGTCGACCAGGTCGTGCCTGAGGAGCGTCTGGATCAGGTCACCGCTTCCGTGAACCTGTATCTCAGGCCTGTCGCCTTCCTTCAGCTTCTCGATCTCCTCCACGACATCGCCCCCTAGGAGGATTGAGTTCTTCCAGCCAAGATCGATCGGTTTGGTGGAGACCACGTACTTCCTCGCGCTGTTGATGGCGTCGGCAGTGGGGTCGCCGCCCTTCACATAGGGCCAGTGCGCGGCGAAGATCTCGTAGGTCCTCCTGCCGAGCAAGAGGTCGAAGGGGTGGCTCATCTGCTCGGTCATGACGGCACCGAGGTGGTCGTCAAAGTACCCGACGGACCACCCGCCGTGCGTAAAGCCTCCGGTCGGGTCTTCCTCCGGACCGCCCGGAGCCTGCATGACTCCGTCGAGCGTCAGGAACGTTAACACGATGAGCTTTCTCATGGTTGTCAGTCTCTCCTTGTTGACAGGGACGCTTCCTTCTTGTTGAACGTGGTTCTATCGGACACAGGCCCCTGTCCTCAGCGCCTGCCTGACAGCCCACGTCGTCGGCCGTTCGCACGTCCGCATCACTGCCCCTCGAAGGCCCTCTTGAGACCTTCAATGTCGAACTTCTTCATTTTGAGAAATGCTTCGGTTACCCGTCCCACCTTCTTGGCATTCTTGTCCTGGAGCATTTCTGCCAAGACAATGGGGACGACTTGCCAGGAGAGGCCGTACTTATCCTTCAGCCATCCGCACTGCTCTGCTGCTGGATCCGCGGAGAGCTTCTCCCAGTAATAGTCAACTTCTTTTTGAGTCTCGCAGCTCACTTCAAACGATATGGCTTCGTTGAAGGTGAAATCGTGCTTGTGAGCGCTGTCCATGGCAGCGAACTCCTGGCCTTCAAGCATGAAGGAAGCGTGCTTCACTGTTCCTTCTTTGTCAGGTTCTTCGCCTTGGCCGTAGCGGAAGATGCCGCCGATTCCTGAGTTGTCGAACACCGATGTGTAATGAGTGATCGCATCCTCCGCTTTCCCGCACTGGTCGCCGACGAACATGAGCGTCGGGGTGATTCTCTGTCTTGTCTCGCGGTTGCCGGTGGACATCACCTGCCACGATACTCCGTACTTGTCCTGCACCCACCCATACTGTTCGCTGAACGGGTATTCCCCAAGTTCCATGAGTGCCGTACCGTCTTCAGACAGCTTGTCCCACAACGCATCGACTTCACCCTTCGTTGTACAGGCGACAAGAAATGATATTGCGGGGTTGAACTTGAAGGCCGGGCCGGCTGAGAGCAGTCTAAACTCCTGCCCCAATAGCTCGATGGTGACGACTTCGACCGTTCCGGAAGGAGTGTCCTGAAGCGGTGTTGAACTCCTGATTCCCGAGTCATTGAAGACGGACGTGTAGAACCTGGCAGCCTCTCCAGCCTCCTTGTCAAACCATAGAAACGGTGTGATTCTGTGGGTTACCGCCATCTCCTACTTGCCGCCTTTCCGATAGTAACACTATGCAGCTGTGGCGGCAGGCTGTGCACGTTGCGGTCCACGACGTCGGCTGCCTGATCGCTCGGTCGGGTCCAACCCAGCGAGCCGAGTCGCGTCGCCGAGCGCCGCGAAGACAGGGATGGGCTCGGCCAGATCAGCCGGCGTCGGGCTGGCCCGTGACAGGGTGCTCGATTCGATGGCGACGGTCACGTCGCCTTGATGCACGGGTGCCGTCGAATAGCTCGGCCCGACTGCGTTCTGCGCCGTGTTGCGCTGGACCAGGAAGATCGCGCCCGTGGCCACCGCGACCACAGCGGCCGCGAGGGCGAGCTTCCGGAGATCCCTCTCGATCTCTGCCCGACCCGGCCTTCCACCAGCATCTCGCCCCCTCGGAACAACTGGTTGAGCGAGGAGATCGTGTCTCGGACCGCTCCTCGGGCCCGCCAGGTTGGACCGCCTCTGGCGTAGCGCTCGGGCCACTGTATCGCCCGAGCTGAGACAGGGTGCATCACCCTGGAGGGGGAATGGGATAGGACTGAGGGGGATTGAGACGATGCCACCATCTGGACACCAATCACGTCGTGGGGGAGGCCGACGCTCGTCTTCAAAGGCGGCACCTGCTCACGCGAGGCTTCCCCCTAACCATTGGATAGCAAGCTTGCTGGGTGGGGGCTCCTGGTTGTGGGCTGCCGGAGGGATTGGGGCGCGAGGGCGATCCCCAATCTACGTCATCCGTGCCATCCCTCCCGGCGCCACCATATCCCTTCATTGTCGCAGCCACCTGCTGCCCGCGGCTATTGCCCCGCAGGCAAGAAATGCCAAAGCGGCGGCTCCGTCCGCGGGGGGGACAACGAATCAGATTGTCGTGAAGCCCTTTCGGGTCTTTCTGGTGAGGCAAGGGACGCGCTCGCTCTAGGCGAAACGGGTCCATGGGGCAGCGAACGAAACGGGACCCCACGACAATCTGATTTCCTGGCAGACCGTCATGAGGCTCAAGGTAAAATGCTGGGCAAGAAGAATCCGGCCTGGCTGTATGCCAAACCGGACTTTGGAGCGGGAGACGGGACTCGAACCCGCGACAATCTGCTTGGAAGGCAGACACTCTACCAGACTGAGTTACTCCCGCACGATTACCCTACCAAAATTATACGGCCCTGGCCCCCAACAGTCAAACAGAACTGCATCCTCAAGGCCGCAGGGGGCGGCCTGGTGAGCCGCTCCAACTGCGACAGCCAGTTGGCGGCCTCCTCGGCCCCGTCGAGGCACATCTCCTGGCTGGGCTGGAGTTGAATGCACACCGCGGGGCGCTCCGGCAGGCCGTAAAGGCGGCAGCGATTGTCCGGCGTCAATTGGATGCAGCGCACTCCCGCTGGCTTTCCGTCGGGCATGCCGGGGATTGGGGAGGAGATGGATGGGGCGATACAGCACGCGCCGCAGCCTATCCGGCATTCCATCTGTTCTGGAACTCCACGGAAAAGGCGGCGGGCGTCACGCCCGCCGCCCCTCTTGACAACTGCTTCTAGCCGTCCAGTGCTACTGCTTCGGCGCCGGCTTGTAGCCGAAGTGGTCGCGGCCGAGGAAGTTGTTGGCCCAGGGCGATTCGCCCCGCAGCGCACCGTTCCGGTACACCGCCGGACCCCCGAACACCTTCTCCTCTTCACTGTAACCCTTCAGCCGGTCGTAGGCGCGCGCCCAGATGCAATCCTTTTCCTTGAAGAACTCGCACTTACCCTGCGCGGAGCCGCCGCAAGGCCCGTTGCGTTGGTTCTTAGCGCACTGTGACATGGGACACAGGTAGGCCACGTCGGGCAGGGAGCAGTCGCCGCAGTCCTTGCAGCCGTACATCGGCACCTTGCCGGCCTGCTCCAGGACGTGAAAGAAATGCTTGGCACCAGGCGAGCTGTCGATCCGTAGGTAGAAGTCGCGCATCATGGAGAAGCCTCTGGACTCCGGATCGAACAGACGGCTGTGGACGAAGCGGCTCAACTTGTAGACGAACGGAGCCTTCGACCTGGCCCTGCCTCGGCCTTCCGGCCTCAGGGAGGCTTCGTACTCGCGGTTCACCTGGCTGGAGCCGAGCTTGGTCTCGGGATCCTGCTCGAAGTAGTAGAACTCCCCTGGCTGCGGATACTGGATCTCTTTGGCGAACTCCTTCCAGTCGTCCGGACCATAGGAGTCGGCCAGGTCGAAGATGGCCGCGAACTGCTGGGCGTTTCTGGGCCCAGCGAGGTAGGCACCTCGGTAGCCCAGTCCCTTCAAAACGGCGATCTGTTTGGCCGCGAACTCCTGGAAGAACTGCTTCCCCTTGTCCGGCGAGGCCGCCTGCTTCTCGCACTCGGCCGTGAGGGCATCGCTGCAGAAGACCCCGGCCACGTTGCCCTTGTTGAAGAAGCGGGACACCGGCCGTGACAGCAGGTAGATGTTGGCCATCACGGGGACGTCGAGCCCCTTGATCTGCATGTACTTCAGCAGTTCATCGAACTTGCGGGAGTCATATCCAAGCTGGGTGATGACATAATCCGCGCCGACCGCGATCTTGCGCTGCAGCTTGAAGTACTGAGGCATCAACTCCCGCTCGTCCTTCTTGAAGGGCGATACCGCGCAGCCCAGGTAGAAGTCCGTCTTGGGCAAGGGCACCAGCTCGCCCTTCATGTTGGGGACGGGCATCCCTTGGTTCATCTCCCTCAGCATCTGGATCAGTCCTACCGAGTCCACGTCGAAGGCCGGAAGGGCGTACCCCCGGTACCCGTCCACCGGGTAGTCTCCGGAGAGGCATAGCAGGCTCTGGAAGCCAGCAGTCGCCAGCGACCAGGCACGACTCTCCAGGCCGGCTCGGTTCAGATCCTTGCAGGAGAGATGGATGATCGCCTGCTCTTTTCGGTCGCCCAGCAGCATTCCCAGCGATTCAGGGTAGATCTTGGGCGCGCCACCGGCGTTGTCGGTGATGCTCAGGACGTGGGCGATGCCGGAGGTAGTCAGTTCATTGGCCATGGCTGCCACCTTCGCGGCCTCGGTCTCCACCAGAGGGCCTCGCCCGGGCACCAGCTCGGCGATGCGGACGAAGGTTGACGTCTCCCGTAGAAGCGTGCGAAGGGACTGCGGAGGGGTAGGCATTTCGCTAGATGTCATTGGCATGCACTTCACCGGCACTCACTGCCGGGGCCCCACCAGCACTGGAAGGGCACGTATCCTTTCTTCAAGAGTGATGGGGATGGGGGCAATCCGCTCGGATCCCTCGTGGATCGCCGCGGCGGGTCTCATTGGTGGTAGCTTACCTCTTTCAAAGACCCTAGACAAGGTGATGGTTGCCCAGATTAATGGAATATGCTCGATGGTATCGCCCTTGCGGCACGTTACAAGGAGGGCGAGTCTGGCGGGGAGGTGGCGGAGCTGGGGGGCACTTCTCGGGCTGTCGCCCTCGCGACCGAGCCTGCATGCCGGCGGAGGCCGAAGGTCGTCCAAAGGTATCCAATGGCAAAGAGGAAGCCGGTGGCCACGAACACTGAGCGCATGCCCCATTGGGTTGCCAGTCCGGCGCCTGCGAGTGGGCCCGCCCCGTGGGCGAAGGAGTTGGAGGCCGAGGTGAGACCGAAGGCCGCGCCCCGGTGTTCTCTGGGTACCAGCCCCGCGATAAGGGCGTTGGCCGTGGGCATCAGCCCTCCGATGAACAGCCCCAGTATCAGCCTCAGCAGGAATAGTTGGCCAACATCTTGAACAAATGCCTGAGGAATGAAGCTCAGGGTAGCCCCCGCCAGGCAGACGGATAGTATCAGCGTGTGGCCTATCCTGTCGCTCAACCTTCCCAGTGTCAGGGCAGACACCGCGCTCATGAACCCGGTGCCGGCCAGGATTACACCCGCCGTTGTGGCCGGGTTCTCGCCTCCGCTCAACTCTGACACAAACAGGCTGAGGATGGGTGCAATGATGCTCTGGCCGAACTGGATCAGAAAAGTCACGGCGAGGAGGGCTGGAAGAGCCGCGATGCCGAGGACGCGCTTACTGTCGCGCCACACGCTCGGCTGCTGCGCCCCCTTTGGCGGGGGGGTGAACTGCTCCTCTACGAAGATCCAGGCAACTGTGCCCCCTACCAGCAGGAGAAGCCCGGCGGTGCAGAAACTGGCCTGGAACCCCCATCTGTCGGCTATGACCCCTCCGATCAACGGCCCCAGCGACGCGCCCACAAAGACCCCCATCTGCATGATGCCGAGGGAGAAGCCCAGCCTCGCGCGGGGCGTCGACGCTGCTACCAGGGCGTTGCAGGCGGCCACGGTGCCGGTGACCAAACCCTGGATCACCCGCAGGACCAATAGCTGTTCGGGCGAGGTCACGAATCCCATGGCACCCACTACTATGCCGCCCCCTAGCATGGAGCGCAGCACCATCGGGCGGCGTCCGTGCCGGTCTGCCATGCTTCCCCAGATCGGCTGGGCGATGGTCATGGCTATGGCAGAAGCGGCTGCCAGCACTCCAGCCCATTGGGCGGCCTCTGCCACCCCTCGGACGCCCAGGGCTTGTACGTAGAGGGGGAAGAAGGGGAAGACGAAGCTGAAGGCTATCATGGTGAGCGTCTGGGCCATCCAGAGCGCTGCAAGGTTTCGTTGCCAGCTTTCGCGTAACATCTCTACTCCGGTCTTGGCATCATACTCTCGTGGTGTTAGGCTGGCAACTGGCCAGGGTTTGCCAGCGCGGACCCGTCTCGCTATCATTCATTACAGTCCACCGCGCGAGACTCTGAACCCAAGTATGGCGGGATGTCGGAATCAAGCGCAACGACTCCTGACAACCGGAGTCTGTTTGGACCCTACGTCAATTGCATCTAGTAGAGACCGAGGAGACGAGGCATGGATCTGGAACAGGTCGTAAAGGGAAGGCGATCGATTCGGAGGTTTCTCGACAAGGAAGTGCCGCTCGAGTCAGTGATGAAGGCGATCAGCCTCGCCTGCTGGGCACCCAACGGCGGCAACTTCCAATCGTGGAAGTTTTTCGTCGTGACGAATCGGGGCGTCATCGACCGCATGGCTGACACGCTGCAGGAGAAGATGGACCTGATGGCCGAATGGCCGGAGGTGGGCGAGTTCGGTGAGACCTTCCAGCGCTACCGCCGGAACGCCTGCTTCTTCCGCCAGGCACCGGTGGTCATAGGGGTCGCCTACGGGGACTACCAGAGTGCAGCCGACAGGGTGCTACGCCGCCGAGGGGAGACCGACCAGGCTGCCAGGGAGATGCTGAACAACAGGGCAGCCGCTGCCTCCAGGGTCCAGACCATTGCGGGCGCCATCCAGACGATGCTGCTTGGTCTCCAGAACGAAGGGCTGGGTGCTTGTTGGATGGTTGGTCCAATGCTGGTCCGCGGCCAGTTGGAGGAGATCCTGGGAGTCCCGAAGGAGATGGGTCTGTATGCTCTGGTGCCGGTCGGCTACCCGGAGACGGTGCCTGATCCCGCCCCCCGAAAGCCGATGAGCGAAGTCGTAACCGTTCTGGACTAACTACAAAGCGATTGTGGTGTGAACGCCCACAGGGTATAATCCGATTGAGCCGCTCCGTGAGGAGGATGCGTCGAGGAGGACCAGGCCGGCGAGCCGCTCGTGCTGATGACTTGGCACAGGGTTGGGCCGCCAGAACGGTCCAGGTCTTCACCGATCCAATCCTCGCCCGTAGGAGCGTTGCCGTGCGGTTCGTCAGATCGCTTTGGCTGCTGGTGTTTTCCGCTCTCTTGGCCATTACCGCTGTGGCCCTCTCTCCATACCTGTTCGACCTCAACCTCTCGCCGGTCGGCGAGAGGTTGTTTTTCTTGGCTGCTACCTGGTTTCTGGGGATCAGCACGGCCGTTGCGGCTCAGTTGATGCACCACCGATCGGAGGATGCGGCGCGGAAGGCCGCCAGGGACGAGGCCACGGTCCACCTGGCCGGTGCCGTCGCCCACGAGTTGAATCAGCCCCTCACTGTGGTGATCAGCGGAGCCGAGCTGATGGCCCACCGAGAGCGGAGCCCTGAGGAGTTGCGCGCCCTCTCCCGGCGAATGGCTGATGCCTCTCACCGAATGGCAGACATCGTGGCCAAGCTGCAGCGGGTCACCTCCTACAGGGCCAAGCCGTACGTCGGTGGCGTGCAGATTGTGGACCTGGACGCAGGGCGCGAGGACGCGGAACTGGCCGATGCCCCGGTTTCCGTCTGCAGAAGGGTAGGTTGAGTGGAGAGGGAACTGGCAGTCCCTACTCCCCGCTTTTCCTAATCAAGAACAGTCCGGTGCGGGCCCGCAAGTTGGGCAGCAGCCTCACCTGCCGGTCGCCCGAGAGGTAGACTGCCTTCACCACCGAGATACCCTCCGTCCTGAAGAGATCCTGCAGATCCCTGATGGTGGTGAGATGGATGTTAGGGGTGTCGTACCACTGGTGGGGTAGATCCTTGGTCATCGGCATGCGGCCCCACAGTGTCAGGTACAGACGCGCCTGCCAGAAGGCGAAGTTGGGCGTGGTCACGATCCCCTGGCGGCCCACACGCAGCATCTCCTGCAGCACCAACCTTGGCTTGTGCACGGCCTGAAGGGTCTGACTCAAGACCACGTAGTCGAAGGAACTGTCCGGACAGTCCTCCAACCCCTCGTCCAGGTCGCCGTGGTGGACCGTTAGGCCGCGGCCAATGCAGTGGTAGATGTTCTCTTCTGAGATGTCCACACCCCTCACCGTCGCCTGCCTCTCCCGAATCAGCAGCCTCATCAGCTCGCCGTCGCCGCAACCCAGGTCCAGGACGGAGGAGCCCGGCTCCACCAAACTGGAGATCAGCTTCAGATCCAGCCTCTCGCTCAGCGTGGGTTCAACTACCCTCTCCTCAGCTGTTGCTGTCATGGGCTACCGTCCCTTTCGTGCGGTGTACTTGAGGAAGCCCCGGATCATGTGAGTCTGCGCTTCCTCCTCCAGGAGGAATGCATCGTGGCCGTAGCTTGAGGGAATTTCGCAGTAGCTGACGTCGATGCCGTTAGCCTTGAGCGCCTTCACGATCTCCTTGGACTGGTAGGGCGGGTAGAGCCAGTCCGAGCTGAAGGCGATGACCAGGAACCGTGATTTCACGGCGCGAAGGGCCACTGCTAGCCCCCCGTGGCCCTCGGTCAGGTCGAAGTAGTCTATGGCTTTGGTTATGAAGAGATAGCTGTTGGCATCGAAGCGGCGGATGAAGCTCTCCCCCTGGTGTCGCAAGTAGCTCTCTACCTCGAAGTCGGTGGAGAAGTCGTAGCCATACTTCTCCCTGTCCCGCAACCGCCTCCCGAACTTGTGGTGCATCGACTCGTCGCTCAGGTAGGTGATGTGTGCCAGCATGCGGGCGACTGCCAGGCCCGGTATGGGGGTGTTCTTGTCGTAGTAGTCGCCTGCATGCCAGTGCTGGTCGGCCATGATGGCCTGCCGGCCCACCTCGTCGAAAGCTATGCCCTGGGCCGAAAGCCGTGCAGCGGTGGCTATCGGGATGCAGGAGTCGACCATGTCGGGATAGGAGACTGCCCACTGGAGTGCCTGCATGCCTCCCAGGGAACCGCCCACGGCGCTGAGGATCCTCTTCACCCCCAGGTGGTCAACCAACTGCCTCTGGGCCCGAACCATGTCCCGCACCGTAATCACCGGAAAGCTCAGACCGTAGGGCCGGTCCGTGGCAGGATTGATGGAGCTTGGGCCCGTGGAGCCCCTGCAGCCCCCGATGACGTTGGAGCAGACGACGAAGTACTTGTCGGTGTCTATGGCCTTGCCGGGGCCGATCATGTTGTCCCACCAGCCCAGCTTCTTTCGGTCGACCGGCCCCTTGGCCGCCTCCGCCCCAAATCCCGTGTCGGCGGCACTGATGCCGGTGGGGTCGGCGCTGATGCCGGCGGCGTGAGCGTCTCCCGAGAGGGCGTGAAACACCAGGACCGCGTTGTCGCGCTCGTCGTTGAGCCGGCCGTAGCTTTCGTAGGCGATGGTGATGGGCCCTAGCTTCTCGCCGCTGTCCAACTCCATCTCAAGGGGCGACTCGGCGAATGTGAAGTACTGGGTCTTGACGAGTCCGGCGGATCCGGCTTCCACAGTCTGCACGCTCATCTCAATCTCACTGGACATAAAGTGAGGCCCCCGTCCACTTCCAGGGACGAGGAGCCTCACTCGTGCTACCACCCTGCTTCGCCGCCGCCTCACGGCAACGGCCTCGGCGAGTATGGGACCGGATTGCGCACCAGCCCGATACTCCAGCCCTGATAACGGGGGCTGCCTGTCTCCGGAGAGACACCGGCTCGGCCTAATGCGGGAGACTGTCCCGGTTCAGCCTGCGGCTCCAAGGTCATTTTCGCCGGGCGTCCAGCGCCGCCTCGCACCTTTCGCGGCTCTCTGGGGCCTTCGGGACCGGCTACTCGTCCTCTTCACGGCCTTTGTATTATGAGATGCTGAGCAAAATGCTCAACAGGTTACGGGATTATAGGATGTCCGCTGTTCCCTGTAAAGCCTCGATTCGCGGGCGCGTGGACTGACGATTCCCCCCACCACTATAATGGCTATGTGGAATGCACGGCGTACCTACTGACCGCTGCATAGGTAGCTAAAGGCGGGTCCAGGGCGCTAGCGCCTGGCGAGGTGTGGGGTGCCCCCACAGATTCATATACCTATGCAGAGGTCGATACCGCCTGCCGCGGCAGCGAGCAGGGCGTGTTGAGTCTATCTAGGGGAGACTGCGGTGGAAAGACTCTATCCGGACTACTGCTCCATGGCGCCCGAGGAGATCTACCAGGATCTCACCTTCCCTGGTGACCTGTTGGACCGGCCCTATGTGGCCATCAACATGGTGACCACGGTGGACGGCAAGGCGACCCTGGGCGGGAAGTCCTACTCGATCGGAAGCAAGGCGGACCACCTGGTTATGCGTCGGATCCGTGCGGCCGCCGACGGCCTGATGATCGGCGGGGAGACGCTCCGAAGAGAAAATGTGAACCCCTCGGTCCCAACCGACCTCCAGGAGCGACGGATAGCCCGTGGTCTCGCCCCTCAACCCAGGGGCATCGTCGTAACCGGTACGGCGGGGCTTCCGCTGACCGGCACCTTCTTTCGCACCGGAGCGTTTCCGCCCATCGTGGTAACCACAGGAAGGGTTTCGCAGGAGAGGATCGCGGCCCTGGAGCCCCATGCTCGTGTGCTCGTCGCCGGCGAGGAGCGCGTGGATCCTCACCTGATGATGCGCACCCTGGCTGATGAGTACGGCATCCACCGCCTGGTGGTGGAGGGTGGGCCAACCCTGAACGGCGTCCTGCTTGACGAGGGGATGGTAGACGAGCTGTTCTGGACAGTGGCACCGAAGTTGGTGGGCGGGCCAGCCCTTCGGACGATGATCGAGGGGGGCGCGCTGCCTATAGACGACCTTGCGCGGTTACAGCTACTGAGCCTCCACCACCATGAGAACGAGCTGTACATAAGGTACAGGGTAGCGAGGTAGGGAACGAGGAGAGGGACCCCACCACCCCCCCTTTCCCCTCGGATGAGGGGAGGGCTGGGGAAGGGGGTTACCTCAATCCACCTCACTCAGCACCATCGGCTTGGCACCGGCCAGGGATGGCTCTATCGTCGCGGCCATCTCCAGCGCCAAACGAGCTGCCTTGCCGGGCTCCGAGATATCCTCCAGGAGGATCGGGATCACTCCCCACCAGGTAGAGAGCCAGTTGGCCAGGGCAGGTCGGTCCACGGCGGCGACGATGGGCGTGGCAGCGCGAGCGGCCGAGAGTCGCTTGGCCGCCTCGCCGGATGAGGAAACCACTACCACCGGGCCGAGGCTGTGAGGCTGAGTCGCCTGACGGCCCAGTGCCGGTCCCTCCTGCTCCAGCGCCTGCTCGGTGCGTGCCATCACCTGCGCTGCCACCCGCACGGCCTCCACGGGATATTCCCCGGCCGCGGTCTCGTCGGAGAGCACGATGGCATCGTTACCGTCCCTCACGATGGAGGCCAGATCGGCCACCTCGGCGCGAAGCGGCGTGGGGCTGGATACCATGCTGGCCAGCACCTGGCCGCCCATCATTGCGAACTTCCCGGCCGCGCGGCACAGACTGGCGGCCTCCCTTTGAATCGAGGGCACGGCGCCGAGAGGCGTCTCTATGCCCAGATCCCCGCGGGCTACGCAGATGCCGTCGGCGGCCTCCACGATCTCCGACAATGCGTCGACGCCCTCCTGGCGCTCGATCTTGGCCACCAGCGGGACCGATGAGCCCATCCGGCCCAGAGTCTGCCGGACGTCCTGGATGTGCTCACGAGACCGGGCGAAGGATATGTATAGGAAATCCACACCCAGTCTCACGGCGAGCGCGATGTCCTCCATGTCCTTCTCCGTAAGAGAGGGCACCCGGAGCGGCACACCCGGGAGATTGACGCCCTTGCGAGAGGTGAGCGGTCCGCCCTTCTCTACCAGGCACACAACCCTGCCCTGCTTCGCCGCCTCAACTCGCAGGCGGAGCGCCCCGTCGTTCAGCAGGATCGGATCGCCCGGCCGGACGTCCTCGACCAGGTGAGGGTAGTCGACAGAGAGTAGTCCCGGCACGGTGAGGCAGTCCTCTGGGGTCAGCTCCACGCGGGACCCCTGCACCAGCATAATGCCGTTCCCCTCCACATCTCCAATGCGAAGCTTGGGGCCACGGAGGTCCGCCCCGATAGCGATGGGTCGCCGCTTCTCTTGAGACACGCGGCGCACCATGCCTACCAACTCCTGCGCCTGTCCTGGTGAGCAGTGGGACATGTTGAGCCGGCATCCATCCATGCCGGCGTCCGCCATCTTGCGCAGGGTGTCCAGGTCGGAGCAGGCCGGTCCCAGGGTCGCCTGAATCCTGGCCAATCTCATGCAACTTCCTCTTTGTGGATCTCGTCTTCGATCTGTTTGACGGCTTGATAATCCTCGTCGGCCAGCTTGTAGGCCCGATCCAGATACAGTTGCGTTAATCGGTCTCCCTTCGTGCCCGGATGCTGAGCGGCCTGGATCACCTGGTCCACCCTGTACTTCTCGGGCAGGAACTTCGCCAGTCGGCGAGCCTCGGCAACCGTCTCCTTCAACAGGTTTGGGTCGTTACCGCTGATAGCGTACCGCAGCTGTCCGCTCAGCTTAGCCAGTTCGGCCAGCCTATCCCTGTCGCCCATCAGCCCGTAGAGGATCTCGTTTACCTCCACCGAGCCGGTTTCCTCCTCTAGCAACGCCTCCGGCGCGGCCTCGCTGGGAATCGACTCCATGTGGGTGGAGAACTGCTGGAAGTACTGCGCCGCGGCCTCGCTTGCGGCTTGGAGAAGCCGTTCGGGGGACGACGCGTCAACAGCCCCCCCTGTGATCAGGTCGTCCTCCCGGGCTTTGGCCAGCCGCTGGAGCAGGGCGTGGCTTTCGACCCGCTCTGGAATGGGCGGGTAGGGGAACACACTGATCCCACCGGCTCCCAAGCCCATCTGCTGGAACTGGCCCGCGAACATAGGCGGTATGTACTTGGTGATCTCCACGGCAATTGGGGGAACGATCAGGTAGGTCGCGAAGACGGCCGATTGATCTGTCCAACTCTGGAAGTAGAGCAGAGCGTGGCCTTTGGGTCGCTGGGGATCGCCCCTCTCGAAGGTGATCTGCATAGCGGATACTTGGCCTCCCCCTGGGGTGTTCACCTTTTTCCATTATACGCCATCTGGTCACCGGTGGTACGGAATCGCGAAGACACCAATGAACGCGAATGCCTCTTGGTATCTCCGGTTCGGTAACCGTCTGGATTGTACTCCGAATGCCCTATGGGAGGTGTCAGGCGGCGCGGCGGAGCCTTCGCTGCTCAGTAGCCCGCTCGACCTCCGGCTGCGCACGGTTCACCACCAGCGCCTCCGTCGGCTTGACGTAGACGTAGGGGAGATCATCCTTGCTGATGTCGCCGTGGTGGAACAGCTCCTCTATCACCTCTCTGGCCTTCGGCTCGTCCAGTACCTCAACCTGGCATTCCGCCAGCCGGCCGTGCTGCTCCAGGATGTCGGAAGCCAGTTCGTGGTTCAGTTGGGGTGGGTGGTGTCGCAACTGGCGGACGACTTCGTAACCGTCCACCTGCATCTGCTCTACCTTCTTGCTTGCCAGGGTGCGGAGGATTCTGTCCCTCAGCAGGCGGACCTGCTCCATCATTCCCTTTGATTGGTTCAGCAGATCGTAGTAGAGGGCTATCGCCTCGTCTAGTTCAAGAACCGGTGCCTTGCTGTCCTCTGTGGCGGCCACTTGGCGTTCTCCTCTTCTGTTGCCCGGTCTGGCGGCTTCCAAATGCCCGGATCTACACGGAGAGCCTGCCGCCTTGGCCGAGGTGAGTGGGGTAGATGCAGGGGGCGTGCCATTTTGCATGTCGTGTTGCAGGAGGAGTTGTGATATCCTGATGCTCCGTTCATAGCGCTGGGACCACGAGGAGCCTCCACATCGGCCACTGTACCGCAGGAGAGGTGGCTCATGGCCGGTAAGCAGCAGGGATCAGAAAGGACCCTCCTTCTGGCGGGGATGGCTTTCTGCGGCCTCCTCCTAATTGTCGCTGGCCTGCAGTCTCAGTATTCCCTGGAACTGAGTCTAGCCCAAGCCGCTGCCCTCCACCTGGTCCTCGAGCTGCCGAGCATTCTTCTTTGCTTCTCCGTCTTCGTGATCAACTGGGAGAGCTCAAAGCAGAACCTGAACTCCCAGAGCTTACTGGTGGGCTCCGGTTTCCTTGCCCTTGCCTTCTTGGATATCGCCCACGCTCTGTTTTATGAGGGCATGCCTGCCTTAGTGGCCTCCAACGGAATGAGCCCGGCCGCGTACTATTCGATCTTTGCACGGGTGTGGCTCGCGGGATTGCTATTGGCCACAGCGTTCGTGAAGCGCGACATACCCGGCCGGCGCTTCCAGGGAGAGCTGCTGCTCGTGGTGAACCTGGCGGTCTGTGCCCTCGTAGCAACCTTGCTGACCGCCTTTGGAAGCCAACTGCCACCCCTGTATGTCAACGGAGAGGGGCCGACAGCGGTCAAGATCGCGCTGGAGTACTCGCTGATCGCCCTCTTTGGCCTGGCCGCAGCCGCCCACCTGCGAATCTACCAGTCCAAGTGGGATGGGCCTAACCTCCTTCTCGTGGCTGCCCTGTTTGCCAGCGCCCTGAGCAGCGTGGCCTTCAGCCTCTTTGAGAGGTCGGTGGACCTCTTTTCGATCCTTGGGCATGTCTACAAGACGACAGCGTACTACCTGGTCTTCCATGCCGTGAGCAGCACCCTGCTCCACAGGCCCTATGCCCAACTGAAGGTCGCCAAGGAGCAGTTGGAGCGAGCCGTCGTGGCGCTGGACGCAAGGAACCGCGAGTTGGATGCGCTGGACGAGGTGGCGGTGGCGCTGGGGGCTACCCTGAGGCCAGAAGCGATCCTAGAGGCGGCCATCGAGAGCGTAATGAGGGTGATGAATGCTGGAGCAGGGGCGATCTTCCTCTTAGAGGACTCGACGGACGAGCTGAAGCTCGCTGCGTGGCGAGGGTTGTCGTCGGCTGTCGTCGATGACTGCGGCACGCACACCCTGCGAATGCCGTCGCTCCCCACCAAGGCCGAGGAGTTGGAGTTGGAACAGTCCTCCGCCGATCCGGTGTTGGTCAGGCGGTTGGGCGGTCCCCTCGCCCTGGTTGCTCCCCTGGGGTCCTGTGTCTGTGCGCCGCTTGTCCACAAGGGCAAGACTCTGGGCTCCATATCCATGGTTGCCCGAGAGGGGAAGCGCTTCTCGCTAAAAGAGGCTGACCTCCTGACGGCCATCGGCTACCAATTCGGCCTGGCCATTGAAAACGCCAGGCTATACGAGCAGACGGACGAACGGCTCCGGGAGAAGATGCACGAACTCCAGAGAGCGGAGCGGCGCTCTCGCCTGCTGTACGAGGTTGGCGGGCTGTTCGCCAGCGATATGGAGTTGAGCCTGGTGCTGGACCTGATGGCGCGAAAGAGTGTGGAGGTGGTGGGCGACTCATGCAGCATCTACCTTCTGGACGAGGCGGGTGGGATGCTCACTCTGGAGGCAATGCACCACAAGGACGAGCGGGAACTGGCTCCCATCCTGGATCTGATGCGGGGTCGCCATGTGCTGATGGCTGGAGGGTTTGTCGGGATTGTGGCCCAATCGGGGGAGCCAGTGCTTCAGAGCCAGGTTAGCCGTGAGGAGATATCGGCGGAGGTTCGCCAACTGGCAGAGTCTGTTGAGGAAGTCGCGCTGCTGCGTAGGGTCACTCCTGCCTCCCGGATCGCCGCCCCCATGCGGGCCCAGGGTCGCACGGTGGGTGTGTTGTTGGTCTCCTCAGCCAATCCATGGCAGCCGCTGAACGAACTCGATCTATCGCTGGTTGAGGAGCTGGCTGGCCGCGCGGGCGTGTCCATCGAGAACCGCAGGCTGCTGCAGGAGACCCAGGCCCAGCGCAACCACCTACAGGCCATCATCTCTCAGATGGTGGATGGTGTGGTGATCACGGACGTCGAGGGTGGCTGTCTGGTGGTCAACCAGGCCGCGAGAGAGATGCTGGCCGGTCGCGGCGTCGAGTCTCTGCGCGGAATCAAGATGGCGGGAATGCCAGGGGCGCCGGCCAATCATCCCAGGGTGGCGGAGGTGCCCTTGGTGAACAGGGCTCTGGGTGGGGAGTTGGTTATAGGCGAAGAGGTTCTGGGCATGGGCCTGGCCGGGGAGGCGGTTCTCAGCGCTAGCGCTGGTCCTGTGAGGGACGAGGCAAGCGCCATAACCGGTGCTGTACTCGTCTTGCGAGACATCACTACCGAGAGGGAAGTAGCTCGCATGAAGGACGAGTTTGTAGCCGTCACCTCCCATGAGCTGCGGACGCCGATAACGGCCGTGCTCGGCTACACCGACATCCTTCTTCGCGGGCTACGTGGGCCACTTTCCACGAAGCAGAGGGAAGCGCTGGAGGCTATCCGGAACGCGGGGGCGAGGCTGCTGGCGCTGATCAACGACCTGCTAGACATGTCTAGGCTTGAGGCTGGGAAAGAGGAGGCGGCTCTGGTGCCGGTCGAGGTTTCGGTGGCTGCCGAGCGGGCCCTTGGCGCGGTCTCGTTTCAGGCAGCCTCCAAAGGGATACTGTTGCGCCAGTTGTTGCCGCTGGACCTCCCACAGGTGCTGGCCGACGACGAGCAGATGCAGCGAATCCTGGCTAACCTGCTCTCCAACGCCATCAAGTTCACGCCTGAAGGCGGCACTGTCACGGTGTCGGCCAGTTTGTCCAGAGAGCTGGTGAGGGAGGGCTTTGCCGGCGCGCAGGGACGCGGAGCGGGCAGCGAAGAGGTGGCGATAACCGTCTCCGACACGGGGATCGGTATTCCACCGGAGCACCAGCAGAGGATATGGGACAAGTTCCAGCAGGTAGATTCCTCCTCCCATAGGATGTTTGGCGGGACAGGCCTGGGCCTCGCTATCACCAAGGCGTTGGTAGAGCTTCAGGGCGGCCGTGTTTGGGTGCAGAGCGATGGTACTGACGGCAAGGGTAGCACCTTCGGTTTCACCCTGAAGGTAGCCCCTCGCCTTGATGACGCAGACCTCTCGCCCACCGCCTCCCTCGCTCCCTGAGGCAGGGACCAGTGATCAGTCAACCTGCTCCCGGCATAGGCCGCCGGTTGGCGGCCTATGCCGGGAGCGCGGGCCGCTGGCCCGCCCGTCCCCAGTACGTCCCTTCCACCCAATCCCTATCAGCCCTGCTATGTCCAGCCACCCGACACTGAAGTGATCGGGCTGACAAAACGAAGCCCCTTCGGGGCTAGGTAGTTAGCCCGCAGGGCTTCGTCTTCTTAGCCCGACGGCTTTAGCCTCGGGCTCTCTTACTCCCCTTGGGCTGTCTCCCACGGACGCCGGCAACCCCGCGAGTCGGCGCAACGCATCCACGTTTTCCCTGTCCGGCCCCGTTTTCTCGTGTCCGGGGACCTCCAGCAGGAATGGCAGGGGACGCAGCGCGGGGTTGTTGAGGATCCGGCTGAAAGTATCCTCCCCAAGCAAACCCCGCCCGATGTTCTCGTGTCGGTCCACGTTAGAGGCCAGCGGACTCTTGGAGTCGTTGATGTGGATCGCTTCCAACCTGGGCAACCCCACGGTTCCGTCGAACTCGCCTATGGTGGCATCCAGCCCCTCGGGCGTTGTGATGTCGTACCCAGCGGCAAAGACGTGGGCTGTGTCGAGGCATACCCGGACCCGGCTGTCTGCCAGCCGCTCCGCAAGCCTGGCCAGTTGATCGAAGCGCCGGCCGATCGTGTTGCCCTGCCCGGCGCAGGTCTCCAGCAGGAGGTGGGGGGTGAGGGGCGACTCCTTGAGCACTTGCGCGAGGGTTTCCACCACCCTACCCTCGGCATCCTCTACATCACCTTCCCGGCTGCTCCCCAGGTGGGTGATCACCCCTGCCGCACCCAGCCTCTCCGCCCACCGGAGGGATGACAGGAGCGAGTTCCCGGACTTGGACCTGAGTTCTGGGTCCTGGGAGGCGAAGTTGAGCAGGTAGGCACTGTGGATGTATACCGGGTGCACGTCCTTCTCCAGTGCCAGGACACGGAAGGCCGCCACGTCCTCCTCTGGGAATCGCGCCTCCGCCCATCGCTGGGGCGCCCCTGCGAAAATCTGGATGCAGTTGGCGCCGATATCGAGCGCCCGCCCGATGGCGTTCTGTACGCCACCGCTGGTAGAAACGTGAGCACCTATTCGCACGTGGACCTCCCATACCATCGTGTGGCGTGGCTGTGCGCCGCACCAGCACGAGATTGTACCAGACCATGAGATCCTGGGATGAGGCGATCCCAGCGCCCGGAGTGGCCTCTCGCTGGCGGGTTGACCTCTCCTGAGATATGATGAAAGCGGGAGGAACGAACCTATGGATGCCAACAATGCAGCCCTGGCGCCCGGGGGCCGTGGCGGCCGGCAGGACCGTGCGCGATGGCCGATTCAGGCGGAGACTCTGTTGGAGGTGGCGGGCCTACTCAACTCCACTCTGGAGCGAGACCAGGTGCTCGGAATCCTCACCGAGCAGTTCCTACGCATCGTGGGTGCCGACTGGGTCGTGGTAGCCGAACTTGCCGACGATGCCGAGGACGAATTCTCCCTGGTCGCGGCAGCCAGCAGGAACGACCGTTCACGCAACCTGGCGGCCTGTTCTCGCATGCCCCTGGCAAGGAACCCGCTTCTTGCCCGCACGCTGTACGGTCGCGAGCCGGTCTGGATGCAGCGGATTGGCAACCAGCGTCCGATCCCGTGTCTCGTGGACGTGATCGGGGCCTCCTCTGCGTTGGCGGTGCCCCTCGTCTTCCGGGACACTGCGCTGGGGGTGCTCGCCGCCGGATGGACTGAGCGGGTGAAGGGCCCATCGGCCAAGGAGATGCGGCTGATCCAGGGCCTGGCCAACCAGGCCGTCACGGCCATGGAGAACGCCCGCCTGTACGCCGCCGCCGAGCGGCGCGCGGCTCAGGTGACGGCGCTCTTCGAGATCGGCAGGGACATATCCGCCAACCTCGGGCTCTCCGAGATCCTCACATCGATCGTCGGTAAGGCCCGCGAGCTGTTGGCAAGCGACACCAGCTTCCTGGCTCTCCTTTCCCCTGATGGGCAGGAGCTGGAGGTGGCTGCCTCCGTGGGTCTGCGTTCCGAGGCGATGCGGCGTCTCAAGCTACGGAGGGAACAGGGGCTGGCAGGCGTGGTGGTGCAGCGCGGTGAGCCGATAATCGTGGACGACTACCCCAGGGAGGTCAGCTTCGTGGACCCCCCGATGGACGCCGTGAGGGAGGAGGGGCTCATCTCTGAGATCGCCGTCCCTCTCAGTACCGGCACCGATCTGTTGGGCGTCCTTTACATTGGCAACCGCCACGCGAGTCGCTTCCACGAGGGAGACGCTCAGCTGTTGATGGCCTTCGCCAAGCAGGCGACCATCGCCATCCAGAACGCTCGCCTCTACGAGGATGTGGTGGCTCAGCGGGAGCGGGCCGAGGCTGGGAGGCGATACCTGCAGGTTGTCATCGACAGCATGCCGGAAGGGGTGATGCTTGCGGAGGGTGCGGAGGGTGCGTTCACCACGGTCAACCGTGTTGGCGCAGAGCTGCTTGGGTTGGGTGCTGTGTCGGGTCTCTCCCTTGAGGAGCGTCGCCTGGGAGTGGGTCTCCTGAGTCCGGACGGGACCCCATATCCTTGGGAGCAGTTGCCCCTGAGCCGTTCCCTGTCGGTGGGTGAAGTGAATCTGGGCGCGGAGGTGATCATCCGCCGTTCGGACGGCGCAGAGATTCCTGTCCTGATTAACAGTGCCCCCTTCCGGGACCTCGAGGGGCGGGTGGCCGGCGCGGTGACTGTGTTCCAGGACATCAGCAGGGCCAAGGAGGCCGAACAGCTGAAGGACGAGTTCATCTCGCTCGTATCCCACGAGCTGCGTACACCGCTCACCTCCATCAAAGGGGCAGCGAGCACCCTCCTGCGTCACTATGCCGTGCTGGACGAGGAAACCCGCGAGGAATTGCTGAGAGACGTCGATGAGGAATCGGATCGGCTGCACCGCTTGGTGGAAAACCTCCTGGACTTCTCACGAGCCGAGGCCGGCGCCATAAGATTGGCTACGGAGCCGGTCCATCTGGGCAAGCTGATATCGCGGGTGGTGGAGGAGGTGAAGCGGCGAGCCCACGGTCACGAAATCAGGGTAGTGCTGCCACCGGACCTCCCGCTGGTGGAGGCCGATCCCCTCAGGGTGGAGCAGGTGCTCCGAAACCTGCTGGACAACGCCCTCAAGTACTCCCCCAACTGGGGAGAGATAGCGGTTGCTGGGGCAATCGTGGACGGTGGACTGGTGGTATCGGTGAGGGACCAGGGCATCGGCATTGCCCCCGAGAACCAGAAGAAGGTGTTCGAGCGTTTTCAACGGGCTGCCGAGGCCGGTCTAACCCAGGGGGTTGGGCTTGGCCTTGCGATCTGCCGAAGGCTGGTGGAGGCTCACGGCGGGAGGATATGGGTGGAATCGGAAGTTGGTGCGGGATCCACCTTCTCCTTCACTTTGCCGATAGTAGAGGAGGAGTTGGAGTGAGGAAGTGGACCGTGCTTGTGGTGGACGATGAGCCTCGCATCCTGCGCTTCGTACGGGCCGAGTTGGAGTCCGCTGGCTTCCGGGTGCTCACTGCGAATGATGGCGCCGCCGCCCTGGAGGTCGTGAGCAGGGAGAACCCAGACCTGGTGGTGTTGGACGTGATCATGCCCGGAATGGACGGCTTCGAGGTGCTGAAGCGACTGCGCAGCCTGTCATCTCGCCCGGTCATTCTCCTCACAGCTCGTGGCAGCGATGCGGACAAGGTGCGCGGCCTGGACTTGGGGGCCGATGACTACCTCACCAAGCCCTTTAGTCCGGACGAACTCTCGGCAAGGGTGCGCGCGGTTTTGCGACGCGCGGCCGCCGCTGGTGGCATGCGGCCATCGGACACACGGCTCGAGGTAGGCGACCTGACCATCGATTTCGACCGACGCAGGGTCACCGTTGGCGACAGGGATGTGCAGATGAGCCGGACGGAGTGGCAACTGCTGCAGCAGTTGGCCCTCAACGCGGGGAGGGTGATGCTCCACGAAGATCTGCTTGTGCGGACCTGGGGTCCCGAGTATCGAGACGATGTGGAGTACCTGCGAGTGTGGGTCAGCCGTCTGCGGAGGAAGATCGAGACGGACGCTGCCCACCCCCGCTATCTGCGGACGGTGTCCGGAGTGGGGTACGTGCTGTCGGACCAAGGATGAGAGCCCGCACGTCATTGTGCGGGCTCTCATCCCAACCCAGGGGAGCGAGGGAATTGTATCGTCAAGGGTGAGCGGCGAGTGCGCCGTTGCCTCGCCCACCACCTCGTGATGCTCGCACCTCATTGTGCGAACGAAGGATAAAGCAGATTTGATACCGCCCTCAGGCGGTCTGCATCAACTGACTGATCTGGACAACCAGTTCGCTGGGATCGAAAGGCTTTCGTTTGAAAGCGGCCAGCCTGAGCGGCGCAGCAAGTACCCTGTCCTCGGGCTCGAATGAAATGAGCACCACTGGTACAGCTTTGGAAGGGAACTCAGACCGAAGCCATTCAGAAAAGCTGTGGGCATCGAAACCTGGGAGTTGGGCGCTGATGATCACCAGGCCTACGTCCCCCTGTTGCAGCAGATCCTGGCATGCCTCAACCGAGGACGCCTCGATCGCCTTGAAGCCCTCTCGCTCCAGATTCACCCGGACTATGCGCCGGAGACGCGGGTCCTCCTCAGCAATCGCCACTGTGGGAAACCTCACCGTTGCCACCTCCTCGAAGTGCATCATCGCTCCTCGATCGGCGCCTGCTCAGACCTCATCGACCAAGCACGCATAAGGATAGCATTCGATCGGTTTCAAAGGCATAACAAGCGGACCAGAAACGTTGCAAAAGCATTGCAGGAGGATGTACCGGGGCGTCAACGCGTGCCCTCTGGGTTGCCTTGCAGCCAATCTGCCCGGGCGATACTGTTTCGTGCTAACTGTGTATTGTGTTGAGTGGGTGGTGGCGCTAGAATAGACAGGTACCGACCAGAGTCCACGCTGCACCTACGCTGTAACCACGCGTACGCGACACGCCGAGACCCACCTCACAGATGGGCGGTCTCCAAGATGAGTCGGCGATCGTTAGTTGGCATCGCGGTATTGGCCCTCCTCCCCCTGCTGCTGGGCATATCCGGCGGGAGCCCCTCGACGCTGGGCTACAGGTTCGATCGGGCGTCTGCTCCATATGTCGAGCCTGTGCTGGGATGGATGGTTGCGAATAGCGCGTCCAAGATCCTAGACTCCGGAGAGGGCAGCAACTCCACCATTGCCGACGTCGAGCAGTACCTGGATCTCGCTAACCGCTCGGCCCGGCTCAGCAGGGCGTCCTGGGATAGCGCTGCCAGCGGGCCTGCCAGGAGCGCCGCCCTTTCTGCCGATCTGCTCCCCCTGCGCTCTGAGCTGGATTCGTCGAGACCGAAGGCCGAGCGGCACATCCAGGATGAGGTCTCCGCCGCTCTGCTGCGGAGTGGCTTGAGCCATTCCCTGGCTGGTAGAGAGGTCGTGTTCCCACCCGTTCTCTTCCGCTTCGAGTCCCTTCCATACCTGCTGGTGGTCTCCCCGCGTGACAGGATTCAGCGTGCGACCACAGTGTTGCTGAGGCCCAGGTTGACGTTGGAGGAGGCAGAGGAGCTCGAAAACCAAGTCTGGGGCAGTGGCTACGCTGGTATCGTCCTCCCCATCGGTGGGTTGGGCGTCTATCCCAGCATGGTGCCTGAGAGCTCGGACTACCGCTGGGTCCTGACTACCGTAGCCCATGAATGGACCCATCAGTTTCTGGCCCTGAGGCCCTTAGGATGGCGATACGCCTTTGGAGCCGAGGGTGACAACCGCATGGTGATGATAAACGAGACGGTGGCGGAGATCGTGGGCAAGGAGATTGGGAACGCTGTGTTCGAGGGGGAGAGGCCCGCGGCGATGGCGGAGCAACGTCGCTCTTCGGGCGGCAGCGCCGCTACCCTCGACGCCCGAAAGGCCCTGTCCGACATCCGCAAGCAGGTCGATAGGTTGCTCGACCGCGGTGAGATAGATGAAGCGGAGAGCTTCATGGAGAATTCCAGGCAGACCCTGGTCCAGCAGGGCTATCAGCTTCGGAAGCTGAACCAAGCGTACTTCGCCTTCCATGGCAACTACACCGAAGCCTCTGCCTCCGTTGGGGGGGCTCAGGGGGATGATGTCGCCTCTCGCCTCCGTGCCCTCCGCAAGGCGTCGCCGTCCCTTGGGGACTTTGCCTGGCGCGTATCTGAGGCCGGCAGCTACCAGGAGTTCCTCCGCATTGCCCCAGCCCCGTAGCCACCTCAAGCGGGAGCCTTGCCATCCCAGTATAATGGTGCAAAGCTAGACGAGCCACGGAGGTTAGAGATGCAGCCGACCCGCGATGACGCTATGTCGTTGCTCAAGGAGTTCACCCAGAGCGACAGCCTCATCAAGCACGCCCTGGCGGTGGAGACCGCCATGCGAGCCTACGCCCACCGGTTTCGAGAGGACGAGGAGAAATGGGGCGTTGTGGGGCTCATACATGATTTCGACTACGAACGCTTCCCTACCAGGGAGGAGCACGTCCATCAGGGGGTCAAGATCCTGCGTGAGAGAGGATGGCCTGAGGAGATGGTGGAGGCTGCGGCCTCCCATGCCGACTACATGGAGATTCCCAGGGACACGCCGATGAAGAAAACCATCTTCGCGGTGGACGAATTGACCGGTTTCATTTCGGCTGTTGCCCTGGTCCGGCCGTCGAAGAGCGTGATGGACGTCGAGTCCTCCTCCGTTCGGAAGAAGATGAAGGATAAGGCATTCGCCCGGGCGGTGAATCGGGAGGACATTGTGAAAGGTGCTGAAGAGCTTGGATTGCCCCTTGAGGAGCATATTTCCTTCGTCATCGCGGCCATGCGGGCCGTTGCCGGTGATCTGGGGCTAGAGGGAACGCCCTCGGCGTAGCGCTCGCTAAAGATCTTCAAGAAGAACTATGAATAGAATGCCCGTGGCGGCCGCCACGGGCATTCCTCTTGCAATGAGTATTTCTGCTCACGGGTAGCCGACCGACTGTGAATGGTAGGAGATAAGGCAAAGGCAGGGTGAATGTGATGGCTGGTATGGATTGTGCTCGATAGGGCGCTTCCTGTGGGCTTGCCGGAAAGGGCGATCAGCCCGTAAAGCGAGGCTGCGGGAGGCGATCCCGTTCCGGAGTCGGTGGCGATTCCGCCAGGTATCACTTGGAGAGGAGACGGAACCAAGAATGGCGAAGTTGAGGATATTGAGCCATCAGGGTGACACGACTGTAGATTGGGATATCGAGCGAGCTGAAGTCGGCGATCCCGAGGCCCTTGACGCGATCAAGGAGGCGGAGCGGATCTTCGAGGAGCACAAGGCTAAGGGCGCCACGGCCTTCAAGGTAGTGCCGGGCGAGCCAGCCAAGAAGCTGGAGAGATTCGAGAAGACCGCCGAGCAGATCGTCATGGTCCCCAGGGTCGCAGGGGGATGATGGAGACCCTCGGGTCAAGTCTGCAGTGGGAACTGGCGGCCTGGATAGGCATTGCCATCCTGGCCGCCCAGTTCGTGGGAATAGTGCTGTGGGTGCTGTTTGGCTCCCACAGCCGTGGTGCCTCCAGTAGAGGACAGAGTCTGCAACTGGAAGCCGAGAAGCGGGCGGAATCCCTGCTCCAGGAGATGCTGGGACCCGAGCAAACCAGGAGTCTCGACACCCGAGGGTATCTGGAGGTAGTGAGTCCCAGCCGATCCAACCGAATCTACAGGGTCCCTCGGGGCAGGGGCATGGTAAGCGTCTACGAGGACGGACGGGCGGTGATGAGCTTGTGCGTCCAACCGGTGGAATGGATACCGGGGGCCGACGTAGTCCTGATGCACAAACTGATGATTGAGGCAAATGAAGAGGACTACCTCAAGATCGCCAATCAGTTTGAGCCAGGTTACCCGTACTACCTGCGTTGGGATAGGCGAACCGGAAGGCCGGCCTAGCCGCCCGACGGGATCGCAAAGAGCGGTACACCCTGCCACCTCGTGGCAGGGTGTACCGATTCCTGCTATTCGTCGTTGGCCGTGGCGCGAGTGGGCTTGCGGACGTGGCGGTAGATGTAGTAGCCGATGGCTGCCAGCAGAAGGGCAATGATAGGGTAGTCGAAGTTGTGCAGGAAGCCACGCACCAGCAGCCAGTTGTCGCCCATTAGCTTCCCAAGGTAGGTCAAGGCCAGCACCCAGGGGAAGGCGCCGATGGTGCTGTACAGCACGAACTTGCCGAAGTTCATCCGGGACACGCCGGCGGGGAAGGAGATGAAGGTCCGCACTACCGGCAGCAGGCGGCCGATCAGCACCGCCTTCTCACCGTGCTTGGCGAACCATCGATCGGCGATCTCCATGTCGTGCTCAGTGATCAGAACGAAACGCCCGTACTTCAGCAGCAACGGTCTCCCCCCGATGGAGCCAACCCAGTAGGCGAGCACCGATCCGAGGGTGTTGCCGATGGTCCCCGCGATAGCTGCCCCCAACAGGTCGAAGACGCCCCGGTACACCATCCACCCGGCGAAAGGCATGATGATCTCACTGGGGAGCGGGATGCAGGCGCTCTCGATGGCCATCGCGAGCACAACGCCTAGGTAGCCCATCTGGCCGTAGAGCCCCTCGATGAAGGGGATGGCGATCTCCTCGATCAGGTGAAGCAATTGGCCCTCTCCTCAAAGATGTCAGGATCTTCCACATTATGGCATGCTACTTGCCACAGAAGCTCCGGTAGTCACACGTCTCCGCCGCGCTGACTATGACCGGCGCGGGCAGACTATACACTGGCACTTCCACCTTGTCAAACCTGTTGACGCAGGCATCAGGCAGCCTAAGGGAGCGATAGCCATGGATAGCTACGTTCAGTACTGCCGTTTCCTGGTAGCACTCCTCCTGGGTATACTGGTTTGGGGCGAGTTGGCGACGGCGCAAGCAACCATCGGCGAAGCCGCCGAAGTACTGGTGTCCGTACCCCGCTCGCAGGCTCCCTCCAACCGGGGAGGAGCCAGGCCGCTGTCCGCCTCGCTCGCGGAAGGCGATCTGCTACTGTCTGCCTCCAGATACTCCGCTCCGCCTCCGACACCCACTCCTCCCCCAACCCCAACAGCAAAGCCCAGCCCCACGCCAACCGCTTCGGTAAGGCATAGCAGCCTTGGCAGCTACAAGATCACGGCCTACTCCAACTCCCCATACCTGAATGGAACGGACGGTAGAGGCATCACTGCCAGTGGGGTGAAGACTCACTGGGGGGCGGTGGCCGTGGACCCAAGCCTCATCCCCTTGGGCAGCAAGCTGGCGATAGAGGGGATGGATGGCGTGCTGTTCAAGGCTCTGGACACCGGAGGAGGGATCAAAGGTCGCTGGATCGATATCTGGTTCCCTTCCGACGACCAAGCCATCCAGTGGGGCGTCCAGTACCGGAACATTTCCCTGGTTGCCGACTAATCTCCCTGTCACCGCCGCAGCCAGGAGACACACATACAGCACTGCCGCCGGATCAACCGGCGGCAGACAAAGGAGCGGCCGATGGGATTCGAACCCACGATATCAACTTTGGGAAAGTTGCATGTTGCCACTACATCACGGCCGCGAGTCTCGTGGGAGTCGCCTCCCGCCTACAATGACTACCGAAAATTGTACCCTCGGCGCTCCAGGCTGTCAAGAGTAGCTGCAACCACATCGTTGCGCTATAATCCTTCGAGGAGGGGGTCCGACCACTCCTGCGACCTCGGCTGGCATGCGATCCCCCGCAATCGATTCCTGGTGAGTTCTCGTCCAGGGTGGAATGTAGGTCGGTTCGCTATGAGCCTAATCGTCAGCCTCCTGACTATCTTTGGATGGGCATCGTGGGGATATGTCGTGCTTCTGGTGGAGCCGTCGACCCCAGTTGCCCCGCTGGCATTCTATGCCACGCTGTTCGTTGCCCTAACCTGCACCCTGGCGCAACTACTGGGGGGGCACTCCTCCGAGGGAGAGACTAACGGCGGTCCTTCCCTTGGCCACGGCGCCGCCGTCACAACAGTGCTGCTCTTCGCCCTCTGGCTGCAGTCGCTGGGAATGCTGACGCCGATCAACGGCATACTGTTGGCCGCTACCTTCATCCTTATCCAGATGGGCTTTCGCCTTAACCGAGACCGGGGCAGGCCCAAGGCTAGACGCCGACCCAGACGCGCATCTGCTGCCGAGGCTGGCGTGACTGCGGAGCGGTAGAGCGAGGTCCTTCCCAAGTGTACGACCGGCTGGCGCAGTTCTATGAATGGGAACACCGTTCTTACCAAGAAGACATCCCCCTCTATCTGAGCTATGCCGGGGCATCGGCGGGCCCAATCCTGGATGTGGCCTGCGGCACCGGAAGGGTGACTCTTCCTCTGGCTGAGGCCGGCTACTCGGTCACCGGCGTGGACTCATCGCCGAAGATGCTCTCAATCGCCCGGACCCGAGCGATGAAGAGTCCGGCACGCAGCCGCTTGCAGTTGCTAGAGGCTGACCTTCGTACCATGGATCTGGGCGAGCGGTTTGGGCTCGCCATTGTGGCCCTCAGCTCCTTTCAGCATCTCCTGACTATCCAGGACCAGCGCCAAGCCCTCGGGCGACTCGCAGCGCATCTGCAGCGAGAAGGGCGTCTTGTGCTGGACCTGACAAACCCTTCTCCAGAATGGATGGCCGCCGGTGACTCGGCACTGGTGTGCCAGCGAACGGCGCCGTTCCCTGGGCCGGACAGTCCCGAGACGCTCAGCAAGTTTGTCGCGCGGACCTCCAATTTCGATACTCAGATAGACGAGCACCTGCTAATCTACGACCTGGTGGGATCCGAGGGAGTCCTGCGCCGCATGACGGTGGAGATGGAGCTCAGGTTTCTCTTCCGGTTCGAGGCCGAACTGCTCCTTGAGGCCACGGGATTCCGGCTTCGCGACCTGTACGGAGACTACAATCTGGACGGCTACCACGCCTCCAGTCCAAGACTGATATTGGTGGCAGAAAAGCGATGATAAAGGTTGGCATTCCGAGGGCCCTCCTCTATTACCAGCAGTACCCCCTGTGGAGGACCTTCTTTGAGGAGTTGGGCGCGGAGACGGTGACATCTCCCAAGACCACCAGGAGCATTCTGGCAATCGGAGCCTCCCAGGTGGTGGCGGAGACCTGTTTGCCGACGAAGATATTCTGTGGCCATTGCGCCGCCCTTGGCTCGGGGGTAGACTTCATCTTCATCCCCAGTGTGAAGAGCGTTGAGCCTCAGGTGTACAACTGCTCCAAGTTCGTTGGGCTGCCGGACCTGGTGCGCCAGACCGGCAAGGAGATCGCACCTGTGGTGGACATCGAGGTCAACGTCAACCTGGGGCTGAGGAAGGTCCGTGAGGAGGTCCATCGGGTTGGGCGTAGGTTCACGCGACTCCCGTGGAAGATCGACCACGCCCTGGATAGGGCTTTCAACGTAGACCAAGAGTACCAGGCGTTGATGCGCACCGGGTTGACGCCCCCAGAGGCAGTTGAGCGGCTCTTCCCTGACCAGCCCTATCAGCCTTCCGCGGTTCGGTTGACGGGTGCGCGCTTTGCGTCCCCTCGCCCCCTGACGGTCGCTCTCATCGGGCACCCGTACAACATCTACGATGAGTTCGTGAACCACAACATGGTGGGGCGTCTCAGGGCCATGGACCTCCGGTTGGTCACCCCGGAGATGATCTCGCTGGAGGGGTTGAACGAGGGGATCACGGCGTTAGTGGGTAAGCCCTACTTCACCTACGAGCGAGAGGTGGTGGGGGCTGGCGGCTACTACCTGGCAGGTGATGCGGATGGGGTGATCAGCGTGGTCGCCTTCGGCTGCGGTCCAGACTCACTGATGATCGACCTGGTCACCAGGGCTGGCCATCGCCAATACCGCAAGCCGTTCATGAACATAACTATCGACGAGCACACGGCCGAGGCCGGCATGGTGACTCGTCTCGAGGCTTTCGTCGATATGCTTCATCGCAGACAGGCAAGACAGTCTAAAGACGGAGACAACAGTGCGTGTTTATCTCGGAATTGACGTTGGGTCGGTGACGACCAAGGTCGCGGCGTTGGATGAGCGGGACGAGTTGGTAGCGAGCTGCTACGGAAGGACCGAGGGAAAGCCCGTCATCGTAGTCCAGCGGATGCTGAAGGAGCTGGTGGGGATGTTGCCGGCCAACGTCGAAGTGGCAGGCATAGGTACCACCGGGAGCGGCCGCCTCCTGGCGGGCGCAATTGTGGGTGCTGACGTGGTGAAGAACGAGATCACCGCTCACGCGGTGGCCGCCTCCCACTACTTCCCTGAGACCCGGACGATCCTGGAGATAGGCGGCCAGGACTCCAAGATAATCCTGCTTCGGGACGGCGTCGTGGTGGACTTCTCCATGAACACTGTCTGCGCCGCTGGTACAGGGTCTTTCCTCGATCAGCAGGCATTTCGACTGCAGATAGCGATCGACGACTTCGGCCCCATGGCTCTGCAATCGAGGTCGTCCGTCCGCATTGCCGGCCGATGCACCGTCTTTGCCGAGTCTGATATGATCCACAAGCAGCAGATGGGCCACTCGGTGCCAGACATCCTGTATGGCCTGTGTGAGGCCCTCGCCAGGAACTACCTGAACAACCTTGGCCTGGGCAAAGAGATACTGGGGCCCGTGGTATTCCAGGGCGGCGTGGCTGCCAACCAGGGAATGATCAGGGCATTCGAGGAGGCCCTCAAGTGCGACATCCTCGTTCCCCAGCATCACCACATCATGGGTGCCATCGGGGCAGCGCTGCTAGCACACGAACAGATGGCCCAGGAGGACCGGCAGTCCTCTTTCCGAGGGTTTGGCATCGCCGAGACGAGCTACAGCACCACCTCCTTCGAGTGCAAGGGTTGCTCCAACCGGTGTGAGGTGGTGGAGATAAGAGCCGGCCGTGAGATGCTCGCCCGCTGGGGCGGCCGTTGCGGCAAGTGGGACATCTAGACCCCCTCTCCCCACGGGAGAGGGTCGGGGTGAGGGGCCGAACGTGGACTCACCTCGAACGGGCCTTCACACTAACCCTCTTCCAGAGGGAGAGGGAACTTGGAGGTTACTAATGATCGACGGCGTTGTCGTGAAGCCTCTACGGGTCATCCCGGACGAGCGAGGCTTCTTGATGGAGATGCTGCGCAGCGACGACGAACTCTTCCAGCGCTTCGGCCAGTCCTACATTACCGCCTGCTATCCAGGAGCGGTCAAGGGCTGGCACTACCACAGGAAGCAGACGGACCACTTCGTCTGCGTCCACGGCATGGCCAAGGTCGTCCTTTACGACGGACGGGACGACTCGCCCACCCACGGTCAGCTGCAGGAGTTCTTCATGGGGGAGCGCAACCCCATCCTGCTGAAGATCCCGCCCCTGGTGATGCACGGGTTCAAGGCTGTGGGGGTGGACACGGCCCTGATCATCAATATCCCCACCGAGCTGTACAATTACAAAGAGCCCGACGAGTACAGGGTGCCCTGGGACTCGGCGGAGATCCCCTACGATTGGAGTCTACGAAACGGCTAATGAAGCTGCTCATTAACGTCAAAATTAGCGACCGGCAAATTGACGAGCTGAAGAAGCTGAGTCCTCAGTTGGAGATTGTGCGGGAGACGGACAAGGAGAAGGCCCGGCAGGAAATGCGGGATGCCGACATCCTCTACACATTCGTCCCCCCGGGACCTCTGCAGGAGGCCCCGTCTCTCAAGTGGATCCAGCTCATCAGCTCTGGTGCCAACCACCTAATGGACCGCGGGGTCGACAAGACCGACATCGTCGTTACCACCGCCTCCGGCATTCACAAGACCGCTATGGCCGAGTACGTCGTCTGCATGATGATCTCGCTGTCTCGGCGGATACCTATGATCCTGAGGGAGTCCGAGCAGCACCAGTGGAAGCCCGGCCGCCTCAGGCTGTACTACGGCGAGGAGATATCTGGGAAGACGCTCGGAATCCTGGGGCTGGGGGCCATCGGGCGAGAGGTTGCCAGAGTCGCGCGCGCCCTGGGAATGCGGACCATCGGCCTCCGGCGGTCCGGCCACACCGGTGCCCCTGAGGGCGTGGTGGACGAGGTGTACGGCCCCGACGAAATGCTCGAAATGTTGCCCAAGTGCGATTTTGTCCTGGTGGTGGTCCCCTTCACCCCCGAGACCCGAGGCATGTTCGGGGAGAAGGAGCTCAGGGCGATGAAGCCCACCGCACACCTGATCAACGTGGCTCGGGGCGAGATCGTGGACGAGGCCGCGCTGGCCAAAGCACTGCGAGAGGAATGGATCGCTGGCGGAGCCTTTGACGTCTTCGCCAAGGAGCCGCTGCCCGCCGATAGCGAGCTTTGGGATCTGCCCAACCTGGTCATTACCCCTCACATGTCCGGCAATACCATCCCCTACATGGACCGGGCCTATCAGCTGTTCCACGATAACCTGCGCCGCTACCTGGCTGGCGAGCCTCTAGTCAACGTTCTGGACAAGAAGCTCGGTTACTAAGTGCGTCGTTCCCGAAGAAGTAGGGCAGGGGTTTATCCCCTGCCGCCCGGCGGTGGTGACCGGCGCGGCCGGGTTTGGGCGACCTCGCGCGTCCATGTCCCGTAGGCGGAAGGGGACAAGCCCCTTCCCTACGCTACGTCGGGCAATTGCGGAACTACGCACTCGGCAAGCCAAGTCGGGCATCCAAACCACGGAGTCGCGGAGCGCACGGAGACACAGAGTACTCCGTGCGGTCTCCGTGTACTCCGTGTCTCCGTGGTAAGCTACCGTTGTGCTGGGGACTGGGGGCAGTAATGGGCAATTTCATCGACAGATTGCGGGATACCATCAACGCCAAGGACTCGCTCCTTTGCGTTGGATTAGACGTGGATCCAGACAGGGTTCCGGAGCCACTGCGTGGCCGGAGCGACTGGGTCTACCGCTTCAACGTGGGCATCATCGAGGCAACCTCCGACCTGGTCTGCGCCTACAAGCCTAACCTTGGCTTCTATGAGGCGATGGGAGTGGAGGGCATGGAGGCGTTGGCGCGCTCCCTCAAGGCCATGCCTGAGGGCGTGCTCGTCATCGGAGACGCCAAGCGCGGAGACATCGGCCACACCGCCAGGGCCTACGCGCAGGGGCTGTTCGGCTATTTCGGCTTTGACGCCATCACGGCCAGCCCCTACCTGGGACGCGACTCCATAGAGCCGTTCCTGGCCTACGAGGACCGGGGGGTTTTCCTTCTCTGCAAGACCTCCAACCCTGGATCGGGGGACCTACAGGATCTGGTGTGTCGCGTGCCGGAGGGTGACCTGCCCCTCTACCAGGTAGTTGCCCTTCGCGCCCGACAGTGGAACGTTAAGGGTAACCTGGGGCTGGTGGTGGGGGCGACCTATCCCCAGCAGCTGGAAGCGGTCCGCCGCCTGGCTCCGGATTTGCCGATGTTGATCCCCGGGGTTGGGGCGCAGGCCGGTGATCTGGAAGCAACGGTTCGCAACGGTACGGACAGCAGCGGTTCGCTCGCCGTGGTAAACTCATCCCGGCAGATCATCCAGGCATCCCTTGGAGCAGACTGGCAGGAGGCTGCCAGGCGCGCGGCAATGGTGCTGCGCGATGAGATGAACCTGTATCGCCAGTCTAAGAGGTAGGGCGCCCTATGGTGATGGAGATCAGGCTCGGCGATGTCGTGAGGCTACGGAAGCCTCACCCCTGCGGCGGATTCGACTGGGAGATCGTCCGTCTCGGCGCCGATATAGGGCTACGATGCCTTAAGTGCAATCATAAGGTCCTGCTGGACCGGGCAGTCCTGGAGCGACGGATCAAGCAGTTCGTCAGCAGGGGCGCCGCGCCCGCGGACCTCAATTCTCTCCCTGGCCGGTAATCTGTTTGAGCAGAGAGGTCCTGACCCCCGAAAGGGCGCCGGAAAGCTCAATCTGGAGTAACCGGCCCTTCATGCTGCTGTGGTCCGCTCAGGCGATTTCCCAGACGGCCCAAAACGCCATCTGGTTCGCCCTGATGGTGCTGATCGAGGAACTGACCCGCTCCAGCACGCAGATCGGCATCGCCATGGTCGCCTTCATCCTCCCCTCCGTGATCTTTACGGTGCCGGCAGGGGTGCTGGTCGACCGCATCGACAAGCGGATGGTGTTGGTGGCCACCAACTGGCTTCGCGCTATCGCGGTCCTTGGCTACGTCTTCTTCCACGAGACTACCTGGATGGTCTTCACGGTCACCTTCGTCTTCTCCGTCATCAGCCAGTTCTTCCTCCCAGCTGAGGCCGCCATGATCCCCGTCCTAGTGGGTAGAAGGCAGTTGATCACGGCCAACTCCCTGTTCAACCTGACCTACACGGCCTCGCAGCTTGCGGGCATCGTGCTGATCGCGCCCATCGCGATCAAGTTCCTGGGTGTCAACAGCCTCTTTGTCGGCATCGCGGCCATCTTCGCCCTTTGCGGTTTCCTCGTGTTGCCCCTCCCCACAGCCAGGGCGGCTCGTGACGCTGGAGGTGCGGATGGCGCCAGGGCTTTCAGGCGTTTCTCGGAGGACCTTAGGGAGACCTGGAACTTCATCGTCTCCGATAGGATGGCGACGGTGGCCATGGTGATCCTCTCGGCAGCTTCGACCCTGAGCTTGGTGGTCGCCATGTTGGCGCCCCGCTTCGTGGTGGCGACCCTGGGCATAAGGGCCGACGACACCGTGTACGTGCTGGCGCCGGCTGGGATTGGAATGACCCTGGCTGCCGCGGCGATCGGCCGGGTCACGCGATGGCTACCCAAAGAGCTGCTGATAGTCGCGGGCCTTCTGGTCGTCGCATTCGGGCTGCTGCTGCTGGCCGTTGTGACCCCCATTTGGGGGCTCATCTTCCAGCTGCTGTCCCTGCTCGTAAACCCGGACCAGCTCCCTCGGATAGTGAGCCTGGTGTCCGTGGTGATGCTGGTGGCGGGCCTGATGGGAATTGGCCTCGCGTTCGTGCTGATCGCCTCCCAGACCCTTCTTCAGGAGCAGGCGCCCATCAGCAGCCGCGGCCGGATCTTCGCCGTGCAGATCATGCTGGGCAACCTCGCTTCCATACTGCCCCTCGTCTTCATTGGGGGATTGGCCGACGTGCTGGGGGTATCCAGGGTGCTGATCGTACTGTCCGTCGTCATGTTCGGTCTGTCCTCCGTGGCCCTGAGGGTGTACCGGCCACGCATTTGGGGCAGTGACTGAGTTGACAGCCGCCCTCATGATGGTATAATTCACCTGTTGAGCCCGTTTTCATGCCCCCGTGGCGGAATAGGTATACGCGGCAGGTTGAGGGCCTGTGCCCGTATGGGCGTGCTGGTTCGAGTCCAGTCGGGGGCACCCATTACGACAGACGAAATCTTCGCCTCATGGCGAAGTTTTCCATTTTGGGGCGAATAGCTCAGTTGGTCAGAGCGTCCGGTTTACACCCGGAAGGTCGGGGGTTCGAGCCCCTCTTCGCCCATTCCACAACATTGGTCTGGTCTTAGAGCCAGGCCATTTTTGTTAGCTTCCTGTCAGGTTGCCAGGAGTGGACTGGAGTTTGCCCTCAACGCTGCCCCCTACATGCCAATGTGGATTGATTGAAGGCGGATGTTGCTACCAAGTCCTGCTCACCCTTGGAAGATGCCGAGAATGCGCCTCAGTCTGCCTTCTCCTTGCTTCTTCGCGTGGAGGCTCATCCGCGCGGTTTCGAATCCTCCGAGGTTCCCTTCTATCGTATCTCAAGAACATCGTGGAATGCATCATTGATCTGGTAGAGCTCCTCCGAGTGAGGTCCTCCACGCCGTGTTGCTGCCTTGCGAGCCAGTTTACGCCATAGTCTGCGATCGCCCTCGTGACGTGGATAGCGGAAACCATCAACGCCCTCAATACCGAGGAAGTTCAAGTCGCATAGAAGATCGAAGTAGTAATCTACGTTTTCCTTGCTCAGGCCGGCACCGCCTATCGTTCCCTCAACCTCGGATCTCGTCATGACCGCTTGAGCACCGGCGAACTCATAGAGCACGCTCTCCAGCTGGCCTCGCCGAGGATCGTCTTCGGCCAATATGGATCGAAACGCAAATTCCGAGTAACGTCGGCGAGCATCGAACAGGTCCGACTCAGTCACTATCGAGTGCTGCCTGTTCACCGCCGTGGCAATCGCCTCTCCTACCAAGTAGATCAAGTCCCTTGGTCGAGCCAGAGCAGTATTAGAGACGAAGTCTCGAGGGTGTCTGCTCGCAACCGAGTCTGTGAAAAGCGAGTCCCAAACCTGACCGGCGGACAATCGTCCTGCGGCAGCATTCCGCAATCGTTCATCGATCACGTGAAGCAACTGCTCTCTGTCTCCCCAGTACAGAACGTGAACAGGCAGCTTGTCCTGCTCCGTTGCTGCTTGTTGGACGTGATAGAAGATGTCGCTGCGAATGAATAGGACAACGCTTGCGTTGATCCGTTTTCTCCTTCGATTGGACCGGTGGAAATCCTCGACGATGTCCCTGGCAACTCGCAGAAGCCCAAGCAACAGATCTCCCAGGTACTCAATGTGGGATCCTGGCGCCCACGGCTCGTCCAGGTTGTCAATAAGTATCGCCACTCGACTACGGTTGGCCATTGCCTCACCTATGATGTCCCTGAGGTCCCTGATGACCCCCACGTGCAGAGACTCGCTGATCTTGGCCCTTTGCCTGTCAGCGTCTTCGTCCGCATCGCTCTCCAGTAGGGGAGATATGGCCCGATCAACCCGAATCGAAAACGGGAGGCTAAGCAGGTGCTGGTGCTCATGGACGAACTCCAGCAAGCGGCTTTCCGCATCGGTCAGTAGGTGTGCCTGTTCAGGTCCCCTTTCACGAACCTCGTCTGCGATGCTGATGGCGAGTTCCGAGTATATGAGCAGTTTCCACAGGCTCTCCAAGAGATATCCTTGCTCAGCCTTATGAGCGATTTGGCCTAGCACGCGGATGATTCCATTGACCTCATATCCCACTGGCTTGATCACGCACACGTGCGTACCCGGCCGCCTTCTCAGTTGCTGCGATAGCGCATAGAGAATCGCGGTCTTTCCGGTGCCCCTCCGCCCCACGAACACGACTTGCTCAGATTCGAGGGCGGTAATGTAGTCACTCGTTTGTACAAAGTAGTTGTCCAATGAGCTGAACTCATGCTCGGCGACATGCTCGCCGACGCGAAGGCCCCTCAGTTCCAGCATAGGTGTTGTGACTGCGGTACTGTCCAACTGTTGGGGCCGCTTCTTTGGCAGAAGTTCCTCGATCTGAGAAAGCCACTTGTTGACTGCCGTTCGGCAGGCATCCGCAGTAGCATGGACGTGCAGGATGCTTCGGTAGTCCATGGGAGTGTCGTAAGGATCTGGTGCGAGCATAAGGACACGTCCGTGCAGTGCATATCCTAGTCCGGCAAGGAAAGCGCACTTCAGATTGTGACGCTGCTGGCCCTCTTGGACATGGGCCAGCAAGTGCACTACAAGGCCATCTGAGTCCCGGATCTTCTCGGCATACCAGTTTAGTGTCGATGTAGGGTTGTCCTTTGGGTTGTCGATGAACAGCCCCTCAGCGAATGTTGAGAGCTCGAGGGTTTCGGTGAGTGTCAAGGAGGCGTCGGTGTCGTAAGGTTGCTTCAAGTAGAACAGCGAGGGGTATGCCGGCCGACTAGCCTTTCTGGTGAAACCAGGTCCTAGGAGAGACTGGTCAGTGGTCTCCCACGGTTTGGTGTTGAGAAACTGCTCTCCGAGAAGCTTGCTGTTTACGTATGGGACATACCCCACGTCAGGGACCAGAGTAGAGCTAAGATGGCGGAAGGCATCCTTTGCCTCGGACACGGTGGAGTCAAGAGAGATCCAGATGCGCTTGAATGACCCTACGGCGTACCCGAGTTCAAAGAGAACGTTCGGATTGGGGTACGTCAGATCGCACGCAAAGATGTCGGAGGTAGCGATTTCTCGTAGGATCTGATCAATGATGGGTACCCCGGCGATTTGAAGCTGTCTCCAGGTGCGTATCCTCACCTGCTTAGAGTGCTTCTTGTTGTTGACGATTCTTGCTGCTGCTTCGACGGTCTCGCCCAGGGATTCTGGTTCTGACGGGTATCCGTAGAAAGCGATTTTGAACCTCGCCATTCCCTACCTCCAAAGAATGGGTTGTGGCCACACCAAGCTAGCATGGAGACACAGGCGCTAGTCAGAGCAACACACAGGGTGTGGATGGATCAGTCAAGACTCGGACGGCGGAGTAGATTGAAAGGCCAGGGACTGGTTTTCGGGCCGCCGATTCCTACCTTGCCAATGAGAGCCAGCCTGAGTGAAGTGTCAGACCGACCTTGTCAACTCGAAGTCCGTCTGTGGTCACACCATTATATGTGCGCCATATTGTACATGTACATCCACACTTGTGATTGCCTTGTCACGAGTGTGGAAATGGTGTGAGGTTGGAGGTGGGCGTTGCCAACTGCCGAGTTGGCTGGAGAGACTAGGTCCCTGCTTGATGACAATCTTGACGACAATCACAGTGGATTAGCGAGAGTCGGCGGTGGTGGAGGACGTAGATTCTGGTTGACTGCATGCCTTCGGGATTGCAGTCAACGAGTGTGAGCTCTGACCGGCACAGTTCGCATCCGGAAGGTTGGGGGTTCGAGCCCCTCTTCGCCAACCACATTGAATGGCCAGAGCTCCTACTCCCAGCCTGTTTTCTTTCTCCTGCGCAGTCCCTCTGATCCCGTTGCCTCTGGTCGGCGACAACCCTCCTGCCTACCTGCCCAGCAGTCCATCAAGTGCGTCCGTCGCCTTCTGCCGTAGATCGAGTCTGCAGTCGGAGCCGTCACAAGCAGGGCTGAGGCCCAAGTGCTCGGCCTCTCCGCTGCGTACGCCGCCCTGGACGGGAGTCCTGTCATCGGGGCGCCGCGCCGATGGGTCGTGGTAGCCCATCTGGCCGCTTCGGCCGCCCCCTTCGCCTACGTCTACAGTATTCGGGGCCAGGCGTCCAGACCAGCGCCGACTGGGAATTTTGCTGGCACCCCTCATGACACATTTGTTAGTTGTAGCTAGTCATCGAAAAGAGCTACTATTCCTAACTGAGACGCATCCCATGTCCTCTGGCGCGGCTCCACCTGGAGCCACACGATCTGACGGAGGTACGAACATGAATGCGGTTGTCACAACCCGGCAGGGCAAGGTGCGTGGCAGCGTTGCCGATGGCGTGAATTCCTTTAAGGGCATCCCCTATGCAGCGCCACCGTTTGGCGCCAACCGGCTTCGGTCCCCACAGCCGGTTGAGCCCTGGAGCGGCGTGCGAGACGCCCTCAACTTTGGCCCGAAGCCGCCCCAACTGCCCTATCCTCCGCAAGTACAGGAGCTCCTCCCACCAGAGTTTACCGGCCCTGGTGAGGATTGCTTGACGCTCAACATCTGGTCTCCCGATCTCGGGCCGGCCGGTCACCCGGTGATGGTCTGGATTCCAGGCGGGCTGTTCGAGTATCACGCAACAGGTGCGTCGCCCTGGTATGACGGCAGCCGTTTCGCCCGCGATGGCATCGTCTGCGTGACGATCAATTACCGGGTCGGTGCCGAGGGCTTCCTCTATCTGGGCGAGGGTAACGCCAACCGCGGCTTGCTGGACCAGGTCGCCGCCCTGGAGTGGGTGCGGGATAATATCGCCGCATTCGGTGGCGATCCTGGCAATGTCACCATCTTCGGCGAGTCTGCTGGAGGGATGAGCGTCGGCATACTGCTTTCCATGCCCCGTGCCGAGGGGCTGTTCCGGCGCGCCATCGCCGAGAGCGGGACGGCTCATCATGTGACAAGCGCCGCGACGGCGCAGCGGATCAGCCAGTACCTTGCCGAGAAGCTTGGCGTCGCGGCCACCCGAGAGGCGATCGCGGCGGTCCCCCTCGATCGCCTGCTCGCGGCCCAGGGGGAGTTGAGCGGCGATCTCATCGCCCATCCCGACCCGGCTCGCTGGGGGGAGCTGGTGGTTAACATGCTGCCCTGGGAGCCGGTGATCGACGGCGATACCGTTCCCGCGCTTCCGATCGATCGCATCGTTGCCGGAGCCAGCGCAGCCGTCGACCTCATAGCCGGCTCGAACACGGAAGAAACGAGGTTGTTCCTGGTGCCCGGTGGCGCGATCGATCAGATCACCGACGGGGCCCTGGCTGGAGCCATCGCGGCCTACGGGCTGCCGGTGGACACTGCACTGGCCGCCTACCGCGCGGCGCATCCCGCCGCCAGCGCCGGCGAGCTGCTCTCGGCCGTCCAGACCGACTGGTACTGGCGCATCCCGGCCGTCCGCATGGCCGACGCCCACGCGACGGGCCCCGCGGCCACCTACATGTACGAGTTCGCCTGGCGCTCACCACAGTTCGATGGTCGCCTTTGCGCCTGCCACTCGCTTGAGATTGCCTTCGTCTTCGACACGCTCGGCAACGGGACTGAGCCGCTTATGGGAGCCGACCCTCCGCAACAGCTCGCGGACACCATGCACGCCGCCTGGGTGGCCTTCGCCACCAGTGGGGACCCCGGTTGGCCGAAGTACGATCTCAGCCGTAGGGCAACTATGCGCTTCGATGTAACGTCGGAGGTCGTGAATGACCCTCTATCCACAGAGCGGGCACTGTGGGAAGGCGTGCGTTAGTCTCTGCCACCGGCCAGGGGGGGCAGACCTCGGCCTGCTCCCTCGGCTTCAATACGAGGCTGTCCCCCAGGTCAGGGCTGTCTCGGGGGCTACGCCGCTCTGCGGGCGCTCAGTGTGTAGACCTCGACCAGGGCGATCAGGTCCTCCAGGTCGAAGGGCTTCACCAGAAATGCCTCCGCCCCCTCGGAGATAATCCTCTGGCCAGTCTCCACATTGGGGCAGAGCCCGGCCAAAGGGATATGTTCGGTCTCGGGATTTGCCCTGATCCTTCGTGCGGAAGCCGCGGCATTGGTGATGTCAGACCCGACGCTGTCGATGATTACCAGGGCCGGACGCTGGGTGACGGCGAGCTGTGCAGCATCCTCGGGGTTCCCCGCCACGATCACCTCCGCGTGGTCGAACTGCTCCACCGCGCTTTCCATCAACTGCACGATAGCTGTGTCCTCCGCCACCAACTCCACAATCCTTGCCACAGCCCCTCCTCCGCGTCCCCCTGGCGCGCTCCCAACCCATTCACAACCTACAGGATGGACAGCACTTTCCGGGCCAGTAGAGCGGCAATCTGCCGCATGGGCGCGATACTTGCTTCGATGATCGTCCCGCACCGTCCTTCGTGACGGCACTTCTGGATGCCTCGAGCACCGTTCGCGGACGGAAAAGGGCGGTGTGGGCTGGGCCTGTGCGATGGTTCGAGAAGATGACTCGGTGTCAACCATGAATATAGATAGCCTCAGATGGCCAGCGGCTCTCATAAGTGCCATCGTAGGCGCTATGATGCTGGTGGTGCCGCATCAGTTCACCGGTGCCGCCGTCGCCGCGTTGTGGCCGAGCCTCGGTTGGGCAGGGCTAGTCTTCCTGCTGTCCGGCTTTGGCCTCTTTGGGGTTGCCATTCTGAGGTCGGCGAGATGGGTCGAGCTGCTGATACACCTCCTCGCCGGGGCAGCATGGTTGCTGCTCGCCTACAGCTTCGCGCTGGCCGCCAACTGGACTGGGGCATTGGCCTGGGGAGTCTTTGGGTTAGGCATCGCGATAGCGCCTCTGGTCGAGGTAGAGGCGCATCACCCCGGCTTTCACTCGGAGTTGCTCTCCGTGGTTGCTGGGGTTGCCGCAACCCTTCAGGGCCTTGTGATCCTCCTGCTGCCGTCGCTGTTCGCAAACCCGGTGTACGAATCGGTGCAGGGCCGCCTCCCCTGGCTTGGAGGGGCCTTCCTCGTCGGCGGCATCGCCCTGCTCTTGGTACAGCACCGGCAGGCCCAATCCCCAACCCGCTACTGGGTCGGCCACCTGCTGGCAGGAGGCTCCTTCCTGGCCTTCGCGGTCACCGTTTCACTTTACCAGCAGGCGTGGACCGGCGTGGCCCTGTACGGCGTAATGGGTCTTTCGATTGCACTGTTGCCCTGGCTGGGCCCCAGGCTTCGCGGAATAGACCCCCGCTCGCTAGAGACCAGGATAGCCTTGACCCTCGTTGCTGCCACCAGCCTGCCTTTGATCCTCGCCGCAGCGGTCGTTGGTCAGTTCATCGCGCCGGGGTCCGAGGGGACGGTGGGGCGAGAAGTCGATGAGCTGCGCGATTTCATCTTCCTCGTCCTGATGGCTTCTGTCGGCCTCGCCTTGGTGATAGGAGTGTACGCTGCCAGATGGCTTGCGGCTCCTCTCAATGCCCTCACTCAAGTGGCCGACCGGCTCGCGTCAGGTGACGTAACGGCACCCCTGCCTCGCGGTAAATACACGGAGATAGCTACCCTCTCCCACGCCTTCGGAGAGATGCGGAGCCGGTTGGTTGCCAGGTCTGAGGAGCGCGAGGGACTGCTGGAGCAGCTGCAGGGTGCCAATCAGCGGCTCGGTCTCTCCGAGGCCCAGGCCCGAGATCTGGCCGAGCGAGCCGGACGACAGTCCGCGGAGCTGCGGGCCGTCATCAACGCCATCGCTGAGGGCATCGTTGTCTATTCGCCCGCAGGCGACATCCAGCGCATGAACCCCGCTGCGGAGGAGATACTCGGTTACACCGCCGCCCAGAGGCGGCGACCGCTACGCGAGCGGCTGGCTGTACTGCACGCGGAAAGCGCGGAGGGGACACCCCTCGGCGACGAGGAAACGGCGCCCCAGAAGGCCCTGATAGGAGAGGTGGTACGCGGCGAGATCACTGTCCTTCATACTCCAGATAGGAGGACCGTGTGGGTCTCGGCCAGTGCCGCACCGATTCTCGGCGAGAGTGGTGAGATACTGGGCGCGGTGCTAAGCCTGAGCGATATCACTCGCATCCAGGAGCTGCAGCAGCAGCGGACACAGCACGTCCTCGGGATGTCGCACGGACTCAGGACGCCGCTCACCGCCATCTACGGACACGCTCAGCTGTTGATGCGGGCGCTACAGAAGTCAGGCGCCGACGGCCAGCCGCGCTTCAGCGCGGAGGCCATCCTGGTGGGTGCTCAACGGATGGGCGCCCTGCTGAAGGACCTGGTGGACCTCGCAGAGCTGGAATCTGACCAGCCCCTTCACCTGAACCGGTCGCCAGTTCAGATAAACCAGTTCATGCAGCAGTTGATGGAGCGGCTGGGCGGATACCTCTCAATGGACCGGGTGCGGCTGGATGTGCCGAAGGCGTTGCCGCCGGTCATGGCCGACCCCGATAGGCTGGAGCGTATAATGATGAACTTGCTGGGAAACGCCTTCAGGTACTCCACTCCAGACACACCAGTGGTAGTATCGGTCGCCGAGCGCGATGGGGAGTTGATTACGTCGGTGACGGATCACGGCCCGGGCATCCCCCCAAAGCGGATGGAGTCGCTGTTCCAGCCCCAGGCCAGGAGCCTGGCCGCGGGCGAGCCTCAGGCCACCCTGGGGTTGGGGCTCTACATAACCAAAGGGTTGGTGGAAGCCCACGGTGGGAGGATCTGGGCCGAGAGCAGCAAGGACAAGGGCACCACCTTCGCGTTCAGCCTGCCCGTCGTCAGGGCCGCTGCGCCCGCTTAAGTAGCCCTTGACTCACGGGCTGCTTAGCGGAGCTTGGCAATCTACTCCGCCAAAAAGCCGATGTGAACGGCGCCGTAGCGCTTTCCCTTGACGAAGAGGGGCACTGCCAGGTCGCACACCACGTCGCCTGTAGTGCGGGCCTGAGTTTGCAGGAGGAAGGCCGTTTCTGGCAACGGTTCATCAGGGTCCACCGCCGCCGCCAGGAATTGCTCTCGGCTGACCCGCAGGGGGATACGATCCGCGCCCCGGAGGCCGAACCTCGCGGCTTTCAGCAGCACAGGCTGCTCGAAGAGACACTTCACCCGGTTCTGGATGGCGTCCATCTTCGGGTCTCCAGTCCATGGGGAGCAGTACTTGGACAGGTGGGTGAACAGGTAGCCGTTGACGTCTGGAACCCCCACGTTGTTCAGCCGTGGATGCGCGGAAATGTAGCGGTCCATGATCGCCCGGACCTCCAGGTCGAGGAGGTGGTCCCAGGATGTGGAGTACTTGGGCGGGATGAAGCCCTCAGGCGGCACCCTCCGGATGTCGAAGAGATGGGAGAGGCGCTGCATATCGGTGCCCTTGATCTCCTGGTAGCGCCACGCTACCAGTTGGTCTAACTGCACCAGTCGCTCGTCCACAGCTCGCTCCAGCACCCGGCGGATCTCGTCGGCACACTGACCTGTCCACTCCCTCACCTGCTCTGTGAAGGTGCCAACCCGATGGCGCGCTAGGATGCTGTGGATTGCAGCTGTGGTGGAGGCAACGCTCTCCGAGGTCGCAACCGCCTCCGCGTTCTCCGCCATCCCTCGCGTGGAGGCGGATAGCCTCGCAACCCTGCCCGACAGATCCCCTAAGGTCGCAGCCATTTCGTGGTTGCCCTGGGCCACGGAGCCTATCTCCATAGTGGTGCGTCTCACCAGTCCCGATATCTCCTCCAGGGTGGCGAGAGACGCGTCGGCGTCGCGCACCGCCAGATCGATTCCTTCCTCCTCCTCGGTGATCACCCTGGAGATGTCGGCCATCTCCTTTTGCAGCCCTTTGACCATACGGGAGATCTCCGCGGCGCTCTCCCTGGTCCTTTCCGAGAGCTTGCGCACCTCCGCCGCGACTACAGCGAAGCCCTTCCCCTGCTCGCCCGCTCTCGCCGACTCCAGCGCTGCATTCAGCGCCAGCAGCTTGGTTTGATCCGTGATCTCGCTGATAGTGTGGGTGATACCATCGATCTTCGCCGACCTGGCGATTAGCCTTCGTACGGTCTCGGCAGTCTCACGGGTCACTCCCTGGCTGGCCCGAACCCTCTCCACCACAGCGCCCACAGCCTGTTGGCCCATCCTGGATGCCTCCAGCGTGGTCACCGCGGTCTCCTTGGCCCGATCCGCCGCGGCGGCGATCTCGTTCTCTGCTTGACGAGCCAGGGTCAGCGATGAGGCCGCGCCGTCGGTTTCAAGGGACTGCTCCCTGGCGGTCCTGGCTACCCGCAGCACGTTCTTGGCATTAGCTACTCCGGTCCTATTCGTGTGATCGTCGATCTCCCTCAGCGACTCCCCCATCTCCGCGACCCATCGGTTCAGTAGCTCCGCGATGCCCGCGGCCGCCGAACCGGCTGGTACCTCCAATCGGATTGTCAAATCGCGCCGGCCGGTGCACAGCTCTCGAAGGTAGGCTTCAACCGCCTCGATGCCGGGGTCGCTGCCGGGGGGATCGGACTTCTCGAAGGTTGGCAGCCACCGATGCAGCCACGGCCATCGCGAGATCCTGGGGTTGGATTCCTCGTGCTGAATGGGACCGGTCACAGCAGCACCTACCCTTCCTTCCTGAGCGAGTGAGAGAGCATGGGGGTACACGATTATACAACAGCCCCTGCCCTTCGGAATCAGCCTTGATCTACCACCTGGGAATGGCTAGAATGGCGGCAACCCCGATCGACAGAAACGGCTCTCTGCCGCATCCCTCTTCCTCTCGGAGTTTGTCAGTGTCCTTCCTGCCGCAGCACTACACTGAGAACCAGTGCCCCACGGCTGAACCGGCCGAGGATGGCCCGAACCATCTGCTGGTAATCGGCTATCTATCTGGCCGTCCGATAGCCCTGCCTGCTCTTTCCAGCCAACGGATCCTCCCCATGGCCGCCTTTACGCCGATTCCAGGGGTGCCGGAGAGCGTTGTTGGGGTGCTTGATCTCGAGGGCATCCTTCTCCCAGTAGTCAACCCCCGCCCGGCCTTGAGACTGGCAACCCCAGCGCCTCATCCAAGCCACCAGTTGGTTTTGCTCACCGCCATCACCACTTACCTTCTGTGGCTCGACGAGGTGGAGCAGATCATCTCCGTGTCGGCCCAGTCCATTGGGGCCGTGGAGTCAGATGACGCTTCAGGGGTTGTGCCTCTCGTACTTCGACTCGGCGGGCATGTGGTCCCGATCCTGTCGCCCGAGCGGTTGGACCCCGGACCGGTGATTCGGCACGGTTGGACCGGCATGTCGTGAATTCCGTGCGCGGGGGTCGGACGGGGAGTGATGATGTGATGGGGGATGCCGGCCAGGGCTACGCTCGCCTCGTGGAGGAGCGCTTCGGGCTGCGACTGTCGAGCCGCCATGCAAAGCAGCTGGAGGAGGCTGTGCCGGAGCTCGTATCCGACTCCGGATACCACGGCGCCGCGGAGCTGTACGTCGCTCTGGCTGGCGGGAGACATCCAGAACTGGTGGAGAGGTTGGCGGCGGCCCTGACCGTCGGCGAGACCCACTTCTTTCGGGTCCGCCCACAGATGGAGGCTCTGCGTCGGGTCGTGCTGCCGGAGCTGATTGCCAGAAGGGCAGGGGATCGCGCCCTGAGCGTCTGGTCCGCTGGTTGCTCCACGGGGGAGGAACCCTACACAGTGGCCATGCTGCTGTTGGAGTTGGTCCCCTTCCTGGAGCAGTGGAAGCTGCAGCTGCTTGCGACCGATTTGAATCGCTCGGTACTGGAAGTAGCGCGGCACGCCCTGTACGGTGAATGGTCCTTTCGCGACACTCCGGACGCGGTTCGTCGGAGCTTCTTCGATGCCGAGGGCGAGCGGTGGCGGCTGCGCGAGTCGGTGAGGCGGATGGTGCGGTTCGCTTGCCACAACCTGATGTCTGATCCGCCCCCGCTGATGGACCCACGGCATGAGGGCTTTGATCTGATCCTTTGCCGGAACGTGACGATATACTTTGGTCCGGAGGCCGTTCTGCGACTGTACGCCCGCTTCGCCGAAGCCCTCGCCCCAGGGGGCTGGCTGGTGCTGGGACCCTCGGATCCCACTCCCGTGTCGGGCAGCGGTCTGGAGCTCCACGAGCTCCAGGATGCGCTGCTGTGGCGAAGAGGGGAAAGACCGGGTGCATCTCGCGATTTGTCAGATGGGGTCGCCGGATCATCCAGGCAGCGAGTCTCGCCTCAGAGTGGGGTGAGTGAGGCAGCAGCAAGGGGCGATGACGCTGATTTGCGAGAGGTGTGGCCACTGGCCCACGCTGGCAATCGTGTCGATGCCCGGCGGCGAGTGGAGGCGGTGCTGGGGATGCATCCGCTGCGGGCCGAAGCCCACCTGCTGCTGGGCATGCTTCACCTGGAGAACGGCGCAGCAGAGGAAGCACTGGCCTCCCTCAGGCGAGCTACCTTCCTCAGTCCCGATCTGCCCATGGCCCATTTCGGCCTGGGACGGGCCTACCAGCTACTGGGTGAACTCGACCGAGCGAGGATCGCCTTCGCCGAGGCGCGGCGGCTGCTATCGGCCGTGCCCGCAGAGGAGCCGGTTAGTGGTGGGGACGGAGTCCGGGCGGGCGAGCTGAGCCAGGCTGTCCAGGCTCAGCTGTCCAGCCTCCCGCCGCAACGGTCTTGCAGGGTGTCATCCTAAGGGTGTCATCCTGAGCACCCTACCCGGTGTCATCCTGAGCGATTAGCGAAGGATCTCCTGTTCCACGCGGAGACCCCTTGCCCCACGCTCAGCATCGCGATACCTAACATGACCACTGTGTCAAAGCACTAGTACTCGACCAAACTGGTTCTGATAGGCGGCTTCGCCGCCTGCTGGGAGCGCGGGCGGCTCGCCCGCACGAGGGACTGGCGGGCTTCGCCGCCCGCGCTCCCAGCATAGGCCGCCGGCCGGCGGCCTATCGAAACCAGGTTGGCGGAGCACTAGCCTGGAGTAGCCGTCACCCCTGGGCGCTGCCAATCCAGGTTGGAGCCGAAGGGAAATGGTTTTGGAGAGGATGGACTTGGCACCGGAAGCTTGGGAAGCACAGCCGGTCGGCGAGGAACTGGAGGACGCGGGCTGGGTTGAGAGGACCCTGCGGGAACGCGCCCGCCTCCTGGCCAGGGTGCCCGAGCGCACCGAGGATGCCGATGGATCGGACGTGCTGCTCTTTCGCCTTCGGGAAGAGAGCTACGCCGTGGATCTTGCGCTCCTGAGAAAGGTCCATCTGGCCAGGGGACTGACGCCGGTGCCCTGCACCCCTCCGCATGTGGCGGGGATCCTTAACGTTCGGGGAGAGGTGGTGACCGTGCTGGACCTCGCGAGTGCACTCGGCCTGGGGGACAGGCTGGAATCGACGGACAGCACGCGGATTCTCCTGGTGGAGCTTCCTGAGGGCCGGGTCGGTCTCCTGGTAGACGAGGTGATGGGCGACCGCCGGGTCGATCTGGCCAATCTGGACGTCGCCCTTTCGGGCAAGGAGTATACGCGCGGCGTTGCTGAAGGCAGCGTTGTCCTCCTGGATCTTGCGCGCCTACTGTCGGGCGGGCGCTTCGAGGTCCAGGAGGAGATTGTGTAGGTGTGACCATGAGGTGGATCGCCGATCTGAACCTGGGTGCCAAGCTCTCCATCGCCTCCGTGGTGCTGGCGTTGCTTCCATTGGGCGGCTTCGGCCTGTTCGCATTCCACTCGGCGGAGGAATCGCTGATTGGCAACTCCGGCCGTCGCCTTGAGGAGACCGCTTTCAGCACTATAGATAGGCTGGATCGCAACCTTTTTGAGCGGTATGGGAATGTTCAGGCATTTGCGCTGAGCGAAGCGGCCAAGACGATGCATCCCGAAGGGATATCTCGCTGGATCAGCAGGATGATGGCCAGCTACTCACCCACTTACGACCTGATGGTGGTGGCCGATGCCCACGGTCGTATCATCGCTGTCAACTCCACGGATGCCGATAGCAGACCACTCGACGCGACCCGTGCCCTGCTGGGTCGGGACGTCTCCGAGGCAAAGTGGTATAGGGACGCCATCAGCGGCCGGCTGAAGCCCAGCGATGTCATGGTGGACGATGTGCACCACGACGATCTGATGGCCGCGGTGTATGGAACGACCCAGGGGGCCGACATAGCCATGAGCTTCACAGCTGCCATATGGGGGCCGAACGACGAGGTGGTGGGCGTTTGGTCCAACCGCTTCAACTGGGACATCGCCTCGACCATCCTGGAAGAGGTGGAATCCAGGGCTCGGAAAGAGGGTCAACCATCTGTCAGGCTGGCCATAGTCTCCTCTCAGGGCACGGTGCTGGCCGCACCGGGGGGGAGCGCCGTCCTTCAGGATACCATCTTCGATCGCGCCTCCCTCATGAACTCCAGAGGAACGGCAGTGGGCCATGCCGATGGTAGGGGATTGGTCAGCAACAAGCCTGCTCTGGAGGGATGGGCCAAGTCCTCCGGCTACTCGCACTACCCAGGGATGGGTTGGACAGTCGTTGCCACCCGCGACTACGAGGATGTCCTGTCCGACACGGAGAAGCTGCGTTTGGCAATGCTGGTGGCCTTCATTGTCGCGGTGGTCGTCGTGGCGTTTGGAGCCGCGCTGGTTGCCAGAAGCATCGGCTCGGCAGTCGGGCAGGTGTCCGAGGTAGCGAAGAGGTTGGCCCGAGGCCAGTTGGACCAGAAGATCACCATCAACTCTCGGGACGAGATCGGAGAGATGGCCGAGGCATTCCGAGAGATGATCGCCTATCTGAACAGCATGGCCGCTGCTGCCAATGCCGTGGCCAAGGGAGACCTCACAACCGAGGTTTGCCCTCAGTCGGAGCAGGACGTCCTCGGGACTGCCTTCCAGCGCATGGTCGGCGGGCTGCGAGGCCTCACGGCGGAGCTTCAGAAGGCTTCCCTCAGCCTCTCTGGCGCCACCAACGATATCCTGACCGCCGTGTCGCAGCAGTCTTCCGGAGCGACGGAGCAGTCCGCCGCTATCACTGAGACGACCGCCACGGTGGAGGAGGTGAGTGCCTCGGCCGACCAGGCGGTGCAGATGGCGATGGTCGTGTCCCAGACGGCGCAGCAGGCTAACCGTGTGGTCAGCGAGGGGGTGGAGGCCGTCAAGGCGGCCACCGAGGGGATGGAGGAGATGCGCCACCGCGTCCAGTCCATCGCGGAGAACATCCTGGCTCTGTCTGAGCAAAGCCAGCAGATTGGGGAGATCACCGCCACGGTGAGCGACCTGGCGGACCAATCGAACCTGCTGGCGCTGAACGCGGCGATCGAGGCCAGCCGAGCCGGCGAGCACGGGAAGGGCTTTGCGGTAGTGGCTTCGGAGATACGGAGCCTGGCGGAGCAGTCCAAGGCGGCCACGGCCCAGGTGCGGACGATCCTGATGGATATCCAACGGGCCACCAACGCCGCGGTCATGGCCACCGAGCAGGGTACGAAAGGGGTGGATGCCGCGGTCCAGTTGATTGATAAGACGGGGCAGACCATCGGCGAGCTGGAGGAGGTAGTGAGGGGAGCATCCCAATCTGCATCCCAGATTGCCGCATCGGTGAGGCAGCACTCGGTCGGGATGCAGCAGATAGCAGCAGCCATGGGCAACATCGAGCAGGCTACCAACCAGGGGCTGCTGGCCACCACGAGCACCAAGCGGGCCGCCGAGAACCTTACGGAGCTAACCGGCAGGTTGAACCGGCTGGTGGCGCTGTACAGGCTGCTCGGTGGTGAGCAGGCCGTATCCTATCCCGAGGGCAGGGCCACCAGGGCAGGGATCGGCATGGTCGCCGAACCCCCTGTCGGGAGATAGCAGTCGTGTCCGTACCGGATCCCCGCATGCAGGAGTTGCTGGCGGTTTTCGATGCCGAGGTAGAGGAACGTGTTCGCGCCCTCAACCAGCTGCTGTTGCGGCTTGAGCGGGAGGAGACTGAGGGTGAGGGCCGCACCGAGCTGTTCGATGCCCTGTTCCGCGAGGCCCACAGCCTGAAGGGCGCCGCGAGGGCGGTGGGTCTCGGCCAGATGGAGGAGCTGGCTCACGCCCTGGAATCCACTCTGGATGGCGGGCGCAAGTCCCATCACACCCCGGCCCGCTCCTGGTTCGACGGGGTGTTCCAGGCGGTGGACAGCTTTGGCCCGCTCTGCCGATCCGCCCTGGAGGGCGAAGAGGCGCCGGTTGAGATGGTCGGGCTTCTCGCCAGCCTGGCGGTGACCCGGGCCGAGCTGGAGGCGGAGCAGTCCACATCCCCTGTGGCGAGGGGGGCTCCCCCTGCCTCGACCCCTGCGGCACCCCCTCCCTCCGCCCCAAGCCCAAGCGGCAGTCAGGCGGATGGCACAGCGGTTAGAGTGTCGTCCGAGAGTGTGCGGGTGGCGGTGGGGAAGCTCGATGCCCTGCTGGCCCAGGCGGGCGAACTCGCCATCACCGACATCCGCGTCAAGCAAAGGCTGAGCGAGCTGCTCGATCTACGCCAGAGCCTGGATGGCTGGCGGCGGGAGTGGCGGCTGGCTCGTGGCTTCCGTGGTCGGCTGCGACGAGCCCTGGCCGAGGCCAACCCGAGCGAACGGGGATTGGTTCGTGACCTGGAGGCGCTCCTCCGCTTCACCGAGCAGGCGGAACAGCGCACCCAACTGCTGTTGCAGCGGGTGGACGAAATCGCGACCCACCTTCGGCACGATGCGGCCCAGCTTGCGCTGGTGACCGATGCCATCGAGGACGAGGTGATGGCCGTGCGTCTGCTTCCCGTGGCCACCCTCTTTGCCCCCTTCGAGCGGCTGGTCCGCGACCTCTCGCGCGGGCAGGGGAAGGAGGTCGATCTGCTGGTGGAGGGGGAAGACACCGAGATCGATCGGAAGATCCTGGAGCAGCTGCGCGACCCGTTGATGCACATGATCCGCAACGCTGTCGACCACGGTATTGAGTCACCTGAGCAGAGGCAAGCCCACTCCAAGCCCGGCACAGGCACGATCCGGTTGGCGGCCTACCAGAGGGGTGGGTTCGTGGAGATCGAGTTGGAGGACGACGGCGGGGGGATCGACCCCCAGCTGCTGCGGGAGTCGGCGGTGCGAAAGGGGCTGCTCACCGGCGAGCAGGCATCGGGCATGGATGATCGCTCTGCCCTGGAGCTGATCTACCACCCCGGCTTCTCCACCCGATCGGTGGTGACCTCCACATCGGGCCGTGGGGTCGGGATGGATGTAGTGCGGGAGAACGTGGAGCGGCTGAACGGCCACACCAGGATAGACAGCGTCCCAGGGCGGGGAACACGCTTCACCATCAGCGTGCCTCTCACCCTCGCCACCACCAGGGCTGTGCTGATCGGCCAGGGGGACCAGCTGTTTGCGGTACCGGCCTCGGCGGTGGAGCGCAGCTCTCGAGTGCAGGCCCACGGAGTAGCTAGCCTGGAGGGGATCCCGGCCGTTCAGATCGACGGCCACCCGGTCCCGGTGGTGGAGTTGTCGGACCTGTTGGAGCGCACTGGCGACGGACAACAGAGTTGGGGTGGGAGTGATTGGCGGCCCTATTTCCTGTTGCACCAGGGCGATCGGCGGATAGCCTTCCTGGTGGACCGGCTGGTAGCGGAGCAGGAGATCGTCATCAAGAGTCTCGGCTGGCCCCTTCGCCGTGTGCGGAACGTGTCGGGCGCCGCGGTCCTGGGCTCCGGCCAGACGGTGGTCATCCTGAACCCCGCTGACATGCTGAAGAGCGCCGCCAGGCTGCTGAGCAGCGGCGCACGCCGGCGCTACTCGGCTGTGGCGGCACCCAGGGCAGGGCGGCAGCGCCGGCGCCTATTGGTGGTGGATGACTCGCTCACCACCCGAACTCTGGTGCGGAGCATTCTCGAGGCCGCGGGATACGATACGGTGGTTGCCTCCAATGGGGTGGAGGCGCTGAGGATGCTCCGTGATGAGCCTGTGGACATGGTTGTCACCGATGTGGACATGCCTGCCATGGACGGTTTCGCCCTCACAGCGGAGATCCGTCGGGACGAGCGGCTGTCCAGGTTACCGGTGGTGCTGGTTACCTCCCTGGAGGGGAACAAGCACCGCGAGCGAGGTGTGGCGGTGGGTGCTGATGCCTACCTGGTGAAGAGCGGGTTCGATCAGAGCGCACTCCTGGAAACAGTGGGTAGACTGCTATGAACTCGGCTTTGACTCCTGGTTCCGGAGGGAAGGCCAGGCGGACTCGAGTGCTGGTGGCGGACGATTCGGCATCGCAGCGGATGCGCCTCATATCCTGGCTGGAGTCTGATCCGGAGTTGGAGGTCGTTGGCTGGGCTACCAACGGCCTTGAGGCCGTCAGGCTGGCCTTGGCGCTGAAGCCCGACGTGGTCACGATGGATCTTCGAATGCCGGTGATGGACGGGATCGAGGCCACCCGGCGGATCATGGAGGAGTGCCCGACTCCAGTAGTGATGGTCACCGTCAGCGCCTCCCGAGAACGCCAGCAGTTCATTGCTGAGGCATTCGACGCGGGGGTGCTGGCGATCCTGCGGAAGCCAATCCCCGGGCCGAACGAGAAGGAGACAGTCCGCGAGCTGCTGCGCACCGTGAAGAGCATGTCTCAGGTAGTGGTGATCCGGCGGTGGCAAGGAGGCATCAAGCCATCCTTCCACTCTTCAGTCACATCTCTACCGTCAACTCCCATGGGCGGGAAGGCGGCGGCTCATCGGCTGGAAGTGGTGACAATTGGGGCCTCGACCGGCGGACCTCAGGCATTGAAGGAGGTGCTGAGTCACCTTCCGTCCGACTTCCCGCTGCCGGTGCTGGTGGTGCAGCACATAGCTCAGGGGTTCACGGCAGGCTTGGTGGACTGGCTTCGGTTGGAGTGCGCGGTGCCGATGCGGGTAGTGGTGGAGGAGACCCCTCTGCGAGCCCCCGGGGTGTACGTTGCCCTCGCGGGGCAGCACATGGTGGTGAAGGGCGGGAGCCTGATCCTCACCGACGACCCGCCGGTCTCCGGGCATAGACCATCAGCGACGCTGCTGTTTCAGTCCGCGTCGCGATTGCACGGGCCGGCAGTACTCGGGGTGCTACTGACCGGCATGGGCGACGATGGCGCGGCGGGGCTCAGGGATATCAAGCGGGCTGGCGGATACACAATCGCTCAGGACGAGAGCACCTCGGTGGTGTTCGGGATGCCCGCTGTGGCGATAGCCATGGGGGTCGTGGACCACGTGCTGCCGCTGCCCCTGATAGGAAACATGATCGTCGAGTTGGAGCGCCGTTCGAGGGAGGGGTAGCCTATGGACATGATGGAATTCCTGGATGAGTTCCGGGCAGAGGCCGGCGAGCACCTGAGGGCGTTGGATGCCCAACTGCTGCAGCTGGAGCGGGATCCCGCCGACTCCGCCCCCATCCGTGAGATGTTTCTCTCTGCCCACACCATCAAGGGCGGAGCCGCAATGATGGAGTTGGAGGGGGTTAGGGGGCTGGCCCACGCCATGGAGGACGTGCTGGGCACCTTGCGGGATGGGAGACAGCCGTTCGACAGGGAGACGGCCGACCTGCTGTTCCGAACCCTGGACCTGTTGAGAGAGCTGGTGGAGCGATCCCTGCCTGGGGAGGAGCCGGCGGACGGAGCAGTCCAGGAGATGATGGCTGCCCTCCGAGGGCGTATCGGCAAGGATGCAGCGGCTCCACCTGCCGGGGCTCCGGAGGCCGACCAGCGGCCTCCGCTCAGCGGCAGAGTGCTGCTGGTTGATGACTCGGCTACCGTGCGAATGATGAACAAGATCCACCTTGCCGACGCCGGTTTCGAGGTGGAGACCCTTGGGGACGGGACCGAAGCCCTGACGCGCGCCCTGGAGGGGAGCTACGATCTGATCGTCACCAGCATCGAGGTGCGAGGCTTGAGGGGATTGGAGTTGGCCGCGGCGCTTCGAAGCTCAACCTCTCGCAGCGGAGTGCCGATCATACTGATGAGCAGCGACGACAACTCGGAGCACCGCCGAAGGGCCTCGGATCTGGGCGTGGGAGCCTACATCCGGAAGGGGTCCTTCGGACAGCTACGGCTAGCCGAGGCCGCCAGGGAGCTGCTTGCCAGGTAACCCACCGCGTCACGGTGTTGCCTCTCGATTCGCCGACCACTGAACTTGACACCCCGGCCAAGCTAGGCTAGAATCCACTGTGTCGTGAGCCGAGGTAGCTCAGTTGGTAGAGCACGCGACTGAAAATCGCGGTGTCATCAGTTCGATTCTGATCCTCGGCACCTGACCATGCGGAAGTGGCTCAGCGGTAGAGCATCACCTTGCCAAGGTGAGGGTCGCGAGTTCGAATCTCGTCTTCCGCTCCATTTAGTAAAACAGGCAGAGAAGCACGATCGACCAAGGCGTGCTTCTCTCATTTCCCAGCGGCGACGTGGCCAAGTGGCAAGGCGGAGGTCTGCAAAACCTCTATCATCGGTTCGAATCCGATCGTCGCCTCCAACATCTTGGGCTCTGGAGCATATCCAGAGCCCATATTTTGTGCCCTGCACCCGTTCGCCCCCTGGCGGCGCGCCTGCGTGCAAACATTTTGCAAACGGATTTCACCGCTACCCATCAGGATGCCCCCAACCTGGCGGCCTGGACCTGCTCAATGCTACCCTGAGAGAGGATCCCATCGAAGCGCCGAGCAGCTTCCTCCTGCATGGACGGCAGGCTGTGGGCGTATACGTCGAGGGTGATTCTTACCGTCGAGTGCCCCAATCGCTCGCTGATGACCTTCGGATTGATGCCCCCCTGCAGCAGTAGCGTCGCGTGAGTGTGCCGCAGATCGTGAAGCCGGATGGCGGGCAGGCCATGCTTCTTCAGTAGCGCGGTGAAGTCTCTGGAGAGGTTATCGGGCGAGATCGGCAGACCGTCCGGCCGCGCGCAAACGAGATCCCCATCGGAGTAGTCTGGTCCGAATAGTTCCCTCTCCCTGGACTGTTCCGCCAGGTGCCGGCGGAGTGCCTGCACCACCACGGCGGGCAGGGTAACCACCCTCGCCCCCTTTACCGTCTTTGGTGCCTTGAAGGAGATCCCCGCGGCCTTGGTGCGCTCCATGGATCGGCGAACTGAGAGCGTACCAGCATCAAGGTTCGCGTCCTGCCATCGGAGAGCGAGCACTTCCCCGCGGCGCATACCCGTTCCCACAGCGAGCAGGATAGGCACCTGAAAGCGCGTTCCTTCGACTGCCCGCAGTAGTGCATCCACCTGAGCGGCGGTAAGGGTCTTCATCTCCTTGTCCACCGGGCGTGGTGGTTTCACCTTGTCCGCGGGATTGCGAGCGATCATCCCCCACTCTACAGCCATCTCCAGGGCTTCCCTCAGGACACGGTGATGGTGCGTCACTGTGCGTGCCGATAGTGACTTTCCTCTCCCGTCCTTCCTGCCACCCTCCAGGGCTTCGGCGTGGCAGCGCTGAATGTCCAGCGCGGTGAGCTTGCCGAGCTTGATGGCCCCGAGGGCGGGGGCAAGGTGCTGCCGGACTATCACCTCGTAACGCTGATACGTCTGGGCTGCTACGTTTGTCCTGGCGTAGTCGTTGAGCCACCGCCCCAAGTATTCACTCACGGTGAGGTTGGACGGCGAGACGTACGCGCCGGTGCCCATGTCGGTTAGAAGCCGGTTCAACTCGTCCTGAGATTTCTTCTTCGTGGTGGCCGTGAGCTTGTGCCACTTCTGGCGACGCTTGCTGGTGGTGGGATCTTTGCCGATGTCCACCACAGCCCACCAGTTACCCTTGCCGCGTTCGCGAAGGTGGCCTTTCATTCCTGCCCCGCTTCCTTCCTCCGCACTTGACGGAACATCGTTAGCCATCCCCAGTCCTTGGTTACACCCGAGTACACCATCGAGTCATAAACCTTCCGGGCGTCGTCACTCTCCCAGGGCGCGAAAGCCAACATTAAATCCAGGTCCCGAGTGTCAATCCGTCGATCTTCCCGAGCGCGGTATTCCTTGGCGAATTGGTAAGCCTCTAGGGGACTGATTGAAGGCGCGGCTTTACGGATCTTGATGATCCATTCAGCCGTCGCGCAGGTGATCCTGGCTTGCCCGTTCGTGCGAGCGGTGATTTCTGCGAGCACATCAAGCACGAGCCTGGCGTCTTCCGGTTCGGCATCCACGAAACTCCATTCCCCTGAGGGGTCAGGCGGCGCCAGCTTCTTCACAAACCGTTGAATAGCGCGGAGTTCAGGCACGCGACCCTCGAACTTAGTCTCTCTCTCTAGGTGCCTGAAGATTTGCGCGGGCGTGGCGGGTGCTGCCTCATCAAGAGCAAGTTTCCGGATCTCATCCTGAACATCGAGGTCAATTCTCGGCCCTCTTGGCATCCTCCCTCCTAATTGACACTTTAATGTATTATAGCGACGCTTATAAGTATTGACGCGGTATATTGGCGTGCCATAATGGTACTCGTCAACAGTGGCGATGTCAAGCAGGGACATAACAGAAGGAAAGGGAAGGGGAAGATGGCAACGGCACAAACCGTAAGCGTCGAGGTCGCGGCCCAGGCATTGGGCATCGGTCGGAACACTGCTTACCAGTTGGCTCGTCAGGGCAAGCTACCGGGTGTGATTGCGCTCGGGAAGAGGCTGGTGGTGAGCCGCGCGGCCCTGGAGCAGTTGCTAGGTGCGAAGCTGGACCTGAGCACCGAAGACAAGGGAGCCGCGTAGCGTGAGTGCGCCGACCGTCGGCACAAGCAACGGCTTGGCTGCGGCTGTCGAGACTGCGGCAATGGCTCGCCAGGGACGTCCCGAAAGTGGGGAGATCCGCTTCCTCTGCCCTGCTCACGATGACCACCACCCCAGCGCCAGATACAACCCTCAGAAGGGGACCTGGTGCTGTGATGCCTGCAAGGCGGGCGGAGGGATTCTCAGTCTAGCCAAGCTGCTGAACGTGGCAACGCCTGGCCAGCAGAACGGCAAAGTGAAGCGCCAGATCGTAGACACCTATGACTACCATGACGAGGCTGGGCAGCTCCTCTTCCAGACCGTCCGATTCAGCCCTAAGGATTTCCAGCAACGCCAGCCCGACGGCCAGGGTAACTGGATCTACAACCTGAAGGGTGTTCGACGCGTTCTCTACCATCTCCCCGAGTTACTGGCCGCAGATCCGGCTAACTGGGTTTTTGTCGACGAGGGCGAGAAGGACGTAGAGACTCTAAGGCGACATGGCATGGTGGCCACGTGCAACCCCATGGGCGCCGGCAAGTGGAGGGCAGAATATGCTCAGTTCCTTCGCTATCGTAGAGTCGCCATCTTGGTGGATAACGACAAGCCCGGCCGAGACCATGGCCAGGACGTAGCCAAGTCGCTCCAGGGCGTCGCCGCAGAAGTGAAGCTGGTAGATCTGCCGGGCCTTCCGGAGAAGGGCGACGTTAGCGATTGGCTAGCCCTCGGTCACCAGGTGGCTGAGTTAGTCGCTCTGGTGAACGCGACTCCCGAATGGGCGCCGGCACCGGCGCCGACTGCAGCCTCTGCAGCAGTCGCGGCCGTCAGATTCAACCGTACCGACCTGGGGAACGCTCGCTGGCTCGTAGCCCTGCACGGCCAGGACCTCCGCTACTGCCACCCCTCGAAGGAATGGTACGTCTGGGACGGCCGCAGATGGGGCAAGGATGCCACAGCTGAGGTGATCAGGCGAGCGAAGGCGACGGTAGCTACGATCTATGCAGAGGCGGCATCCGCAGTCGATGACGATGAGCGGAAGGCTATAGCCAAGCACGCCATGGCCTCGGAGGATGCCAAAAGGATCCGCTCTATGGTGGCTATGGCAGAGAGTGAGCCAGGGATCCCTGTTCTACCTGCCCAGCTGGACGCCAATCCTTGGCTGTTCAACTGTCTCAACGGAACTGTGGACTTGAAGACTGGAGCCCTATGTCCCCACCGGCGAGAGGATCTCCTGACCAGGCTTGCCCCCATTGAGTATTGGGCTGATGCGCAGCTCGACCTGTGGGGGAAGTTCCTCCAGGATGCCACTGGGGGCGATGCCGAACTGGCCGCGTTCCTCCAGAGGGCAGCCGGCTACAGCCTGACGGGCCTGACCACCGAGGAAGTCCTGTTCTTCGTCCATGGCCCCGCGGCTGCGGGCAAGTCCACTTTCCTGGAAACCCTGAAGGCCCACATGGGTGATTACGCCACCACGGCGGACTTCGAGACATTCCTGATCCGCCGTGACGTCGGATCCGCGCGGCCTGACATAGCCAGGCTAGCTGGATCCAGATTCGTGGCGTCGATCGAGGTTGATCAGGGGAAGAAGCTCGCTGAGGGGCTGGTGAAGATGTTGACCGGCGGCGACACAGTAACCGCTAGGCATCTATACCAGTCAGCCTTCGAGTTTCAGCCGGCCTTCAAGCTGTGGCTGGCAGCCAACCACGCGCCGGCTATCTCAGAAGACGATGAAGCCATGTGGCGTCGAGTACTCCGCGTGCCCTTTGAGCGCGAAGTGCCTAAGAGCCAGCGGGACCCCATGGTGAAGCTGACCCTGAAGGACTGCCAGAAAGCAGGGCCCGCAGTGCTGGCCTGGGCGGTGAGGGGCTGTCTCGAGTGGCAGCAAAAGGGCCTGGGTGTACCGACGGCGGTGGAGAAGGCAACTGCCGACCTTAGGCGCACGATGGACAAGCTCCAGGACTTCATCGATGACTGCTGCGTTCTGGATGCTCAGGCCCATGTGGAGGCCGGATGCCTCCGGAAGGTCTACGAGGAATGGGCAAAGGAACGGGGAGAGACCCAACTTCTGAAGGGTAGGGCTTGGGGAGAAAAGCTGAAAGCTCGTGGCTGTCAGCGCGATAGAGGGACCGGAGGCGTCCATATCTGGCGGGGAATTCGGTTGCTGGGCACAGATGAGTCGGCCGAAGTAGTGACCCATTCGGCGAAAGTGACCGATAGTGACCAGAGAATCAGTAAACCTCCCCTTGTCTCGTCTCACGAGGGCACTTTACTGAATCAGGAGTCACTATCGGTCACTGAGTCACTAATAGGTCACTCCGAGGCGGACGGGGCTGATCAACAACCAGTGATCAAGGTGGCAACAGCAAGGGTGGCTGTGGATCCCTCGCGCCTTCAGGAGCTGCTAGACCAGGGTGTGCCGAGAGCCGAGGCAATAGACAGGGCAAGGGTAGTGCTGGACGACGGTTCGGCAACAGTCGCGGAACCAGAGCCTGAGTATGAGGAGGTGGTGCTGTGAGGCTATCAGAGCTGCGTGAGTGGCTTCAAGGTCATGGCGTAGCGCTGGAGGTGGAGGCTGGGCAACTGAAGGTAACGGCTCCAAGGGGCGTCTTGACGCCAGCAATAGTTGCCGAGATCAAGGCCCACAGGCCCCACCTGTTGGAACTGCTGACCCTCGAGGCCAGGTGCCAGGAGGTCGAGCGATTCGTAGCCGAGACCTTGCCAGCGGCAGAGACGAACGAACGCTGCGGCGCCGTCAAGTACTCCGACCGCCAATGGCAGGAGATCGGCGATCGGATAGAAGAGGGCCTTGCAGCCTGGAACCGGCTGCAGGAGCTGCTGGGGATGGAGATCCCCACGGCGGAACTGGCGGAGGTGGCATAGGTGAAAGTGACTGACACGGTAGAAGCGGCGAGGATCCCCCTCGGCAAGGTGCGCTGCAGCTGTGGGCGGGTTGTCGGTCAGCTGTTTACGACCGAGAGCTGCCCTGATCCCTGTTGCAGCGAGTGCCTGCGACGGCTGAGGATAGGCTATCAGAATGCAGATTCGCGAATTGAACGGGCTGGCCAGCAGCCGGCAGAAAGGTAGCAGTGATGCCAGAGCTTAGCGTGTTGATCGAGAAGGGTAGGTGTCTCCCTGAGCCCGGGCCCAAAGAGTTCAAGTCCATCGGGGAAATGGTAGCCGAGATGGACACGGCGGCCGCAGGCGCCATAGGCGAGGCGGAGCGAGCCATCAACGCAAGATTGGCCGGTATCACCGGACTCGAAGTCATTGGAGGTGGGTGCAGTGAGTCTTTCCGTTAGAAGCCTGGTTCAGAAAGCAGAACGTGCCTTGGTGGTGTCCTTCGGTGAGGAGACGCTGAGCATCAGGTACAGCCCCATGGCGGTGACGACCGCGGTCATGCTCGAGGACGCCAAGATGCGGCAAGAGGGCCGGTCCCTTGAGGGCACCATCGGCTTCCTGGCCGCCATCCTCACCGGTTGGAATCTAGTTGGCGATGATGAGAAGCCGATACCCACCACGTCAGAGAGTCTTACGGTGATGCCTCTTCAGATCCTGGAGCAGATCGCCAAGGCGGTGATGGAGGATCTGAAGAACCCTTTTCCGATGAAGCAGTCCGGGAGCTGAGCCGATGGATAGGCAGTGGGGGCAGGTTCGGACACGTAGAGAAGGCTCGGGAGTTGGAAGAGTTCCTGGGGCTGCTTCGCGTTTCGGATCGGCTCCATTGCCGTCCGTGGGAGCTCCTGGAAGCGCCCTATGCCTGGATAACCATGGTGCTAGCCGGCTTCGAGGTGGAGCGAAGGGTTCAATACATCGAACAGCAACAGGCCGGCAAAGGAACCATGCGCAGGTGATTGAGAGGTAGTGAGATGACGACGGTTGCAAAGTTGATGGCTCACGTGGGCGTGACCGGGATCCCAGAGGCTCAGAAGGGCCTGCGCGCGGTGGGTAAGGATGTGCAGAGCACTGCGGGGCACATCGAGACGATGGGCAAGAAGGCGGGGCCTGCCCTGGGCGGTGTAATGGATGGCCTGGGCAAGCTGGGGCTTGCCGGCATGGGGTTGAACACCCTGGCGCAGGGGGCCCGTGGCCTGGGAGAGTCGCTGGGGATCGGCCTTAATGCCGAGGTGGAGAACGTATCCGCCCAATTGAACGCCTTCACGAAGGACGGGGCCAAGTCGGCCGAGATCCTAGAGCAGATCCGCAACGAGGCGGCCAAGACGCCTTTTCAGTTCCAAGAGATGGCCAAGTCCACCGCTAGCCTGATGTCGTCGGCAAAGGCGGCCAACGAGCCCCTGATGAACCTGGTCAAGGACTCAGAGATCCTGGCGGCCAGCAACCCTGCGCAGGGCCTGGAAGGGGCGGCGTTCGCCCTCAGAGAAGCAGTATCGGGGGACTTCACGAGCATCATCGAGCGGTTCAACCTGCCTCGCAGCTACATCAACCAGCTGAAGGCCGAGGGCGTGCCGGCATTGGAGATCGTTCGCCGATCCATGCAGGAGATGGGCCTCGACATGGATGTAGTATCCAACCTTTCCAAGACGGCTAGCGGTCGGTGGTCGACGCTGAATGACACCTTTGACACGCTGAAGCAGAGGTTATCGGCGCCACTGTTCACCATGCTTTCCAGTGGCCTCGAAGAGGTTCAAAAGCAGCTAGACGCCAACCAAGGCACCCTCAACACGTGGGCCGACAATGCCGGCAGTGCGCTCAGTGGAGTGGCTTCGGTTGCAGGAAAAGCACTGCGGGGCGACCTTCGAGGGGCTTTCAGTGACATGCTGGGGGCTGTTCAAGAGCACGGTTCAAAGATAGCCGAGCAGCTGCAGAGCTGGGCACGGGAGTTTGTGGCGTGGATACAGCCGATGATTCCACCCTTCCTGCAGGAACTGGGAGCGCTGGCACGACGTGCCTTTGCCTGGATCCAGGAGCGGGCGCCCGAAGTGCTCACGCAGTTGGGCCAGTGGGGGCAGAAGTTCATTGACTTCGTGATCGACGCAACGCCCCCGATGCTGCGTGAACTGGGCTCGCTGGCCAGCAAGTTTCTGGACTGGATTACCATTGAAGGCCCGACCCTGGCGAGCAAGTTCCTCAAAGAGTGGCTACCTGCGGCTATCGACTGGGTGAAGGAAGCGGCTATCAAGATACTGCCCAAGCTGGGTGAGTTCATAGGTGCCGTGACCGGATGGATAGTCTCCGAGGGACTCCCGAAGCTCGTCACCTTCGGCGCGAAGATGGGTGGTGCAATCCTGGATGGCATTGGCGACGGCCTAAAGAACCTGGGTAGCGCGCTGTGGGGCTGGATCATGGATGCCATCAAGGCCATCAACATAGACCTGGGATGGATCAAGATCAGTGGGACGTCGGGGGTCTCCTTTAACATTCCAAGTCCACCAATCCCCAGCCTTGGCGGTGGTAATGGAGGTGGAAGCGGCTCCAGCCAGAGCCAGGCTGAATCGGACTGGGCAGCAGCCAGCTATCCCGACTGGGCAGTAGACCCCACTGGTGGAACCGACGTCTATGGCAATGCTATCGCCCGTGCGTCAGGTGGCCCTGTGTGGCCAGGTGGACTCTTCATGGTTGGCGAGCAGGGCCCAGAGCTGTTCAGGCCAAAGACAGGCGGGGAGATCATTCCCCTTCGTCCCGCTGCAGCGGCGGCCGGCGCGATAGGGGGTGGGACTACCGTCAACATCCACGTGAGCGGCAACACCGTTCTGGGCGATGACTACAAGGTGGCCCATGAGCTGGCCAGGATCGTAGCGCATGAGCTCGACCGCAATCCAAACATACCTGGCTGGGCGAATGCGTGGGTCCAGCAGTCCGTTCAAGCCAGCCGAAGGGGCCGGATATAGGGGCGATGGTCACTTATGACAAAGAGCCTTGACGGAAGTAGTGGAGGTGAGGAAACGATGGGCACGCCAAGGTTAGCCTTTGGGGGGGTGTGGAGATGATGAGCGCATTTACCCTGGGATACCTGCGAAGGGCGGTCGAGGCGACGATGGTCGACACTGCCCAGATCCAGGCGGCTACCGAGACCCCTGATGGTGCTGGTGGGGCCTCGGTGAGCTGGACCACCACGGCCACTGTGAAGTGTTCCGTGGACCAGGCGGGGAAGTCGGCGCAGGAGCAGATGGTTGCCGGGCGGTTGACCACCACCATGCCCTACACGGTGACGCTGCCCTACGGGACAGCACTCACCACGAGCAACAGGATCCTCGCGTGTGGCCGTGCCTTCAGGGTGGCGGCCGTCCTGGAGGGCGGAGCGGAGGCAACGTGCGTGAGGGCCGTCTGTGAAGAGGGCAGCTAGGGAATCGGAAATTGAATAGAGCGCCGGCAGAGACCGGCAGAAGGAATGGGAAAGATGGATACCACCAAACATCAGGCCAGATTCAACGAGGCCCTGGAGAAGTACAACAAACGCGTGCAGCTGGTCCAGGAGCGGGGACGGCAGGGCGTGTATGGACCCGAGGGCGTCAAGCAGGAAATCGAGAAGGCGAAGGCCGAATACGATCAGGTCGTGCAGGCCGCGAGGCAGGAAGCAGCCGGCGAGCTGGAGCGGGAGCGCAAGGCAGTAACCGAGAAGTTGACCGCGCGCAGGGTTGCAGCAGCGAAGGCCGAGAGGGACTTGCTGGGGCCGGAGATCTCCTTCCGGCTTATCGAGAAGCGCCTCGAGGGAATGGACGCCCTGGGGCTGCGGCAAGCCGTGGAGAGTGCCCGCGACCCCTGGGAGCGCAAGGTTATTGCGGCCGTGGCCAGTACCCACATGCCTCGGTTGGAGAGTCAGCTGACGAGCAACGACGTCAACGCCATCCACGAGGTCAGTCAACTCAGGCTGCTGGTGAGCGAGCCGGCAGATATCGAGCTGGCGACACTCGAAGACCAGAGCCTACAGCTCGACAGGGCAGAGCGGGAGATCGGCCGGCTGGATCCCATCGGCCACGAGCAAGATCTCCGTCAGCGCTACAACCTGGGATAGTTCGATGCCTAGAGCCTGCACGGTCTGTATCCATCCGGAGAGGGCGGCCATAGATGCCGCCCTGGTGGCTGGTGGCTCGTTACGGGACATAGCGGGACAATTCACTTTGTCCAAGAGTTCCCTGGAGCGGCACAAGGCAGACCACTTGCCGGCCCTCCTGGTTAAGGCGGCCGCGACGTCCGAGACCGAGCGGGCGGGCGACCTGCTAGCCGAGGCGCGGGCCTTGAAGGCGCGGACCATGAAGATCCTCGATCGGGCAGAGCGTGTTGGAGATCTCCGAGTGGCCCTCCAGGCCATTCGTGAGGCCCGCGGGTGCATCGACCTGCTCAAGGCGATTCACGAGACCGAGGAGCTAGAGTCCAGGTTGACAGCCCTGGAGGCGCAGTTGACCGGGATTGGAGGCAGCAGAAGATGGGGGTGAAGGACGGCATGTTAAGGGGCAGGCTCAGGACTCTTGAACGGCTGGCAGAGACAAAGTGCCGATATCGGTCCATTCGTGATCTATCCGACCGTGAGCTAGCCATCATCGTCGGCGTGGACCCTGACCAGCTGGATGATGTGACTGATGAGGAGCTGGCCGCCATAGCCGGCGGGAAGGGCGGGTGATACACATCCCTGAGAGGTGGGCCGTATGAGTATCAAGATCAGGCTGATAAAGTTGGAGCAGGCAGCAGGGGGGGCTGGCGGTTGCCCTACCTGCTGGCCATGGGACATTGACTGGGAGGTGGAGCGGGTGCAGGTGTTCGAGGGAGAGCCGGACCCCGAGCCCACCAGGTGCCTCAGTTGCGGGCGCCAACCTCGTCAGCTGTTCGTGCGACGCTACGGTGTCGGAGGCGATGCTGTATGACATTTCGCAACGCCTACTGCTCCCGCGCCCGACCCTGCCTCGGTGTCGAGAAGTGGGCAAGAATGCGACTAAATGAGACCACCTTCGAGGCTGGAGCGTGACCAGAAGCTGGCGTGCTGCTACTTCATGGGATGAGGTATGCCGGCGCGCGGCCGGCCGGACCCGATACAACGCACAGCGCGGCCGGGATCGGGACCGGCGCCGCCGGCTGATCGTGCGCTGGCTCCTGGCCCACGGCTACTACTGGGGCTGCCAGGCGCAGCTCGCCCACGAGCTGGGGGTGAAGGAGTGCACGATCAGCCGCGACATGGCGTTTCTGAGCCTGGAGGAAGGGCCGGATCTGGACTCCTTCACCCTGCGTTGGGAGGGGCAGACCGTTGGGGTTCGATCGGTTCGTACTCAAAAAAAGAAGCGCGCAAGATCATACAAAACCATACACCTAAAAAAGAGGCCCAAAGCCGCGCCGAATATCCTCTTCGTCGGGGCTGCTGTTGCCGACCCTCCAGGTAGCAGCAGCCCCGTTTTCACCTTCTCGACTCCGACATGGTGACTCCGAGATTCGGACAACAGGCCCTCTAGGCTTCCTGAGGGGCCGTGCTAGGCATCACTTCTGCCAGTCGGCCATCCTCATAACCATGCCTATCACCCTCTGGCCATTCTCAACGCGAGTGCCGATGCGATAGGTTGTACGTACCGTTCTCGCCGGAGGCTGTGACGCTGTCCACAGCGTTTACGTAGTCAACCCCCGACGCGGGATTGTTGTCCCCAGCCTCTTCCCTGGAGATAGGATCTACGGCCAGCTTCGTCAGCTGCAGTCTGTACTCATCCCTGTCAGCATCGGGCTTCGAGGAAGGAAAAGCCCTTTGCATGCCTGCCAGATCCTTCTTGTACATCGCCTGGAGGTAGGCCGTAGCCACGGCGACGGGAGAGGCGACGGGAGAGACCGTCGCCGCAGGGCTGGGGGCCTTCGTAGTCGGCGCAGTGGCGGCCGTAGGCTTGGGAGCACTGGGCTGGGAACAGAGGCGCAACCGACCACCATCAGGGCCAGCAGGGAGACCAGGGCTGTACCGACTGCCAACATTGAACTGTGCATGTGGCATCCCCTTTCACGTTGTAGGGCCACGCGACGCCGCTATACAGCGTGAGGCTGGCCTCGGCTAGCTCTGGGCGCCATGGCTGAAGCGTTGGGCTGGGAGAAAGAGAGTGCCTAGCGTGTAACCTCGGCGGATGCCACTTGCCGTCTACCCCCGTCCCTTGGATCGGTCAAGGATCCGGTGCACGTGCTCGCTCTTCAGAGTGTTCTGTCGCAGAAGCGCATCAGCGAGAGCACGCACGGCCTTCTGATTGGCCAGGACGATACCCCTGGCTTCGTCGAAGCATTCAGAACAGAAGGCTACGGACTCCTGTTCGTTCATCCCCATGTCCCTGGCGGTTTCCAGGGCATTTACCATATCGCTGTCGCCTCCGTACGTGCCCTTGGTGGTCGCGTTGGTGTATGGGGATAGGCGCACCCCAGCCATGCCTCCCACGCTAATCGTGATCTGCTTCCGCTGCAATTCTGCGATGGAGTCTAGCTCTGCCGATTCCTCACTAGGTCGGTGAGAAAAGCGGCCTCCGTACCGGCTATCTGCGTCAAAGTCAATGGTGACTTCCTCAATGATGTGACCTAATCGCCACCCCACGACACAATGGCCGGCCTCGTGGTATGCGAACAGGCAGCGGTCCTTGTGGTCCATCAACCTAACCCTTCATGATTGCTTCAACTGCTATTCTATGTCCTTTTCAGCTCCTGTGCCAGGTAGTGCAGGGGCAGGGGCAGCCTTCATGCGTGGGAGCGTTTCTGCTCCTCGCTCACGCCGATGCGCACCACCTGGCGCAATTCGGAGATGCCCAAGGCGCGCTCTACGCGGGCTACGGCACCCCAGATTGGCCTCCAGGCTCTTGAAGGTACCGAAGCCATCACAGGGGAGAGGGCCATTTGGCGCCGTGGAGCCGCAGACAAAAAGAGGCACCCTCAGGACTTGACAGCCCCATCCCACTGCCGTATATTGACAGCATGCCGACAAGATGGCATGACGACGAGAGGCAGGAGGGATGGAAAGAGAAGAGACTAGCGGCAAGGTCACCGTTCGTGGAGTGGACCCAGATCTCTGGAAGCAGGTCCGCTTGAAGTCCATTGAGCTGGGGATCTCCACCGGCCAGATCGTGAGCGAAGCCCTTCGCGACTGGCTGAAGAAGCACTAGGAGACTCATGAAAAACCCCCG
>DIXP01000076.1 GCA_002436065.1 Chloroflexi bacterium UBA6077
GGGGGTTTTTCATGAGTCTCCTAGGGGTCTCCGAGATCGTGTTGCCCGAGATGGTGTTGGAATGGGATCCTTCGGAGACATAGATGCCCTCCAACTTGGCCCGTGTGACGGTGTTGCCCAAGACGGTGTTGTCGTGGGAGGCACTAACGAGGACGATGGCGAAGGACGAGCCATAGGAGTCGCCGCTGTTCACGACATTGTCGGAGACGGTGTTGTTGTTGCAACCTATCTCACCCCCGCCGGTGATCAGGATCCCGCCGGCGCCGGTGGAGTTGGCTGTGTTGCCGGAGATGGTGTTCCCACTGGATTCATACAGGTAGACGTCGTACGAGGCGCTAAGCATGTATCCATAAGTCTGGCACGCCCGACCGGGCACCCCCTGACCGCCAGACGCGGTGAATGGGACATGCCTTTGTAATGGATACGTGCTTAGAGGTGTTGGAGGCGCCGGTGTTGTTGGCGATGGTGTTGCCGCCGGACTGGTGGAGATAGATGCCGACGGAATGGGAGAGACCTGAGCTGGTGGTGTTGCCCGAGATGGTGTTGCCGGCGCCCCAAGCGAGGTAGATGCCGTAACCGCTGGAGTTCACGGTGTTGCCCGAGATGGTGCTGTCGCTGGAGCCCCAGAGATAGATGCCATGGGAGAAGTTGGAGACCGTCAGGTTCCGGACGGTCACCCCCGTTCGTAGGGGGAGATTGACGCCAGTCCCCGACCCGGAGCCCGTCACGCTGTGGCCGTTGCCGTCCAGGGTGACGTTGTCGTTGGCGATCTCGATCGCCTGGGAGACGTCGGTCGTCAACGTGCAGGTCTTGGTGCTGAAGTCCCAGGTGCCGATGGAGGTGCAGTCGCCGCCGGTGCTGTTGTCCCGGATGAAGAGCGTGCTAGGCCGGGGCTGAATGAAGACCAGGTGGGGTGCAGAGAGATCCTGGGTGTAGGAGTAGCTGCCCGCCGCGTCAGTGGTGAAGGGGACGTGGCTCTGGTAGCCGTCCTCGTACCTGTGGTAGGTGGTGTTGGGGGCGAAGCCGGACAGCGTCAGTTGGGCGCTGGTGGCCCCGGTGGCCGGCTCCAGGTGAAGCACCACCATCTGGGGGATCGACTCGAACAGAACCTTGATCGGCTGCGTGCTGTCCAGGGTGACGTTGAGATACTCGCTGTCGGCGATCGCGAAGTGGGTACCGGTACCCTCCACCCTGCCCGGGATCCCAAGCTCACCCGGAGGAGGGGGTTCGTCGACGGAAGAGGGGGCTGCTGTCGCGGCCCCGACAGCGAATAGAAGTGGGAACACGAGGACGACAATCAGATTGATGGTTAGCTTCTTCACGATCTCCTCCTTTATCGACTGCCCAGACCGCTGCGGTTTTGAAAACCGTAGTAGGCTGTGCCCGCCTCGTTCGTCTTGATCAAGAGATCGAGGCTGGTGGATGGCCACGCGAGCCGGTCGAGCGCTCAGCATGCGGTTGCAGATCTTATATACTGGATTTATTAGTAGACGATCATTTCAAACGAGTCATTCGAGGGGCAGTATGGGGATAGTTAAAGTATAGAGGCAGCTTCCAGGAGCCCTTGTGCACCGTCGGTGCCGCTAGCTCCCAGGCTGTCGGGAGGAATGAGGGACGTTTCGGCGGGGCAGCATCCCTGCACGCCTGGCCAGGGCAATGGCCTCGGCTCGGTTCTTGAGGTGCAGGTGCTCCAGGATCTGGCCCATGTGAAACTTCACCGTCGACTCGGCCAGGCTGAGGGCCGATCCCACCTCCTTGTAGGTCATCCCCTGGGCAACCATCGTCAGCACCTCCAACTGCCGGGCGCTCAGATCCCATGCCCTGTCGATGGCCGCCGAGCCGGCCGTGTCCTTCGGCTCTCCCTGGCGCACCAGTTCGGCCAGGATCCTGGTAGCCAGCCCGTGAGGCATCACCACCTCACCCCGAGCCACCTCGGAGAGCAGATCGAGCATCTCGTCGGCGCCGCTGGTCTTGAGCAGGTAGCTGGAGGCCCCGCTCCTGAGGGCTGTGAACAGGTCGCCGCCCCTGGCCGACACGGTGAGGATCACCACCTTGACGTCGGGGAGTTCTGCCTTGATCGACGCCGTGGCCTGAAGCCCGTCGCAGCGGGGCATCTGGATGTCCATGAGGACTATGTCGGGGCACAGGGAGCGAGCCTTCTTCAGGGCATCGAAGCCGTCCTCCGCCGTTCCCACCACCTGGATACCACGGGCGGCCAGCAGGTTGCGGAGTCCTTCGCGGTACAGGGGCTCGTCGTCCACCAGCAGTACCTTCATCTGGCGGAGTCTTGCCATCCTGCCGAGAGGCACACGAACGACCACCCTCGTCCCACAGCCGGGCACCGAGGTCACCTGCACGTCGCCCCCAAACTCCATCGCCCGCTCGCGCATGACGCGCAACCCGAACGACTGCCGCCCGAAGACCGGCAACTGCTCCGGAGGAAAGCCCTGGCCATCGTCTTCGACGATGACTTCCCCCTTGTTGCCCTCCATGGAAAGGACGACCCGCGCCGTTCGCGCATTGGCGTGCTTCCGAACGTTGGTAAGCGCCTCCTGAACGATGCGCAGAAGCTGGACCTCCACCACCGGCTCGAACATCCCCTGCTCGATCCCCGGCTGGGCGACCAGCTCCGTTCGCAAACCGCTGCTCTGGCTGAACTGTCCGAGGTACTCGTCCAGGGCGGGCAGTAGGCCCAGCCTCGTCAGCACTCCGGTACCTGTGCCTGCTATGTACTCTCGTGCGTCACCCTGGGCGTTCTGAGTGACGGTTATCAGTCGAGTCAGCATCTCCCCGGCGACAAGGGGATCGCCCTGCGACAGCAGCTCGCGGGCAGCCTGGCCCTGTGTGCTCACGTAGCCCAGCACCTGAGCCAGGTTGTCGTGTAGCTCCCGGGCCAGCCGATCCCGTTCGTCCAGGACCGCCAACGCGCGTTGCTGCTGGAGCAACTCGGAGTGCGCTCGCCTCCGCTCGGTGACGTCCTGCATGAGTATGACTCGACCGACGGTAAAGCCGCAACGATCGAACAGCAGCGATACCCGCACATCCACCTCTCTCCGCCCCTCACCTGTATCCAGGGAGGCCTCCGCCCATCCCTTGGAACGATCCTGACAGATCTCGACGAGAGCCGGCCAAGGCGCCAGCGACTCCCGATATTGCCGGCCGATCGAGGACTCAGACAGACCCTCGAGCATCACCCCCGCCGCAGCGTTGAAGTCCACGACCCGGTCCTGGCCGTCGAGCGTGATCACCCCATCCCGCATGCCCTCGACCACGGCATCGCGTGCCACCGGGGCGAGGTCGAACAGCTTGTAGCCGAAGATCCCGACAGCCACCACGATGCCCGAGATGCCGATCGCGGCTGGGGCCAGGTCTACGCCCCCGACAGGAGAAAGGCCGAAGGTATAGGCAAGGCTGCATCCCACCGGCAGCAGCAGACCTGCCAGCAGGGCCAGGGGTTGGATGCGGAACGGGCCGCGCGACGCCAGCAGCATCCTAAGGAGCAGTACGACCGTGGTCCCAAGCAGGGCGTAGGTGTAGACCAGCAGGGCCCAGTACCAGTAGCCATAGCTCTTGCTAATCACGGGAAAGGGGTCGCTGGTGTCCAGGAAGACGTCGCGCCGGATCAGGCCGTGAAGGTCGTTAGTCCAGACCAGCGCCAACGTGATCGCGGGTATTATGGAGAGGAGAGCCAGCCGAGATGAGGTCAACCAACTGCCCCGACCCGTCATGTGGAGGGCAACGGCCAGCCATGCCACGGCACAGCCTGCGAAGCAGAAGTACTGCACGTTGGCCCAGAAGATCTTGGTGGGCAGGTCCACACCCGCCACCTCCAGGGCGTAGCCGAAGGACCAGATGAAGGCCATCACCATGAGGACGGCGAACTGGGCTGCGGGAGGAACCTCCCGACGTTGCCAGGCGTATATCGCGAGGGCCGCTGTGATTGCCGCCGAGGCCAGCAGGACCCATACGAAAGGCGTGTACTGGAGCTCACGCGAGCCCTCCGAAACCGGTGGCTACGCCGTCCCTGAGCGATCGGGGGTGTTGCAGCAGCAGGAGGCGATTATATCAGACCCGTGCGCCAAGCCTCTACCATCTTGTCTGCACACTCTCACGAGAGCAGTTCGAGGATGTTATGTCGATGACTGCCATCTCCCGTGCCCAGGGCAGCGTCACCTTTCCAGTGCGGTTCCTCCTGGTGGCTGCCATGAACCCCTGCCCGTGCGGTTTCTTCGGCACCTTTATGTCCGGTTCGGCAGGGTCTACTGTGTGGTGAGGCGATAGCCTTTCCCGCGGACTGTTTCGATCAGGCTAGGGTGACATGGGTTGGCTTCGAGTTTCTGCCGCAACCATCGGATGTGAACCTGGACGGTGCGGGCATCCGAGGGATTGTCGAATCTCCAGACCTCTTCCAACAGTTCGCTTGGGGTGAATGTGCGCCCCGCGCGGCTCGCGAGGAAGACTAGCAGATCGAATTCCTTGGGACGGAGGCGGACATGCTGGCCCATCCGGATGGCCTGGCGATGGAGAAGGTCTATCTCCAGGTCACCGACTCGCAGACGGTCGGCTTGAAGCGGTGGTGCTGGATCCCGGCTGAGCGCCGAGCGCCTTAGCAGCGCCTTCACCCTCGCCACAAGCTCCCGTGAGTCAAAGGGCTTGGTTAGATAGTCGTCGGCACCAGACTGTAGCCCCTCCACCCTACTGCTGTACTCGCCCAGGCCACTGAGAATGAGGATTGGGATGATGCTCTCCCGCCGAAGGGTCTGGCAGACCGCCAATCCGTCCATGTCGGGCAGCCGCACATCCAGAAGTATCAGGTCGTAAGATCCTTTCCGAGCCAGGGCCAGAGCACTCTCACCCTCAGTCGCTGTGTCCACGAGGAACCCCGCATCAAGAAGAATCTGGCGAATGGCACTAAGCATGACAACTTCGTCGTCCACAACCAGCACCCGAACCATTGTCGACAAGGACCTCGCAGCGTGGGGATGCGGAAGGTCACCTCGCTTCTGGGATCATGCGGCGATGCCAACATGCCTGGAGAAAGCAAACAGAGGGGGAACCGCCGTGACGTTGTCGCAAGACACTTCCTTGATGACCACCAAGTCAAGCATACCAGGAAGGCAGCAACGCAAACAAGGCAAAGTGCCACCCACAGACGCCATTCCACAATCCGCCTTGCGTTGGCTGCTGGTTGTTGTGGGATTCCATCAGCAGTGCCCTGGCACTAGAGAGGCGGACGCGTCCGAGGGATCAGCAAGGTCGATCCAGCTCCTCGCGCACGGCGACGGCCAGTCTCGCCAAATTGATCGGCTTGCGCAGAAAGCCGATGGCTCCTAGCGACTGTGCCTCCGCGACTTGTTCCGTCTCAGCGAAACCTGAAAGGATGGTGGCCTTCTGGCCCGGGTGGATCCGCAAGGCCCTCCTGTAGGTTTCCGCCCCGTCGATTCCGCTGCGCATCATCATGCCCAGGATCAGCAGGTCTGCGGGTTGGTCTTGGAGCATTCCCAGAGCCTCTTCGCCGCTGGACGCGACCCTGACCTGGTAGCCAAGAGGTTCCAGTATTGCCTTGAGAACCTTCTGCTGAAGAACATCATCATCAACAATCAACAGGCTCTCGGAGCCACCCCGTGGCTTTGCCTTCCCCACTTGAGCAAGTGCCTTCTGGCATGCCGGCAGGTAGACGCTGAAGGCCGTACCCTTGCCATGCTCGCTTTCCAGAGCGACGTATCCCTTGTGGTCTCCGATGATGCTCTGAACCACCGTGAGGCCAAGTCCAGAGCCACGGCGACGTGCGCGCTTGGTGGTGAAGAAGTCATCAAACACTCTGTCCCTGACGTCGCGCGGGATGCCACCGCCGGTGTCGGCCACAATGACGCGCACGTATTCGCCGACCTCCACCCGGCTGTACCCGCTAACAGGTTGTTCGAGATACACGTTCTCGGTTCGGATGGTAAGGGTGCCCAGGTCCTGCATGGCCTCGCGAGCGTTGACGATCAGGTTCTCCAGCACTCTCAGCAGCTGAGAGGGAGCGCCATTGACACTCATCAGGTCACCGGCCAGCTGCAGATCCACAACCAGGGTATCCGGAGATGTGATGAGGTGCCCAAGCGCTTCCTTGACCAACTGATTCAGTTCGGTAGGCTGACGTTCCAGGTTGCCTCGACTACCCAGAACTAGGAGATCTGTGCTGATATCCATCATGCGCTCGGCCGCCTGAACCATCGTATCGCAATACTCCGCGATGCGCTTGTCGTTGGGTACTAGCGACTTGATCATCTCGGGGAAGGCTAGGAAGGGGCCGAGCAGATTGTTGAGGTCGTGGGCCACCTGGCCCGCTATCTTGCCCGCCGTCTCCAGCCGCTGGGCTCGCTGCAACTGCACCTCCAGCTCCTTCTGCGCAGTGACATCGCGGATGATGCCCTCGACGGCGATCTCGCGGCCGGTGCTATCAAGAACGGAGACGTTGCGCTGCTCCACCCAAACTGTACGTCCATCCCTGTGCAGCATCCTGAAGGTCAGCGTGCAGTCCTGTACCCGCTCAGACCGCAACGCCTGCACCGTTGGCAGATCCTCAGGATGAACGAGTCGCTGTGGAAGGGAGGGATCAGCGTAGAACTCCTCAGGGGAGTAGCCGATGATCTGGGTGACTGTGGGGCTGATGTAGCTGCAGCTGTTCGCGGGATAGGTCTCGTACCGGAAAACGTAGATCTTCGGGCTCTCGGACAATCGTCGGAAGCGGGCTTCACTCTCCTTCAGGGCATCTTCAGCCCGCTTCCGATCGGTGACATCAATGACGAGACATGCAGCGCCAGTGTACAGGCCTCCCTCGCCGAAAGCAGGTGTCGGCGAGACCATGGCCCAGAGTTCGGTACCGTCCCGGCGCTGCAACTTAAGGTCGTAGGTCTCCGCCACGCCCAGGCGCCGCTGCCGCCACCGCGCTGCCGCGATTGCCCGCCATCCCTCGTCTATAAACCGTGACACCGGCAGGCCGGACAACTCACCGACAGCGCAGCCAAGCATCCGGGCCATAGCGGCGTTGGCGAAGGTCACTCGGTTCTCGGCATTCAGGACCAGGATGCCGCTCCCACCCGGTTCTACCAGGCGGGCGTACCGCTGCACAACCTCGATCACGTCCGAGTCTTCCTCCCGTGTCAAGCCAGCTGTCGGCTCCGTTACCGACGAGGGTGACCTCACTCCTTCTCCGAAACCGTCCACCACAAGCTCCTCCGCTTCCCCGATGCCATCAGATTGAAGGTATTCATGGAAACTTGGATACTATGGGAACATTGGGCTCAGACGCAGGCGCTTTGCCCGTCCCGAAATCAGGTAGCTTCCTGAAGGGCCCGCTTCTCATCCCAGGAGAGTAGCCTGTCCAGGTCTAGGAGGATGATCAGCCGGCCATCCAGCTTGGCAATCCCACGAAGGTAGCTAGATTCGAGGGTGGTAACCACAGAAGAGGGCGGCTCGACCGCCCCGGTCGGCACGCGCAGCACCTCCGAGACCGCATCCACCATTATCCCGATGATCTGCCCCTCCACGTCGACCACCACGACGCGGCCCGCTCTACCCAACTCTCCATGTTCTAGACCAAAGCGTCGCCTCAGGTCAACCACCGGTATCACCTTGCCGCGCAAGTCGATGATACCCTCCACGAACTCCGGCGCCCTCGGGAGTCTGGTGATGGCCGGAGTTCGGATTATCTCCTGCACCCGTCCGATCTCCACGCCATATCTTTCCCTGGACAGTTCGAAGACGACCAGTTGCTCCTCGGCTTCGAGAAGTTGAGTATCAGCCATCTTGAGTACTCCTTTCTGACGGTTCGCCGGCAGATTGAGAGTGCTGTCGGCGTCACGATTTCTTGTCTGGTCCCCCTTCGCCGGAACCATGAGGCTCTGCTGGTGAAGGGCGGTCCGTTCCGCAGGGACTCTTTGCCGACGGGGGAAGGGTGCTAGGTCGGGGAAGGCGGCCACCGGGCATCGGCGCCCTGGTGGCCGCGCCTCTCATGTCGAGGGCGATCCTCCGACCCTTGGCGGGAGACGGACTCCGGACAGGCTCAAACCTATCGGATCGCCTTGAGCTCGGCTAGCGCAGTCGGCTTTCTCTGGGTCTGCTGTGGCCGCGGCCAATCGTCCTGGCGCCGCTTCATCACCACCTCGGTCTCTGTGCCAAGGTTGAACCGTCTCACCACCGACTGAAGATCGTCGGCCATCCGGGAGAGATCCTCGGCCTGGGCCACCATCTCCTCCACCTGAGCGCTCATCTCTTCAGTGGAAGCGCTCACCTCCTCGGCAGAAGCGCTGGTCTCTTCGGACACGGCTACCACTCTCTCTATCGCCCCTCTCACCTGGTGGCTGGAGGTTGCCATCTCCTCCGTGGCCGCCGTGGATTCCTCCACAACCGCTGAGACAGAATTCATCTGATCCGCCACCTCTCGGGCAACGGTCTCCATGTGCTGAGTGGAGGAGACGATCCGTGCGATCCGCTCCACCACCACCTGGATCTCCCTCAAGATGTTTTCGAGCGCCACTCCCGACTCCTCGGACAGCTCGGCGCCCTGCTCCACCTCTTTGGCGCCTCGCTCCATGGCCGACACCGCCTGCTCGGTACCCTTCTGCACCTGGGCGATCAGTCCCGCGATCTCCTTGGTAGACTTGCTGGACCGTTCGGCCAACTTCCTGACCTCGTCGGCCACAACAGCGAAGCCGCGCCCATGCTCACCAGCCCTGGCCGCCTCGATAGCCGCATTGAGGGCCAGGAGGTTGGTCTGCTCCGCGATGTCGTCGATGGTCTCGACGATGGAACCAATCTGCTGGGAGTAAGAGCCCAGTTCGGAGACCTTGAGCGCGGCCGCAGCGGAGCTATCTTTGATGGCAGCCATGCCCTGGACAGTCCTCTTCACCGTGTCCGCACCCGAGGCCGCTACACTCTGAACCTTCTGGGCCGCCGCAGAGACCTCTTGGGCGGCCGTGGCGGTCTGATCGATGGAGACATTGAGCTGGGCCACGGAGGCGGATGTTTTCTCGATAGCGCTGGCCTGCTCCTGGGCTCCCCGAGCGATCTGGTCGATGGCTTGGGTCAACTGCCCCACCGAGGCTGTAGTCTCCTGGATCGCCCCGGATTGGTCCTGATTGCCCGCGGCGACCTGCTGGATGGTGGTGGCGATTTGCTGAGTCGCTGCCCCCGCTTGGGTGGAAGCCGAGGAAAGTTGATGGCTGGCCCCGGTCAGGGCGCTGGACGAGGAGGCTACGCCGCCCACGATCTCCCGCAAATTGCCAATCATCCGCTGGAAGGACACCCCCAGTTCGTCCTTGGCCGAGTTCGGCTCCACCTGCTGAGTCAGGTCACCTTCAGCAATATGCTGGGCGTGATCGGCCATGGTCTGTAAGTACTTGACGAGCTTGGTCAAATCTCTCGCGATGTCTCCGAACTCATCCCCACGCTTTCGCAATGTCTCCTTGGTACGTTCGTCCATGTCCCGGTTGAGATCCCCAACCGCGACCCGATTGACCACGGTCAACACGAGCCCAACTATGCGAGCAATGTCTCGGCCCATGAGCACCGCGATCCCCAGGCCAACCAGAATGGCCACCGCCAGGATCGCCAATATTGTCGCCGATGCCTGGCTCGCGGCCTGGCTTGACTCCTGATTAGCCTTAGCGGCAGCGTCCAGGTTGAACTTCTTCAGAGCCTGAACCTCTCCAACGACTTTAGCTACGGAAGTGGCCGCGCTGTTCAGTTGAGCTATCGCTGCATCCGCCTGACCCTGCAAGGCAGCCTTGACGATATTGTCGCTGAGGGCCTTGTAGTCTGCATAGGCAGCCTTGAAGGAGGTCAGCCTATTCTTCTCATCCTGGGACAGCGAACCGGCCTCCAGTTTGGCGAGTAGATCCGCGATCTGTTTGTCATCCGCGTCCACGGCGGCCACCGCAGTCGCCTGCTGCTTGTCGTCCTTAGTGAAGGCATAGATGATCACGTTGCGCAGGTCCCTCGCCCTGGTCATCAGAGCGCTCTCAATGTCCCCTGAATAGGACACAGGCACCAGGTTATCGGAGTACATAACGTCTAACTGTCGCGCAAGTGCGCCAGTCTGATTCAGCCCGAGCCACCCGACAATACCCATGAAGACTAGGACCGCGATGAACCCAGCCAGCATCCTTGTTTGAACTGTGATTCGCACTGGACATTCCCCTTCCTGTCGCTGTGTGATGTAGGAGAGCTCCCTCCACTGACCATATCGGCATCTCCCAACGTCCCAGGTAGGCCCGATGGCGAGGACAGCGCTTAATTATTGTTATCCTTGGCCCGGACGGATCGGAGGGATCTTCCCGACCCATGCGATCGATCTGGTCTGGAATAGGGATCAAGCTAGGAGTCGGTGCCGACCGTAAAGGCGAGGCAATATAGCCGAGGGAGGTACGCACCATGACTAAGCGGTTGGGCAGCCACAGCGGGGTATGCCAAAGGTAGGTAGTGGAAGGGTGGATTGATAGCGACGCCGCTTTCGGGTGGAGATTGGCCGGTGAATCAGAACCTCAGGGGATCTCCGTATCGGGATCCGATACCGGAATCGAGGCGAGGCGCCGCGGATCTGCCGAGGCTAGGCGCCCTCCCTGGAGGGTACCCCGCCCCGACAATCCCGCACAGAGGTATCTACTTGGGACGCGGAGTGTACCGGCGCCGAAGCCTCCAGCTCTCCGCCTTGCGTTGTCTCTGCTTCCGCTTCCTCTCCGCAGCCTTTGCCTTCATTCGGCGCTCCTCACCAGGACCCACGAAGAACCGGTGCTTCTTCAGGTCTTTCAGTATGCCGGAGCGCACCATGCCGCGCTTGAAGCGAGCCAGCAGGTCGTCAATCGGTTCGTTGTCTCGGGCGAGCACCTGCATTAGCGGCTGTACCGATCGTTGCCACGCTCCTGGGAATAGCAGTCCGAGCAGTAGACCGGCTTGTCACCACGAGGCTGGAAGGGGACCTGGGCATCCTTGCCACAGCGGGCACAGACGACCGAGAACATCTCTCGGGGCTCGCGACCGTACCCGCCACGGGATTCGCCCCTCTCGGCTCTCTTGGCCGCTCGGCATTCAGGGCAGCGCACTGGATCGTTGGTGAACCCCTTCTGGGCGAAGAACTCCTGCTCCTCGACAGTGAAAGGGAAGGATCGGCCGCAATCGCGGCAGGACAAGGTTCTCTCAGTGTAAGCCATTTCATCTCCTATTGATGCAGCTTCGCGCCGAGTCGTCTTCGACGCCGATAACGGGGATCATGGGTGGCCAACAGCGTCAACCCAGGTAAGGATACCATCAACTGGCTTGCCTCGCGACCACTAGCCGGCAAAGAGGAACTGGTCTGGCCTAATGGCTGCGACCACTAAGCTCTCTACCCAGCCACAGCAGCCTTGGCTCCCTCAAGGGCCTCCTCGGTCTGCTCCTTGGGGGCCTGCTGGCGCATACCGGCAACCATGTCGTTTTCGTTAGTCAAGATGATCACGCCCGGACCCACCTTCAGATTGCCCACCCTGATCACGTCTCCCGGCTCTCCCAAGTCCGAGAGGTCCACCTGAATGCTGGCCGGAAGATCGGCCGGAAGGCACTCTACCATCACATCGCTCAAGGATCTCAACACTGTCACTTCGCCCAGGCTAGCGGAGCCCGCCTCGTTGACGAAATGGAGCTGAACGCGAGTCCTCAGCTTCTCCATGGCTGCCACCTGGTAGAAATCCACATGGGCCAACTGCCCGCTGACGGGATCCCGTTGCAGTTGCTTGATCAGGGCCTGGATCGGGGCTTGGTCGCCCACCTTCACCAGAAAAACCGCGTTCTTGCCACCATGGCTCAGCAGCTTCTGCAGCGCGAGGCTGCTCGCCTGCATCGACACCGATGGTTGATGATGGCCATACATGTTACAGGGAACGACACCCTGTTGACGGAGTCGCCGCGCATTCGAAGTCCCCGACGCGACCCTCAATTCCGCCACTAGCTCCAGTTGGTTACTCATATCTCTCCTTATGCTGCCACTATACTGCCGCTACAAATTTCCCATCATAGTAGAGATCGACGTGACTGCCATCCGTTGGGAGCGGAAGGACTTTCCTCACAGCCTTCCTCCGCTGCTCGCCGGACAGTCTCTGATTGCAGAACACTTCCAGGCGGAGCTGGCCGAGTTGCTGGCTGGTCAATTCGATACGAACTATCTTTCTGCCCGCAGCCATCTCTGCGCTCCTTCTTTCCAGTAGCTCGGAGCTGGGCTTGCCGCTGGCTCCGAGGTTCTACGATCCTTCCACGGGCATGGAGAGTCTGCCTCCTCCATCCATACCATCTGTACCATCTGTTGGATCTTCACCGTGCCACAACAACCCAAGCAACTCTCCTACAGTGACTGTACGTCTCCCCGGATGTCGCAATGGCAGGGCAGTGTCCAATCGGTATCGGTTGCGCCGGCCAACCTTCTCCAGCTCGATGTAGGACTCAGCCAGCAGGTCGGCGACGATCTTACGGGCTGCACGCTCAGTAATACCCACCGCCTTCGCGATCTCCAAACCGGTGCTGTCCGGGTAACGACCAAGATAGGTGAGCACCAATCCGTGGTTTGTGAGAAAGCCCCATGAGGCCATCGATGGCAACCTCCGACATCGCTCCCGCAGCCATGGACGTCCCGCGAGAGAGGTAATGAATAGAGGCACAAGCATGCATGCCATAACATGCATTACCAATCATGTAATAGCATGCATCATACCACCAGAGGAAGCCCGCTCACAAGGCCGCCGACAGGACCAGGCGTTCTGGCAGCCGGCAACCCATGTTGGGTGATCCGTACCCTGTGAACGGCTCCTCCAGCAAGAACAGCTGGATCGATGAGCGGCTGTTTCGCCTAGCCCAATGACGTAGTACAATAGATTGTCCGCACCTCTGCCCTCGATCGACTGTTCCAGGCGGTCTTCTGGCGGCGTGAGACGCCGACCTCCAAAGGGTCGGTGCGCGCCTGGGCGCTAGCCAGTCCCTGAGGGTCGGTTCTCACTTGACTCGACCGTAGTTGATGGTGCCATGCCGGCGCCGGAAGTCCAGACAGCCATGCGTAGCTGTATGCCTAGCGCGGGACCGCCGACGCGCCAAGCAAGAGGAGGTAGCCAGTCAACGATGACGGCAAGCAACGTTCACGTTTACTCCGGGCACGCGCTGATCGGGCATAAGCTCGCTCTGCTTCGCGACCGGCGCACACCACCGGCGCGATTCAGTCAGGCCCTCAAAGAGGTCTCCCTCATGCTCCTGTCCCACGCCACGGCCGGCCTGCCCACCCGTGAAGTCCCGGTGATCACCCCCTGCGGCCTCACCACCCAACGGGTCCTCTCCATGCGCGTAGGCTTCGCCCCGATCCTGCGGGCAGGCGCCGGAATGATCCCAGCCGCCCAGGATCTGCTGCCCGGCGCCCCCATCTGGTACCTGGGTCTCTATCGCAACGAGGAGACACTGCAGCCCGTCCGCTATTACGATAAGCTCCAGGGCTACCCTCCCATAGACATTGCATTTATCCTCGACCCCATGCTGGCCACCGGCGGGTCGGCCGTGCTGGCCGCAACAAGGCTCAAGCAGAAGGGCGTCGAGAAGGTGTCTTTCGTGGGGCTGATCGCCGCGCCCGAGGGGCTGGAGCACCTCCACAGGGAGCACCCGGACGTGGAGGTGCACATCGCGGCGCTCGACGAGCGGCTGAACGAGGTTGGCTACATCGTGCCGGGCCTCGGAGACGCCGGCGACCGGCAGAACGCCACCGGCGCAAACGACCCGACCGACGATCCGTTCATCCCCGAGGATATTCCGGCCGAGCTTCGGGGCCAGGGCAAGTTGTTGTGACAAGCAACAAGTATGAAAGGAGAGCACATGGCAAGTAGGGCAGCTAGCGGCGTCGTCTATCCTGAGCAGTCCCTTCCCACGGCAAGGACGGTTGGGCTGGGTCTCCAGCACGTCATCGCAATGTTTGGGGCAACGGTGCTCGCTCCAGTCATCATGGGGTTCGATCCCAACCTAGCGGTCTTCTTCTCCGGTATCGGTACGCTTATCTTCATGCTGATGGTGCGAGGGAAGGTGCCCAGCTACCTGGGTAGCTCATTCGCCTTCATCGGTCCGGTCCTCGCTGCCAAGGGCCACGGCGGGATCTCTGCCGCCCTCGGCGGAATCGCCGCCGCTGGGGTGGTTTACCTGCTGATCGGTCTTCTGTGCAAGACCAGGACAGGCATCCGAGTCATCGAGATCCTGATGCCGCCCGCGGTCACGGCGGCAGTGGTCGCGATCATCGGCATCGGCCTCGCGCCGGTGGCCTGGGGAAGTGCCTCCCAGGATTGGACCCTGGCCCTCATCACCCTGGGCGTGGCGATCTTCGTCGCCGTGGGCACCAGGGGCTTCACCAAGCTCGTCCCCATCCTGATCGCCGTGGCCGTGGGCTACGTCGCCGCCGCCCTGATGGGCAAGGTGGACTTCAGCCAGGTTGCAGCCGCCCCCTGGCTCGGGCTGCCCAACTTCGTCACCCCTACCTTCAGCATCGAGGCCATCTCCCTCATCGTGCCGGTGGTCGTGATGTTGGTCGCCGAGAACGTCGGACATGTGAAGGCGATCTCGGCCTACATGGACCGGGACCTGACGCCGGAGGTCGGTAACACCTTCATGGGCGACGCCATCGGCACATTCGTCTCGGCGCTCGGTGGCGGCACCGGCCAGACTACCTACGCCGAGAACATCGGCGTTATGTCGATCACCAAGGTCTATTCCATCAAGCCGCTCCAGGTCGCGGCCGTCACCGCCATATGCCTGGGTCTGATCCCCAAGTTCGGAGCGCTGATCCTATCGATCCCGGTGCCGGTCATGGGAGGGATCTCCCTGGTGCTGTTCGGGATGATCGCCGGCGCGAGCACCAAGGTGATCTCCTCGGCCTCCGATGACTGGGGCAACCTGGAGAACTTCGGCGTCTACGGCATCTCCATAGCCGTCTGCGCCGCGCTGGTAGGGGTGTTCGCGGCCAACGGCGCCATCAACGAGGCGACGAAGCCGGCCACACTGTTGCCGACCACCCTGCAGGTAGGCTTCGCTCAACTCGATGCCATCGGCGCGGCCACCTTCTTCGCGGTGCTGCTGAACCTGGCGATCGTGCTGGTGAAGAAGCTGAGCCCCTTCACGGAGAGTCAGTCCTCGACGGTGGTTGAGAAGGAGCGCCCGGTCGCAACCGCCAGGTAGGCACCCTCAATCGTCCCAGAAACTGAACCGAGAGCGGGTTGGGAGTAGATAGGCCAAGCAGCCTCACCCCCAACCCGTTTTCCCTTTGATCAACACCGACTCCAGGGTAGCGACGACGGCTATGTGTCGCCTGAGTCCAAGCGGTCTTTCGCGAAGACGTCTTCCCCCTCCAGATAACGCTCGGCAACTCTCTCCTCGGAGAGGGCTGTGGCCAGGGCGCAGTTCAACAGGAGAAGCGAGCCGTCCAGGCCCGTTTCATGGAGGCCGTCCCGCAGCCCCCGCCAGACCTCCTGGATCGGCTGGTAACGTACCTCTTCCATCCAGAGGAAGGGGGTGGTTCGGTGAACCATGAGGTCCAGGCAGGCCTGAAGGCCCGGTGAGAGAGCCCAGCGACAGGCCAGGGGGCGATGACCGTAGGCGGAGCAGCAGCGGTCCTTCAGGAGGGCGCAGGGGAGCCGCAGCTGGGACCGTGCGCTTCGATCGACGTCCCGAAGCTGGGCCCCTCGCCGCGTCGCCCTTCGGCGGAGGGCCGACAATTCGACCTCGGTGAGCCGGCCACGCAACTCATCTGCCAGGTGGATGGCCTCGGGTGCGAGCACCCCCACGGTCTCCCAGCAGCAATGGTGGCAGCCTTTCCGGCAGGCCAGGGAGAGGATCGGGGGCTCCAGACTAAGGGCGGCCTCGGCGTTGCGTAGCGCCCGGTCCTGGGCATCCACCACCAGCAGACGGAGAGAAGCAGGGCCTCGTCGATTGGCGAGGAGCCTGATCGTCGCCACCAGCTGTGTGTTGTAAGCCTCGCCCAGCAACCCCAGGTAGGGGTCGCCTGGCAGTTCGTCCAGGGCCATCGACATGCTCCGAAAGCTAGCGTGGTTGTGCAACCGCGCCCGGAGGTCGGTGACCCCGAAGAAGCAAGACGGCGGCCAACACAAATGGAAGGCGCCATATTAGAAGCGCCTTCCAAGTCTATGATCTCATGAAGCAGGCAACATGTCCATTGGACGAGCGTATCCGGGGTGTCCTGCACATTTTGGAAGGCCGAACTGAGATCCTATGTCCAGGTAGGGACACCCGCTGGCTGGACGGCCGCCCCAACGTTCGCAAGAGGTGTCCAGCCGTTGTACAATAGGGAGTCCACAGCCCTGGTACTCCAGGATCCTTCACTGGGACTCCTATCTCCCACTGAGGATTATCCACCGAGAGGCGGGCTCTGCACGGGCGGCTAGGCCATTTAGGTAGCCGCGGTGAATTGGCAGGGTTGCCGCTCTCATGTCGACCTGCCTCAATACTGACCCCACTAGAAAGGCGAACATCCTCGTGACTCTACGGTATCTCCTCGCCCTAGTCTGCCTTGCCGCCACCCTCGCCACCTCAACAGGCGTGGCTTCGGCCCAAGCAGCCCCGGAGTTCAGGCTCGGCTTCAAGGCCCTTGCCGAGCAGATCCCCATCGTCGTCGGCCAGCCACTCGAAAACGAGCACTGGGGGGCAAACGGCGATTCCCTCCAGCAGACAAGCAATGGGCTCATGGTGTGGCGAAAGGCCGACAACTGGACGGCGTTCACCGACGGCGCCCGCACCTGGGTGAACGGTCCCCTGGGCATGCAGACGCGGGGCAACGACGAGCGATTCCCCTGGGAGAAGGACTCTCAGGCCGTCGCGGCCGCAGCGCGACCACCTATCAGGGTTATCCCCGACCCGACTACCCCTACGTCCCAACAGCTCCACACCCCGGTCGTCAAGGCTATGGACGAAGAGTCCAAAGGGCCGGGCGTCATGGTGACCGCCTACATGCGCGAACTGGATGCCAAGTGGGCGACGGTGTGGGGCTGGCGACCTAAGAAGCCAGTGACAGTGTATCTCTACTTCGATGGCCATCGCATGGCAGAGGGCATCGCCTCGGTATCGGGTCTTACTATGACCGATGCCCGCAAGAACGAGATCGCGACCACCATCGCCGGGATGAAGGTCCGCGACCGGAACACCGGCGGATGGGCGGTGTTGATGAACCTGAACAAGTGGTACGGGACCGACAAGTGGGCGATCCGCACCAAGCATCTGCTGACCCACGAGTACACCCACGTGATGCAGTCGGACGCGGCCGGCGGCCTCGGGCCTACCTGGTTCCAGGAGGGAATGGCCGAACTTGCCGCCTTTGTGGAGGTTCCTGAGGCGACACCCTACCTGGATCGAAGCAGGTACGTGGCCGGCTCGCTCGATCGAGGGGATCTGCCCAGCCTCCGATCCCTGCAGACAGGGTGGCAGGAGATGGTCAAGAGCGGCGGCGAACGAGGCCAACTGGCCTACGGCATGTCCTACCTGGCCGTAAAGTACCTGTCCGACAACGTGGGTGGCATGCCCCTACTGCAGGTATTGGAGAGGACAGGCAGAGGCGAGCAGTTCGAGTCCGCGCTCCAATCGGTCACAGGCTACACAGTGGATCGATTGGATACCGAGTACCGGCAGATAATTCCGGCATCTGCTACTGAACCCTAGCTCATCCATCTCTGCATCTGGTGGCTGCGCAGCCACCAGATGCAGAGACCTCCGCTCATCCCATCTCCCCGTCTTTTTCTTGGCACGTGATCTGCTCCGTCCCTATTCCGCAGCGATGGCCGCACAGCGAGGACCTCGTGTGTCTTTCCCCAACAGCCTTGGCGAAGCTATGGGTAGGACCACGCCATGCTGCGCCCATTCCGGGGAATCCCGGAGATCAATAGACAGTATCGGACGGAGGAAGAGCAGATGCATCGACTGTTTCTCGCGGCCACGGCCTTTGCGCTGGTGAGCGTGTTCACGCTCGTGGGCATCACCAACGCACAAACTCCCCAGTTCACGATGGGCTTCCAGTCGTTCGCCAGCCTGGTGCCCAACGTGGTCGGCCAGCCCCTGGAGGACGCCGCCTTCGACATCGTCGGCAACGCAACCCAGGCAACCACCAGTGGTCTGCTGGTATGGCACAAGCTGGACAACGTGGTGGATTTCTCCAACGGCTCCCAGACGTGGGTCCTCGCAGATGCTGGCCTGATGTTGAGGGACAACGGTGAACGGTTCCAGTTCGAGATCCTACGGGAGCAGGTCGAGTCCCAAGTGCAGAGTCAACTGGACCCCGCCACCATGTCGCAGGCACAGATGGATGCCCTGATCGCCGGGGCGCAGGCTCAACTCGACACGCTGGAGGCACAGCTAGGCCAGCCCGAGGCCCTCATAGAGACACAGTTGGCTACCTTCAGGGTTACACTGCAAAATGGAACGGCCGGGCAACCATTCTCGCCCCCCGTGGCCGTAACTCACGTGCCGGGCCTCTCGATCTTCCAGGTTGGAGCGCTCGCCTCGGATCAGATCGCGGCCGTGGCCCGGAATGGTGACCCGGTCCCGCTCTTCCAACTGCTGAGTGGTGCCCCCGGAGTGACCGAGGCGATGAACCTCGGCGTCGGGGTGGACCCCGGCACAGCCATCAGCTTCATGATCGTGGCTGGCCCCGATGACCTCTTTTCCCTGGCCACCATGCTGGGGTGCACCAACGACGGCTTCACCGGCGTCAGCAACGTGGCGCTGCCCCAAAATGGCACTGTGACCTTTGCCCTGATGTCCTGGGACGCTGGTCGAGAGAACAATACCGAGCGGATCGAGGATCTCCCGGGCCGCTGTGGTATCCCCGTCGGTGACCCGCTCAACAGGAACGCCGAGGTGAACACGATTCCCCCGCAGGGCATCGCGCCCCACCCTGGCATCGTGGGACCCGGCGGTTCGAGCCAGCTGGACCCGGCCACCCGCGATTGGACGGATCCAGTCGGTATGCTAACCATCGAGAGGATGACGCCTTAGGATCAGCAGGGCTCTGGCCGAACGAGTTCTTTCGTTCGACCGTTCCCATTAGTAAGGCAAGGGGAGCATCTTCTCCACGACCCCAGTCGCCTGGGATGGTCGCTGGCATCATCCTTCTGATGCCAGCGACCATCGGCCGTTTCTAGCCCATCGAGGTATCGCATCTCTTCTGGCACGCGATGTGCGTCGGGCACCCCCCTGCAGCAATGGCCGCTGTAAAGACCTCGTTGGTCCTATCCATCGATTAGGCTACTCAGGGATAGGACTGTGCGGCGTTGCAGGAAAGATCCGGGTTACCGGAATCTCACGACAGTGCAAGATGGAGGAAAAGCAGAATGCGTCGAATGTTCGTCGTGGCCGCGGTCTTTGCGCTGGTGGGCGCTTTCGCCGTAGCGGGTGCCGCAAGTGCACAGGTTGCCGAGTTCGGACCGGGCTTCAACACGGTTGCCAGCCTGGTACCGGACGTAGTTGGCCTGCCCCTGGAGGGCGAAAGCTTCGATCTAATTGGCAATTCCACCCAGCCTACAACGAGTGGCATGTTCGTCTACCACAAGCTGGACAACACGGTGGATTTCACCAATGGCTCCGAGACCTGGGTCATGACCTCCAACGGTCTGCTACTGCGGAACAACAGTGAGCTGTTCAACTTCGAGTTCGTGAGGCAGCAGCTGGAGGACCGACTGAATGCGCAGCTTGTCCCTGGCATGACGTCTGAGCAGACAGACGCCTTGATTGCCCAGGCCCAGCTCGATATGCAGCTTCTGGAGGCACAGCTCGACCAGCCCGACGCTCTGATCCCCTAGCACAGCAACGATAATGTTAGGCAAGGGTCAATTTTCCTGAGACAGTCGGAAGAGGGGAAGGATCGCTCGATCCTTCCCCTCCTCTCATAGGAAGCCTCGGGACTTCGCTGATCCGGTCCGGACCTTGCTAGCCAGATGCGTGACTCCCCGCGAGTAGTTGGTGCGACATGAAACCGAGGGTCGCCAGGACATGGGGAGAAGGGGGTTAATCATGATCGACAGAGTGGTCAAGAGCGACGAGGAGTGGCGGCAGATCCTTACTCCGGAGCAGTATTACGTGACGCGCCAGAAGGGCACTGAGCGACCCTTCAGCGGCAAGTACTGGGACTGGCATGCCAAGGGGATCTACCGATGCGTTTGCTGCGGCAACGAGCTGTTCAGCTCTGAGGCCAAGTTCGACTCAGGCACCGGGTGGCCAAGCTTTTGGGAGCCCATCGCCGAGGGACGGATACATACGGAAACCGACAGCAGCTTGTTCATGACTCGCACCGAGGTGCTGTGCAGGCGATGCGACTCACACCTCGGGCACGTTTTCGACGACGGCCCGCCGCCAACTGGGCTGCGCTACTGCATCAACTCCGTTGCGCTGGACTTCGAAGCCGAAGAGGAGGAGAAGGGCAGCTAGCACTACAACGTCTCTGTCCTCCTGAACAGCCCGTCCCTTACCTGTCATTCTGAGGCGCCGCAGCGCCGAAGAATCTCCGGGTTGCCGTCAACAGGAGATTCTTCGTGGCCTGCGGGTCACTTAGAATGACAGGTTGGGGACGGGACCCCAGAGCGACAGGGCTAACAGAACCATTGATTCTGAGGCGGTCGGGCAGGGGATCCCGGCCGCGAACAGGAAAGGCAGGTGATAACCAGTGGAAAAGGCAACCTTCGCCGCGGGCTGCTTCTGGGGTGTAGAGGCAGCCTTTCGCCAGATACCGGGTGTCGTCTCCGTGAGGGTTGGCTACACCGGTGGGCACTACCCGAATCCCACCTACGGTGACGTGTGTTCGGGGAAGACCGGCCACGCGGAAGCCGTGGAGGTGACCTTCGAGGGATCGAAGGTCTCTTACAAGCAGTTGCTGGATGAGTTCTGGAAGATGCACGACCCCACGACCCCGAACCGGCAGGGACCCGACGTCGGATCGCAATACCGGTCGGCCATCTTCTTCCACAGCCCCGAGCAAGAGGCAGCCGCCCGGAAGTCCAAGGATCGGCTGGAGAGGTCCGGCCAGCGTGGCAGGCCAATAGTAACCCAGATCGTCCAGGCCTCGGAGTTCTACCCAGCCGAGGAGTACCACCAGCGGTACTTTGAGAAGCGGGGCATGAAGAGCTGTGGGCACTGCTAGCGGGCCGCCGCAGGGGATGTGACGGTGTTGCCGTACTGGGGGAAGTGGACTACGTGGAACTGGAGATCCTTGATGCGCTGCCGATAGGGATAGTATCATTCGCCCAGTCTTTAATTCCTCCACCCGATCCTACACTACGATGGGGTCTCGCTTATGAAGATCGATCAGAGCAAGTGCGTCGGCTGCGGCAACTGCATGCCCGTGTGCTCCATGGGGGTGATCTCCGTGGTGAACGGACGATCGCAGGTGAACGAAGAGGAATGCGTTGAGTGCAACACATGCTACCGAACCCTGCGGAACGAGGGCTACAACCCTACCCTGGTTCGCACCGTCCGATGGCTGCTGAAACAGTTCCACCTGGCCTACGACCCCGACCCGGACGTATGCCCGACGGGGGCGCTCACCCCGCCCAAGCTGGAGTGGCCCCGCTCCATACGGTCCGACTTCAGCGACCCCAGCGTCGTCCACTCCACTACCGGAGTGACGGGCCGGGGCACGGAGGAGATCAAGAGCAACGACGTCACGGGCCGGCTGCAGCCAGGGATGATTGGCCTGGTGGCGGAGTTGGGGCGACCAGGGATCGGCGCGCGTTTCCGAGAGCTGGAGAAGGTATCGATGGCCCTCGCCGCCGCCGGTGTGATCTTTGAGCCCAACAACCCGGTGACCTACCTCATGGCCGATACAAGCACCGGCAAAATCCGCGACGACGTGCTGGACGAGAAGGTGCTATCCGCCATCATCGAGTGCCGGATCGAGGAGTCGAGTCTGACACCAGCGCTTGAGGCGCTGCGCCGCGTCGCGGGAGAGATAGACACGGTGATCAGCGCTGGGGTCTCCGCCCGCTGCAACCCCGACGGGTCCGTACCCTACAAGGAGACCGTCAAGCAGTGCGGGTTCACCCTCTCGCTCAACACCAAGACGAACCTGGGATTGGGGCGGCCGCGGTTTGAGGAGAGGCAGCAACGGGAGAGGGAACCCGTCCTGGAGGAGGTGCGACCATGACCAACACCCTTCATCGACAGGGCACTCGAGAGAGTCTAAGCCGCGACTACATCATCTTTCTCCACGCCGCCAAGGGGATCAATCGGGATTGCAGCGCGGACGCGAGCCGGCGATTCTTCCGGATGGCGCTGGAAGAGGGGGCGATCAATGTCGGGGCGATGAAGCGGAACATGTTCCTCGAGGACCCTGAGAAGCTGATCGCGGAGATGACCGACGGGGGCAGCCCCGCGGCCGTCTTCAGCGACCTGGCGGCACTGCGCCGCTTCGTGCGGCGGGTGAAGGAAGCGGACCTTGGCATCTCGGTGAACATCAGCGGCCTGGCGGAGGAGGTGGACGAGCTGTTGCGCTCCGAGGGGATAGTGCGCCACAGCATCGAGCACTCCATCGGAATACTGGGGCGCACCGAGCGGCTGCCCTCCCGCCAGATCCTGGAGCTCACCACCATGTGCGGGCACGGGATGATCTCCCACAACCATGCACGGAGGATGATCGACCTGGTGAAGCTGGGAAAGCTGACGCCGAAGCAGGCGGCCAGATACCTGGCTCGCCCCTGCGTGTGCGGGGCCTTCAACGTGGACAGGGCAGAGGAGTTGCTGGCCAAGGCCGTGGAGATGGCCTGAGGCTAGCCGGTCGCCTCACAACACCGGACACAAGAAAGGGCGGGCTGCCCCATTGCTGGAGCAGCCCGCCCTTGATCTATCTATGATGCCTTAGCGGACCCACCTTACTTGCTCACGCCGTACTGGAACAGGTCGTACTTGGCCATCAGGTTGACCAACTTCGACGTGTACCCAGGGTCGGTCGCGTAGCCGGCCTGATGGATCTTGCTGGCGAACACCTCGGGATCGGTCGTCTTGAAGGCCGCCGCGTAGCGAGCGTTGTTCTTCAAGAAGTTGCCATGGTCCATGATGGATTCATCAAGGTTGTTGTATGCCTTGAAGGCATCCTTCACCACCGTATCCTGCCCGCCGAGCACTTCCCAGGTATCCATGCTGATGGTACCCGCCGGACCGGGCCCGGACATCGCCTTGATACCGAAGTAGTTGTGGGCCTTCACGGACAGTCCGCTTTCGCCCCAATTGGACTCCAGGATCGCCTGCGCGATGGTCACAGCCGCCGGCACGCCGCTCTCTCGCTCGGACTCCTGAGCCGCGGGAGCCACGGAAGCGATGAACTTCTCCTGCTTGGTCATAGGCTTTGCAGGGGCCTTGGCCTCCACGGGCGCTGCCTGGGCCGCCGGAGCGGCTTCCTCGACCTGCGCCGGAGCCTGGTTAGCCTGCGCCTGCCCGTCGGACGGATTGGCGGTTTCCTGCTGGATTCCCAAGAGGCCGCCGTCAGGGTTGACCAGCATCAGCACGGGGCTGTTGTCTGCCAGAACCATCAAATGGTTGGCGGAAGCCGCCTGCTGAGCCGTCGTCGCTACCGGTACGGTCGGGACGTCGGCGGCAAAGGCCGGCGTGGCGCCGATACCCGGTAGTGCGAGGCCGGACACGACGAGCGCGATGGAGGCGAAGCCCATCCCCGACTGCTGACGGATGTCCCGTGCAGCCTGGGAGAGTCGCTTCGAAAGGCGCTGACAGTGCTCGGTCACGACGTCGGCGAGGTCCTCGCCCCACCATGCGGCATCCTCGAAACGTGTGGTCTTGTGAATATGGTTGTTTGAGACAGTCTGAGCCGCTCTGTTCTTACTAGACAATTGCATTACCTCTTAGACACAACGAGGCATGGCCTGCCCGTAGGCACGGTCCTACCTCTTGCTGTCTGGTGTTGGATGATGCTGCAGCAGAGCGTGGAAACGCCACGCACAAAGCCACAACGGTCAATTCACGGTCAAATCAACTGGATGATCGGGTGTGGTCCGGATCCGGTGCCAACGGCAGCGGGTCAATTCCGGAGTAACCCTCGGTGCAAACTGACGATACATCATATTAACAGTTAGCCAGGGCCATGTCAAGCTACCCATGTATAATATGGCTAACCAGGGTATATACAACCTATCGTCGCTCTCGGCGCTACGGTATCAGTCTTCTCGATCCCTACACAACAGCCTCAACGACAAAGCATGACACTACACGTCAATGGAGGCCGCTACGAGGCCTAAGAGGCCCGCCAAAGGGTCAGCACCCAAGTTCCCAGCGTCATGGGGCCTGCAAATGCGTCGCCGCGGCGGGGGGAGAGTCGGGAGCGTTAGCGGAGGGCTAAGCAGTTGGCCCGAGATCGAGTGCACTCCCTGGTCGTCATTCCGGCCTTCCCACCGTCATTCCTCTGAAAATCGGTCCCCCCACCCTGTCATTCCCGCCGCAAGCGGGAATCCAGGCCTGTTCCGCCCAGTACCAATCAGCCACCCTTTTCGTACCTGGTTGGTGGGCTGCAGGCCCATGGACAATTCCCGCCTGCGCGGGAATCCAGCGGCCCGGAGAGCGACCTGGATGCCGGATGGAGTCCGGCATGGCAGAGCAGGCCGAAGTAGAGACTATCCAGGGCCAGCTGCTTAGCGGGTCTGGCCCTCGATCTCGAGCTGGCCATTGCTGAGACGCACGCTCTTCACATCGATACCGAGGTCGACGCCCTGCTGGAGGTCGCCCCCGATGGCATCTCTGACCTGCCCCTCCAGGGCGTCTCGCAACGGACCGGACAGCGGCACCGTGAGGCCGCCCGCCTTCAGCGAGGCCACTTCCACGCTCAGCCTGTTATTAGCGGCCGACAGCTTCACCTCGGCCTCGACAGGCACGTCCCTGCCGGCCAGTTGGGTCCGACCCATCACCACCATGCTGCCTTCCGTGATCCTGACAGCCACGTTGCGGACGCCTTCGACGTCACTAGAGCTTGCCGCTTGGGCGGCCCTGGCGGAGAGTTCGGCTTCCGTCAGCACCAGTTGAATCGGTTGCTTCGGCCCCGCGGACTTCGCCTTCGCCACAGCCGTGGTGACCTTCTCGTCGAATTGGGCGGCGGCGGTGGGAGCCGGGACGACGGTGGCGCCCGGTCTGGCCACGGCGGCGGGCGCATCAGGGGTAACCATGAAGAGGCTGAACACCAGGAAACCCGCGACGCCCAAAACCGCAAGCGCCGTCAACCCGCACCCCATCCCTGCGCATCCACAGCCGTTCCTCATGCCACTTCCTCCATTCTGGCCCCTCCGATTCGGGGGCATCACTACCCACAGGGGACGCTCCCCTCATGTCGGCGCATCCTAGAGGGGCAGGCCTGCTGTGTCAACCTGTCCAAAGCGCGTGATCATCACCGATCCCTCCGCTCTCCCTGCTGAAACCATCGTTTCCATGGATCACTACTTGCGTGTTACACTGCTGCCGTGACCAGGATTCCGATCGAGGTGTTCACGATGGAACGAGGCAACGTGACGGTGTCCCTGCCTACCGACCTGCTGCGCGAGGCCAAGCACATGGCGGTTGATCGGGGCCTTTCCCTATCCGGTTTCCTGACGCAACTCCTCGAAGAACGGGTGTTGGCGGCGCGCCGACGCCGCGAGGCTCGGAGTCGCCAGCGCCGGCTTCTTCAGAAAGGGTTGCATCTGGGCACTCATGGGCAAATCGGGTGGAGTCGGGAGTGCCTCCATGATCGGTGATACCCCCGAGTTCTGCGATACCAACGTCCTGGTCTACGCCTACGACCTCTCTGCGGACGTGAAAAGGGTGAGGGCCAGGGAACTGGTCGAGCACCTCTGGGACTCCGGCAACGGCATGCTCAGCGTACAGGTGCTGCAGGAGCTGTTCGTAAACCTGACGCGCAAGGTGTTGCCTCCGGTCCCGACTCCCCAGGCGCGGCAGATCGTGGAGGATCTTGCCACCTGGAGAGTGGTCGAACCGGGCAGCTCGGACGTGCTAGACGCCATAGACACCGGCCAGCGATGGGACCTCTCTTTTTGGGACGCCATGATCATCATCGCTGCCAAGAAGGGCGGCGCACAAATACTGTGGTCCGAGGACTTGAAGGACGGCGAGAGCTACGACGGCGTGGTCGTGCGGAACCCCTTCCGAGGCTAGCGCTTGCGGAACCCATCCACAACCACCACCGTCGTACCGGCTTCTCAGACGGTGTGGAGGCGCTCGACGACTACTACCATGCACGGACGAACCAGGACGTGCGCCGCGAAGCGGCTCAACGGAATTGGTCATGCCGTAGCTGCCTTCACCGAGCGACCCATGGCGTCAGCTCGAACACTATGACCTTTCGTCGCCCCCCACAGCCATCAGTCCCCTCTCGCACTTCGTGCCCCGTACAAACCATCCAGCCGACATACTCGACACACCCCTTTCCCACGTTCCTGAAGAGGTGCAGGTCCCTTCCATCGGCCGCATGATCGCGAATAGCGCGATTCCCTCTGGTGAACTCCATGTCCCCCTGCTGGCCTTCCCCCGTGTATAGGAAGACTCCATCCTCGGTCCAACCGTCAACGTAACCGTACTGTCTGCCTGCTTCTCCTGTGAAGAGCAGCAAGAACGGCTGACCACTTGGAGTACTTATTCCGCCTTGCCTTTGTCCACCCAATTCATCGTGGATGTCGCGACGTCGGTAGACCTTACCCACTTCAAACACCGACCCAACTCCTCCAACAGAATGCCATTACATCGTAGCATGGACTTCAAGGAACGTTCGACCATGGCAGCAGCTTCGCCTATAGTCAATGGCCTGAATGGTGAAGTAGCCTGGCGGATTCATCCCCTCAACCCGCTTACCCCTCAAGTTTGGGCCAAATTGCACGATATGATATATAACTGCAACGTGATGGTCCTTGAATCCCTGCGGCCATAGGGGTAGGATGAATTCACGGCGGGAAGGGGCAGTGAGGCCTCATATAGCGGCAAGGGGCGACGTGGCCTCATGCTGCGCCTGATCGCTCTCTCTCCGCTGCGCGGTTTTCGGCTGCCCCCATACCAGGGGAGCCCTGACCAGATATAGATCGTTGCACAGGGGAGAGAAATGGCGAAGTCCAACAGCAAGTCCGAGTGGACAGAAAAGACTCTGGACCCCTCCCTCAAACGCTTCCCAGAGAGGCAGGAGAGGTTCATCACCTCGTCCGAGATCCCTGTAGCCCCTCTGTACACCCCCGAAGACCTGGAGGGCTCCGACTACAACGAGAAGGTCGGATATCCAGCCGAGTACCCCTACGTACGAGGCCCCCAGCCCACCATGTACCGTGGACGGCTCTGGACCATGCGGCAGTACGCGGGCTTCGCGGGGGCGGAAGAGTCCAACCTGCGATACCGCTACCTTCTGGAGCAGGGGCAGACAGGCCTGAGCGTAGCCTTCGACCTGCCCACCCAGATCGGCTACGACTCCGACAGCCCGCTCTCCGAGGGTGAGGTCGGACGGGTGGGAGTGGCCATCGACTCCCTGGAGGACGTGGAGACCCTCTTCAACCAGATCCCGCTCGACAAGGTAAGCACCTCCATGACCATCAACGCCACCGCGCCGGTGCTGCTGGCTATGTATGTGGTGGCGGCCAAGCGGCAGGGAGTACCTCTCGCGGCGATCTCCGGCACGATCCAGAACGACGTGCTGAAGGAGTACATTGCCCGCGGCACCTACATCTTCCCACCCAAGGCAGCAATCAAGTTGGTAACGGACACCTTCGCCTACTGCGTTGACCAGCTGCCCAAGTGGAACTTCATCAACGTGAGCGGCTACCATATCCGCGAAGCGGGCTCGGACGCGGTCCAGGAGCTGGCGTTCACCATGGCTAACGCCGTGACCTACATCCGCGCGGCGCTGGAGGCTGGGATCGACATCGACCACCTGGGAAAGCAGTTCGCCTTCTTCTTCGTCTCCCACAACAACCTGTTCGAAGAGGTGGCGAAGTTCCGGGCGGCGCGGCGCATGTGGGCCATCCTCATGCGCGAGCGCTTCGGGGCAAAGGACCCGAAGTCGTGGGTACTGCGCTTCCACACCCAGACGGCTGGAAGCACCCTCACAGCCCAGCAGCCTGAGAACAACGTTGTCCGGGTAGCTATCCAGGCGCTGGCGGCGGTGCTCGGGGGCACCCAGTCGCTGCACACCTGCGCGAGGGATGAGGCGCTGGCGCTGCCCACGGAGCAGTCGGCCCAGATCGCGCTCCGGACTCAGCAGGTGATCGCCTACGAGAGCGGCGCCGCCGACACGGTGGACCCACTGGCAGGCTCCTACTACGTGGAGTGGCTGACGAACGAGTTGGAGAAGCGGGCCTGGGAAGAGTTCGAGAAGATAGACAAGATGGGCGGCTCAATGGCGGCCATCGAGCAGGGCTACATGCAGAGGCAGATCACCGAGGCCGCCTACCGGTACCAGCGGAGGGTGGAGGAGAAGGAGCAAATCGTGGTGGGCGTCAACCGCTTCACCATTGATGAGAAGCGCTCCATCCAGATCCTGCGGGTGAACGACGAGGTGCGGGACCGGCAGGTGGCAAAGTTGCAGGCGCTGCGGCAGCGACGCGACAACTCTGCCGTGCAGTCCAACCTGGCCGCCTTGAAGGAAACCGCGATCAGGGGCGACAATGTGATGCCCGTGATGGTAGATTGCGTGGAATCCTACGCGACGTTGGGAGAGATCTGCGATGTGCTCCGAGACGTGTACGGGGAGCAGAAGCAGAGCTTCGTGTAAGTGACCTAATCCCCTCTCCCTTGGGGAGAGGGTTAGGGTGAGGGTCAGCTTGGGAGGCAAGCGAAACAACCTCTCACCCCGATCCTCCCGCAGATGGAGAGGGAGTACCGAGCCGCTAGGGGCAAGAGCCCCTGCACTCTGGTTGATAGAGGTGTGATCGGTGAGTCAGCAGAAGATAATCAGAGTATTGATAGCCAAGCCCGGGCTGGACGGGCACGATAGGGGAGCCAAGGTGGTGGCAAGGGCACTCCGAGACGCTGGGATGGAGGTCGTCTACACCGGCATCCGGCAAACCCCTCAAACGATCGCGGAGGTGGCCCTGCAAGAGGATGTGGACGTCATTGGCCTCAGTAGCCTCTCGGGCGCTCACATGTCGCTCTTCACGAGGGTGATGGACGAGCTGAATAGGCGCGGTCTGGGTGACCTGCTGGTGATCGCGGGTGGCATCATTCCCGATGAAGACCAGGAGGAGCTGAAGAAGATCGGTGTGAGCGCGGTCTTCGGTCCGGGCAGCTCCACCCAGGATATGGCGGAGTTCATACGGACTAGTATGCAGAACTGACACGAGGGGGGGGACGGACCCCACCCCCAACTGGAGTTGTTCATGATAACCGACGGACTGGACGAGTCTGTCCTGGCAGGGCAGACTCGCGCAGTGGCGAGAGCCATCACCCTGGCGGAGACGGGTGACGAGGAGGCCGTACGGCTGGTCGCCAAGCTGCGCCCCTCGGCAAAACGGGGGCAGGTGATCGGCCTGACGGGCTCGCCGGGCGCCGGCAAGAGCACGCTGGTAGGCGAGCTAGCCAAGGAGTTCCGCTCCCGTGGGAAGACGGTGGGGGTGATCGCCATCGACCCCAGCAGCCCCTTCAGCGGCGGGGCCTTCCTGGGCGACCGGGTACGGATGCCCGACCTTGCCTCCGACCCCGGGGTGTACGTCAGAAGCATGGCATCACGAGGCCGGCCCGGCGGTTTGGCCGCGGCGGTGGAGGATGCAACGGTCATCCTGAGAGCCGCCGGCAAAGACGTAGTGCTGGTGGAGACAGTGGGCGTCGGCCAGGGTGAGCTGGACGTGACCAACGTGGTCCAGACGGTGGTGGTGGTGCTGACGCCGGGCATGGGCGACGAGATTCAGTCTCTCAAGGCCGGCATACTGGAGGTTGCCGATGTCTACGTGGTCAACAAGTCTGACCTGCCCGGGGCGGACATGGTCGCAAGGTCACTCCAGTCGCTGGCCCACCAGGCAGCGAGCACCTGGACGAGACCCATCCTGCTCACCTCCTCAGTGTCTCGCGAGGGGGTGCCGGCCCTAGCCGACGCGATAGAGTGCCACAAGAGGTACCTGAGCACCCGGCGGGCCGCGAGCGAGCCCGAGATGCACCGCGCGCTCCAGGCCGTGCTGGCCCTGGCGGGTCGCCAGATGCTGCAGGATCTGGAATCGATAGTGGAAGTGAAGCAGTTGGAGAGGATCGCCGCGGCGGTAGCGGCGGGCAAGATGGACCCGAAGGAAGCCGCGGGCCTGCTGGTCCACTTCTACCTGGAGGCGCACCTCTCCGTCACCCCAAGGGTATGGTAGACAGGTGGGACGAGGAAACTCTATCCCCTATCCTAGGAAAGCATGAGGGGTATTGATCCAATGGTAGAGGAGTCACAAGACAAGATCCAGGCGCTTCGCGCTCTCCGCCAGGAGGCATCCCTCGGGGGTGGGCTGCGGAGGATCGAGCAACAGCATGCCAAGGGCAAGCTGACGGCCCGGGAGAGGCTGGACCTGCTGCTGGACGCGGGGAGCTTCCAGGAGATCGGCATGTTCGTCACCCACCGGTGCACGGACTTTGGGCTGGAAAAGCAGCATTATCTCGGCGACGGCGTCGTCACAGGCTACGGGACCATAGACGGCCGCTTGGTCTACGTCTACTCCCAGGACTCCACCGTTTTCGGCGGGTCGCTGTCGGAGACCCATTCCGAGAAGATCTGCAAGGTCATGGACCTGGCCGTCCGGAATGGAGCGCCGATGATCGGGCTGAACGACTCGGGAGGGGCACGGATCCAGGAGGGGGTGGTGAGCCTCGCGGCCTACACCAACATCTTCCGGAGAAACGTGCTGGCCTCCGGGGTCATCCCCCAGATATCTGCGATCGTGGGGCCCTGCGCGGGCGGTGCGGTCTACTCGCCTGCCATCACGGATTTCATCTTCATGGTCAAGGGCACCTCCCACATGTTCGTCACCGGTCCCAACGTGGTGAAGGCGGTGACCTACGAGGACGTCACCCTGGAGCAGTTGGGTGGCGCGAGCGTCCACGCGTCGCAGACAGGGGTAGCGCACTTTGCCGCCGACTCCGAGGTCGAGTGTATGCAGACACTGCGACAGTTGATGGGCTTCCTGCCGGCCAACAACACCGAGAAGCCGCCCCGCAGACCGACCACCGACTCACCCACACGCACCGACGAGCGGCTGAACTCCGTGGTGCCCAACGACCCAAGGATAGCCTACGACATGCACGAGGTTATCTGGTCGTTGATGGACGACGGCGAGTTCCTGGAGGTCCACAAGGACTTCGCGCCCAACATCATCGTGGGCTACGGCAGGCTGGACGGCCACCCGGTGGGAGTGATCGCCAACCAACCGGCGGTGATGGCCGGGGTGCTGGATATCGACGCCTCCGTGAAGGGCGCGCGCTTCATCCGCTTCTGCGACTGCTTCAACATCCCGCTGCTAACCTTCGAGGATGTGCCCGGCTTCATGCCCGGCACCAGGCAGGAGCACGGCGGGATCATCCGGCACGGCGCGAAGCTGATGTATGCATACATCGAGGCCACCGTTCCCAAGGTGCTGGTGATCACCCGCAAAGCCTATGGCGGCGCCTACTGCGTGATGAGCAGCAAGGAGGGACGCGGAGACATCAACCTTGCCTGGCCGAGCGCTGAGATCGCCGTAATGGGCCCCGAGGGCGCAGCCAACATCGTGTTCAAGGACGCGATCGAGAAGTCGGCAGATCCAGAGGCCACGAGGCAGGCCCTTATCAAGGAGTATCGGGACAAGTTCGCCAACCCGTACGTGGCAGCCGCGCGAGGCTACATGGACGACGTGATCGAGCCGAGCCAAACCCGCCCCCAACTGATACGGGCATTCGAGAGCATAAGGAACAAAAAGGACAGCAACCCTCCCAAGAAGCACGGGAACATACCGCTGTAGGACAGTCCTTCCACAGGAGAATGGCGATGATCAAGGTCAAGAAGATCGAGCACGTGGGCGTGGCGGTGCGAGATTGCTCCAAAGCTGCCACTGTATACGGCCTGCTGGGGCTGGGTGTCCACTGCACCGAGGACATCCCCGATAGGGCGCTCAAGGTAGCGATGCTGCCGGTTGGCGAGGGCGAGGGCGAGATCGAGCTGATGCAGCCAACGACAGCCGACAGCACGGTAGCTAAATTCCTCGAGAAGCGGGGTGAGGGGATCCACCATCTGGCCCTCAGCGTCGAAGACATCGACGACGCCGTCAAGCAGCTTCTGGAGTCAGGGGTACGGATGATTGATAATGCCCCGAAGCCCGGCGCCGGTGGGAAGAGGGTAGCCTTTGTCCACCCACAGTCCGCATGTGGAGTCCTGGTGGAACTAGTGGAAGAGCTCCAATAGCCCGCGACGCGGGCATGATACAGGACCCTAGGCTTCTGGAGAAGGCTCCCAACCACGTGGTTGGGAGCCTTCTCCCTTCCATCTCTCGAGACGGGAGTTCCTGGCCGGAGCGGGGGGTGGTGCTGGCCACACCGCGGCCTCGGGAGAGATCAGGAGCAGGCAGCGCGGGTAGGGACGGGCGCATCCACGCCAGCCTCCCGACCGGACTCCCTGTCCAACTCAGCTCGAACGGCCCGGGCTAGCTTCCGCGGAACCACCGGCTTGCGGACGTAGCTGCCCGCTCCCAGCGCCTGCACCTGCCTCACAAGTCCGCTATCCGAGAAGCCAGAGACAATGATCGCTTTCTGCCCTGGCCGGATCTGCAGTATCCCCCGATAGCTCTCCAAGCCGTCCAAGTCGGGCATGATCATGTCGAGGATCAGCAGGTCCGCCGGCTCATCGCCCAAGCAGGCGACGGCCTCGTCTCCGTTGGCCGCAACTCTCACCCGGTAGCCCAAAGAGGTCAGCAGGCGCGTCGACACCTCTCGCTGAAGCGGGTCGTCGTCCACCACGAGGATGGACTCCGTGCCCCCCACCATGCCCTCGTCGACCACCTCTCTAGTCGCCTCGTCCGATGCCGGTAGGTAGATGCTGAAGGTGGTCCCCTTTCCTACCTCGGTACCCAGCTCTATGTAGCCACGATGGTCCTTCACGATGGCCTCGACGACGCTCAGACCCAATCCTGAGCAACGGCGCTTCGCCTTGTTGGTCGTGAAGAAGGCATCGAAGATCTTGTCGCGGATTCCCTCTGGGATACCATGGCCCGTGTCACTTATGTGCAGCACAGCGTATTCGCCGACCTCTACTTGAGGATGGTGGCCGAAGGCACCGTCCAGATAGACGTTTTCCGTCCGGATGGATAGCAAGCCAGCATCCTGCATGGCCTCCCGAGCGTTGAGGAGCAGGTTGGCGATCACCCGCGACAGTTGGGCGGCGGAGCCATTCACCAGGCGCAGATCCGGCGACAGCTCAACCCTGATCGCCAGGGAATCCGGAGAAGAGGGCACATGCTCAAGGGCCCATCGCACCTGCTGGTTGAGATCAAAGGGTTCCTGCTCCAACAGCCCTCTCCGACCAAGGGTCATCAGGTCCTCATTGATCTCGGCCATGCGCAACGCCGCCTCCATCATGGCATCACAGAACTGGGAGGCGGCGTGCCCCTCGGGGAGTTGAGCCTTGATCAAATCGGGATACACAGTCATGGGTGAGAGCAGGTTGTTGAAATCGTGGGCCACCTGGCCGGCGACACGGCCGGCCACCTCCAGCCGCTGGGAGCGCAGCAACTGCTCCTCCAGCCACTTTCGGTCGGAGATGTCGCGAAGGGTCCCCCAGGCTCCCACCAGCATCCGGTCCTGCACCACTCCGATCACCGAACAGAGGAAGTGCATCTCCGTCCCCTGTCGGCCGTGGACGCAGACCTCAAAGCTGTTGAGGCGACACCCAGAATGGAAGAAGGTCCGCACGATCTGCGCAGCCTGGCTCCCGAGAGGCCGCATCAGATTGTCGAAGCTCATTCCCACGGCTTCATTGGGATCGGCAAAGCCGTACATCCGGGCCATGACACCGTTACACTCGGCCAAATGGGCATAGCGATACATTCCCTGGAACTGTTCCTCCTCGTCGAGGCCCAGATCCAGGGGCTGCTCCAATTCCGCGCGCCAGATAGCGTCGGGGCTTTGCTCCACGTAGGTCCGATAACGTTCCTCACTCGCCCGCACCTGGCGTTGCGCCCGCTCCACAGCATCAAGCGTGGCGTTGGCTACCGTCACAAGGGTCACCCTCAATCCTCCAGCGGTTCCTGAATGACCTGGAACAGGCAAGATAGCCTCCCATCACCGAAACAGACCGATGGGCAAGGCACACAGTTCCTCCACACTTCTATTCGGCAGGTGGGGGGGAATTCATTAGCCCATGTGGTTCGCGATTCCTCTACGCCTGTTCCGTTCGCAAGCCCGACGGTGGTTAGTAATTTGGGAAACCATAGGGGTTGATCTTGGACTAGGGCCAGGATGGAAAGCGGCCCGCCGGCGAGGCGCCGGCAGGCATTGGGGAGCTGATGACGGTGTGAGGGGGTTCAGCACACGTCTTCGGCAGCGAACTCCAGACCCAGATCGGCCAGCTTCACCCTGGTGGGGTTGCCGGTCTCCAGATCCCAACCTCGATAGCTGTAGTAGTCGTTTTTCAGCCGCTCCAGGGTCTCCTTGGGCATAACACTCCCCTTCATCGGCCCATCGGGGATCGGATCCTCCATGAACCTCGGCGGCAACTGGTCGTCGGCGCGGGTGAAGCCCTCCCGCGCGGCGAAGCAGCGGATCATATTCCACTGACGCTCGGCGATCTTGCGAGTCTGGGGGAAGTCAAGGTTCCAGCCGGTGACGGCGTTGAGCGCCTCGATGACGTTGTTGTTGATCTTGTCCGGGCCCCAGATCGGCTCGGCCAGGTGGCAGAGGAGGGCACAGTCGCACATGATCAGCCAGTGGTTGATCTCGGCGGCCAGCGCGCCCTTGCCCTCAAGGGTCTTCCGATCTACCATACCCAGCTTCTCGGGCGTATTGCGGATGTCGTGGTGACTGCCGCCCCTCGGCCCTGTGGCGTAGCCCACGCACATCGCCGGGTAGGGTCGAGCGCTGTGCCCGGCGAACTCCAGGCCCTTGTTCTGCATGGCGAAATGGTAGCTGTCCTTTCCCACGATCCGGGATGCCTCGCGGGTCCCCTTCGCCAGCAGGGCACCCAACCCCTCCCGCCTGCCGATCAACTCGGTCATCTCCAGCATGGCGTCCGCGTTCCCGAAGCGCAGGTCGATGCCGCCCGTATCTTCCTTCGTGAAGATGCCCTTATCGTAGCACTCCATTGCCCAGCCCACGCTGAGCGCAGCGGAGATCAGGTCGATGCCATAGTGGTCGCAGATCTCGTCGGCCTTGCAGACGGCCTTGATGTCGTCCACCTCGCAGATGCTGCCGAAGCCGAAAACCGTCTCGAAGTCCGGGCCGTTGATGACCGACTTGTAGGGTCCCGAGGGAACGACGCTGTACTTGGTGCAGTTGACGGAGCAGGCGAAGCAAGCTCGGTTTCCCTTGACCACTTCCTCTCTCATCGTCTCGCCGGTGATTCCATCAACTCGAGAAAAGGTCTCTGTCTGCCAGTTCCTGGTGGGAAGAATGCCGCCAGCATTCATTGCGGCGACGTTGCGAGGGGTACCGTAGTCGGAGAGGCCCTTCACGCCGGGGTTGGCGTTCATCAACTCGCTCAGCTTGAGGGATGTGTTGTAGACCCTCAACATGTTGGGGACACGCACGCTCCCTGTGCCCCGCACCGCGATCGCCTTGAGCTTTTTGGAGCCCATGACGGCACCCATGCCGCCGCGCCCGGCGGCCCTTATGTCGACCAGAATCATGGCGTAGGGGGCAAGTCCCTCACCCGCGTCGCCGATAACGGCGATGTGGATCTCATCGTCACCAATCTCCTTCCGCAGGATCTCCTGAGCCTCGAACGGGTTCTTGCCCCATAAATGCTCGGCACTCCGAAGCTCAACTCGATCGTCGTCGATCCAGAGATACGCAGGCTTCTCCGACTCTCCCTCGATTATGAGGCCGTCGTAACCCGCGAACTTCAGTTCGGGACCCCAAAAGCCCCCGAAGATGCTGTGAAAGAAGGATCCGGTATAGGGGGACTTCGCGCAGACAGAGGACCGGGATGCCGTGGGGATCAGCGTCCCGTTGACAGGCCCGGTCATGAACACCATCTTATTCTCCGGCCCAAGTGGGTCGGTCTTCGGTTTCATCTCTTCATAGAGTAGCCGGGCGGAGTAGCCTGCCCCGCCGACGAAATCCCTCGCCCAGTCCTCCCGAAGGAGTTCCCTGGAGATGCCGCCTTTGGATAGGTCAACCCGGAGCAGTTGCCCTATGTAGCCACCATACTTGAACGACTCTGCCACGATCAGCCGCCTCCGATCGGAAAGATGATGGCGATCTCATCGCCATCCTTCACTGGTCTGTCTATGTCAAAGGTTGAGAAGATGATCTCCTCGTTGAGTCGAATCGGGAAAGGGGCGAATTGCCCTGTATTGGGATCGCAGATCGTCTCTCGGAGCTTACCGCCGTACAGCTTCAAGAGGGTGCCCAGCACACCGCGAACCGTCTCGAGGGGTACCACCTCAATCTCCACTAGCGGCGACCCGATGGCATCGCGCACCACAGTGAAACTTCTGACCTTTACCCTTGCCATGGCACCACCTTAGCGGCTGACGCTTTCAAGCCACGCTCGGGCGATCTGCTTGGCCTCCGGTGGTTGCGGCCTGGGGGGCTTGCCCCCCATCTCCTTCCATACAATGGCCTGGGGAACGCACACCTGCACGCACACCGGGTTTCCGAAGCAGTAATCGCAGGAATCCAGCAGGGTGGGAACTGGAATCTCCGGGATATCAACGAGGTTGATCTTGATTCTGGAGTTTCTGGGGTTGAATTCGCCGGTCTTCACGGCGGAGCAGGCTAACTCACACAGCTTGCAGCCGGTACACTGCTCCATCCGGATCTCGATGTGTTTCTCCACCATAGCCCTCCATCGTCTAGCTGAAACAGGGTTGGGGGCATCAATTTAGGCGCTCGGAGATCAAGACAGGGCCGCCCACTCGCGCCGACGCGAGTATACCCCGGCAGTCCTCTCTAGACTAGCCTTTCGGCCGGGTCAACAGGAGGTACCGCAGACCAAGACTGAGCCCCAGGGTCAATGTGCTGAGCAGGGCTATCGTACCGGCGACCTGGAAGGGCACAGTCAGCCGACGACTGACCCCGAGGGCGGCACGGACAAGGGGCACCACCGGCCGCGGCGAGTTGAACTCCAGGCGGGAGTCGAGGGTTCGGGTCTTCCCCATAACACCGAGGGCGAGGCGCCCCAGGCGCGGGATGCGCAGCCCCTCAGGTAGGAGCGACTCCAGGTTGTGCAGCACCGGATGGCCAGGGATGAAGAACGGCTTCGGGTGGTGCTTGTACTGCTCTGGGGCAGCGTCGTCGATGACGATGTAGGGTCCGGCCTCCAGGTGGTCCTCGAAGAGCGGGTCTTCCGCGTCGCCGATCAGGATGGTCGGCGTTCCATGAAGGCGCTGAACCAACCCCCAGGTGCCCATGGCGTAGAAGACGTCGGCCATGGACTTGAAGTGGCCAAGGGTACCGGCGCGAGTGATCCCGGTGCCGACGATCACGTTGGCCTCGTACATGTCCACACCCATCTCAGGGGGCTTGGCAGGTCGAAATGCCTGGCTCAAGGGGACTCCCACCACGGCGATCCGGTGCGGATCGCCAACCCCCAGGCCACGGTCGGCCGCGACCTGTACGAAGCCGATGGAGGAGGGATCGAAGCCCAGCAGTTGGGCGGCCACGGAGTCCATGGCCACGGGATCGATGCTGGCGAGGATGGCCCCGTAGAACTCCCCTGTATTGGCGCCCGGCCCGTTGCCAACGCCTCGAACTATGGCATCCATGACGTTCAGGGTGGGTCGAACCTGAAACAGCAGGTCGGTGTACTCGTCGAAGGTATCTGCATCGTGGTGCTGCTCGCGGACGATGGGATTGACGATACCAACCCAGTTCTTCAGCGCGCCGGAGATCCAGTCCCAGTTGTGGGTCTTCATCTTGGGCAGGTTGATCACAGCGTCGGCCTCGAGGAGTGGCACGGGGAGGGCGATTCGCTTGATCAGCTTGCCCTGGGGGAGGTCCACCTCTCGCTGCTCGCAGCTATGGAAGTCCACAACCTCGGCACCCTCCCGCCGGGCCATCAGCTTCACGCCGGTGACCTCCATCACGTAGTCGCTGGCACTCCCGCCGCCGGAGGACTCACCCACGACCACTCTGGCAGCACCCGCCTCGAAGCTGAGGCGAGTGAGCGCACCCACGAGACGCGGGTCGGTGGTACCCCCCTCGTCGGCCAGGAGCCAGAGGGTCTGATTGGGCTTCAGCAGCACCGTCTGGCCCGGCCGGATGAATGCCTCGATCCCTCCCAGGGGTTCGAGGGCCCGCCGCGCCAGATCCGCAACCCCCTCAACGTCCAGATTGGGGCAGTCGGTCTGGGCGATAGAGACGGTAGCCTGGGCACTCTCGGGTCGCGCCTCCCCGACGGGCGCGTCGATACGATGGGACTTCACCAGCGGCATTCCTCGCTGGGCCTTCCGCACCACCTCGACGGCCCGTTCGACGCGGGGCACAAAGTCCTCAATCCAGCCCTTCATCTCCGCTTCCGGCCGAAGGAGCACCTTCCCGGCGGCCAGCAAGCAGGGCTTGAGGGCATCGAATGCCTGGCGGGCCAGAGAAGCGGTTTCCAGCATGCCCATGGCCCGCAGCTTCTGCTCTTCGACCGCCAGGAACTGGCCAAGGGAGGACTCCATGCGCCAGGCAGCCTCAAGGGCGCAAGTCAGCTCCTTAGCAACCTCTGCGGTGCGAGGAGAGTCCGAGGCGGCGCGAAGGGACGTCAACAGACGCTCGCCCCACAGGGCGGCCTGGTTGAGTTCGCGCTGAAACACCGGCTCCTCCTTCAACCTTCTGGATCAAGGGCAGCAGGATGCATGCCGGCGGCTCGCTGGCACCCAGCTTGCACGGAGTTGTTCCTGGGGCCTTTGAGTATGAGCATCCGTGGAGAGACGGCGCATCAAGCGCAACCAGCGGGACGCTACCTACCCCTGTCGGAGTATGGGGTGATCGGGGACTGCCGGAGCGCGGCCCTGGTAGCGCGTAGTGGTTCCATCGACTGGCTCTGCTGGCCCAACTTCGATAGCCCGTCGGTCTTTGGTCGCCTCCTGGACTACGAGAGGGGCGGGTACTTCGCCATCAGCCCCATCCAGCCATTCAGGACAGAACGACGGTACGTAGGATCCAGCAACGTCCTGGAAACCACCTTCGTTACCTCTACCGGCCGGGCAAGGCTGACCGACGCAATGGTGGCAGTATCAGAGGAGAGGAAACGCCGCTGGCTTCTCCCACTCCGAAGTCTCTCGCGTCTCGTCGAGGGGTTGGAGGGGACCGTGGAGATGGAGGTGGACTTCTCTCCACGCCCACGCTACGGGGCAACCTCACCTAATCTGGAGCGTCGGGGGCTCCACGACGCCTTCTGCCAGGCGGGCCAGGATCTCTACCATCTGCGCTCCGAGCTACCACTGGTCGTCCAGGGGTCGCGGTGCCGGAGGCGCTTCGCGGTGCGAGCAGGAGAGAAACGGCGTTTCGGGTTGGCCTTCAACCAGGATGCGCCAGCGGCTCACCCTGCGGTGGGAGACGAGGCGGAGCTCCGCCTCTCGGCCACCATCGAGTTCTGGGATCATTGGTCGAGTTCCCTCAGCTACGCTGGCCCCTATCGGAACACGATCCTCAGGAGCGCCCTCGCTCTGAAGCTGCTTGCCTTCGCCCCCTCGGGCGCCATCGTAGCCGCCCCAACCACCTCGCTCCCCGAGACTGTTGGCGGGGAACGCAACTGGGACTACCGATACTGCTGGCTGCGAGACGCCTCCTTCACAGTACGAGCCCTCTACGACCTGGGATTCCGAGTGGAAGGGGACGCCTACGTTAGCTGGATGCTGCACGCTACTCGCCTGACCCATCCGGCTCTCCAGGTCGTGTACAGCATCTATGGGGAGTCCCATCTGCCGGAGCAGGAGATGGGGCAGTTGGAAGGGTACATGGAGTCCAGGCCGGTGCGGATTGGGAACGCGGCCGACTCCCAGTTTCAACTCGACGTATATGGCGAGGTCATGGAGGCGATCGAACGGTACTACGAGCTAGCGGGCTCTTTGGATTCCGACACATGGCGCCTCGTCACTGGAGCGGCAGAACTGGTAGCGCGACAGTGGAAGGAGCCGGACCACGGGATATGGGAATCGCGAGGACCCAAACAGCAGTACGTTCATGGAAAGGTAGGGGCGTGGCTTGCTCTGGATTGCGCCGCCAGGATGGCTCGAAAGGCTGGCCTCAGGGCAGACGTGAGCGGTTGGGAGGATATCAGAGAGGAAATTCGGACGGCCGTGCTGCGGCAAGGGGTCAACAGGACCACCGGTACTTTCGTGAAGACCCTTGGTGGATCGAGTCTAGACGGGGCGCTGCTTACGCTACCGCTGGTGGGCTTCATAGCGGGAGATGACCCCATCATGCTGGCGACCATCGAAGCCGTGCGTCGCGAGCTTGCCGTAGGAGATCTGGTCTACCGGTACATTGAGGCCGGAGACCGGCTGCCACGCCGGGAGGGGGCCTTTCTCACCTGCAGCTTCTGGCTGGTCTCCAGCCTGGCCGTGGCGGGGAAACTGGACGAGGCGCACTGGCTCTTCCAGCGACTTTTGAGCCGAGGAAACGACCTCGGGCTCTACCCGGAGGAGATGGACCCCGCCACAGGTCAATTCCTGGGCAACTACCCGCAGGGGCTCACACACATCGCGCTGATCAACGCCGCCCTGACGCTGCAGCAGGCCGAGAGCACTCTCACGGCAAAAAGCGGTAGAACGTTCCAAGTATCCCGCCGTACACCAGGTGGGCAATAGTGGTAGCCAGAGGGGTACCACGCCCGTAGTTCAGCGCCAGGAAGCCCGGGGGCTCCAACTGGCGGGTGGGCTCGGGTCCAGCGTAGTCTGAGACCATGCGCGGATGAAATGCAGGCAGGAAGGGCAACAGTGTGACCAGAACGAACAGGGCGTGGACAAACCCCAGCCCTGTCCCCAGCCACCAGGTGGCCCTCTTCCACGCCTCGAAGTAGAGGGCGTAGATCGAGGCAAGGATCCAGCCATTCATGAAGTGCATGAAGAAGCCGTAGGCCTTGGCCCGATCGCGATTGGGAGTAACCATAGTGCCCAGCATGAAGGGGAGATCCATGCGGCTCACGCCCAGCCCCCTACTTCCACTGCTGAGGGTAGTGAGCGCCAGGGTGGCGGCGAAACCCCACAACAGGACCGACTTCACGTTCACGGCAACCACCTCAATGTAGGGTTGTTCAAGAAGTGGACCAGCACCAATCTAGCCAAAATGGACTATTTGCAAATGCGCTCTATTGAAGCTATCCTGTTGGCATTCTCCTCAGCCACAGCATCATACCCGTGGACCGCAGTGACAGCGGACTACCTAAGGGAGTAGCTCGATGAAGCACATCGTCGCCCTAGCCATGGCATCTCTTCTCTGTCTGGCAACCCTCGCGCCCTCAGCTGAGGCTGCCGAGTTCAGGTTGGGTTTCGCGGCCATGGCCAGCCAACTTGGTGCCACCACAGGGGTGCCCATGGAGAATGAGCACTACGGCCCAAACGGGGATTCTCTCCAGCTCACAACCACAGGATTGATGGTCTGGCGGAAGGCCGACAACTGGACAGCCTTCACAGATGGCTGTCGCAGTTGGGTCAGCGGACCTCACGGTGTCCAGGAGCGGGGGAACGATGAACGGTTCCAGTGGGAAGCAGACGACCTCCGGTCCGCCCTCCAAACCATCGCCAGCACCCCCTTCGACGCCGCCGCCGAGGAGGCAGCCCTGGCCATGGTCAACGCGAGCCGGGCGCAGTACGGCGTCCCGCCGGTTGCCATGGACGGTGCCCTTCGCCAGGTGGCCCGCGCCCATTCCAGGGACATGGGTGAGCGCAACTACTTTGCCCACAACACGCCAGAGGGCAAGAGCCCCTTCGATCGGATGCGAACCGGCGGGGTCGGGTTCGGCGCGGCCGCCGAGAACCTTGGCTACGGAAGTGGGTACGGCAGCAACGCAGATTCGGTCCGAGGCAACCACCAGGCGATGATGGCGGAAGCAGCTCCAAACGACGACCACCGGCAGAACATCCTCAACGGCAGCTACAAGAAGGTGGGCATCGGGGTGTACCGCACCGCCGACGGCCGCATTTACTACTGCTGCGACTTCACGGACTGAACCCCAAGATCCGTCCCTCGGGCACATTAGGCGGCCATCCGGTGAGGGCTCTTACCGATCCCTGCATGGGCGTCTAAACGACGCGTATGGGGCGACCGGCCGGTCGCCCCTACGAATGGCGCCGCATCGCACCAATACGGTTTTGCGCCCCAAGCAGAGGCCAGTAGGCGGCAAAACCGTAGGCGCCGGGAGGCTTGCCGGCATTCCGGCATTTGCTTAACTAGTAGTACCGTTGCGCTTGTGTTATCATTCTCTCGTACATCCCCATACCAGGGGCCTTCACCGTTTTTCCCAATTTACCGGAGGATCGATGAGCCGACCCTTTCCGTCTTTGACGCCGGAGCTGCAGCGTCTTGCAGGCCAGGCAACGCAATCCGCCCTGCTGGAAGAGGAGCGTGTTCTCACCGGCAGACGGTGCCGACCCGAGGAGTTGCTGACTCGGTACGCCGGCAACCCCATCCTGACGAAGGCCGACTGGCCCTATCCGATCAACGTGACGTTCAATCCCGCGGCGACGCTGCTGGCCGACGGCACTACGTTGCTGCTATGCCGCATCGAGGATCGGCAGGGCTCTTCCCATCTCAGCGTCGCCCGATCCAGGAACGGCCTCGACGGCTGGGAGATCGATCCCATGCCCTCGCTGGCCCCCCAACCGGAGCTTCATCCCGAGGAGATGTGGGGCATCGAGGACGCGAGGATAACCTACGTCCCCGACGAAGACCGATACGCAGTGGCCTACACCTCGTACTCCCCCACGGGTCCCGGGGTCTCCCTGGCTTTCACCAGGGATTTCCGCGATTACGAGAAACTCGGACAGGTGCTGCCCCCTGAGAACAAGGATGCTGCCCTCTTCCCACGAAAGATCGGCGGCCAGTGGGCCATGATCCATCGTCCGGTCATCGGCGGCACAAAGGCCCACATATGGGTTTCCTACTCTCCAGACCTCGTCTACTGGGGCAGGCACAAGATCGTGATCCCCTCTCGCTGCGGCCCCTGGTGGGACAGCGCTCGGGTGGGGCTAGCGTGCCCCCCAATCGAGACCGAGGAAGGCTGGCTGGTGATCTACCACGGTGTCAAGATGACGGTAGCGGGGGCGGTCTACCGAATAGGCCTGGCACTACTAGACATGGAGAACCCGCACCAGTGCATCGCCCGGGCCAAGAACTGGATTATGACCCCGGAAACCGAGTATGAGACGGTGGGAGACATCCACAACGTGGTGTTCCCCTGTGGCTACACCCTGGACCCCGCGGACGGGGATACCCTCCGGCTGTACTATGGCGGCGCAGATAGCTGCGTAGCAGTGGCCACAGGCAGCGTTAGGGAGATGCTGGAGTTCCTGGGAAACGACTGCTAGAGTGAATCGGTGTGGGCCGACGGAGATGTCGGCCCACACCGTCCCCTATGGAAGCCACTGTCAGGCCATCAACTGCCGGTTGTAGGCGAAGAGCGCCGGCATGCCGCCGGTGTGCCAGAAGAGGAGCTTCTCGCCCTTCCCTATCTCCTCGTTGCGGACCATGGAGACCAGCCCTGCTAGCGCTCGGCCCGTATACACTGGGTCTAGCAGGATTCCCTCAGTACTGGCCATCATCAGGATCGCCTCCCTTTCGGGCTCCCCCATGATCGCGTAGCCCGCCCCCAGACAGCGGTTGTCCAAGAGCACCTCGCGTTCTGGCGGCACCGAGTCCAGCCGCAGCAGTCTCGCCGTTCTAGTCATCAGCCTCAAGATGACGTCGTGCAAACCGGTTTCGGTCTTGTCCACGCTGATCCCGACGATCTGGCCGCGGTATCCCAGGGCATGCGCTCCCAGTAGCAATCCGGCGTGGGTGCCCCCGGAGCTAGAAGCAAACAGCACCCGATCGAACTCCACACTCGCCTCTCGGCTCTGCTGGAGCAGTTCGACCATGGCCTCAGCGAAGGCAGCGGTGCCGAGTTCGTTGGAACCGCCATAGGGGATGATGTAGGGCTTTCCCCCACGGCCAGAGACCTCCTCCGCCAGTTCAGCCAACATCTCAGGGAAGGGTCTGTCTCCCGCCCATCGAACGTCCGCACCGAAGAGGTGATCCAGCAGCAGGTTTCCGGTCACTACCTCGGGAGCCTTGCCCCTCAGGGCCAGCAGGCAGGCGAGTCCGTTTCGGGCGGCGGCGGCGGCAGTCTGCCGGGCGTGATTGGACTGGGGGGCCCCGGCGGTGAGCACGGTGTCCGCCCCCTGGGCCATGGCTTCCGCGATCAGCAACTCGAGCTTCCGGACCTTGTTGCCGCCTGCGCCCAGGCCTGTCTGGTCGTCCCGCTTGATCCATAGATCTGGACCCATGAGCGCACGGCTGAGGCCCGGGAGGGGGTGTATGGGGGTGGGCAGGAATCCCAGGGAGAGCCTGGGGAGATGATCGACGAGCACTGGCCTTCCTCCTGCTGGATGGAGTCTCCTTGTACATGATCACGGTAGACCGGTACGATGGCAGTGTCAACTGGAAGGGAGGGCTCCTTGAGGTGACATCGGTGAGGTGCTAAATTGGGCCGGAGGATGCGCGAGGAGAGCTTTCTTGGAGGATCACAAGCAACCAGTATCTGGACAGCCCACAAGCCCCTGGACGTTGCCGGCAAATGATGTGCACCTATGGCAAGCGCGTCTCGATCGTGAGGTCAGAGAAGAGCAGGGGCTGCTGGAGAGCCTGTCGAAGGACGAGAGAGCGAGGGCGAAGGGGTTCCGCTTCGAGCGGGATCGGAGGCGCTTCATCGTCGCTCGCGGACTGCTCAGGATGCTCCTGGGGCGGTACTTGGGGATGAGTCCGGCCAACCTGCGCTTCGGGTATGGCCCCCACGGCAAGCCCTATCTGAAGGCGATCGGCGCGGGGTTCTCGCTTGCTCCAAGCCAGTTTGAGGTGTCGATGGCGCCCGTGGATCCGGCCCTGTTGAAGAGTTATCCCGAGCCCAACGAGGACGGCCTTTGGTCCCTGAAGGATGTGGATATTGGGGCAGACTACGCTGCAGCCCTGGCAGTGGAAGGAGGAGACTGGCAGATCATGGTTCGGGGGGAGATGGTGCTCCCCCCACGGCAGATGTGATAGGTAGTGCCGCCCTGACCGCAGCTTTCACGGGCTTGACGGCACGGCGCTCACGATGGGTGGTGGGCGCTACTTCACCACCTCGTAGCGCAGCCAGAGATGGTTGTCTGCCAGCGTCTCGACCTGGAGGAGCCTCAGCGGGATCGCCCCATCGGGGGACGTCAGGTCCGGGGCCCGGAAGGCGGATTTGGGAGAAGTGCCACCCACCAGACTGGGAACTATCAGGAGGCTGAACTCGTCCACCAGACCTGCTCGAAGCAGCACACCGTTGAGGGTGCCCCCACTGTCGACCCGGACCGTCCGGACCCCGTATCGCACGCTCAACTCCTCCAGCGCGGCCCGCGGGTCCACACGATCATCACCGACCATCAGGTGGTCGATGCGGCTCTCCTCCAGATAGGCCAGGTAGTCCGGCGGAGTGGTGCGCGAGCAGAGGACCACTACATCTCGCCAGTAGGGTTGGGTCCGCAGCCATCGCAGGTTGCGCACCCTGCCGCGGCTGTCCACCACTACTAGAAGGGGTCGGGTGTCATCAGGGTTTGGCGGAGGCGGCTCGTTGGCCACAGCCTCGTCGGATTCCTGCCCCTCCGCTGCGAGCAGCGTGTCGCTTCCCGCAAGGGTAGCATCTTCCTTCCAATTGGCGGCGAGGCCGTAGAAGAGCCCGAGATCCGGAGCTATCCAGTCGATGCGCCCATCGGCGCTCACGGCGTTGTAGAGAACGACCCTGGGTAGCATGTACGGCCTACCTCCCTATCGAAAGCGCTCGATTCCGATTCTGTTGCTCATTCCATAACCCTGGCGGGTGGGTCGGGCATCAGACCTTCACCCGCTCTATGCGCGCGCCCAGGGCCTGCAGCTTCTCCTCTATCCTCTCGTAGCCCCGATCTATCTGGCGTATGTTGTTGATGATGCTGCGCCCATCAGCGGTGAGAGCTGCCAACAGCAGCGCCATTCCTGCTCGAATATCCGGCGACTCCAAGCGCTCGCCGTGCAGTCTGCTGGGCCCCACCACCACGGCCCGATGCGGGTCGCACAGGACGATTCGCGCCCCCATATTGATGAGCTTGTCCACGAAGAACATTCGCCCCTCGAACATCTTCTCGTGCATCAGGATGGTACCCTCGCACTGGGTCGCCGCCGTCAGCGCAATGCTCATCAGGTCCGAGGGGAATGCGGGCCACGGTCCGTCGTCGATCTTTGGCACGGCGTTGTGGATGTCGCTCTCGATCCTCAACGACTGCCCGGCCGGCACCAGCACGTCGCCCCCCCGTAGGGAGCGCAGGTAGCCCATGCTGCCGGTGGCGTGGACGCTGGCCGTCTCGCCGTTCTGGGCCGATCCAACCACCTGACACTGAACACCCAACCTCTCGAACGCGATGAACACCATGGGGAGGTGCTCAGGCGCAGCGTTCTTGATAAGCAATTCACCGTGGGTCATAGCCGCCAGGCCGATGAAGCTGCCCACCTCGATGTGATCGGGCCCGATCTCCATCTCGGCGCCACTCAGCCGGTCCACCCCTTCCACGGTCAGGGTGTTGGAGCCTATGCCACTGATGCGGGCGCCCATCCCGTTGAGGCAATAGGCCAACTCCTGGACGTGGGGCTCGCTGGCTGCATTCCGCAACACCGTCGTCCCTTTGGCCAGAGCGGCAGCCATCAGGGCGTTCTCGGTACCTGTGACGCTGGCCTCGTCGAGGAAGATCTCCGTGCCCCGCAGTTGAGGCGCCCGGATCTCGAACCCGCTTCGGACATCAACCTCCGCTCCGAGGGCCTTCAGGGCTGCCAGGTGGGTATCTATCCTCCGGCGCCCAATGACGTCACCCCCCGGTGGAGGCAGCTTCACGACTCCAGCCCTGGCAAGCATCGGTCCCGCGAGCAGGATGGAGGCCCTTATCCTCTCGCACAGCTCCCTGTCTAGCTCGGTAGTCGAGACATCGCGAGCCCGCAACACCAGGTCGTGCTGGGTCAGTTCAGTGATCTCAACCCCGAGGCTCGCGAGCAGGGCAAGCATGTCCTCCACATCGCGAATTCGGGGGACATTGTGCACCGTCAGCGGTTGGTCGGTTAGCAGACTCGCAGCCAGGATCGGCAGAGCCGAGTTCTTATTGCCGCTGGGCGTAACGGTGCCTCGCAACGGCACCCCACCATCTATGATGAACCTCTCCAAGAGCCCTCTCCAAGCGTCAAGAGTGCAGTGGCGCCATCGGATGCTCCGACAGCAACCTCGTTAATTGATGCCACCGGAATAGAGGCAGCCTACTACAGTTGAGCAGTGTCAGGCAATACGCGAGAGCATCGAGCTCAACGCAGCAGAAAGGAACAGCTGCACGGGGTAAGGCTAGGGCTACAAGCAGACCTTCTCACGACGCAAGGCCATGTCTTCGGTCGCAGAAACGGTCTTTGGACGAGATGGGCCGACCGTTCCCAACATCACCAACCCTGCCGACAACAGCACCAGGTTCTTCACGATGAACTCCCCCGTGTCGGTGAGCCTGAACGGATTACCGCCTCGGTATGCTTCGCGAGGGCGAAACAGGAATACGGCGAAGGTTCCCAGTTGCTGCGCAAATAGGAGCGGGAGGCTGATTGGAAGGCCAAGTCGCGTGAGCATGGATACTCCTAGAGCGCTCTCCCATATACCCAGGAAGCGCAAAGCAGGGCGCTTGGGGAGTCCGTCGGACATCTTGCCAACAAGGTCGGCCACAGGGCTTTCACCAACCAGCTTCAGGGCCCCAAACCAGAGAAAGACGATCCCCATCGACCAGCGCAGCATTGGTATGGACCAACGAGCCGAGAACTCCGCAACTCGATCCAGCCAACCAGAGACGATCATCTGCCAGTATGCCATCATGCCCTCCACTGAAGACGCCGAAACGCAGGTATCGTTCCCGCGGGGGGCTGAAGACTGAACAGGAGTCACGAAACCGCACAGACGCGAGCGAATGCTTAGTGGGCCCTCAGACCTGCCCTCTCGGGGTCGCTGAGGAAGACGGGTGAGGGATCGGGCCGTACACGATCTCTCTCTGGTCTCCAACGTGGAATCGGGTGCCGAGTAGCTGACTTGTAACGGTTAAGAGAGCGGGGCCTATACCAACCCTGACGCCTGGGTAACATGTGTGCTCGGCCTGAACCCAGGCGAGGTGGACATCGCCCATGGCGCGCTCCAACTCCTTGCAGCGAGACCTGAGGCCCTCCATGTCATTGTACAACTGCTCCTGGAGTTGGACGAGCCTTGCAGTCATCTCGCGTTTGTCTATGCTTAGCAGTCCCTTCCTTTCGTGGTCGGACAGGTACCGTAGGGTCTGGTCCATACGCTGCAATCTGACCTGCATCTCCCCCAGTTTCTGCCGCCTATCCAACAACTCCTGGCGAAGGCGCGGGGCCACCCCGACGGTGATCTCCGTGGAACAACCCATGGCCGAGCCCAGGAAACGAGCCGAGACCGAGTCGCGAGCCAGCAAAGAACCGCCTATGATCGCTCCGCGCTTGCCGAGAACCTCGACGCCCTCCCCCGCCTCAATCCTACTCTGCAGGATGCCATCAGCTGCCCATACGCAGGTCCCGGCCTGTACTTCGGCGCCCTCGATGAATCGAGCCTTCACTGCACCGCCCGCCACCACTGTCCCGCGGTTTCCCCCTTTGATCCCATACAGGACGGTCACGTTTCCTTGAGCCACCACCGTGCCCCCCTCGACACTGCCATTGATCTCCACGTCCCCGTCGGCCTGTACGCAGAAGCCAGAGAGGACGTTGCCATGGATTACCACGCTCCCAAGGAACTGTATGTTGCCAGTCTCGACGCCGATGTCCTTCGAGATGACAAGTATGGAGGTTACCTCGATCTTACCTTCCATGAGGGTGGCATGGCCGTCGATCTCGGACGTGGCGGTCCGTCGATCCTCGCTCACCACGACTCCTCGGCCCGTTCTCAGCCAGAGGTCCCGCCCTGGCCTCGCCCAGACCTTCGCCCCCAGTACCGTCATCCCAGGTTCGCCAGGGGTAGGAGGAGTCAGCACGGCCAGCACAGTACCTTTGGGGACGTTATGCACCGTGTTGAGGTCGAAGAGGTTCACCCGCCCGTCTTCCAGCACCCTCGGGCGCCCGCTTGTGGCCATCAAACTCTCGTGATACTCAATCCTGGCATCCTCGCCATTGACGGCCGGTATTCCCCATGCCACCTGAAAGGGGCCAACAAGGGCGGGCGATGCCGTGGATACAGCGCGCAACACCCCCTCCACGGCATCGCGGGCAATCCCATAGCTAACCTGCGCCTCCGCCAACCGATCCAGCAGATCTCCAACGGTCAATGGAGTCCATTGAGATGCCGGCAAGGACACGGTGAGAAAGGCGGCCATGCCATCCTGGCTTACCTGGACGGCGACTTCGGCCGGTCCGGCATCCGGGTCAAGCGGATCCAGTGGCGCCTTAGTGGCAAGTTCCCGCGGGTCCTCTTCCATCGCTATCACCCTGGAGGCAATGCCGACAATCTGGTAGATTGACTCTCGTACTATTATTATCGGTGCATCTCGCCGGTTTCTTGATAGCTCGTTAGAGTAGTATTTGGTCCCGACGTTGTGCTACTTTCCTAGTCTGTATGATAGAGGGGGTCTGCGACTCCTGACTGTTGAGAGGGGATGCTATGTCCAGCGAACTGGGGAGAATCGAAAAGCCTGAGGCGCAGCAGTTCAAGGGCCAGCGCAAGATATACCTGGTCCCGTTGGTATTCAGCCCGCCCAAGCCATCCCAGGAATTCGCCAATATGTACGAGAGATACTGGACGGGGGTCAGGGAGCACCTGCTGAAGCTGGAAGGGAGCATTGGCTCCGTGGACAGGGTGTATCACGAGGCAGTCGGCTTGGCCGGCGAGGATGGTCTGGTGGAAGCCGACAGGTTGAACGAAAAGAGTGGCTCCATCGCCAGGTCTAAGATAGAGGCGGGAGCAACATTCGAGGCTGTCGAGGACGAGGAACTGGTCACGGAAACCTTCGACTGGCAGCGCTGCCTGATGGTCGGACTGGAGAACCGAAAGGTAGCCGACATGGTTTGGGGATACTACAACGAGTCCGTGCGCAAGCGATACGAGACCATGGCCAAGCGAATCGATGACAGCCTGAAGACCGAGGAGGCAGGGCTCCTGTTCATATCTGAGGACCATCGCGTGCAGTTCCCCAGTGATATCCGGGTCTTCTACGTGGCCCCACCTGCCCTCGACGAGATCCACCGGTGGACGCGAGACCAGCGCAACCGCTCGGCCGACGGGGGCACCGAAGGCGCCTGACGCGGAACAGGTAAACGGGGACGGAAGACTGAGGGGGAGGGGCAAACGAGTACCCTCTCCCACTGCGGCAGGAGAGGGGGCCTGTTCGTCCAAAGCCCCCGCCCCCCGTGTCTCTATGTCCTAGTAGTGGACCCTTACCACGGTACCCAGAGAGGCAAAGTTCCAGAAGTACTCCGCGGCGCCGAGTTGCATCCCCACGCACCCCCTGCTGGTGTTCCTGCTGCCAAACTCCGTGTCATCGCCCCAATAGTTGTAGTGGAGTGCATTCCCTGAAGCCGTGAAGTATTGCGTGTACAGCACGTCGGGGAAGTAGTAGTAACCGGGCGACCCCGGCGAGATACCGATGGTGGCGCCGTCCATCGTCTCGTTGAGAACGCGACGATGGATGTTGAAGACACCTACCGGAGTCTCCCAACCGGGCCGTCCGGCGGTTATCTCCGCCGTGAATACGGCCTCGTCTCCCACCATAGCCGTCGTCGTCAGGTTAGACAGATCCACATCTATCCAGCGACCGTAGCCTGCAACCTTGGCAGCAGCATAGCGGCTATAGACGTAGCCCCCGGCTGCCTCGTACCAGAGCCCGCTTCCTCCGTCTGGGTTCTCACCCTCGACCACGTCCGTCACCCAGATGTCATCGCCTCGGCGCACCACGTCCACTAGGGCCGACTCCGAGTTGGGTTCGGCTCGGACGTTGGCGGCTACGTCAACCACTGTTGCGGAGAAGGGTGGAGGCGGCTCCTGCGCGAAGGCCGTCCCAACCGCTGTCACCATCGCCAGCATCGCCGCAGCCATCGTCAGCAGTAACTGTTTAGCCATCTGTCTCCTCTCTGATCGTAGCCTTCTTTGGCATGGCCCCCAACAAAGGGGGCTAGGAGGGGTGGCAAATGGCATGCCAGGCGAAGTGGACTCGGCATGGTTCACGGAGCCGTCGGATCGGGGTGACACTTTGGGGGAGCACGCTCTGGGAGGGCGAAGCTCCCGCTGAGCCGCCCGGTGGGGGAGCAGCAATCACCTCCCGCCTGAGCCGCTCGATGGGGGATGTGGGCGCCACCCCAACAGGCGGCTCGCCGGGAGGCTCGCCCTCCCAGTCACNNGGGTGACCACTTCCGTGAACCATGCCATGGACTCGATAACGCATGCGATCACCTAGCTGGGCGAGGAGGGGCATGAGGAAGGGCGAGGCAGTTGCCCCGCCCTGAAGCTGACGGCTGATCGCTAATCGCTGATCGCTGACAGCTACTTGAGCCGGTGGAAGACCATGCCGGTGACAGCTTTGGGGTAGAAGTAGGTGGACTTCTGGGGCATCTTGCCATGAGCGAGGGCCGTCTCCAGCACCTGCTGCACCTTGGTAGAGTTGAGCAGGAGGGCTAACTGCGCCTCACCTCGATCCACAGCCTCCAAGGCACCGGCCACATCACGCGTGTATGTGACCATGGTACCAGCCGCGAGTTCGGAGGGGCCTATGCCAAGGACGGGGAGCATCAACTGCTCGTGCAGGACGTCCACATCCAGGAGAGGTCGTGACCCCGCCGCTGGCTTCGGAACGGGTTGGCGCAACCTCAGCAGCTGCACCACACGTCCGGACCGATACAGCCCGAGAGTGGGCGTGTCATCGCCGCCACGCGCCATCATCGTCCGCAGACGCTCGGCTATCTCCGCGGTTGCCATTCCCTCCACGGGGACTACCTCGACGTCGAAAACGGCGGGCAAACGCGACTCCAGCATCGCAAGGGTCTGGGAGGGGACCCCCTTCACCAAGCGATGGGTGGGAAGCACCACCAGACCAGGATCCTGGGCATCCACCAGCAGCATGAGGGCATAGTCGTACGGGACATCACCAGTACGGGACGGGTCCGAGTCACGCCTCTCCTGCTGATAGGCGAGTGCCGTCTCGTAGCGATGGTGACCGTCCGCCATGTACAGCTGCGGGGTCGATAGGGCATTTGCCAACTGTTCAGCGTCTTCGCCCCGGACTACCCAGAGCCGATGGGTCTGTCCATCGTCCGTGCGAGCGATGGCGTCGGGGGCGGTGGACCACATGCCGGAGGTCACCCGCTGGACCGCCCCATCGGGATCGTCGTACATCAGGAACAGGGGGCTGAGGTTGCAGGCCGTAGCCCGCATCAACTGGAGACGGTCGGCCTTCGGTCCGGCCATCGTCTCCTCGTGGGGCAAGACGACACCCTCCTCCCACGGGGTAAGCCTAACGGCGCTCAGAATGCCCCTGCGAACCATGACCTTGCCTTCGAGTGCGAACTGCTGCTCGTAGAGGTAGAGGGCAGGTCCAGGCTCTAACTTCAAGACTCCTTCGGCCAGCCAGTCCTCAAGGGCCTTCGCGGCGCGTGTGTAGCGGCTGTTGGAAGCACTATCGTCGGGATACTGGAGACCGTACTCCAGCCGAATAGCATTGTGGTCGTTTCGCGCGTACAGATGGAGCTGTTCGTCGGGTGAGATGATGTCGTAGGGTGGGCAGACCACATCTCCAAGCGGTCCCACCACAGCCTCGTCGAACCGTATTCCACGGAAAGGGCGGATGTCGTTCACTATCTACCTCCCCAACCTCTATCGACACTGAACAGTAGATTAGCCGCAAGGCAACCCGCGGCACGCAACAAGGGTACTGCGTATGAGCCGGACATTACAAGGTAGAGGATGGTTTCGAAATGCTCATGCACATTGAAAGGCATCTGGAGCGGTGCTTATACTGTCCCTGCCGCCGAATAGATCGCGCGGATCCTTTGACGTACGCGCTCGGGCCTCACGGCAATGATCGGGAGCGTCTGGTTATGTCCAGCTATGATAGGCCGCGAGGAAGCCAGCACGGGCTTCGCGAGGCCGATATGGAGGAGAGATGAGGCTACCCAGTAAGGTTCAAGTCATGGAGGTGGGTCCGCGGGACGGCTTCCAGATGGAGCGGCAGTGGATTCCCACCGAGAAGAAGATCGAGATCGTCAATGACTTGTCACGCCTGGGGTTCAAGGAGATCCAGGTGACCTCCTTCGTCCACCCCAAGGCTGTCCCCAATCTGGCCGACGCCGACGAGCTGCTGGCCAGGATCGACAGGGTCCCCGGAGTGAAGTACCAGGCGCTGGTGCCCAACCTGCGGGGAATGCAGCGCGCCCTGGCCGCCAAGCCCGACCGGATTCACCTGATGATGTCGGTCACCGAGTCCCACAACCGGGCCAATGCGAACCGATCGGTGGAGGAGTCGCTGAAGGAGTTCGAGCAGTTGGTGCCGATGGCGCTGGAGGCGGGGATCGAGCCCGAGGCCGGCCTGGCCTGCGTGTTTGGCTGCCCATTCGAGGGTGAGGTGCCGTGGGAGCGGCTGGAATGGGTCGCGAAGCGATACCAGGGAATGGGAATCAAGGGTCTCAACCTGGGTGACACCATCGGCGTCGGAAACCCGAGGCAGGTACACGACATCTGCGCCCGCCTGCTGGACCGGTTTCCAGAGATGCAGATCAGCCTACACTGCCACAACACGCGAGATATGGCGCTGGCCAATACCGTGGCTGCAATGCAAGCGGGGGTGACCCACATCGACGGCGCGGTTGGCGGAATGGGGGGATGCCCCTACGCCCCCGGCGCCACCGGGAACGTGGCGACCGAGGACCTGGTGAACATGCTCCAGGAGATGGGAGTAGAGACGGGGATAGACCTGGACGGTCTGATCGCCGTGTCGAAGAAGCTGCAAGATCTGGTACCGCATCCTCTGGATAGCTGCATGGTGAAGGCCGGGAAGCGCACCGACTTGAAACCGGCTCCCAAGGCGCAGAAGAAGGTCGGCTGACAGCGAAATCGGAGTCGCGGCTCGGTCCATGCAGGTATATTGGTGTTGTCACCGCGAATGGGCCAGGAGAGTGCCCACGTCACACAATGAAAGGATCGAGCCTTGAGCGACCAGTTCAAGCTGACACTCACCTACGACGACGTGCTGCTGGAGCCCAAGCACTCCTCCATATCCTCGCGCCGGGATGTTGACACCACAACCCAGTTCTCCCGTCACATCAGCATGGCCATCCCCGTGGTGAGCGCTAACATGGACACCGTCACCGAGTCGGCGATGGCGATGGCCATGGCCCGTATGGGAGGTATCGGCATCATCCACCGTTTTCTCCCCATCGAACGACAGGCTGAGGAGGTGAGGCGGGTCAAGAGGGTGGAGGGATGGGTGATCGAGGATCCCTACACCATAGCGCCGGAGGACAGGGTTGCGGACGCACGTGCAGCGATGGCAAGGAACGGTGTGAGCGGGCTCCCTGTAACGGACGAGCACCGGCGGCTGGTGGGGATACTCACCACTCGCGACATCCTCTTTGCGGCAGATTCGGAATTAGTCCGGGATCGCATGACTCCCCGTGACCGGTTGGTCACGGCACCAGCCGGGACAGGGATAGCGAACGCCCGGGACCTGATAGAGCAGCACAGGGTGGAGAAGATCCCACTTGTTGACGCGAGCGATCGGCTCAGGGGGTTAGTCACGGCTAAAGACCTTGTACGGAGCCTGCAGTTCCCATACTCCACGAAGGACGAGAAGGGCAGGCTGAGGGTGGGCGCCGCCATCGGGGTGGTCGGTGACTACCTGGAGCGAGCACAGGCGCTGATGGAGGCGGAAGCGGACGTCCTGGTAGTGGACGTAGCCCACGGCGACGCCGACCACACAGTGCGGGCGATACAGGCGGTGCGGAGAGCGCTGGGGACAGTAGAGCTGGTGGCCGGGAACGTGGCCACGGCTTCGGGCGCGGCTGCCCTCATCGACACCGGGGTGGACGCCGTGAAGGTAGGCGTGGGGCCGGGCTCCATCTGCATCACGCGCCTCGTGGCAGGCGTGGGGGTGGCCCAACTCACAGCCGTCATGGACTCCGCCAGAGAGGCAGAGCGAAGCGGCATACCGATCATAGCCGATGGGGGGATTCGCAACTCCGGAGACATCACCAAAGCGCTGGCGGCAGGCGCCTCAACGGTGATGCTGGGGAACCTACTGGCAGGCACCACCGAGAGCCCCGGGCTGACCGTCCGGCGAGGGGGCCGGCCCTACAAGATCAGCCGCGGTATGGCCTCGGCCGAGGCGGCCCTGGCGAGGATGGCGCGAGAGGAGCCCCACCGAGGATGGGCCGAGTGGGAGGAGGACCTGGAACGGGTAGTGCCGGAAGGGGTGGAGGCGGTGGTCCCCTATCGAGGGGATGTGGGCGAGGTGCTGTTCCAGCTAGTGGGAGGGTTGCGCTCCGGCATGAGCTACTGCGACGCCCACAACCTGGAAGAACTGCGGCGAAACGCCACCTTCGTGAGGATCACCGACTCGGGGCGCCGTGAAAGCGCCCCTCACGATGTCGAACTGATGGGCTGAGAAAGACCTGACTACCAAGACATGAAAGCGGTCTTGGTGATCGCTGGTGCCTTGGTGGTTAGCTGTTCTCGTGCGTCCAGAAAGCGAGGATTCACTTGGCAAAGCAGACGTATGAGGGAACGGTGAACGCCCCGGATTTCGTGGCGGGGCTGGACTGGCTGAACACCGATCATTCGCTGAGCCTGCAGGAACTGCGAGGCAAGGTGGTGATCCTGGACTTCTGGACCTACTGTTGAATCAACTGCATGCACGTGCTTCCGCAGTTGCGGAAACTGGAGCAGGCATTCCCAAACGAGCTGGTGGTGATAGGGGTCCACTCGCCGAAGTTCCCAGCCGAGAAGCTGACGGAGAACCTCCGCAAGGCCGTCCTGCGGCTGGAGATCGAGCATCCGGTGGTGAGCGATCCGGAGATGCGGACTTGGTCCGAGTACGCCGTGCGGGCATGGCCCACAATTATGATTGTGGACCCGGCAGGGAAGGTAATCGGCAAGCACGAAGGGGAGTTGAGCTTCGACGACTTCCGCCCGCTGATTCAGGCGATGGTGGACGAGTTCGACGCCAAAGGGATGCTGGACCACAGGGCGCTGTCTCTGACACCGGAGCGACCGCCCAAGTCGACGCTGCTCTTTCCTGGGAAGCTGCTCACCGACGCCGAGTCGAACCGGCTCTTCATCGCCGACTCGGGCCACCACCGCATCCTGGTTGCGAGCCTGGATGGTCGGGTACAGCAGACCATCGGCTCGGCCCGCGGATTCAAGGACGGTGACTCGGGGGATGCGGCCTTCGATAACCCACAGGGTTTGGCCCTGGACGGGGACCATCTCTACGTGGCCGATACCTGGAACCATGCGATCCGGCGGATCGATCTGGGGACCGAGCGGGTGGAGACGGTGGCCGGCAGGGGCTCCCTGGCCTACCGGGTGGTGGCCGAGGGGCCGGGTCTCGACACCGACCTCCGCTCACCGTGGGATCTAGCGATGCACGGTGGAATCCTGTACGTCGCCATGGCCGGATCCCACCAGATCTGGGCCTTCGATCCCAAATCGGGGAAGCTCTCCCGCTACGCCGGCACAGGCAGGGAGGCGCTGTCCGACGCCAGTCTCGGACGCGCCACCTTCGCCCAGCCGAGCGGGCTGACCCATGATGGGCGACGGCTCTACGTGGCGGATAGCGAGACCAGCGCGGTCCGAAGGGTGGACCTGCCCGGGGGTCAGGGGGAGGTGCGCACCCTGGTGGGACTGGGGCTGTTCGAGTTCGGCGACGTGGACGGCGTGGGGGACGAAGTGAGGCTCCAACACGACCTGGGAGTATGCTTCGACACTGAAGCGGGCGTGCTGTACGTGGCCGACAGCTACAACCACAGGATCAAGCGGATCGAACCCGCGAGCAGGAGGAGCGACTGCCTGGTAGGGAGTGGAGCAACCGGCTTGCAGAATGGAGTTGGCTGCGATGCCTCCTTCTGGGAGCCCGGCGGCCTCAGCATGGTGCCAGGCCGGTTGTACGTGGCCGACACGAACAACCATGCTGTGCGGGTGGTGGAGTTGGACAGCCTGCGGGTTTCCACCCTGAAGCTGAGCGGGGTGTAACTGCTTAGCCCCAGGTCCAGAGGAGGCTGAGGCCGAAGTTCCAACCGGTGGCCATGGCTATGCCCGCGAGGTTCGCCAGCAGGTAGTGCATGCCCGCGTAAGTCACCAGCAGATGGAGCACTCCCAGGGAGATAAGGAGGCCGCCCAGGGAAGTGAGGTTGAACTTCGCCAGCCGCCACAGGGATAGCTGGGCCGTGCCGAAGGTCCAGCGCTCATTCCAGAAGTAGTTATTGAGGATGGCCAACTCCACCGCAAGCATCGAGGCCAGCAGCAACGACAGTCCGGCGACGCCGTGAGCCAGAAACAGGACACCGCTGTTGACCAGCACCCCCAGTGCACCGACCGTCCCGAAGCGAAGGAACCGCTTCGGGAGCCCGCTTGCCAAGCGCATAGCCCAACTCCACCCAAAAGAAATGACACCGTGGTCCACGAGGCAGGATTTACCAGGATCGTCCTCTCCCATCCTCGGACCAGGTGAGTATCGAAGTTGGGGGGGCGTGCGCACAATGCAGGCCAACAAAACGACGACGACGCGAGCTGTGTGATGACCGGCTGCCTGCAGGCAGCCGGTCATCATGGGAGGGACCTACTCGGCCGGGAAGGTCACGGCGAGGGGATCCTTGGGGATCGGGAAGCGCCGGCAGAGGGCCAGGGACCGAGCGCGCAGGCCATCCAGGATGTCCTCCCTGCCATCGCTGGCCAGGGTGGAGGCGATGATGTCGGCGATCTCAGCAACGGCGGCCTTGCCCATCCCACGGGTGGTCACCGCGGGAGTCCCGAGGCGAATGCCGCTGGTCTGAGCCTGAGGAGCCGGATCGTAGGGCAACAGGTTCTTGTTGACCGTGACACTGACCCTGGCCAGCAGGTTCTCGGCAGCCGCGCCGGTCATCCCGATGGGCCGCACATCCACCAGCATCAGGTGGTTGTCCGTCCCACCCGAAACTATGCGCATCCCCTTCGCCTCGAGGGCGCTGGCCAACACCTTGGCGTTGGCGACGACCTGGGTAGCGTAGCGCTGGAAGGCTGGACTGGCGGCCTCCTTCATACAGACGGCCTTGGCGGCAATGACGTGCATGAAGGGACCACCCTGCGTGCCCGGGAAGATAGCTCGATCTATCGCCTTGGCGTACTGGGCCTTGCACAGGATCATCCCGCCACGTGGGCCGCGCAGCGTCTTGTGGGTGGTGGTGGTCACAGCGTCGGCGTAGGGCACGGGGGAGGGGTGCACGCCGGCAGCCACCAAACCGGCGATGTGGGCCATGTCCACCAGCAGGAGGGCACCCACCTCATCGGCGATCGCACGCAACGCCGGGAAATCAATGAAGCGGCTGTAGGCGCTAGCCCCCGCCACGATCATCTTCGGGCCGAACTCCCTCGCCTGCTTGGCGATCGCATCGTAGTCCATCTCCTCGGTATCCCGATCGACCCCATAGTGGGCCGCCTGGTACAGCTTGCCGGAGAGGCTGATGCGCGAACCATGGGAAAGATGCCCGCCCATGCTGAGGTCGAGCCCAAGGATCTTGTCGCCAACACTCAACAGTCCGGCGTAGACGCCCAGGTTGGTCTGAGTGCCGGAGTGGGGCTGCACATTGACGTGCTCGGCCCCGAAGAGCGCCTTGGCCCGATCGATGGCCAATTGCTCGATCTGGTCCACCACCTCGCACCCGCCGTAGTGGCGATGTCCTGGATAGCCCTCGGCGTACTTGTCGTTGAGATGGTTGTCCCAGACTACCCCGTCAACCTCCACGGGACATCCCATCGCCTGCAACACCGCCTCACTGGCGTAGTTCTCCGAGGCGATCAACTTGATGGTCTCGCCCTGCCTGCGGCTCTCTTCAGCGATCAGCCGCGCCAGTTCGCCATCCGCCTTTTCCCAATCGATCAATGATCCCACCTCCATTGGAAGCTATCAGCCGTCAGCAATCAGCAATCAGCAATCAGCAGTGAACCAGTTCGATTATACTCTGATCCGAAACAGGTGTACTACTCGCTGCCCACAGCCGCGGGCCAGAACTGCAGATCGGACATCAAGATCCACTGGCCGGCGAAACCCTTCTCGCCCTCCGGCCAGCGCTCCCACCAACCGACGCGGTCGGCCCCGCCTACGTTGAAACGATAGTCCACCACCACACCCTCGGCTCGACCCGAGAGGCTGTCGACGGAGACGCTGGCGCTGCCGCTCTCCTCCACCGTGTCGGGCAGAGAGGCGAGCGCGGCAGCTTCCATGAAGAGCGCTCGGTCCGCCCCAGGCTGCAACTGGAGTCGGCGCTCCCCCTCCTCGCCCCTGAGCACCAGGCCGTGCCAGCTTCGCCCCTCCACGAAATAGGTGAGGTGCGCGGTTACCAGGTAGTCGGCGGTATCGAGGCTCACCGCACCGCCCGGCCGGAGGCTCTCCGGATCCACCTGCCCGCGCTCCGGAATGGTCGCCCGCAACAGGTGGATCGGGCTAACCGAGGGAAGACGCCTCCCTCGCAGCAGCAGGTCCTGCCTCAGTGCGAACTGTCGGTCGGCCGACCGAGCCAACTCCAGCAGTGCCTTGGCGGTAGCGGGCTCCATGGGGCCGCTGCCTCCGGCAGTCTCCTGGATGCGGCGAAGCCCCGCCAGCAGCAGGTCGTCGTAGCGCTCCTTATCCCGCACGTCCTGAGCGCTCAGGGAGGCCGCGTGGAGCCAATCGGCTTCCGCCACCGGCTGAGCCATGCCCTCCGCGAGCCCGTCCAGGGTCTGCTGGGTTTGCCGAAGCAGATCCGCGGACTCCCCTTCAAGCTGGCCGAGGCGAGCGCCCACCACAGTGGCGGCGCGAGTCGCCTCCCGCCGCAGGGTCTGTCGGGTGATGCGGTCCCTCTCGAAGAGACGGCACCTGTCCTCGAAGGTCGACTCCTGGACCGCCTCGGCGGCACCCCTCTGCCGTATGTAGTACCCAACCAACAGCAGAGGGAGGATGAACAGCATCAGGAAGAAGAGGCCGAGCACGAAACCGCCCGGCTCAAGGTCGCCGCTGGCCGCGTTGACGCCCAACCACGCCACCGCGACGATCGCGAGGGCGGCTCCCGTGATCATAAGGACCGTCCCCAGAGTTCGACCGGAGTTGAAGCCACTAGCCATCACATTCTCCAGCTACAAGCTATCAGCTATCAGCAGTCAGCATTCAGCTGACAGCTATCTACTACTCCACCACAGGGATTATTACAGGTGTCATCCTGAGCACTCCATGGCCCTTCGGGCCACCCGAGACAATGAAAGAACGCCCTGCTACAACTGTCATCCTGAGCGTCGAGCGAAGGATCTCCTGTTGGACGTTGAGCACGATTCACTTTCGTAGGAGCCGCAGCGAAGGGATCGCCTGTTACTTATCGTGACGGCACCCGTCAGCTTTACCATGGCGGACCACCACTTCGCCACACTGATCGTGTACGCAGGGAAACCGTCGCCTGCCGGGGGGCGCGGGCCGTTGGCCCGCAAATACTGACGGCTGAACGCTATCCAAATCCCCCTCTGCCGCCACCACCGCCACCGCCACCGAAGCCGCCGCCGCCACCGCCGCTCCAGCCTCCTCCGCCACCGCGGCCGCCTGACGACAGGGTCTTGGAGGCGCTGTTCAACATCTCGACGAGGCTGTCGCTCAAGCCCTGGAGGCCGAAGGCTCCCTGCTCGCTGAGCCCCTCCAGGCCGCCGAGCCCGCCCTCCTCGCCCGCCGGCTCACCGGCGGTAGGCCTCCTGCCCCCGGGGAATCCCCAGAATATCGGGCCAATGTAGGGTCCGCGAGACTCCCTCTCGTACCACTCGGGGGCCGGTGCCCCCGCTGCGGCGAACTTGCGCACCCACTCCCTGTCGGCGCCGAGGGCTATGGCGTAGGGTAGGTAGGGCTCGAAGCGGTCCAGGCGGGAGGACAGCTCCTCGGGGGGCTGCTGCTCCTTCAGGTAGCGACCGAAGGCCCTCCAGCGGCCCGCCTCCAATGCGCCCAACTGGGTCCTTCGCGGCATCCTACCAGCTAAGATGAGCATAACCAGACCGAGGAAACCCAGAGCGACAAAAGGGAAAAAGGCCAGCTCGGCGAATGCGAACAGGAAGAGTGATGCCACACATCCGAATACGAAGCCCGCCGCCAAGAGAGCGCCGCCGATGTTGCGGTACCTCTTGCGGACCGTCTCCGGGTTCTCTCGGAACAGACCGGCCCGAGTAACCTCGTCGTACAGCAGGTTGGCCACCGTGGGAAACACCATGCGGAAGCGGGTCTTCAACTCTGAGAGCCGAACCTGATCGCGTCCGCCGAAGAGGTAGTTGAACATGGCCCGCTCGTACTCCCGCAGCCCCGGCGGGTCTTCCTGGAGCCGCTCCAGCCGGAATTCGCGGTCCGACTCCCTGTCGCCGTCGGGCGTCTGCTCCACAATCCGCAAGACCCCCCGGCGCGCCAGATCCACCAGGGTGGCAACGGCATCCTGCACGTCGGCCCGCTCATCCACCAGGGTGCCGGCAACCGCCGGCGGGAGGTCGCCTGGCGGGTCCGAAAGGGTGGTGGGAAGCTCGCCGACAGAGGGGTCGCGGCCTCGGGAGTACCAGCGCAGGAAGACCCAGAGCGATCCCAGCACCAGGACGAGGATGCCGGCGACGCCCAGGAACAGGTTCAGCAGCGGCTTGACGGTGCTGTTGTACTGGTCCTCTCGGTCGGCAGCAGCCTGCCATGCCGGCGGGGATCCGGCGACTAGGCCGTGGGGAAACTGCACCCGTACCTCCAGCCCTGTATCCGCCGGTATGTTGCGGGCATCGAAGCGAACGGTACGGGGATCCACCAGCTGGCCCGTAGCCCCGAGGGAGTCTGGGTACGCCTCGGTGCGGATCTGGTCTGCCTGGACATCGGCTGGGAAGCGGACCAGGACGGTGGAGGACTGGACTAGGAGGGGCCGATCCTCGTAGACCGCCTTCCAGAAGAGCTGGTCGCCACCCTCATAGTAGCGGAGCCCACCAACTACCCGGTAGCGGACGGCGAAGGTGCGAGTTGCGTTGGAGGTAGGTGGGAACCACCAGTCGATCCGCAGGAAGCCGTCGTCTTGCTCCACCTGATAGGTATTGGGCGTTCCGGTAGTGCCGCGCCCCTGCCCCTGACGCTGCTGGTACTGCTGGTTGGGCTCGGAGACCGAGACGTCTGCAATCTGCTCCACCCGATCCAGGGGGATCTCCCTGAAGCCGTGGCGAGCGGTGGAGCCAAACAGCACCGTCTGCTCTTCCGTGACAATGATGTCTCCGTTTGGCTGGATGTCGATAGTGACGTCGAAGCGCTGGAAGTAGGGGGGCTCCTGGGCCAGGGCTGGGGAGGCGGCGAACAGAAGCGCAAGCAGGAGAGACGCCAGCAGGAGAAGTCTCCGGCGTAGCTGGGTCCGCAGGCTCATCCCAAACCTCCCTCTACCGTCTATCGAGACTCCGACCCGGTGCGCAACAGTGTCGCTACACCTGGAGGCCCGGCTATCATATCATCAACAACCCGCAAAGGGCATTCCAGCAACGCCCCTCGCAATCGAAAGTCGCTCGATTTCGCGGTCCGGGCCTCTTGTAGCTGGGCGGAACCGATGGTATAATGACAAAAGTCCCGTTGAACAGGGGCACGAGCCGAAGTGGCGGAACTGGCAGACGCGCTACGTTCAGGGCGTAGTTCGGTTTACCCGAGTGGGGGTTCAAATCCCCCCTTCGGCACCAAAGGGGTCGCTCAATTGAGCGGCTCCTTTTTCGTTGGGTGCGCCGCAACTTGACCAACGGGGCGCCTCTTGGTAGAATCATTGGTGGTAATCCTGCGGCCCCGTTCTCCAGGTAAACCGCCGGATTGCCTGAATCGATGCCCCTGTAGCTCAGAGGATAGAGCAACGGTTTCCTAAACCGTGTGTCGGCTGTTCGAGTCAGCCCAGGGGTACCTATTGAACGGGCTCAACCACTGAGAGCCCGTTTTCTGTTATCGAGGCACGGGCGCTGGGGCCAGGCGTCCCCGTCAACCGTTTGCCTTATCCGTCGGGCTTGTCACCTGCTATGGAAAGAACGCTACTCCGGTTGTCTCTATGATGAAGTGCGTCATCTGCAAGCATGGGGAGACCCATCCGGGCCAAGTGACTGTGGTCCTGCAGCGAGGGGATGTCACGGTCATTCTCAAGGATGTGCCTGCCGACGTCTGCGACAACTGCGGGGAGTATTATCTGACTGAGGACGTTACCCGCACGGTCCTCGCGCGAGCGGAGGAGGCCGTGAGACGTGGAGCCGAGGTGGAGATACTGCGGTTTACGGCCTGACCGAGGGCCGTGCTGGACGAAGAGCAGCAGTTTAGGAAACCGTGTGTCGGCCGTTCGAGTCAGCCCAAGGGCACCTAATTCGTAGGGGTCCAGGTGGGTTTGACGCCGCAGCCAAGCGACAAGATGGGGTTGGTGGCTCAGCACTTCCTTAGAGCGGAAGCAGGCCACATTGTACTTCATCAACCGTCTCTGTGGCAGACGATCGCCGGCTCGGAAACCGCGAACGACACTCGACCAATGCGCCACTCCGACAGGTGGGTGTCCTACTTGCTGCGGCGCCGGCGAGGCGAGGCGGCTCGGGGTTCACCTCGGGCCGCAGATTCGCAAGAGCGGAGCGAGGCCGCGGTGAATGGCTGACTGCAGGCCGCGGAGGGGGTAAGATACTGGGCAACGCCGCGCCACTGATGGCGGGGCCGCAACGAAGGGGAGGTGAGGGGACATTGGGTTTCTACAATCCCACAGACTGGCTGTCGGGAGTACCCCGGCCGAAGTCCAGCCGGCGCCTCGTCTATGAGAACGAGATCATGTTCCTAACGATCGACATGGAGCCTGGGTACAAAGCAGTGCCGCACAAGCACACATGGCCAACGCTGTACTATGTGACGGCTGGGAGCGGCCGCGCATTGGTTGGCGACGAGTGGCGAGACGTCGAAGCCGGCACGCTAGTGATGGTACCGGCGGAGTCCATGCACGCCATCGAGGCAGTAACGAACGTCAGCATCGTTGAGGTGCAGGCGAACTGCCCTCAGCAGTTCGTGAACGGCGTTCTCGGCAAGTAGGCGGCCGGAGAGCCATCGGGGTGCGAGGAGCTGTTGGGCGACAATTGTCAGGGCACCGGGGCGTTCCGGGTGCCCTGACTGTCTCTGCAATCGGGGATAGGGTCTACGTCAGGCGCGGGGTCGTCCACCGGTGCGACGTCCACGATAATTGGGCGAGTGCACCGCCGCGGGGACTTCCCGGGGCTGCGCATTGCCGGCAGGGATCCCGGGCAGTGTCAGCCTGGGAAGCTGCTTGCCCAGCGCCCTCTCTATCTGGCGCCACTTGTAGGCATCCTCGGGGGCCAGCAGGGTGATGGCCACCCCCTCCCGACCCATCCGCCCCGTGCGGCCGGATCGGTGGGTGAACTGCTCGGCGTTTTCCGGCAGCTCGTAGTTGATCACCCCTTCGATCCCCTGCACGTCCAGGCCACGCGCCGCGACATTGGTGGCCAGCAGGATCTGCACGCTGCCCGAGCGGAAGCGGGACATCACACGCTCTCGGGCGCTCTGGTCCAGGTTACCCTGGAGTGCCGCCACGGGGTATCCCTTCCGCCGCAGCTCGTACGCCAGCTTCTCGACCCCAAGCTTCGTGCGGCCGAAGACCAAGACGGGACCGTCACCCCTGTGGTCCAGCAGGGCGCAGAGGGCGGGCAGCTTGGCGCCCGACTCCACTTCCACCACCACCTGCTCAATCTCCGGTGGGGCCTCGGTGCCACTGTCCACGCGCACGGTCACGGGGTCGATCATGTGGCGCTTCGCCATCCTCGCCACCCACTCGGGTACGGTGGCTGAGAAGAGGGCGGTTTGCCGCTTCTCGGGCAACAGGGAGACGATCTTCTCCACGTCCGGGGCGAAGCCCTGGTCCAGCATCTCGTCGCCCTCGTCCAGCACCAGCATGTGCAGGTCGGAAGGGTTCAGGTTGCCATGCCACAGATGGTCCAGGGTCCGACCAGGGGTGCCGATCACGATCTGGGCTCCATTGAGGAGCGCCTCCCGCTCGGAGTCGAGTGGGCGGCCACCGTAGATGAGGGTGACCCAAAGCTGCCGGGCCTCGGCCAATCGGGTAAGCACATCGGCAACCTGTATGGCCAATTCCCGCGTGGGGACCATCACCAACGCCTGGATGCCTCGAACGTCGGGGTCGCACCGCTCGACGATGGGAAGTCCAAAGGCCAGGGTCTTGCCGGACCCGGTCCGCGCCTGGCCGACGACGTCGCGACCCTCCAGCAGGATAGGGATCGCCTCTGCCTGGATAGGGGTGGGCGCAGAGATGCCCATGGAGGCCAGTGCGGCCCGAGACTCGGGCCGCAGGTTAAACTCGTTGAAAGAAGTAATGGGGTCTACCAATTGCTGCGACTGGACCTGCCGCCCCTCTGGCTCTCAAAGCACTCAGAGCAGTAAACGGGCTTGTCGCCACGCGGCTGGAAGGGAACCTGGGTATCCTTGCCACACTGAGAGCAGACGGTGGCGAACATCTGCCGCCTCTCACCGCCTCCGGAAAAGCCGCCCTGGGAACGCTTTCGGGCCGATCGGCACTCGGGGCACCGGCTCGGCTCATTGGTGAGTCCCTTGCTGGCATAGAACTCCTGCTCACCCTCGGTGAACACGAAGCTGCAGCCACAATCACGGCAGGTTAGGGTCTTGTCGGTCATTCGCGCTGATTCCTCGCTGAACGTTATTCTGTTGGAACTGGTCGGTCAGCGCGACATTAGGGGTGGGGAGAACGGGGACGCTCCAAAGATCGCTCCGCTGCACCCCGCCAACGTGGCGGGCCGCCGATTCATACCACACTGTAGATTATACCAGAGCACGTCAAGTGATTCCACAACTTTCTTAGTCAAGTTAACACGAGAATTAGCCGAACTCAGGGCATCCAAGGTGATAGTGGCCGCTAGCCTCGCTGGGTTTGGGATCGCCCACCGAACCGCAGCAGGTTGCGCTAATGAGCCGGGACACAAGAGTAGCCGGGCGAGCTTGCCCACCCGGCTACTCAGTGTCGTTGGCCAGCCGCCGCTACCCATACCGCGGGCCTATCGCCTCTACCAGGGCACCTTCACGAGGGCGCCGACGTAGACAAGCGCCATGATGAAGAACCCCATAACCACTGCCATCCAATCTTCACTGAGACGCATCTGTCTAACCTCCCTCTAGATTCCCAGCATGCCGCTGAACAGGGTGTAGGCTATAAGCAGACCGAGGCATGTGTTGAAGACGGTCGCCAGGAAGTAGATCATCAACGGCTTGGCGCCCAACTTCTTGATCTCGCCGAAGGCGAACTCCAGGCCAATGGAGACGAAGGCCATCGTGAGGAACACAGTCTGGATGGTCTTTATGTCCGTGGATGCCTGGGCGCTGAAGACGCCCGCGCTGGCCAGGATGGAGGCGGCGATGAAGCCCAGGACAAACTTGGGGAAGCGGTTCCAGATCTCCATGGGGCTGGGCTTCTTCTCTGGAGTGCGCTCTATCACCATCACCCAGTAGAGCGCGAGGCCGAATGCCGCCACGCCGATGAGGGCGTTCTGCGACATCTTCACGATGGAAGCCACCTTCATGGCCGCTTCGCTGTGGACGGCGCCCGCGCCCACCACCGCCGCCGTGGTATCGATGTTGCCGCCGATCCAGGCGCCCGCCACATCGGTGGGCAACCCCATGGCCTTTGCCGCCCAGGGCATGATCAACATCAACGGCAGGGCGAAGAGGATCACCAGGGTGGTTACGTACGCGAGCTGCTCCTTCTTCGCGAGGACGGCACCGGATGCGGCGATTGCCGCCGAGACGCCGCAGATAGAAACCGAGGCGGCCATCAGCGCCCGCAGCTTGTCATCCAGCTTAAAGAGACCGCAGACCCACCAGGTGAAGGCGAACACGCAGGTGATCATGATCACGGCCTGGATCATGCCCTTGGCGCCAATGCTCATAATCTGAGCGGTGTTGACGCCGGCGCCCATCAGGACCAGGCCGGTCTTGAGGAAAAACTCGGTGCGGAAGCCTGAGCTGAGCTTACCCTTGACGCCTGTAGCGCCGAAGACGACGCTGGCCAGTAGACCGAGGCCCGCCGCCCAGATTGGGAACTCCAGCACCTTGCTCCCCATCGCCTTGTCTCCCCAGATGTTCATCTGCCTGGAGAGATAGGCCAGGGCGAAGACGATTGCCACCGAGACGACGAATACAACGGCTTTGGACATGCCACCCGACTCGGAACTCTCAGCCATAGATGCCGATTGCTGAGACACGACTCCCTCCCTCACTGGTTTGTTGTGGTTGACTATCCCTGGATCGTAAGATCCTGGCTTGACGCTTCAGGCCGGCCTGCCATCAGCCCTGGCCACGCCAAAGTCGCCACACATCCAAACCGACAGCCTTCTGCCCGTCTCACCACCTCCTCTCTCCACGAAGATACCGCAGTGCGACGAGGGCTGTGCCAAAGGGGGTATTGAGTGGTCCGCCTGCGGCTGCCCGATCGTGAGCAATGCGATCCAACCTCCGCTGGGCAAAAGCGCGGCCGCCGCAGAAGGCTCGCCCCGTCTGCTGCCAACACCAGACAGAGCGGACCAGAAGGGGGGCTTGCCCGCCCAATAGACGCACCCAGGGAAGCAGTCGAGGCTCGCATGGCCCTTCCCCAAGCGCAGCTATCTTAGTCATGAAGCTGGGCAACTGTCAATAGGGGTAACTATCGACAAGCGTAGCTGCGAAGTCCTGCACGAGGGGGCGTACGCATCCTTGACACTCGTGAGAGCGGATAGCCATAATACTGCCGCCCCATTCTTGGCGCCGGTCGACTCCTGCGGGTCCAGAGGGCTTCGGAACAGTCGACGTTCCACGCACGAGGATGCAGGCTAGAGTTATGGCGCTCCTCTGGCAACCGCGTCTCCAGACCGGTACGAGCAGCACCACCGTCCCAACAGGGTCACCCTCGTCCTGCCATCGTGGCATCTGGGCTTAGTCCAGACAGCCTGGTGGACAAGCTGTTGTGGCTGACCATCCATCTTCACGTAAGGAGATCGATACCCATGGTCGGGAAACCTATCCACGTCGTCTTGGCACTGCTTGTCGCGCTCTCAACCCTCGCCGCGGCATGCTCTGGCGCAACCAGCTCGCCCGGCGTACCCAGCTCGTCCGGCGCGCCCAGCGCGTCTGGCGCGTCCGGATCAACCGGCTCATCCGGGGCGGTGATCACCAAGACCGATCTGACCGTGGCACAGAGCACCGAACCGCAATCGCTCGACCCGCAGCGAGACGCGGGCGGCCCCTCCTCCACGATTCAGGACAACGTCCTGGAGAAGTTGGTGTCCAATGGTCCGGACATGAAGTTGAGGCCGGAGCTTGCCACCGAGTGGAAGACCTCCGAAGACGGGAAGACGATCACCTTCAAATTGCGGTCCGGCGTGAAGTTCCACGACGGGACGGCTTTCGACGCCGAAGCCGTGAAGTTCACCTTCGATCGGGCGCTGGGCAAGATCGACAAGAAGAAGAGCCGCTACGAGACCCTGCTCACCAGCTTAGACAGGGTGGAGGTCGTGGACCCTACCACCGTTCAGTTCGTGCTCAAGCAGCCCGATGCCCCCTTCCTGAACGCCCTTGCCCACAACGGCTCCGCGATCCTGAGCCCTACGGCCGTTCAGAAGCTGGGTGACGAGTTCGCACGCAATCCAGTGGGAACCGGCCCCTTCAAGTTCGTGGAGTGGAAGCAGGGAGAGTCCCTGACCATAGCCAAGAACCCGGACTACTGGAGAAAGGACCTGCCCAAGCTGGACAAGGTCACCGTGAAGATCATTCCCGACGGGTCCACTAGGGTAATCTCCCTGGAGACCGGCGCTGTCGATATGGCCCTGGAGCTGCCAGAGTTGGATGCTGTCCGCCTCAAGAGCAACTCCAAGTACAAACTCACCACGGCGGAGAGCCTGCGCACAGTCTTCTATCGCCTCAACCCAACCATCGCCCCCTTTGACGACATCAAGGTGCGACAGGCTTTCGTGGAAGCGATCAATGTCAAGGACATCGCCGCCACCATCCTTGAGGGACTGCACCGCCCGGCGGAGCGCGCCACCTTCGCCCCCGCCGTATATGGCGTAAGCAAGAAGGTTCCGCCCTACGAGTACAGTATCGAGCACGCGAAGAAGCTGCTGGACGAGGCCGGCTGGGTACCCGGCCCCGACGGTGTCCGCCAGAAAGAGGGCAAGCCCCTTCAGTTCACCCTCTGGACAACCAACGCCCGCTACCCCAAGGATAGCCAGATATCGGAGAACGTGGCACGGACCCTGGCGCAGATCGGCATGAAGACGGACGTGCAGACCATGGAGTGGGGCGCCTACCGCGACAGCCTGTTCAACAGGAAGTTCCAGGCATTCCTCTTCGGAGCCGGAGTGTCCACCGGGGATGTGGACTACGTGATCAGCATGCTATTCCACTCCAGCAGCCAGTACGCTCAGGGCAAGATCCCGGATGAAGAGGCCATAATGAAGGCGCGAGCCGAGGTCAACCCGGAGAAGAGACTCGCTATGTACGATGACCTCCAGACCAAGATGCGTGACCAGTACATATGGATGCCGATCTACTGGCAGTCGATCCTGATGGCTACCAGCGATCAGGTGCAGGGCTACGTCCAGTATCCCGACGAGTCCTCGCGCTTCGCCGAAACCTACATAGGCAAGTAAGGTTAGAGAGATCTAATCCAAAGGCCGCAGATGCTCCGCGTTGGGAGCATCTGCGGCCCACCCAATGACGAGGTCGACTCCACGATGGATCTGGCGAAACGGTTGGCTCGACACAAGCTATCCCTCTTGGGGCTGGTGCTGATCGCGATTCTGCTGGTGGTAGCCTGTCTTGCACCCCTCATCTCACCGTGGGATCCGCAGTTCCAGAACCTCCAGGCGCGACGGCTGCCCCCTAGCCCGGAGCACTTCCTTGGCACGGACGAGCTTGGTCGCGACCTGCTGAGCCGCTTGATCCACGGCGCTCGGGTTTCCCTGCTGGTGGGTGTGCTCTCCGTCGCGTTCGCAATGGCCGTGGGCGTTCCCCTGGGGCTCAGTGCGGGCTACCTCGGGAAGCATTACGACCATCTAATCATGCGGGCCATGGACGTCACTCTGGCCTTTCCTCGCATTCTGCTGGCAATCCTGCTTGTTGCGGTCCTGGGGCCAGGTCTTTGGAAGATGGTGCTCGCCGTGGGCATCTGGACGATTCCGGTCTTCGCCAGGACCGTCAGATCCAAGACCCTTTCGCTGAAAGAGCGCGACTTTGTGTTGGCGGCTCAGGCGCTAGGGGCCAGCGGGACGCGCACCATGTTCCGACATATCCTCCCCAACTGTCTCAGCCCGCTCCTGGTGGAGGCCACTCTGAACATCGGGACAGCTATCCTCACGGAGTCCACCCTGAGCTTTCTGGGGCTCGGCATTGGCCCCGGCACCCCAACCTGGGGCCTGATCCTGAGCGGCGGGCGCGCCTACCTCCGAGACGCCCCTCACATCTCCACCTTTCCAGGGCTGGCCATCATGTTCACGGTGCTGGCCTTCAACTTCGTGGGCGATGGGCTGCGAGATGTGCTGGACCCCCGCCGCAATCGGCTGAGGGGGGCGTAAAGATGCATCTCTACAAGTACTTCGCCACCAGGGTTCTGGCGTTGATCCCAGTTGGTCTGATCATCGCCAGCATCGTCTTCTTCCTTATCCGAATGGCGCCGGGAGACCCAGCGGAGATAGTGCTGGGGATGTACGCCTCACCACAGGCCGTCTCCCAGCTGCGGGCCGAGATGGGAATCGATCAGCCAATTCACGTCCAGTACGGGCGGTTTCTGGGAAACCTCGTCCGCGGGGACCTCGGGAAGTCCTACCGGACCAACCGGCTGGTGACGGCCGAACTCTCCCGCGCCTTCGGTCCAACGGCAATGCTCGCCTCGGCTGCCTTCCTGCTGGCTCTGTTGATAGGGATACCCGCCGGGGTGATCTCATCCCTCCGCCCCTACTCGTGGCTCGACAACGGGGTTATGTTGATGGCCATCTTCGGCGTATCGATGCCCGGCTTCTGGCTAGCCCTGATACTGATGCTGCTGTTTGCCCTCTACCTCGGGGTGCTCCCCGCCGCGGGCTTCGGGACACCCGCCCACCTGGTGCTGCCGGCCGTGGCACTTTCCGGAGGGACGATGGCCGTGGCCGCCCGCATGGTGCGCTCCGAGATGCTAGAGGTGATGGGGCAGGACTTCATCCGGGTTGCTCGCTCCAAGGGGCTGAGAGAGCAACTGGTCATCTACAGACACGCATTGAAGAACGCCATGCTGCCGGTGGTTACATCCCTGGGCGTTCGCTTCGGGACCCTATTGGGCGGCGCGGTGGTCACAGAGACGATCTTCGCATGGCCGGGCCTGGGAACGCTGATGATCAACGCAGTGTACATGCGGGACTACCCGATCATCCAGGGAGTAGTAATCCTTCTGGCCACGATATACGTCACCGTCAACCTGGTGGTGGACTTCTGCTACGCCTGGTTGGACCCGAGGATCAGGTACTAAGCAGGTGGCCCAAGATAGCCCGCACTTCGTCACCACGCTGCGTTCCCGTCACCCCCGCGAAAGCGGGGGTCCACGGCGCTACACGTGGCAAGGCTGGATTCCCGCTTTCGCGGGAATGACGGTCTGGTTGTGCACCAGATCTGAGGACAGATGCTTAGATAAGGGAGCACAAGCAGTGGATGTCCAGCTCCCATAGTCAGGAGGTAGCTTCATGAGTTCAAGAGTGATGGACGCCAAGCCCCTTCGCCCACAAGTTATGTCTACTCAGGGCATGGTGGCTGCTGGGCACTACCTGGCTGCCTCAGCCGGCTTCCGCATGCTGGCGGTCGGCGGGAACGCTGTGGATGCCGGCGTCGCGGCAGGGCTGGCCCTGAATACCGTCCATACGGACATGACCACCCTCTCGGGTGTCGCCCCCATCATCCTCTATCTAGCCGAGGAGCGCCGCGTGGTCACCATCGCCGGGATTGGCCGGTGGCCCGCTGCTGCAACACTGGAGCTGTTCCGCGACAGGTTGGGAGGGATCCCTGAGTGGCCCCTCAACTGCGTGGTGCCGGCCGCGGCCGACGCCTGGCTGAGTGCCCTCGAAAAGTACGGTACCATGTCCCTGGCTCAGGTAGTCCAGCCAGCGCTGGAGATGGCGGAGAAGGGCTACGCGGTGTACCCCTTCCAGAACTACGCCATCGGACACTACCTTTCAACCTACCAAAAGTGGCCGGAGAACACGCGGATCTTCCTACGAGATGGCGAGGCTCCTCCCGTGGGCACAGTCATCAGGCAGGGAGATCTAGGCCGCACCTTCCACCGCTTGATGGAAGCGGAGAAAAAAGCTGGCTCAGGTGGTCGAGCAGCAGGGATCCGGGCTGCAAGAGAACTCTTCTACCGCGGTGACATCGCGAGGGCGATGGTAGACTACACCCGCCGCTTCGGAGGGCTGTTGAGCGAAGCCGACTTCGCCACTTACGAGGCAAAGGAAGAGCGCTCGTTCAGCCTCCGGTTCCGTGGTCTGGAGCTTCACGCATGTGGTCCCTGGTGCCAGGGCACGGTGCTCCCCCAGGCACTGGGCATTCTCAGCAACTTCAACCTCGCATCGCTGGGATACAACACTCCCCAGTATATCCACGTCCTGGTGGAAGCGCTGAAGCTCGCCTTTGCCGACAGGGAGGCGTTCTGTGGAGACCCCGAGTTCGTAGACGTCCCCATGGAGGGACTGCTGGACACGGAGTACCTTCGGGCCCGCGCGAGCCTCATCGATGTGGAGCGCGCTTGGCCTGGGGTTCCTCCCGCCGGAGATCCTCGCCGAAGGTTGGCCGTGCCCAGCGAGGACGTCGCTGCAGCGTCTGCCAGGGCGTGGGAGGGCACGCCACCCGACAGCATCAGGCCGACGGATACAAGCTGCGTCACCGTCCTGGACTCCTTGGGCAATCTCTTCTCCGCAACCCCCAGCGATGGCTACAGCCAGGGGGGGATAGTCCCCGGTCTGGGACTGGGCGTCTCCGAGCGCGGAGCGCAGAGCCACCTGGATCCCGATCACCCGAACGCTCTGCGTCCCGGGAAACGGCCCAGCCTGACCCCGAATCCATTCCTGCTGCTGAAGGACGGGAAGCCATTCATGGCCATGGCATCCCCGGGCAACAACCGCCAGCCCCAGGCGATGCTACAGGTGCTCCTGAACATGTTTGTCTGGGGAATGCAACCCCAGGCAGCAGTGGAGGCACCGCGCTTCGCCAGTTACTCCTTTCCAGCCACCACCTATCCCCACGTCTACTACCCCGGCCGCCTCTATCTTGAGAAGGGGATCGACGAGCAGGTGGTCCCGAAGCTGGAGGAGTTGGGGCATCAGATTCAGTGGTGGACCCATTGGACCTGGTCGGCGGGCGGCGTGTGCCTCTCCATGCGCGACCCGGCAACCGGCGTGGTCTACGGCGCGGCGGACCCCAGACGCGAGGGTATGGCAATAGGCTTGTGAGGAGGTTGTGAAGTTGCCGAAGCGCGGCATTGTGGCAGAGGACCTGTATCGGCTGCGGTACGTGAGCGACCCTCAGGTCGCTCCGAACGGCGCCTGGGTGGCCTTTGCGGTCACCACCATAGATCGGGACGGGGAGCTATATCGCTCCACCATCCACCGGATGCCGACAGCCGGTGGCACTCCGGAACCCATTGCAGAGGGCACGCACCCCAGGTGGAGCCCAGACGGCTGCAAGCTGGCCTACCTGCGAGAGAGGCAGGTGTGGACCTGGGAGTCAGGCAGCGATCCCCAGCAGTTGACTAACATCGCCGGTGTAGTAACTTCCCTTGCCTGGTCCCCCCTGGGCAACCAACTTGCGGTAGTTGCCAACGTGTCGCTACCTTCCGCACCCATCGGGCCGACGGAGGGGCTGCACCACATCACTCGTCTGAAGTACAAGGGCGACGGAGAGGGATTCATCTACCAGCAGCGCCCCCAGCTCTTCCTGGTGGACGCCCAATCGGGGGAGGCCGGCCCCCTGACCAAAATCCCCTACGGCGCCACCAGTCCGGCATGGTCTCCTGACGGCAAGAAGCTGGCTTTCATCACCTCTCAGGAGGATCCGGATGGCAGCTGGGATCGCCAGGTGATGAGCATTCCACTAGATGGCAGGCAGCCTGAGCAGATCTGTGTCGCCATCGGCGCCCAGGAGCTCTCCTGGTCCCCGGATGGCCGATGGATCGCCTTCCGGGCGGCAGCCAGGGAGTACGATCCATCGGTGAACTTCTGCCTCTGGATAGCTCCGGCGACCGGCGGCGATCCCATCAATCTGACGGCTAGCTACGATCGTTTCGTCGGCAACGACCGCACCCTGTGCGACTCTATGTGGGGGAGGATACCCCAGGGAGGGGTATGGTCCGCCGATAGCAGGACGATCTTCTTCCTCGCGGCAGACTGCGGTGAACAGCCGATCTGCCATGTTTCCGTGGAGGGTGGAGATGTCCACCGAGTGGCGCAGGGCGGACAGCCACGTGTCGTCTTCAACTTCAGCTACTGCCCGGCCACTGGTAGCTTCGTTTCCGCAGGTGGAACCCCGCTGATTCCCGGCGATCTCTGGCTCCTTCCGGAGGGCCGCCGCCTTACTACCGTGAACGACAATTGGCTGAGCGAAGTGGAGCTGTCGGACCCGGAGAGGCTGGAATGGCGGAGCAAGGACGGGACGCTGGTGGATGGATGGCTGCTCAAGCCTTTGGACTTCGACCCGTCGCACCGGTACCCGGCCATCCTGGAAATCCACGGCGGACCCTATCGCCAGTACGGGCACGCCTTCTTTCATGAGTTGCAGCTGTTTGCGGCGCAGGGATACCTGGTGTTCTACCCCAACCCCAGGGGAAGCCAGGGCTACGGCGAGGATTTCGCCCACGCCATTCACAGCGATTGGGGTCACCACGACTACGACGACCTGATGAGTGGGATGGACTACCTGCTCTCCTTCGGCTATGTGGACGCCAGCAGGATGGGCGTCACGGGGGGCAGCTACGGGGGCTACATGACCAATTGGGTGGTCACGCAGACCGACCGCTTCGCGGCGGCGGTGACCGACCGAAGCGTATCCAACCTCTACAGCGCCTGCGGGACCTCGGACATCGCTTTCTCCTTCTTCGAGCCGATCTTCGGCACCGTTCGGGAGCCCGAGCAGGTGGCCTCCATGCTGAGGCAGTCACCCATTACCCATGTGACCAACGTGCGGACACCCACCCTGATCATGCACCAGATGGAAGACCACGCCTGCCCCATGGAGCAGGCCGAGCAGTTCTACGCGGCGCTGAAGCGGCAGGGCACCACCACCGAGATGCTGCTGTTCCCCGGGGCCTGCCACGAGCTATCCCGCAGCGGTCCGCCCAGGTTGCGGCTGCAGCGGCTGCAATGGATGCAAGCCTGGTTCGCCAACTATTTGAAGGAGACATATGCTCATGTCTAAAAGTACACTCTTGCTTTCTGAACAGGACGTTGCCAACTGTATCGAGATGAACGAAGTGGTCGAGATTGTCCAGCAGACATTCAGGGCCCACGGTGAGGGCCAGGTGGTCATGCCAGCCAAGATCACCCTGGACATCCGATCCATGGGGCACGAGTACTGGAGCAACGCCATGCCGGCCTACATCGCTCCCCTGGAAGCCGTGGGGATCAAGTGGGCCGGCGGCTTCGCCGAGAACCCCTCACGATACGGTCTCCCTTACGTCATGGCCACCATATTGATGCAGGATCCGGACACCGGCTACCTGAGGGCAGTCATGGACGGACGGCACATCACTAACCTCCGTACGGGAGCGGCCGCGGCGGTGTCCGCCAGCTACAGCATGGCATCGAGCGCCAGCAAAGTCGCCATAATCGGGGCAGGTACCCAGGGTCGGACCAGCCTCCAGGCACTGATGCAGATCACCAAGCTGTCCGAGGCAAGGGCGCAGGACGCCCTGCCAGGTGCAGCGGAGCGATATGCCAACGACATGCAGGGCAAGCTCGGGCTGCCGGTGAAGGCATGCAAGACCGTGCAGGAAGCAGTGGAGGGAGCCGACATCGTCATCACGGCGACCCCGGCCAACGCGCCGCTGGTGCGAGACGAGTGGCTCAAGCCGGGAGTCACCGCGGTATCCCTCGGCTCGTACCAGGAGTTCGATGACCAGTTCGTGCTGAAGGCCGACCGGATCATCGTCGACAGCTGGGCGCAATGCAGCCACAGAGGCGAGCTAGCCCGACTGGTGGAGAGCGGGAAGATGGGCCGCGAGAAGGTGGACGCCGAGCTGGGCGAGGTAGCCACGGGCAAGAAGCCAGGCCGCGGCAGCAACGAGGAAAGGGTGCTGGTGGTGCCCATCGGCCTCGGCTCCCTGGACATCGCCGTGGCTTCGCTAGTGTACAAGCGAGCCCTCGAGAAGGGACTCGGAGGCCACTTCTCCTTCATGTAACGTCCGCAATACCTCCCCCACCTACTATGGCGAGCCCCTTCCGCTAACCCTTGGAAGGGGCTCGCCATTTCTCCCGTCTTCACTGGATTTCTGATAGTTGAAGATGCTACGCTAGGACCGGAAGCAACATGCAAGATAAGCGGAGGGACAGGAGATGCCTCAGCAGCAACCGGAGACGGTCCACGGCGGCAAGATGGCACTCGGTAGCCACCAAGCTGCCTTCCTCCAGGAATTGAAGGAGATCGACAGGGCTCAGGCAGCTGAGCGAATATGGGCACAGGACCCCAGGCTGTGGAAGGACGAGGCCAGCCATGTGCAGGAGATCGGCGAGCGGCTGGGCTGGCTCTCGGTGATCGACGATATGCGCAAGCATGTGGCGGAGATGGAGGGCTTTGCCAACGAAGTGAGAGAGGCCAGCATCAGCCACGTCGTGCTGTGCGGCATGGGGGGCTCCAGCCTCTGTCCGGAGGTGATCCGGCTCACCTTCGGCAGTGCCACAGGCTACCCCAAGCTGTGCGTCCTGGACTCTACCGATCCCTCGACCATCGCCGCAGTTGCAGAGGAGGCGGAACCGGAACGAAGCCTCTACCTGATCGCCAGCAAGTCCGGCGGCACGATCGAGGTGGACTCCCTCTACCGGTACTTTTACGACCGCTCGCAAGCAGCACTGGGAGAAAGGTCTGGGCTACAGTTCGCAGCCATCACCGATCCCGGCACCGGGCTTCACAGGCTGGCTCAGGAGCGAGGCTTCCGAAAGGTCTTCCTCAATCCGCCCGATATCGGCGGGCGCTACTCCGCCCTCTCCCTGTTCGGATTGGTGCCGGCGGCGCTGTTGGGGCTGGACGTGACGAGGCTGCTGGACCGGGCGCAGGCCATGGCACAGGCTTGCGCCGCTGGAGTTCCGGCCGACGCCAATCCCGGGGTGTGGCTGGGGACGGCCATGGGCACCATGGCGCGAGCCGGTCGAGATAAGCTGACTCTGATGACGTCCCCCAGTATCGACAGCTTCGGGCTGTGGATAGAGCAGTTGATCGCAGAGAGCACTGGCAAGGAGGGCAAGGGCATCGTACCGGTCGTCGGCGAACCGCTCGGCGCTCCCGGGACATATGGAGAGGACCGCTACTTTGTCTATGTACGGTTGGAAGGAGACGACAACGACACCCTGGACCAAATGGCTGGTCAACTGGAAGCAGCAGGTCAGCCTGTGGTCACACTGTATCTTCAGGACTGCTACGACCTGGGTGCCGAGTTCTTCCGGTGGGAATTCGCCACCGCGATAGCCGGAGCAATGCTGAAGATCGACCCCTTCGACCAGCCGAACGTACAGGAGAGCAAGGACAACACATCTCGAGTCCTGGCCCAATTCCAGGCCACCGGAGCCCTCCCAACGGAGCCGCCGGATCTGCTGAAGGACGGACTAGAGCTGTACGGATCCAAGGAGGAGAGTCTGGAGAAAGCGCTGAAGGGCTTCGTGGGCGGGGCAGGAGCAGGCGACTACTTCGCCATCGTGGCCTACCTGCCGGCCGCCGAACCGGTGGAGGCGGCCATGGCGACGCTCCGCGAGATGCTGAGAAACCGAACGGGGCTGGCCACAACCCTGGGGTACGGCCCGCGCTTCCTGCACTCGACCGGCCAACTGCATAAAGGCGGACCGAACAGCGGCCTGTTCCTCCAATTCACGGCCCAGGAGAAGGTCTCGGTGCCGATCCCCGGCAAGCCCTACGATTTCGGCACCCTCAAGCGGGCTCAGGCGACCGGCGATTGGCAGGCGCTCAAGCAGCACGGGCGGCGAGCTCTGTGGGTACACCTGGGCACGGACATTGCGGCCGACCTGCAGAAGGTAGTTGACGCGCTGCGAGGGTAGGTTTGACAAGGTACATTAGCCAACCACGGAGACACCAAATACACGGGGGATTCACAGAAAGCTTTGTGCCACTCCGTGCTCTCCGTGTCTCCGTGGTGAGTTGGAGTTGATACTATGGCGCAACAGAACTCTCTTCCTCTATACCCTCTGAGGCTAGCCGCCGAGGCGAAGGAAAAGGTGTGGGGGGGAACCAGGATTCACAAGCTGTTCCCCAGTCTGCCCCAGACGCAGGGTCCCCTGGGAGAGGTGTGGATCGTGTGGGAGGGCCTCACGATACAGAACGGACCGTTTCAGGGGATTACCCTGGCAGAGTTGGCCGGGCAGGAACCGGCAGCCCTGCTGGGATCCAATCTCGCGGGGCAACCACAACAGGCGTTTCCGCTGCTGCTGAAGTTCATCGACGCCCAGGAGACCCTCTCCGTCCAGGTGCACCCGGACGACAGCTACGCCCAGGCGAGGGAGAATCAGCCATTTGGAAAGACCGAGTTCTGGTACGTCCTGGATGCGGCGCCGGGGGCGCAGATCATCTACGGCACCAATGCCGAGATGACGGCGGGGGAGATGAGGCGTGCGGTGGCCGAGGGGAAGTTGACGGAGCATCTCCAATCCGTGCTGGTCTCCACCGGGGACGTGATCCTGCTCCGCGCCGGCACCATCCACGCCTTGGGCGAGGGAATAGTGGTGTACGAGCTGCAGCAGTCATCGGACCTGACCTACCGGCTGTTCGACTGGAACCGGGTCCCCGTGGGCGGCGTCGTGCGAGAGCTGCACGTGGACAAGTCGCTGGACGTGGCGGATCTGGAACCGAAGAAGGCGAAGAAGGTCCAGCCGGTGTCGCTGCTAGAGGGAGCGAACACCCAACGGCTGTTGTGCGCCTGCCGCTACTTCGCCGCAGAGCTGCTGGAACTGACGGCGCCCTTCTTCCAGGATACCCGCGGCACCAGCTTCCAGCTCCTTACCCTGCTGGAGGGCTCGTGCGACCTGGTGTACTCGCCGGTCGATCGAACGCGAATGGATGCCGGCGACACCCTCTTGCTGCCGGCCGGCCTGGATGGCCACGAGATCCGGCCCCTTAGTAAGAGCTGCGTCCTGATCAAGGGCTACGTCCCCGACCTGATGGAAGACGTGGTGCGGCCGCTTCTGGCTCGCGGGGTTCCCGAGGAGATGATCCTCCAGCTAGGGGGTGATCCCAAGGACTCCGATCTGGCGCCGCTACTGTTGGGATAGCGACCGCCCCCGCCACCGCAGAGCCCGAATACGATGAGCATATGGCTGAGGCAATGCCGCTATGGCTTTACCATCCCGCTCTCAGTATCGCGTTGTTTACGTCTTAGTGCCGTCGAATAAGGCCATGTGTGCTCCTGTTATTGGCGAATGAGTCCTCTCTATGGCTTGCATTATCGCTTGGCGAGGACTATGATGTAGGATAGATAGACTAGTAAGCAGCGGAGAAGTCAGCCATGCCGCAGCTCAACAAGGTATTGACAGAATCCGATCTTGCCTCGGCAAGGGCACCAGCAGCGATGGACCTCACCCCCTATCTAGGCATTATCGACGACATCACTCGGCAAGGCGGGGTTGGTGGTGTGCTGACGCTCGCATTGGGCGAGAGCCAGAGGACAGAAAAACGGCGACTCAGCCTCGCGGCAAAGCAGCGGGGGTACCACTTGACCTGGCGAAAGTCTCCCGTCGGGGAGCTCCGTTTCGTCCTATCTCCCCCTGGCAGGCCGGCGCCGGGCGGCCGGCGCCGGCGCTCCACCCGAGGCTGATGGCTCTGTTTGGGCCTGCCCGAGGATTCGGGCAGGCCCAAACCTTAGAGTACGACTTCGAACCGCAGAGTCCTGTCACCTCTCGTCGCCACCAGGGCCAGGCGTGAACCAGCGGTGAGGCTCTCCAAGACCTTCTCCAGATCCGCGGCGTTGCTGATGGGGCGGAGGTTCGCCTCGGTCACGATGTCCCCTGGTTTCACTCCCGCCCGTTCAGCCGGAGAGCCGGGGGCTACCTTCCCAACAAAGGCACCAAAGACCGGCAGTGACCCAGCCTTCATCGCCATGCGGCTGGCGTCGGCGATGCTCAGGCCGAGGGCAGGTCTCTTCTGGGATGCCTTATTTACCTGGGATGCCTTATTCACCAACATCTGCATCCGCTGAGGGTCGAAGCCCACTACCACCTGGTCGTCGATAGCGACCACGGGCACGCCCCGCTGGCCGGACCTCTGTACCATCTCAGCCGCCGCGGCAGGATCGCGAGTTACATCCACCTCTCGGTAATGCACTCCTATCTGCGAAAGGAACTCTTTCGCCTTCGTGCACCAGGGTCAGGTGGGAGTCGTGTAGACGATCACGTTCACAGTCTCACCTCTCGATGCGGGAGAGCCCGCTTCTTCAGCTGAATCCTACCACTGCTTCAGTCTATTTCAAGATGGCCATCACCACTCATCACTCGAAGTTGGCACAAGGGCTGCGTTTGTCCTGCGGAACGAGAACTTGGGACGAGGGAGCAGCGATATCGCGCCCGCGACGGCCTGAGGGAGCACCCGCGACGGGGACGCTGCTGTCTCCCGAGGATTGGACATAACCGTGGTGACCAAGATACGGGGGATCATTCCGATGATGGGTCGGCTGGCCGCGGTGCCGGCTCTCCTGATGCTGTTCGCGGCAGCGCTACCAATTGGTGACGCGAACGCAGCACCTTCAGCAGCGGACGAATGGACCGGAAACGACTCTTATCGAATCGACTTTGTCGGCCGAGACGGTCCCAACGGCACCGACCACTACCGAGCAACCCTGGATTGGGGCGCCTCCTTCTTCGCCATCGGTGCGGAGACCATACCGCTGCTACCCGCGGAGCAATCGGTGAACATGGTGATGGATGGATACAGGGCCACTTTTCCGGGCCGGCCTCTCGAAGATATACAGCCCGGCGACTCCTTCGACTTCTACGTACCCATGGGGACGGTAGTGGCCACCGAGTGGCGGATCCGGGGTGCAATCACGGAGTATCGGTCACTGCGGGGGGACGACCTGGTGACCTACACCAATCCCAACTACCCCATCAAACACCGGTTGACTCGTCCGGAGGACACGGGCAAGACCGAGGTGCTGGTGAACCTGGAGGTAGAGCCGGAGCCCGAGGAGCTTGCGCAGGCCCTCTACGGGAGGGACGATCCCAACTTCAGCCCAGACTACCTGCAGTTGAGACGTGCAAAGGAGATCCTGGACAAGCAGACCCAGGTGGCGACAATCAACACCACCAGGGCTCACATCGACGACTTCCTGGAGATCAGGGACAGCGGCAAGGCCTCAGGCCAGACGGAGGATGGGTTGCAAGTCTACTGGTTCGAGTCCAACGGGACGGCCATGCCCATCTTTCGGGTGGACGACGGCATAGGCGACGAAACCGATCCCAGCCTGTTCCCCTCGCCCAGCCGCGTCTACTACTACAAGGACGGGGTGGTCCGGACCTACCAGCGGTCCAAGGACACCACCATGTTGAGTGGACGGCAGCCCAACACTGAGGAATGGGCGAAGGTGTACGGTGAATGGGGCCAGATGGAGTCGCCGCCGACGCGGTGGGAGGTGGGTCAGCCGGAGCAGGATGCGCAGGCGGATGAATTGAAGCAGCTGGGCATCACGGTGCTCCGTTTCCAGCCGAAGGAGCCTCCCAAGGGCAACTTCCTCACCCAGGCGCTGGACGCCCTGCTGGGTCTGATGAAGCGGGAGAGTGACCAGGGAAGCGACCAGGAGAGCCCATCAGAATAGCCTGCATACACGGCCGGGCTGACTACGGCCAGGCTAAAGTGGTTAGCCCGGCCCTTCAGGGCCGAGACCGTTTCGCATTCTGCTGCTATGAGCCCCCTTTCATGCGCATTCGACAGAAGGGCAGCATCCGTCCTACAATGGTCGTCACCATACGGCAGACAGCCGAGCTCAAGCCCCTCATCCTCTAGGGACCGGACCGACCACCCTGGCCCTACAGCCCGGAGGGTCAGGGGCAAGGCTGGACTAGCCTACCAGGTCGGTCGCTCTGCCCTGCCATCCAATCCCTGAGCGGAGCCACGGCCGGTAACCTTGCGCCGAGAGAGACATAGAACAATGAGCTGGCAAAGACGCCTTCCCTTCTACTACGGTTGGATCATCGCGGCCATCATCTTCATATGTTTTGCCGTAGGGTATGCCGCGTACCACTCCTTCTCCATCTTCTACGTGGCTATCCTGAACGACTTCGGGTGGTCCAGGGCATCCACCGCCGCCGCCTACTCCGCCTTCTCCCTGATCTACGGCTTCACCGCACCCTTAGCCGGATGGATGATAGACCGCTGGGGGCCGAGGCTGGTGGTGCCCTGTGCGGCAGTCATATTGGGGGCTGGGCTATTGCTCACGTCCCAGATGACAGAGATCTGGCAGTTCTTCCTGCTGTACGGCGTGATCTCGGCGCTGGGGATGCAGAGCATGGGGATAGTGCCGAACTTCACCTTCCTCAGCAGTTGGTTCGTGCGGAAGCGAGGCACCGTGTGGGGTCTTGCCGTAGCCGGAGTGGGGGTTGGAACCTTCATCTTCGCGCCGCTGTTGCAGTCGATAATCAGCGCCCATGGGTGGCGAACCGCCTACATCGTGCTGGCCTGCGCCATCATCCTGGTGGTCCCCACCCTCTACCTGGGGTTCGCCCGTCGCCAGCCACAGGATCTAGGCATGCTGCCGGATGGCGAAGATGCCGCCACCACCACAGCTGCTAACTCAGCCACCAAGGCGTACGCCAAGGACTGCATAGTGGACCAGGAGTGGGCGGCCAGGGATTGGTCACTCGGTATGGCAATGCGGACGAGGCGCTTCTGGGCGGCGTTTGCCGGGCGGTTCTTCGAGACAGCCTCCATGAACGTCTACCTCACCCACCAGGCGGCTTATCTGGGCGACATGGGCCAGGACAAGATGATCGCGGCCTCGGTGGTAGGTATGGTGGGGCTGATAGGCTCCTTCGGCAAGGCACTGTGGGGCGCCGTTTCCGACGCGGTGGGGAGAGAGGTTTCCTACCTGGTGGTCTTCGCGGCTGGGACCGTTGGGGCAACGCTGCTGATGTTGGTACGGCAGGGTACGGACCCCTGGTTCATCTACCTCTACGCCCTGGTGTACGGCATCTGCTACGGGGCTTCATCGGTGCTATTCCTCTGCGTGATGGGAGACCTGTTCCAGGGGAAGCGGGCGGGGGCGATCGTGGGCGGCGGGTACGTGGCTGGGGGCTTCGGGCTGGCCTTCGGCGCCTTCTTCGGCGGCTACGTCTTCGACCTGATCGGGGACTACCGGTGGGCCTTCGGAGCCACGATCCCGATGATGTGGCTCGCCTGCCTGCTCTACTGGCTGGCAAGCCCACGGAAGGTACGGTTGGTGGCCGGCAAGCTGAAGGGCCGGATGGCCGAGGCCTGCGGAAAAACAGGCTAAGTGGGCGTTAGGGCGACCTGTGCGTCGCGCACCAACTCGCTCCCCACTCGCGCGGCAGCGCCATTGACCTTGACCTGACTGGGGAGAGTTGGGTATAATCTCTGGGCGACGTTGATGAGGGGTGGACAGGAGTCTGCCCAAGGTTGCGCCGAAGTGGCGGAATCGGCAGACGCGACGGTCTCAAAAACCGTTGGAGGGCGACCTCCGTGGGGGTTCGACCCCCCCCTTCGGCACTGGACAACCACATATTCCCCGATAGCTCAATGGTAGAGCGGGCGGCTGTTAACCGCTAGGTTGGGAGTTCGAATCTCTCTCGGGGAGCTATCAAGCCGGAGAGCGAACGCTCGCTCTTCGGCTTCTCTCTTGTTTCATCTCAGTCGAGGCGGCTGCGGCTCGCCGCCCGTCGGAACGGATGGTCTGAACTGGTATAATTCCGTCGCAAGCGCGTAAACCCTTGGGGAGGCAACAATGGCACGGCCGGAACACCCGAGCTACACAGAACTGGTGTATGAGGTGCTCCGAGCGGCCGACCAGCCACTGACCTTCCAGGAGATCCTCGATGCGGTCGAGCGCCGCCGGCCTATCACCACGCGCAACCCCAAGGCGACGATCCGCAATGCGCTCGGTCAGGGCAAACAACTGGTCGGAACCGGCGATGGCCGCTACTGGTACCTCCCTCACTGCATCCGGGGTAGCGTGCTCCGGATGGCGCTAACCGAGAAGAAGCCGGCCAACCAACCCATCCCGCTTGAGTACGAGGTGCTGCAGGCGCTTTGGCCAAGCATCATCGAAGCGGGAAAGCGGCGAACCGAGCGGCCCATGCGCGTGCGCCTTCCCACCGGCGATGATGTTCCCCTCACGCTCGGCCATACCGCCCAGGCTCGGTGGGCCACGCCCGTCGCCGAACCGCTCCGCCGCTACCTGGTGGACCAGCGCGCCGCCGCCGGAGACTCGATGCTGATCCGTGTGATCGACGCCGAGCAGGGCCTCGGCGAAGCATGGTTCGAGTCGCGATTGAAGCGGCCGGCTGAGGCGATTTCCGCGCGCAACCGGCAGGTGGCCGACGCTGCCTACCAGTATATGCGCGAGGGCAGCGTAGACAGGCGGCCGATCTGGGAGGTGACCGTCGCCCTGCTCGCGCACCGCGCCTATCATGGGGACGTGGCACCCGACCCGCTCAGGGTAGTGATGCGTGCCGACCCCCGGTTTGAGTTCGGCGGCCTGCGGGGATGGCTCGGGGCTGTCCTCGCGGAGGACGATGTTTTCGTCAGCCTGCGCCACGTACCCGAGCCGAGCTCCGTCACGCTGCCATCCGGCACCCTATACCAGATCAAGGTCACCCTGCGCGGCACCAGTCCGCCAGTCTGGCGACGGCTGATCGTTCCCGCCGACACACGCCTGTCCAAGCTGCACCAGATCCTGCAAGTCGCCATGGGCTGGACCGACTCGCACCTGCACCAGTTCGAGGTCGGCCGGCGCGTCATTGGCGTGCCATCGCCGGATGATTGGCGGCCAGTGGAGGACGAGCGGAAGGTCAAGCTCTCCGAGGTGGCGACTGCCGCCAGGTCCCGCTTCCGCTACCAGTACGACTTCGGCGATAGCTGGGAGCACGACATCCTGGTGGAGAAGGTACTCCCCCCGGATCCCGCTGTACCCGCGCCGGCCTGCATAGGCGGCAGGCGAGCCTGCCCGCCAGAGGACGTTGGTGGTGTCTGGGGCTATGGGACGTTCCTGGAGGCCATCCAGGACCCCTCCCACCCCGAACACGAAGAGCGGCTCGAATGGATCGGTGATGGGTTCGATCCAGAGGCGTTCGACCCGGCAGAGGTGAACGCCGCGCTACGCAGGCTTCGGTAGCTGCCGAAGCGCGGACATTTCGGGGACACCATACTAATTCCATTGACGGGAAGCCTCGCCTGCTGTAGGCTGGGCATGGTTCATATCGAGAGGT
>DIXP01000059.1 GCA_002436065.1 Chloroflexi bacterium UBA6077
GCTCCTGCCCGGGAGGGCGAAGCTCCTGCTGAGCCGTCCAGTAGGGGGAGCAGGCGACAGATTCCAACAGGTGGCTCGCCAGGAGGCTCGCCCTCCCACAGTGTGGACACCCCTGTTAGCCATACCGTGTCAGGTTTATTTGTTAAGGTTCATCAGCGTCCTTGAGCGTCTCAGCCCGCTGCTTGAGCCGCGGGCGGGCTCGGCCCAGCCAAGAATCGTGACGGGCACCCAAATGGGGATAACCTGTTGCGGAGGAGTCCACAATAGCAGAGAATGGAATCCGTCAAGCTGATAGCTGACCGCTGACCGCTGATAGCTCAAGGAATGGTGCCATGGTGACAGGAGAGGGATCGACCGAGCAGCTCCTGACGTCCGAGCAGGCGCAGCTGCTGCTGCAAGAGGCCCTCGATCCACTGCCGCTCGAGGGCAAGCGCGTCCTGGTGATCGTCCCCGATGGCACCCGCACGGCACCAACCCCCCTGCTGTTCTGGCTGCTGTACCGGCAGATCGGCCACAGGGTCGCGAAGCTGGACTACCTTATCGCCCTGGGCGACCACCCTCCCATGGACTCCGAGGCGATCGACCGGCTGGTTGGGGTCTCCCCGGCGGAGCAGGCCGAGTGCTATCCCAAGGTCCGCATATTCAACCACCATTACGATCTGCCGAAGGCGCTGGAGACCATCGGGGTCATACCCGCCAGGGAGACGGGGTGGCTGACTGGGGGGCTGCTGGTCGAGGAGATCCCGGTGAAGCTGAACCGGACGGCTCTGGACTACGATCAACTGGTCATCTGCGGCCCCGTCTTCCCCCATGAGTTGGCCGGCTTCTCAGGTGGCGCCGAGGGACTCTTTCCAGGGATCGCTGGGCCCGAGATGATCGACGCCGTCAACTGGCTGGGCGCGATGGGCACCAGCATGAACACCATCGGACAGAGGTACACGCCCGTTCGGCGTGTGATCCACCGGGCCGCGGAGTTCGTGCCCCGCCCCATACTGAGCATCGACCTGGTCCTTCAAGGAAGTGCTCTCCGCGGGATGTACATCGGTCGCCACGAGGAGACATTCGGTGCCGCGGCCGACCTGTCGGCCCATCTGAACGTCATCACGGTGCCTCGGGCCTTCCGCAGGGTGCTCTGCATGCCATCCGAGATGTACGGCGACCTCTGGACCGCGACCAGGGCGTTGACCACCACGGAACCCGCGACGGCCGATGGCGGTGAAGTGATCGTCTACGCCCCCCACATCACGGAGCTATCCCATGTCCACGAGCGACTGATCGACAGAGTTGGTTACCATGTACGGGACTACTTCCTGAAGCAGCCGGACCGCTTCCGTCACCTCCCGGGCACCATTAAGGCCCACTCCTCACTCTTGAAAGGGTCGGGCAGCTACGACCCCGAGACGGGGATCGAGACGCCTCGCATACAGGTCACCTTGGCCACCGGCATCCCCGAGGAGCGCTGCCAACGGCTCAACCTCGCCTACATGGACCACCGGACCATCGATCCCGATGCCTGGGTGGACAAGGAATCGGATGGTCTGCTGCTGGTGCTCTACGCAGGCGAGATGCTCTATCGCGCGCTGGACCTCCAGCCTTCGGCGTAAAGCGTTGAGTGGACATGCGTGAGAAGTATCCGCGTCCAAGTACCATCAGTAGTGGTAACGGGCCTGGAGGAAGCCAATCCGGTCGTCGCTGACCAGGTAGACGATGCGGTGCTCCTGGGTGAGGCGGCGGGACCAGGTGCCAGGCAACAGGTACTTGAGCGGCTCCAGTTTGCCTATGCCCTGGAAGGGGTCGCGCACGATCGACTCTATCAGGTCAAAGGCCCGTAACGCGGTCTTCCGGTCCGTCTCCACCCAGTGGCGAAGATCCTCAAGGACAAGCCATCCAATCGACAAGCGTCCAATTCGCTTGCGTCCTGACGCCTATACCCACTCACAGAGCCTGCTCCCACCATCACCAGGACTCCCAAAACCACATGCGAAAACCAACCCTTGGCATCCTTGCACAGACACTGTACACTGTGTCTTACAAAGCATACATCGCGAGGTGCTGCCATGAGCGCCGTGCCAAAGACAGTGCGAATGCCAGAGGATGTCCTGGGGCCTATCGAGGACGAGTGCCGCCGGACAGGACGCGACTTCTCCACCGTCGTCAACGAGAGGCTGCTCGAATCCAACAAGATGCGCCGCATTCCCGGCATCCTGTTCGTGGATAGCCCCTCTGGAGGGAGAGTCGCTCGAGTAGCGGGAACCGGTCTGGAGGTCTTCGAGATAGTGCAAGCCCACAGGTCGGTGGAGAACTCATGGCAGAGGCTCAAGGAGTCCTTCCACTGGCTCTCCGACACTCAGCTCAGGGCGGCTCTGGCCTACGCGGAAGCCTATCCCGAGGAGATCCAGCAGCGCATCCGCCGGGACGAGCAGTGGTCTCCGGAGGCAGTCTGGGAGCGCTACCCGTTCATGTCTCCAAAGGAGAGTTGAGGTGTGAAGTTCTACCTCGATGAGGACCTGTCGGGGAGGATCGCGGAGATCGCACGGCGGATGGGGGTAGACATCGTAACAGCCCACGAGTGCGGTAACCATGGCTCGGACGACGACCTCCACCTGCTGGTTGCCGCAAGGGCCAACCGTTGCCTGGTAACGCGCAACCGTGACCACTTCGTCGCCCTTTCGGTAAGGTTCTTTCAGGAGGATCTGCCCCATGCTGGCGTGCTGGTGGTCCCGTACACCATGCCTGCCGACCACTTCAGCCTGGTGGCTGCCGCCATTGCCCAGTACGACAGGGATCATCCCGACGGCATCTCCCCCTACGGATTCGATTACGTGTCACAGCCTCGCGGATAGACTCCCCCGCACTCGACACTTTGGGATTCCCGCTCACAGGTGGACACAGTCCGGCCGTGATTGCTCATCCACATGCAGCATATGCGATCCTCCACACCTTTCGATCGTCTCCTGTAGCAGAAGTGGGCCTATGTCCCATTCCTGTATACTGTCCTGTGAACCATCCGAATCGCCTCGAGGGAGATCCATGCCCATGATCACTGCGCGCGTGCTATCACTGCCCACCGAAGCCGACGTTCGCGAGGAGGCCGGTCGGCTTGGCGTGCCCTTCGCCAGCCTCGAGCCGCTGGTGGGGGACGTGGGGCTCCAGGCCATCGCGCTGCAGGATATCCCCGCACAGATCGTCGCGACCCTGGAGACGATGGTGCCCGCGCACCTGGGGCTGGTGGTGGCTTTGCAGGCAAAATACCCTCACCCCAGCCCTCTCCCTCAGGGAGAGGGGGTAGAGCATTTCCCTCTCCCCGAGGGAGAGGGTCAGGGTGAGGGGTGCGCCAGTGCCATCGACCTCCTCGTCGCCGCCCCCCCGCCCCTGCTGCGCGACATAGCCTCCCGCCTGGACGCTGCCGGCGACGAGGATGTGCACGCGGTTGCCAATGCCCTCCGCACCACCCTGGACCGCTACCTCGGCCGCCAACTCGGCGCCACCCGCTGCGGCAATCTCACCATGGAGTGGGGCAGCCGCACCTACGTCATGGGGATCATCAACGTCACTCCGGACTCCTTCTCCGGCGACGGCCTCGGCGCCAACATCGAGGCCGCTGTGGAGCAGGGCCGCCGCTTCGTGGAGGAGGGCGCGGACATCCTCGACGTGGGGGGCGAGTCCACCCGCCCCGGCTCCCAGCCGGTGTCGGTCCAGGAGGAGATCGACCGGGTCGTCCCCGTGGTCCGTCGTCTCGCACAGGAGCTCTCGGTGCCGATCTCCGTGGATTCCTACAAGCTGTTGGTGGTGCAAGAGGCGCTGGAGGCGGGCGCCCACATGGTCAACGATATCTGGGGCCTGCGCCGCACGGAGGGGCTGGGCAGCCTCGCCGCCGCCTACGACGTGCCGATCGTCCTGATGCACAACCGCCGGGGCGAGACCACCAAGAGCCCCATCGGAGGACACTTCCAGGGGGTCCAGTACCGCGACCTGATGGGCGAGATCGTCCAGGGGCTGCGGGAGAGCATCGACCTGGCGCTCCGGGCCAACGTCAAGTGGGAGAACATCCTGGTCGACCCCGGCCTCGGCTTCGGCAAGACCCCCCAGCAGAATCTTGTCGTGATGCGACGGCTGCGAGAGCTGTGCTCCCTCGGCCGGCCAATCCTGATGGGGACCTCCCGCAAGTCCGTGATCGGGATGGTGTTGGGCCTTCCCCCCGAGGAGCGGCTGGAGGGCACGGCCGCCACCGTCGCGGTCAGCATCGCCAACGGCGCGGACATAGTCCGCGTCCACGACGTCAAGGAGATGGCCAGGGTCGCCCGCATGACCGACGCCATCACGCGAGCCGCCCGCCCGACACTGAAGTGATCGGACTAAGAAAACAAAGCCCCTTCGGGGGCTGGGCTCTCAGCCCGCAGGGCTTCGTCTTCTTAGCCCGACGGTTTCAACCTCGGGCTCTAGTCCACGGAATGCGATGTGGACTTGCCAGGCGGGCGACTCATCACTCACAACTATTCGCAAGGGCGCAATCCATGAACTACCAAGAAGCCCTGCACTACATCGACAGCCTGACCGACTACGAGAAGAGGACCGGCTACGCTTACTCGGCCGCGACCTTCGACCTGAGGCGCCCTCGCGCCCTGCTCGCCCTCCTGGGCGACCCCCAACTCCGCTTCCCCTCGGTCCTGGTCGCCGGCACCAAGGGCAAGGGCTCCACCGCCACCATGGTCGCCTCCATCCTCCGAGCCTCGGGCCGTAGGGTCGGCCTCTACAGCCAACCCCACCTCCACACCTTCCGCGAGCGGATCAGGGTCGACGACCGCCTCATCTCCCCCGAGCAGCTCGCCTCCGCCGTCGAGACGGTAGCACCGGCGGTGGACCAACTGCTCCGCACCCAACCCGACCTGGGAGTGCCCACCAGCTACGAGGTCGCCACCGCCGCGGCCATGCTCTTCTTCGCCCGGCAATCGCCGGACCTGGTGGTGCTGGAGGTTGGGCTCGGCGGTCGCCTGGACGCCACCAACGTTGTGAACCCCCTAGTCTCCGCCATCACCCCCATCAGCCTGGACCACGTCCAACTGCTGGGGGACACTCTCCCCAAGATAGCCGCTGAGAAAGCGGGCATTATCAAGGATGGGGGCACCGTCGTCTCATCCGAGCAGGCCGAGGAGGCCGTCGAGGTGATCCGCCGTATCGCCACTGAGCGAGGCGCCCGGCTGGTGGTTGCCCGGCCCGAGCCGTCGGGACCACCGAACGAGGGCGAAACCCGCCCCCAGGCCCTCCGAGAGGGCGAGCCCGCCAGGCCCCGGCGGGAGCGGACACGAGCCATCCTGCGGGGCCCCTCCGGCCGGCCCTACAAAGTGGACCTGCCCCTCCTGGGCGCCCACCAGCTCTCCAACGCCGCCACCGCGATCGCCGTTGTGGAGGAACTGGGCAACAAGGGTTTCCCCGTGAACCAGGAGGCGGTGGAGCGCGGTCTCTCACAACTGCGCTGGCCAGGTCGCCTCGAGATCGTCTCCCATCACCCCCTGGTGGTGGTGGACGGCGCCCACAACGGCGACTCGGCCCAGAAGCTGGCCGCCGCCCTCCGCGAGGGCTTCCTCTACCGCCGGCTGATCCTGGTGCTCGGCACCTCCTCGGACAAGGACCTGCCGGGAATTATCGGTGCCCTCGCCCCCCTGGCATCAGCCGTGGTCGCGACTCGCTCCCACCACGCCCGCGCCGCCGCCCCCGAGCTCCTCGCCTCCGAGGCCCGCCGGCACTGCCCCCACGCGGAGACCGCCCCCGACCTCCCCACCGCCCTCGCGCGGGCAATTGCCCTCGCCTCTCCCTCCGACCTCGTCTGCGCCACCGGCTCCCTCTACACCGTCGCCGACGCCCGTGACCACTTCGGCCTGGCGGAGGAGAGGGAGTGAGATGTACGAGCTCGCTGCGGAGACACGGAGGGCACGGAGACGCGCGGGGTCGTATGTAGCCTAAAAGTACCATTGAGCTTTCTTTTGAAGGGCACTAACTTCGGCTAGCGGAGACACCACTTGCCCACAAGGGTGCTAGCCGAAGGATGAGGGTGTACCAGTTCGTCGCCCCCCGAGATCGCCGCTTCGCCTGGGCATCGCGGCGGGGAACATGGTCCAGGGATCACATTCCCAGGGTATGCCCGGAGTGCGGGGCCTCCAGAAAGAGGCGGGTCTCGCCCCTGGTGCTCGAGTGGCTGCCCGGCTCCGGCCTCGTGCCCGATTTCTGCTGGCCCGGGTTCAACGACGAGGTCGTGGTAAGCCAGCGGGTGCGGGAGCTACTGAATGGGGAGATCGGCGGCACCCGCTTTCTCCCCATTCAGATGTGGCAGAACCCCAGACTCGGACTGCTGAAGCGGCCGAGGGCCAGGTTGATGCCAAGGGTGTGGCTACCCTACGAAGGACCTCCCCTCTGGGATCTCCAAACGGACGCCTGGTGCGACCTGGACCTGGATCACGCAGGGGTCCTCCTTGCCCACCGCTGCTCCATCTGCGGCACGGACCACTACACAGCCCTGACCAATGACCGCCTCCTCGTCGACCCATCTACCTGGCGAGGCGAGGCACTCTTCCGCCTCCGCCAGTACCCCACCCTCCTCTACTGCACCGAGCAGGCTAAATCCCTCCTGGAAGCCCGTGGCTTCACCAACGCCGGCTTCCACCTCGCCGGCGAGATCCCCGAGTAGCCGCCCCAGTGCTCGACCAAATTGGTTTCGACACGTAGGGCGGGGGCTTGTCCCCTGCCGCCCGGTGCTCTACAACGCGACGCATCATGTTCCCCGTCGCGAACCACTACTGCAGCCCGGCAAACGTTCTCCATCAGTAGCAGTCACCCGTTGGTGCCAATCGGCAAGGGCCAAACTGACTGAGATCTTCCGCGAATGGGCACAGGTCATCGCGCGAACTACCTTTGAACGTAGCCGCAGCAACCAACTTCAGACCGCAATCCTTCAGATCATGACATGCGTCGCATCGAAAACCCACGCGCAATGGAGCGAGAACTCGTCACCCTCTGGTATAATGGCATCAGGCTTGTGGTAGTTGAGGCTTCCTCCGATGCACCCCACCCTGCGGTGATGTCCATTCCAGGCTCGCCGGTCTGACCGGCCGCATTGCAGCCCTCGGGCGGCAGTCGCTGCTCGTTACGGAGGCGGACCAGCGTGACTTGAGCATCCTCACCAAGACCATGCGGGCATGCCTCATGTTTAGACACTATGCTCACTGGGAGACAGAGATTCTCCACGACGAGGGGGAGATCCTGGGTGTTCGGCGAGGAGGGCAGTCAGAGAGCGATTCTCTCGATCCACCGGATGCCCGCCGCCGTTTTGTGCAATCGAAGAAACGCCTCGAGGGCGTACTTGACCTCATCGCAGCATCGGCATAATCCCCCCAAGTAGCCAACGGCTTCGTTAGCCAGCAAAGGGGTACCAGCCACGTGACATTCGGCCATCCCAATCTGGGCCATATCCTGCCGGTCGCCAAACCGCATGGAACAAAGCAGTACGTGGACCCGGCTGCCGTCGAGCAGTGCCTGGAGGCGCTGGATCTGTTGGCCTTGGTCGATGAGGAGGAGTAGATGGGAGGACTGGACAGGGTTAGGGTTGACCAGGAGTTGGTCAATCAGGTCGCCGATCGAGACTACCCCATCCTGATGGACACCAAGGACGGAAGGGTGCATCTGCGGGTGCCGGACCTACCGGGATGCGCCGCTTCCGGAGAGACGATCGAGGAGGCGCTGAGCGCGATCGAGGAGGCGAAGCGGACCTGGGTGGACATGGCCCTGGCGATGGGGAAGAAGGTGCCCGACCCCTCGAGCCCTGATCTTTACCCACATCGTAGTAAGTGGAAGCTGTCTGTTGAGATTATACGAGCACCTTCTGTCATATCGGATAGGTAGCGGTAGCCTTTCCATATGGTGCGCCAACCTGGTGGTCCATCGCTACGTCGGCCCTGATGGCCCCCCAAGCGCGCCACCAACTGCCAGAACTCTCCGATGGTCATGGTCTCGGCGTCCTTTTTCTGACGCAGGGCCAGCACGTCGACCATCAGCGGGTCCACCACGGCCTTGGCTGGCAATTCCGGGGCTTGCCGTACGCACTGGCGTAGTTGGAGCAACCGCACCGCTATGGGCACTGCGAACCCCAGCAACCGGCGGACATCCTCGGCGTCATCCAGTTGGGTGTGTTCCACCCGACAGCCCGTCTTGAGGCACATATGGTAGTCTTCCACCAACCAGCGGCAGCTATACCAAGCGACAGCCCGATGGGCTTCTGCCACCGTCGTGATGGGCAGATCCAACAGCAGTATCCACTCCACCGGGTCGGCACCTGTTGGCGGGTCCGGTTCCCACACCCGCAGGAGCCATATGGCAAGGGGAGAATGGTGGCGCATGGCAGGCGGGGCGTGGGAGCCAGGCTTGATCTTCACATCCGCCCATTGCAGCACCACCTGGGCCTGTCGGGCCGGTTGGTCCTTACGCGCCGGCACTTCCACGCTGTAGCCGCCTTCGGCTTGAGCAGGCAGACTACGCGCATAGTCCACCAGCTTCCGACTTTCCTCTCCCTCCATGGGCACCACTTCACCGTCCCACACCAGCACCCTATTCTGATAGGCCCGCACCAGGAAGTGCTTGCCGAGATCCATGCAGGTAGCCATGTATTCGAAGATATCGCTTTCGCGATCACTTACATGTACCCACAGCACACCCTCGGGCGGACTGCCTACAGCCTTGGCCGATACCTCCCACACTCGGCTCTCTTCCGTATGCCTACGGTGCTTGTTGGGCTTGGCGATCGGTTGACGCACCACGGTTTGGGCGTGCGCCAGCCCCAATACCTCCCGCCCTTCAGGGACTACTGCCAACGTGCTGTGCAGCAGCAATCCCCAACCTCGTTCATTACCCACAGGTCCCAGCCCTGTCTTGCTGGGATGGTCGCTGTAGTCCAACTCAGTCGTGTCTTCCACCATCAGCACCACCGGATGGCGGTGCGCTGCCGCCACGGTCTGATGGCAATGGGGCTTCAACAGCCTCTCCATAGTGACTTTACTGCTATTCAGCACTCGGTATGCTGCCTTCAAAGCACTGGGGCTCTCCATCTGGTTCGGCAGCGAAGCTTCCGGGTGGGCCGCCATCTTGGCGCCTACCTCCAGCGCCCGCTTGTTCAGCCGCTGGTCCCCCAACTCTACCTGTGCGAACTGCTGGGCAGCCCATTCATCGGTCGAAAGCACTCTCGGGACCACCCCGTTCCCCCGAGACAGATGCCCTACCTCTGTCCCACGCCCGGCTTCCACCAGAATCAGTGCCATCCGCCGCTCCTTCACCACAAGAAGTGGCTACGGATGCAGCAATTCATACGCCCAAGCCGACAAATGTGGGTAAAGATCAGCCCTCGAGCCAGCAGGACTCCGCTTACTCCGGACGCATCCTGCTGAGAACCCCCTCCTCCCTCCACCGCCGTCTGGTCGAACTGGCCGGCCAGGAGGGCGTCAGCCTCAACCAACTCCTAAACACGATCCTCGCCGAGGCGCTGGGAGCCCGCCGGGCGGCCTGATCCCAGCGCTTCGGTGCTGGAGAGCCCCCTCAGAAGCAACGTACGAGGGCTAGCATCAAAGCCAGCCCTCGTACGTAGATCAACCCTCTCAGGATGTCCGCTACCTTGGATCCCTGACTCCGTGTCTCTGTGGTTCCCGATCCCCCGTCAGAGCCCTCGCTTCGCCATAGCCTTCGCCATCCGCTCGCCCGCCTCCTGCAGCTTGTCGCGCGAGGTGGCGTAGCACACCCGCACGTGCCCCTCGCCACGCGATCCGAAGACGTTGCCCGGCACGGCCCCCACCTTCGCCTCCAACAGCAGGTACTCGCACAGGTCGAAGTCCTTCATCCCCGTGCCCCGGATGTCCGGGAATGCGTAGAAGGCCCCCTCCGGCTTGATGCAGCGGAAGCCGGGCACCCGGTTCAGCAGATCGGTGACCATGTCGCGGCGTGCCTGGTACTCCGACACCATCTCCCGCACGAAGCCCTGGTCCGCCCGCAGCGCATAGGCCGAGGCGCTCTGCAGCATCGTGGGGGCGCAGGCCGCCACCACCTGGTGCACCTTGTTCATCCCGTCGATCAGGTTGGGGTGGGCGATCGCGTAGCCCAGCCGCCAGCCGGTCATCGCGTAAATCTTGGAGAAGGAGTTGATCGTTATCGTCCGCTCCTTCATCCCCGGCAGAGAGGCGAAGCTCACCGACTCCAGTCCATCGTACACGATGGAGTTGTACACCTCGTCGGAGATGACGATCAGGTTGTGCCTCTCCGCCAGCCCCGCCAACCCATCCAACACATCCCGCGGGATCAACTGCCCCGTGGGGTTGCCCGGCGAGTTGATCAGCAGCATCTTCGTCCTAGGCGTGACCATCCTCTCCATCTCGTCGGGGTCGGGATAGAAACCCTTCTCGATCCGTAGTGGGTAGGGCAGCGGCACGCCGTCTACCAGGTGGACCTGGGAGTTGTAGGCCATGAAGCCGGGGTCGGGGATCAGCACCTCGTCCCCAGCGTCCAGCACCGCCGCCATGGACAGGTATAGAGCCTCGGTGCCCCCTATGGTGACGATGATCTCCCGGTTCGGGTCGACCGAAACGCCGCTCTCCTCGGCGAAGCGCCTGGCCAACGCCTCCCGCAGCTGCGCCGTCCCGAGGTTAGATGAGTAGTGGGTCTCGCCCCTGTCCAGCGCCTCCTTGGCGGCCGCGCAGATGTGGCCGGGGGTATCGTAGTCCGGCTCGCCTATTGCCAGGCTGATGACGTCCGGCCGGCTGGCCAGCTCGAAGATCCTCCGAATACCGGAGGGAGGAAACGAATTGACGCGCTTCGACGTTTGCGGCTCCACCTTTGGCCTCCTGATTATGGGGATAAGGGCAGGGGAATTATAGCGCACGGTTACGCTGGAAGGGCGTCCCCTTGCAGCTTCGCCCCGCTCCGGACCCTGCGGGGCTCCCACAGCTTGGCCCTCGCCGCCCGACCGCGCTTCGCCCGGTAGAGCGCCTCGTCGGCCTGCGCGACCAGCTCGTTACGGCTCTCGGCAGTCTCCGAATAGGATGAAACGCCGATGCTGCAGGATACGGGCTCTTTGCCGCCCTCTAGAGTGGGGATATCCATCGCCAGGATGGCCTTCAAGATCCTGTTGGCCACTACCATGGCCTGAGCGCTGCTCGTCTCCGGGAAGATGATGGCGAACTCGTCGCCGCCGTAGCGCGCGACCGCATCCGCTCGCCGGACGGCTCGTTGGATTGCCAGGGCGGTGAGACGGAGCACCAGATCGCCCTGCTGGTGCCCGTAGACGTCGTTGTAACGCTTGAAGTCGTTCAGGTCCAGCATCGCCAGAGAGAGCGGGCGATTGTATCGAGTAGCCCGCTCCATCTCCAGCTCCAACCGGTCCTGGAAGTAGCGATGGTTGTAGATTCCGGTCAGGCCATCGGTGATGGCCAGCTCCCTCAGCTGCCGAAGGATGGCGCTGTTGCGCAGCCAGAGCCCCAGGTGGCGGGCTACCATCCGTAGGGAGGCCAGATCGCCGGGGGAGAAGCGTTGCTCGCCCACCGACCGAACCGCCTCCACCACACCGAAGCAGGTCCCTTCCACATCCACGGGCACACAGGCCGAGGAACCTTCCTCGACCCCCTCACCTCCCGGCAGCCACTCCAGCCACTTCCCTCTCGGACAGGGGACTGCCCCGGGGCCAAGCTCCCCATCCAGCTCCTCCAGGCTCACATCCCAGTCGAGTGGGACGATGCCGCGCTCGGCGTCCCATAGCCTGGCCAGCATCAGCCGCTGGCAGTCGGGGTCCACCAGGAAGAGGGCACACCAACGAGCCTCCAAAAGGGAGGCGGACAGTTCAAGGGTGGAACCCAGCAGCTCGTCCCACTCTGGAACCAGGCTCAGCACCAGGTCCACAGGGGAGCTGCGGGTCACCGACAAGCGGCCGGTGTCGCCAGTCTCCTGCATGGAACCGTCTCTTGGGAGATTGCTGACGTGCATCCTACAGCCCTTGAGTCCGCGATTCAAGCCCCAAGAAGATTGATGAAGAAGGACAGGTACGTCCCCACGCAGAGGGCCGGCCCGTAAGGCATATAGTCGTGGCGGGAGCCGCGCCGGGTCGCCAGCAGGGCCACCGAGGCGACAGCCCCCGCGAAGGTGCCCAACAGCAGTGCCGTCAAGACAGCGGGGTACCCGGCCATCGCGCCCACGAGCGCCGCCAGCTTCACGTCCCCCAGCGCAATCGCGGGCTTCCGGTAGACCAGCAACCCCACCTCGAACACCAGCCCGAATACCAGCCCGCCAAAGGCCGCACCCAGCAGCGTCATCCCCGGGGTGACGGGAGCGACGGCTGGGGTCAGGATCAGCGCCAGCACGAGGCCCGGGTAGGTGACCCGGTTGAGGATCAGCCGGTGCCGCCAGTCGATGAACAGCACCACGATCAGGATAGAGGTGTAGAAGCTGGTGAGCAGCAGCATCGGCGTGGCCCCGTAGCGGAGGAACAGGCCCCCAAACGCCGCCGCCGTAACCAACTCCACGGCCACACCCTGCCCATCCGGCCCGGCCCCGCACAGCCCGCACCCTCCCCTACTCCCGAGGATGCTCGCCAGCAGGGAGGAGAATGCGCGGAAAGGCAACGTCTCCCCGCAGACCCCGCAGACGGGCATCACCCGCAGCCCCTCCCGCCCGGGAAGCCGGCGGATGGCATGCGCGAGAAAGGGCCCGACGATCAGCCCAACCAGACTCCATACAAGCGCCAAGAAAACACCTCTCGAACGATATTGCGGCAGCTCCGACGCCGCGCTCGCTCGCGTCACGGTGCCGGCCAGATTCATTCTCGTGAGAGCCCACCACTACTGTCATGATGAGCCGCCCCAGCTGTCATGCTGAGAGGTTGTGAAGGAATCCCATGCGAGAGGCAGTACACCACAATATGCAGGACCCCTGATACGTCTGCTAGTACACGACCAAACTGGATTTGATAGGCGGCTTCGCCGCCTGCTGGGAGCGCGGGCGGCTCGCCCGCCAGTTGTTCCTCGTGCGGGCGAGCCGCCCGCGCTCCCAGCATAGGCCGCCATCTGGCGGCCTATCGAAACCAGTTTGGTCGTGTACTAGGTAGCGTCGGGGGTGAATCCAGCGTTATGGATTCCCGCCAGCCCAATTCAGCCCGCATCCTCTTAATGGCGCGATTCCAGCTGGTGGTGATAGGGCTCGCAGAGCCCTGTCAGGAGTCCGGCGTCCCGCCCGCTCGTGCTTGACTCTCTGTGCGCGCCATCATATCGCCCGGCGTCCCCCTAGTAAATCGTCTATTCGCTTGCCATACCCCCCACCCTTGTTGTACAACGGGTGTCGTCAAATCCCGTTACCCTCAACACCCGCGCAGCGCGCTCATCACTCATCACTTCGCGAGAGGTCCCGTTGAAAGCCAGCTTCCTCCACCTGGGCGACGTTCACCTTGGCCACGAACAGTACGGCCGGCGCGAGAGGGCCGAGGACTTCGCCCGTGCCTTCCACTACGCCGTGGAGTACGCCCTGCGCAACGGGGTGGATTTCGTGGCGGTCGCCGGAGACCTCTTCGAGCGCTCAACCCTGGATCCCGTCACCTTCGACCAGACCCTCTCCGGCCTGAAGCAGCTGATGGAAGCGGGCGTCCCACTGGTGGCCATAGCGGGAAACCACGACCGCGCCCGCTACGGCCAGGATATGGCATGGCTGGAGTCGCTGGGGCGCCAGGGTTTCCTCTTCTACCTCGACGCCGTCGAGCCGGAGGGGATCCGATTGACCCGCCGCACCTCCTTCGAGGGCCCAGGGGGCTACCTGGAGATCAACGGTATCCGCATCGCGGGGATGCGCTACCTGGGTGCCTCCACCGCCCGGGCCGTGGAGGAGCTGGCAGCGCAACTGAAGGCACTGGACACCTCAACGCACCCCTACACCGTCGTACTGCTCCACGCCGGCCTCGATGGCGTGGTACCCAACTTCCGCGCGGAGCTGACCTACGACCAACTGGCCCCCCTGCGCAATGTGGCCGACTACGTGGCGCTCGGCCACATCCACCAGCATTACGTTCGGGAGGACTGGGCGTACAACCCCGGCTCCCTGGAGACCTGGAACGCCGGTGAGGTGGGATGGGAGCGAGGCTTCCTTCATGTGGAGGTCGATACCTCCAAGGAACCAAAGCACACAGCCCGCCTGGTACAACCTCCCCGCCGGCCCTTCCTCCGCTATCGTCTGGAGGTAGAGCCCTGTGGCAGCCCCCAGCACCTCCTGGAGCTGCTTCAGCGCAGCGCCGCCGAGTGGGCCCGGGAGACCCGAGGCGGGCCGAAGCCGGTGGTCCACCTCACCCTGGCCGGCAGACTCCGCTTCGACCGTCGTGACCTGGACCTTGGAGTCCTGGAGTCCGCGCTGGCGGAGGCCCTCCAGCCGCTGGTGGTGCAGGTGCGGGACCAGACCGACGAGACGGCCTTCGAGGTCCGCACCCCGGAGGAGGGTGGAACCCTGGACCGCGCCGCCCTGGAGGCCGAGGTGCTGCGTCAACTGTTCGCTAACGACGACCGACGCGTCCACAAGGCATCGGGCTGGGCGCGCCTCGCCCAGTCCCTCAAGCTCGGCGCCCTGTCAAAGGAGGACCCGGCCCGCCTGGCCGACCTCGTCCGCCGGGAAATCGCCGAACTGAACCATGGCAGTGTTGAATAGATGCGTATAGCCAAGATCGTCCTCCACAACGTGAAGAGCTACGCCGACACCACCACGGTGGAGTTGACCTCCGGAATCAACGCCATCTGCGGCGAGAACGGCGCCGGCAAGAGCACCCTGCTGGAGGCCCTCGGCTTCGCCCTCTTCGGCTACCGCCCCTACAAGCTGGACGCATTCCTCCGAGAGGGGGAGAAGAGCGGCAGCATCACGGTGACGGTGGAGGACGACGATGGCTGCACCTTCCACATCGTCCGGAAGCTAGGCTCCGGCTCGGGACATGCCGTCTACGATGAGCTGCAGCAGCGGCTGGCCGAGGGGGACGCCGACGTCCGCGCCTGGCTGCTGGACTTCTTCCGCCTGGAGCCCGGCACCGACCTGGCCAAGCTGTTCGAGGACACGGTCGGCCCGCCCCAGGGCACCCTCACCGCTATCTTCCTCGAGAGCGCCGGGCCCCGCGGCAAGAAGTTCGACCGCCTACTCGGCATAGAGGACTACCCCGCCGCCGCCCAGTCGCTGCGCGCGGTAGGCAACATCTTCCGCGATCAGGCCACTGAGGCGGAGCGCCAGGCGGCGCTGCTGGAGGGCGACGCCCGCCGGTTACCAGAGGTTGAGACCCACCAGCGGGAGGTCCGGGACCGCGTGGCCGAGCTGGGTATCGCCCTGGCTGCCCAGCAGCGGGAGCAGGCCACCCTGGTGGCGGAACGAGACCGGTGGGACCGTGCCCAGCAGGCGGTCCAGCGGGCGGAGGCGGACTTTACCACGGTGGAGGGCCGCGCTGCCCAGGCCCATCAACGGCTGGGGGAGCAGGCCACCGAGCTGGCCCACGCCGAGGAGGCGGCCCTCAGGGTGGAGGCGAGCCGGGAGGGCCACAGCCTTTACACAGAGGCGTCGAATCGACTGAAGGGCCTGAACCTCCGGCGACAGGAGAGGGATCGGCTGCGGCAAAGCGCCGAGATGGCGGGCCGCGCCGCGCTGAAGGCGGAGCAGGAGCTGCTCTCCGCCGAGAAGCGGTTGGCTGAGCTGGACGGCGACGAGGCCCACGCCGCGGAGCTTGAGACTCTGGTCCCGGAGCAGGAGAGGAGAGAGGCCGCCCTGCGCCAGGTGGAGGATCGGGTCCGGGCCCACCAGGAGGCCGCCCGCCAGCTTCCCACGGTCGAGGAGCGGCTGGCAACGGCGCGGAAGCGCCTCCGGGAAGCCGAGGCTCGGCTGTCCGAGGTAGATGGTGCCAGGCCGCTGGCCGCCGGGCTGGAGGGGCTGCGGCAGCGGGACCTCGCCCTCCGGGAGGAGCTGACGAGGCTGCGGCAGCAGGGCTGGACACTGCAGCAGACCATCGAAGGGCTCGCCGAGGCCGAGGCCCGCCTTCAGAAGCTGAGTCTGCAGGCAGAGCAGCTTCGGTCCGAGGCCGAGGGGCTGCGACCAGTGGAGGCCGTGGCCCGGGAGGCCGGTGCCCGCCAGGAGAGGCGCGACGCCCTCCATGGCCAGACGGAGACCCTCCGCGCCCGCCACGCCGAGGCCGAGCGCTCTCGAAACCAGGTGGGCGACGGCCTTTGCCCCCTCCTGCGAGAGCCCTGCGGCAACCTCCGGGCCGGGGTGTCTCTAGCCGCCCACTTCGAGACGCTGGCGGTCGGGGTGGCCGCGGAGCTGGCGCGCTCTAAGGGGGAGTTGGCGCAGGCCGAGAGGGCGCTCGCGGAGGCTCGTTCGGCGGAGAAGGTCGCCTCTCGGCTCCCACTGCTGGAGGAGAGGCTCCGGCAGATGGCCGATGAGCGGACCCGGTTGGAGGGAGAGATCGCCCGGCTGGAGGCCGTGCGAGTCGAGCTGGCCGGGACACCGTCGGAGCAGAGCCGCGTGCAGGAGGAGCTCCGCCGTCTGGAGCCGGCCCTGGCCGAGGCCGAGGCCGCGAGGCAGGTGGTGGCTGGCGAGGCCGGCTGGCGGAGCCAGGCCGAGGAGGCCGCCCAGTCGGCGGAACGGGAGCAGCAGGCGCTGGTGCAGCTCCGCGCCCTGCTGGAGCGCGAAGCCGGGGCCGCCTCCGACCTCGCGGCCGCGAAGACCGCACTCGCGGGGCTGAAAGACCCTCGGGGCCAGGCCGCGGCCCTGCGGCAGCGGATCGTCCGCACCCGGCCCGATCTGGAGAGGCTGCTGGAGAGGTCCAGGCGGGACGCCGCCGGAGCCCACGCGGCGGAGGCGCGGGCAACCCAGGCGCTCGAGCCCTTCGCCCTGCTTGAAGAGGAGATGGCAGCGGCGACCCGGCTGCGGGACGAGCACGAGGCCGCCTATCGGGACTTCCTCGCTCACCAGGCCGAGGCGGGGCGGCTGGCCCAGCGACGCAACGCCCACGCGAGGGCGGCAGGGGACCTGGAGCGTGCACGGGCAGATCTGGAATCGGCCCGGAAGTCCCTGGAGGCGCTGCGCGCTGGCTACCAGGAGGCAGAGCACGCGCGGGTGCGGCTGGCGGTGGACGAGCTGGCCGGCAAGCTGGCCAGCAGCCAGCGGGAGCTGGAGCTATGCCTCCTGGAGGAGGAGCGGATCATCCAGGAGATCGAGCTGCTCCGACAACGAAAGGCCCAGATGGAGGCCGCCCAGGGGGAGGCTGCCGAGTGCCGCGGGCTGATGGAGGCGGTGGAGGCGATCCGGCGGGCGCTGGACGCCGCTGGGCCCGAGATAGCCCGGGCGCTGCTGCGGCGCATCTCCGCGCGCGCCACCGGCATCTACCGCGACCTGCTTGGCCAGCCCGCGGTCTCCATCGAGTGGGGCTCCGACTACGAGATCCGCTGCCGCATCCGCGCCGATGAGCGGGAGTTCAAGCAGCTTTCCGGCGGGGAGCAGATGGCGGCGGCCCTCGCGGTGAGGCTCGCCCTGCTGCAGACCCTCAGCAACCTGCGGCTCGCCTTCCTGGACGAGCCCACTGCCCACATGGACGCCCTTCGCCGCGCGAACCTGGCAGCCCAGATCCAGAACCTGCGCTCCTTCGACCAACTCGTGGTGATCTCTCACGACGACTCATTCGACACCCTCTTCGGCCACGTAGTCCGCCTGGCCAAGCGCGACGGCGCAACCGTCATCGAACCGTAGGGCAGGGTCTTGTACCCTGCCGCCCGTTGGCGTAGCACCGTCCAGGTCATCCTGGACAGGAGAAAGGTAATGCTCTACCCAGACAAGGTTCTCAAAGCCCTGGAGGCCAGGCTGCCGGAGTTCCAGCAGTTCGAGGCCCGGCACGCCCGGGACATGGAGAGCTACGTCCAGGGGCTGGACCGCCTCGGCGAAATGGACCGGGCGGAGATCGAGGCCGCCGCCGAGGCCTGGACCGACCCCTCGGGGCCCGGCGCCCTCCCCAGCGACGAGCACGCCTCCCCCCTGCTGGTGCGCTTCAACCAGCAATGGACCAACCACCAGGAGGCGCGGGAATGGGCCTTCCCCCAGATCCAGGGCATCACCACCCTGGCCGTGGACGGCAGCCAGATCCCCCCCTCCAAGGACTACTCCATCGGGCTGGCCGCCCTCCAGGTAGCCTGGTTCGAGAACCCCCATCGGGTAGACACGCGTGAGTACGTGAAGGACGCCCGCTTCGAGCTGCTCCCTCCGAAGATGCAGCGCGAGAGCGGGGAGGAGGGCACGCAGCTAACCCAGGAGGTGAACCTCCGGCGCTTCGAGGCCGAGGTGGGAGAGATCGTGACCCACATGCAGCAGTGGGGACAGCGGGAGCGGCCCCCCGTGGCCTTCTTTGACGGTAGCCTCGTCATCTCCTTCGCCGCCTCCCTGGCCGAGGAGATGCGACGCCGCTACGTGGGGGCCATCCTTCGGCTGCTCGCTGCATCCAAGCAGTACCGGGTGCCGGTGGTCGGCTTCGTGGACACCAGCCACGCCAAGGACCTCTGCAACCTGCTGGCCCACCTGGGGGGACTCCCCAAGCCCGACCGAATCAACGACGCACACCTGCTCCGAGGCCGCATGAACTGGGGCGACCGCACCCGCGCCTTCATATGCGCCCGCGACCACATCCTGCGCTACTACCGCTACAATGTGCGGGATGGCGGCGAGGACTTCAGCCGGGAGGTATCCTTCCTCTACCTTCAGACGACGGGCGAGGGCGTGCCCGCCCGCCTGGACATCCCAACTTGGGTGGTGCGCGAAGGACTGGTGGACTACGTGGCCGACGTGGTGCGCTGCGAGGTGATCGCCGGCACCGGCTACCCCTATTGCTTCGAAGCGGTCGATGCCGCCGCGGTGCTGAGCGTTCCAGACCGGGAGCTCTTCTACAGCCAGGTCCAGGCATTCTGCGAGCGTCACGGCATGACCCTCCGCCTCGCCCCCAAAGCCGCCAGCAAACGCCGCCGTCGCCTGTGAGAGGCGACGTGGGAGCATGGAGCCGAGATCAGATATGACGGTAGACGAGTTCATAGAGACCAAGGTGTTGCCCGAGTACCGAGGCATCGTCGCGATGATACGGCAGCTTATGCATGAGGTGGCGCCAAACGCCGCTGAGGTGATAGCCTACGGCATCCCCGCCTACAAAGTGAATCGCATACTGGCGGTGATTAGCCCAACAAAGAAAGACATTACCCTTGCCTTTTCGCGAGGGGCAGAGTTTGAAGACAAATATGGACTCCTTCAAGGCGTTGGCAAACTCTCGAAACATGTGAAGATCAAGAGTCTGGATACGGTAAACAAAGAGGCGCTCAGATACTACATAGAGCAAGCCTTGGAATTAGACGCAGAGTAAGCCATACTGCCCCGAGCACAAGCGCTTGAAGCGCGGGTCCAGCGCACCCAACGCGATCGGACCTCGGCACACGAAAACTGCACCATAAGAGTAATCACTTGATAACGCCGCACTACCCGTCATTTCCGCTTCCGCGGGAATCCAGCCCGTCGCATCAATGGCGCATTATGGATTCCCGCCTCCGCGGGAATGACGCGGGAAGAGAGAAGCGATGTCCTCCCTGGCGGATCGGAGATATCTCAGTCTCCCCCTCCCCCACAGGGAGAGGGGGCCGGGGGGTGGGGTCCGCCTCCCAAAGGTTCTCTTTCCTCTCCCCTTCTCCCCATCCGAGGGGGAGAAGGGGCCGGGGGATGAGGGGGTGAAAGATGCTCTTAGGTAGAGTCGTCAAATCCAACAGCCACGCTGATTACGTGGTCCAACTCTTCGCGCCTGGCGAGGTGGCCGACCCACCCCATCCAGAGGACCACCTCTTCGGCCAGTTCGTCCGCATCGCCGTGGGGGACGGCCGGCACTCCCTCATCGGCGTCATCTACGACACCCTGCTGCTCAACCCCTCCTACGGCACCTTGGGCCCACGCCTTTCCGGCGACCCACAGCTTACCACCTTCGCCCCGGACTACCTGCCGGAGACGGCCACCGTGGTAGGGGTCGCTGTGGTGGGCTGGCAGCGAGAAGCCGACGGGGAAACCGCCTACCGGCAAGGGGTGCCCCCGATAGCCTCCCGCATCGGCGCCGAGATGGAGCCCCTGTCCGCCGAGCAGTTCCTGGCCTTCCACCAGTCCGATTCCGGCCCCGCGGTCGCCTACCTCCCCCGCCTGGCGGCCATGGGCAACCCCGCCATGCCGGAACTGTTGAACGGCCTGCTCACCCGATTGATCGACGCCTTCCCCGACAGCGCCGGCACCCTGGCGGTGCTCCGCTCCAACCTTGATTGGAGTGCTAGACTTGTAAGACGAGGTTGATGGTTGGCCAGTCCGGCTGACGGTCAACTGTGACACAGCTCGAGGCAGAGGACTGATGGCTCCAGACGACTCCGCGGAAATCGAAACGGTGCTGAAAGTAGGCGACCTGGTCAAGCTGCGCATCGACGTAGGCCAGAGTCGGCGCGCCTATGATGGATGGGTAGCCGGCCTCGGGGAAGGGCGGGTCACCGTCAACGTGCCCGAGGCCAGCCCGCTGCTGCTGATCGGCCCCAGCGACTTCAGAGTCGTGATGCGGAAGGAGACGGACTACGCCCTCTACCGCATCGAAGCATTGGCTAGGCCTAGGGTCGGTACTCGAGCCCCTCAGCTAGACCTGATGCCCCAGGGCGAGATCCAGCGGGTGCAACGGCGCTGGAACGTACGGTTGAAAGTCCTGATCGACCTGCGGGAAACCGTCCTGATCGAGGGCGAGCAGGAGAAGCCGTTCAAGTCGACGATCCTGGACCTCAGCGCCGGGGGAGTGCTGATTCACACCCGTGAGCCGCTCCTGGTCGGTGCGACCGTGGGGCTGGACTTTGCCCTGCCGGGCTCCCCGGATCCGCTGGAGACCCGCGCCAAGGTGGTTTGGGTGGACAAGATCGGCTCGGAGGGCTGGGAGTATTTCCGCGCCGGGGCAACCTTCGTGAGGCTCGGCAAACAGCAGGAGAACGCGATCATCCGCTTCGCCTTCCAGGAGCAGCTGCGAAGGCGAAGGATGGAGCGTCTCCGATGACCTCAAACTCACCGCGTCCAGTGGAGGGGAGCATGGTAACGCAGCCTATCGGGACTGCCAAGGGCCCAGGGGAGAAGCCGCAGGAGTACACATTCCTCACCCCCGACCGAGACAACGCCGTGAAGGTGGGGGAGTTCGTCTTCTACTCCACCCGCGTGGACGGCGCGGAGCGGCAGGTGATCGGACGGGTGGTCCAGCGCCGCCCGGCCAGACTCTACCCGGACGAGTTCTCCTCCAACCCCCTGGTCCCCCCCGCCTCGGTGGCCTCTGCACTGGGCTACACCTCCGCCGACGCTGAGCTGTTCGAGGTCACCGTCAGCCTGCTCGGCTACTTCGACGAGCCGTTAAGGAGCTTCGTCAACCCTCGCATCCCCCCGCGCCAGGGCTGGCCCATCTACCTGGTCCCGGATGAGGCGCTCACCCGAGTGCTCAACCCCCGCACCCTGGGATCGGCCGGCTCCGCGCACGTGGGCTACCTGCTCTCGCGGCCGGGCCGCCGCGTCCCCGTCGTGCTCTCCGCCAAGGAGCTAGTCGCCACCCACATGGCGATCATCGCCTCCACCGGCGCCGGCAAGAGCTACCTCGCGGGCGTGGTGATCGAGGAGCTGATGAAGCCCGGCAACCGGGCCTGTCTGCTGATCGTCGACCCCCACGGGGAGTACCACACCCTGGATGCCATGGCCGGTATCCCCGACTTCGCCGGCCCCGACGGCTACAAGCCCGAGGTGAAGATAATCACCCCCGACCAGGTGTACGTGAAGGCGGCCAGCCTCACCCTGGGCGACCTGCGCTACCTCCTCTCGGACATGGGCGAGCGGATGGACTACATCCTCTCCACCGCCCACCGCCGCGTCACCCAGGAGTCCCAGCAGCTCCACGGCACCCCCGAGCACTGGACAATCGACGACCTCAAGAACGCCGTGCGGGCCTTCTCTGACGAGAAGGAGGCCGAGGGAGCCGACTTCTCATCCAGCGTCCACGGCGTCCTGTGGCGGCTGGACCGCCTCGCGGAGTCCAGCATCTTCAAGGACTACGACCACATCCCCCTGGGCGAGCTGTTCAAGCCCGGCCAGTGCACCGTGCTCCAGTTGAACGAGATCGACCCACGCGAGCAGCAGGTGATCGTCAGCGTCCTGCTGCGCCGCCTCTACCGCGCCCGCATGGAAACGGTCCGCGGTAAGGCGACGGTGGGCGTCGAGCACTACCTCCCCTACCCCGCCTTCGTCCTGATCGAGGAGGCCCACCACTTCGCCCCCGGCGGCGAGGGGATCGATCGAGTCGTCTCTGCCCGCCAACTCAAGACCGTGCTCTCCGAGGGGCGCAAGTTCGGCATCGGCGTCGGGCTGATCAGCCAGCGCCCGGGCAAGCTGGACCAGGACGTCCTCAGCCAGTGCATGACCCAGTTCATCCTGCGGATCGTGAACCCCATCGACCAGAACACCGTGGCCTCGGCCGTGGAGTCGGCCTCCAAGGACATCCTCGACGAGCTTCCCGCCCTCTCCCGAGGCCAGGCCGTCGTCGGTGGCCCCGCCCTGAACGCCCCTGCCCTGATCCAGGTGCGCCCCCGTCTCACCCCCCACGGCGGCGAGAGCATCGACGGCCCCAAAGTGTGGGTGGACTACTTCGCCCCCGAGCAGCAGGAGGCGCGGAAGCAGGAGCAGGCATACTACGTCCCCGACCGTGGCACCCCTACCAAGTTCCGCACCGTCCCCGGCTGGATCAAGCCTCGCTCCTACGACCAGATCTTCGGCGACCCACCCCCCAAAGGCAACGGAGAGCAGGGCGACTGAGGACAATGGCATAGCAATCGGTCTGGGTGATAAGGCGGCATGCCGTAAATACGCCTTTACGATATGCCGGCATCGTGCTATTCTGCTCCCAGGAGGTGCGCCATGGCCGATGAGCAGAAACCGATCAAGCTGACTGTTCAGATCCACGATAGGGCGCTCTACCGCGCGGTCCGACACCTAGCGGTTGAGCAGGAGAGATCCCTAAGGGAGATCGTCGTTGAGGCGCTGCAAGCGTGGGTCCAGCGGCAGGAGGAGATGGAGGACCTGCGGGCGATCCACGAGACACAGGGTGAGGAGAGCTATCCCTGGGACCAGGTGAAGCGAGAACTCCGCACCAACCATGAGGGCGAGCAGGTTGCCTGAATACAGGTTGGAGCTGCGACGCTCCGCCCGGAAAGAGATCCTGGCTCTCCAAACGAAGATCGCTGGCCAGGTGGAACGGACGTTGGACCGGCTGCTGGCATCCTACCGAGAGGGAGGGCGACCGCAGGACGTGAGGCCCCTGGTAGGACTCGCCAACAGCTACCGGATCGACTGCGGAGAATACCGCATACTGTTCGAGGTGGACGAAGGCGAGGGAATCATCCTCGTCTTCCGAGTCCGCCACCGTCGCGACGTTTACCGCAACCTTTGATCCCCCACCCTCCCACTCCGCCCTCTTCTTCGCCACCACCCTGCAGCCGTCGTCCCCGTCCAACACGTTCTCCAGATGCCGGCACTCGCACTCGGGATCGAACGTGGCATACTTCGCCTAGTTCACGTGGCAGTACAACCTCCCCAGCGACTCCGCCCCCTTCTCAATCCAATACTTCGCAAGAGGGCACACCTTCATCTCCCTGCCGCTCCTCACGATCGTCAGCGTACCCTGCTTCCGCGACCAAGAGTCTAACCTGACACAGCTTATGGTCTATAACACGTTCTAATGATGCCGATGCTTCAGGATCGGCCACCCCGACTCTGAGAATCCGGATCCCCAGACTGCTGAGTTCACTTTCCTGCTCTTGTGTGAGCGTTGGGATAGACAGAAAGAGCCTATCCCGAGCGCGGCTCATCGCCACGTACGTTATCCGCTTCTCCTCCTGGGCTGATTCAGATCTTCGTATGGTCGGCTTAAGAAGATGATCCAACACCTCCTGGTTGGCAATCGAAACAAGAACATTATCGAACTCTGACCCCTTCGCCTGATGTATCGTCCGGGTATCTCGAACGTCATCTCCAACCGGGACGGCACCGGCTAGCGTCTGGTACTTCGTGCTCGATGCGAAAAGATGGAACTTCTTCCCCTTCGACACGCCTGTCAAAGAGAGCCCCGCTATAATCCCTGACAACTCTTCCGAAATCGTCTCGTAGACGTCCAGAACTGAACCCGCACGAAACTGGTCGTACCTGTCGAAGAAGATTCCGAGTATGGCTGCAGCAACAGCACGCAAGTCCAACTCCTCCGGGACACCACTGTATCGAAGCGGCGCCCGGATTTGGCTGCCCCTCGTGCTTATTCCACGAGTCACGAGTTTTGCCGCGTCCCCATATCTTTTGAGCCGGGCCAACTGTCCTGCAGCAACAAGGTGCTCAAAGAACACATAGCGTTCGTAGTCGATTTCGATCAGTTCCTTCCATGGGTCCTCTGGTGCGGTGGCACTGTCGTTCAGGAGTGCTCCGACATCCGCATTCCTTCTCGCAAGCACCACGAGCCGAGAGCCCGCAGGAAGTGTGCTCCTGGCCAACACTACCGCGCTCTTGATAGGTCCAACGACGGCCCTGACCGCATCCCCTTCATGCTGTCTGAGACCAGTCTGCTCCATGCGGTCAGACCTCGTATGGTTCAGAACCCGGATGATTCTGGCTGTGCTTCTGCGGTTGCCCTGTATCTCGTAGTCAACCAAATCCGGGAGCCCTGACAAGTTTACAAAGTCCGTGTATCGCGCCCCCTGAAATCTGTAGATCGATTGTTCCGGATCGCCGATGACTCCCACTGTAGATCCTGCCACGCCCAGCCACTTGACCACCTGCGTCTGGACTGGGTTAGTGTCCTGGAACTCATCTATGAGCAAGTAGGGGAACTTCGCACTGAGGAAGCCACGGAGGTTTGGATGCTCATCCAGGATCCGGAATGCGAAGTACAGGACATCGTCGTGGTCGATGATGCCATCGCGCCAGTAGATGGGCTTGTAGGAGTCCAGCTTGGTGGTAGGGAGATACCTCGGTGCCTTGATCCGTTTGAAGGGCTTCAGTGACCACTTGCCTGTCAGATCGTCAAGCTGCCAGGAGAGCGACTGGAGATACTTGAAGGTGTCAGACAGGCCATTATGCACGAGCGGGTACACGAGTCTTGCGTCGCCATTTGACTCCAGCCACAGCTTGACCTTCCCTCTGGTTGGTCTGTGTTCGTCGTGACCATCAACCGACGCATAATCCACCAAGGGCAGGCCATCCGCGTCCCGAAGCAGATGAAGGAATGGTTTGACCACGTTCCTGTATAGGAAGCTGTGAATCGTGGAAACCTCGACGACATAGGCCGAGGGACCCAATTCCTTGAGTATCTCCTCTACGGCGACATTGGTGTATGAGATGCACGCGATCCGCGAAGTGGGCGTGACCCTATCGGAGCGGTGAAGGATGTTGCGGATGTGCCGAACAAGCCAGTAGGTTTTGCCAGCACCAGGGCCAGCCCGAACCCGAAAATGGTGGTCTACGTCGTCAAGGTCAGAATCGGACGAGAGGACCTCGGGGCTCATTCGCCCAGCCCCCTTTCCTCAGTAGTACCGCAAGCCCAGAGGATTGCATCCTTGATATAGTCCGGAACTCGGAAGATGTTGTCGTGACCCGAATTCTCGATCAACTTTCCACGAAGGTGGCGTTCCAAGTCGAAGGCGTGTTCGCCCTTGACATCCTCGACCGCTAGCAGGTAGTAGGTCGCGAATTCTGCCGTTCGCCGTGCCAACGGTTGGGCTATTGCTTCCATGTCCTTGAGCAGACCAGTGTCTCTTCTGAGTTTTGCGCTTAGCCTTTTCGTGATGTCGCAGCAGGGTATTTCTCCCTCATGAATGTGACTCACGTCCTCCGAGCAGGAACAGCAGAACGGGCTCAGCAGGATAGAGCAGGCATTCAGTTCTGCCAAGTCATATTCGAAAGTCTTTACACCGTGTCGGACCTTAACATTCGAGTTTCCCTTGCACATCCTCTCCAGGTTCTGAACGGTCCCAGACAAAGCAGCATAGTCGTAGGCGGCTGGCTCGATGTCGAGCTGATAGGGCAAACATGCCTTGTACCTAGCAGAGTCTTGCTTCGACTTCCTAGCCGGATCGCCGTCCAGAACACAGGCCACTCTGCGGTGAAGGGCGTATGCCACCCTCTCGCTCGGGATGCCCACACCAAAGAGCGGAAGGAAGTGCTTGAATGTTGATCCTCCCACGGAGACTACGGCTACATGATGACGTTCGAGAGGGCTTTTCAGATACTCGGCCATACATGGCAAGAGCAGCAGCTCAGCCAATCCTTCCACAAGGATGACAGCTCTTGCAAACAGCATATTGGACTTTGTGGCATCCAAGTATCGCTCGACGTATTTCTTAGACTTGCGCCCTTCCTCGTCGTCAGGGAAGACCATTCCAGGGTAAGACACATGAACGCCAGTGCCATCAGACGTGCTCATGCAGATAATGGAGTCTAGTTCTGTCGCGGCAGTGACATGGGTGGAATGAGTCGTGATGAAGACTTGTCGGCTACTATTGGGATTGGCGCTGCCCCCAGGAGTTGCCTCAATGCGCTGTTTTAGATACTTCAACAACTTGTACTGCAGGGCCGGATGAAGATGGGCCTCCGGCTCTTCGATCAGTAACATGGGGAAGAGCACAGCATTCGGGCCCTGCTGGCGCTTAGATGTGGCAAGGTCAAGGCTCGCGAGCTTCAGAGAAATGTAGATCAGGTTGTTGTAACCGAGGCCGTTGTTAATCGCTGGCAACTGGAAGCCATTCTTCTCCACCAGCAGCCGCAGAGCTGAGATGAGATCCGTCTCCCCCAACCCTCCACCAAGCACTGGTCTACCTCCATCGCTAGCACCCGTTTCCTCGACCAGATTGAACAAAGTTCTGCTGTCGATCCGTGTCAGCAGTTGGTCAACCAACTCAGCAGAGAGCCCAGAGAACTGCCTTTGACGACCTGCTCGCTCATCTTCATCCCTGACGTCCAGGTCAAGCACCTGACGTAGCAAGGTCTTCAGCAGCGGATTGCTCCCCATGAACAACTCAGCCTCGACATCGCGAATAGCGTCCAAGAATTGGTAATCGAACTTGCTGAGGTCGTCGGGGTCCGCCCTGTTGAGAGCGGAGGGCTCACCCCCGTAGATGTGGGAAACGTACTTCGGCAGATACTGACGGACTATTCTCCAATAGTCTTCGTCAGTCCCGGCTACTCTGGCATCCGCCCGAAACCGCCCGATCTCCTCCTCTGGGAGAAAGAAACGGTAGGTCAGTTGGGCTTCCCATGGCGGGTCATCCTTGATGAGCCAGGGTTGAACCAGGCCCCTGTCATCCAGAGTATCTCTCAGTGACGAGCGCAGGGTGACGAAGACTGCAACAGCAGGAGGATTAGAGGCATCGGCCAAGCCCAAATAGAAGTCATGAAGTTCGATGCGCTGGCGTCGGCGATGGTCGAAGACCAACCCTAGAGCTCGGAGCACTGCGGACTTGCCCGCGTTGTTTTCCCCAATGATAACGTTGACACCAGGTTGGAACTCGATGGATAGGTCCTCAAAACATCGGTAGTTCTGGATGCGGATCCTCGCGATGTACATAGCCGATAGACCCCCATTATCAACGAGTACGCGATCTTGGACACGATACGCTGAAGCGAATGCGATTCCGGAATGAGAGGGAGGAGAGTGCAAAGGTACTTCAGGTCCGCATGCTGACGAATCGGTCACCGCAGACGCGGACGATGAGGACTCCACTAAGAGCCTGTCCGACAACCCACAAGACCAGGCTGCCTGCCTGCACCAGACAGGTTGTCGGACAGGCTCTTAGCATCGCCCAGTCAAGGCCCCTACACAGATGACGGATGCCCGTATCAGGATCAACACGCTTACTAGGCCCCCCTTCCGTCACTCGGCCAGGCCGTCCCACTGAAAGGGGGCCGCGATGGCACCGCGAACCTGGCGCGTAGTATGCCACAAGGCTACTACCACTACTAGCTTGTGGATGTCTAATAGCGTTCAGTGCATCCGAGGAGGAGGCTCTTGACCTGCAATACCCGGGGTGGCGCGAGCGAGAGGCCGATATGCGGAGGGAACTGAAAGGTAACGAGGGCTACACCCGGAGCGTCCGCTACCGCCTAGTCTTCAGCCTCTGGTAGGTTGGTCACCCTTCCACATCAATCCCCACTTCCTGGCTGCCCACACGATATGCCGCCTCCAGCCTATCCAACCGCTGGCTGGGATCGTCTGTGAGTTGTGACTACACCCAAGGCGACCTTAATAACGGGAAATCCACGGAAGACTGTAGTTCAGGGCGAAGCACCCCGATCATTAGTACCGCGGGTAGTAGTCACTCTCCTCCCTGCTCCAAGCCGCTACCTGCCCTCACCAATACCGCAGGTATGGCACTCGACATGCGGGGGATGGTCGGCGGGATAGTGAGGATCTTTCAAGTCTTCGCGTTCGGACTCGTAGCATGCTTCGCCTCAGGGTGGAATCCTGGCCCGATCCGTTCCGGCCGACGGTCTTGCGCGGTGGCGCGGTGGCGCAGTTGACAGCTCTTCGCACCATGCACTAACGTGCAGGTCACCCCTATGGGAGCGTTTCTTTGGTGGATGTGACGAATTTCCTGCTCATCGGCGCGGGAGGCTTTCTGGGCGCGAACTGCCGATACCTCGTAGGCGGATGGGTCGCCGACTGGCTCGGGCCTACCTTTCCGTTTGGCACCCTCGTGATCAACGTTAGCGGCAGCTTCGTGATAGGGCTGTTCCTGACCTTGATCACAGAGCGCATCAGCGCGCCCCCCGAGCTGCGACTTTTCTTCGCCATAGGCTTTCTCGGGGCCTACACCACCTTTTCCACCTACACCTTCGAGTCCCTCGCCCTGATCCAGGCGGGGGCCTACCTCGCCGCGGCCGCGAACCTCCTTGGCAGCATGGGACTCGGCATGGTTGCGGTGATGCTGGGCGCGATTCTGGGTCGCCTGATCTAGCTGGCACCGAATTCCTGTGATGGGAGGATGTGGTCAGATGGCGCGGATGAACATAGTCGGGGTTGGCAAGCGGGTCCGGATCTACATTGGCGAAAGCGACCAACGACAGGGCCGCCCACTCTACCTCGCGGTGCTGGAAACCCTGCGAAGCGAGGGCTGCGCCGGTGCGACTGTAATGAGGGGGATCGCCGGCTTCGGGGCCAACAGCCGCATCCACACCGCAACCATCCTCAGGCTCTCGGAGGACCTCCCCATCGTGATCGAGTGGATCGACTCCCCCGAGCGGGTCGAGCGTGTGCTCCCACAGGTCGAGGGGATGGTCACGAGCGGCCTTATCACCGTCGATGACGTTCAGGTCGTCCACTACCAGCATCGACCCGTGGCGGACATCGGCAGCCGCCTGCAGGTGAGGGAGGTCATGACCCGGGACGTGACGACCGTTCACCCGGACACTCCCCTTCGCGAAGCGGTCCAACGGCTGGTGGGAAGCCCGTACCGGGCGCTCCCGGTGGTCGATAGCCATGGCCGCCTGGTCGGGCTTGTGGCCAACACCGAGTTGATCGAACAGGGGGGACTCGGGCTGCGAGTGGAGAGCCTGGGAACACTAACGCCGGAGGCGTTGAAGGAACAGCTGGGGATCGTCGAAGAGGCCAAGACGGTGGCGGACGTGATGGTCAGGGAGGTGGTTACCATCAAGCCGCAGGCGACCCTGAGCGACGCGGCTCACGTCATGGTCACTCGAAAAGTGAAGAGGCTTCCGGTGGTGGACTCGTCAGGAGTCCTGCAGGGGATGATCAGCCGGATCGATCTGCTCCGCACCGCCACAGAGGGCTACGTGCCATCGACCGCCGAGGGACCAACGCGCATGGGAAGAACCGTGCGCGAGATCATGCGCGCAGATGTCCCAAGGGTGGGGCCGGAAGCGCCACTGCCCGAGGTGCTCGATGCAGCCATTTCGACCTCGCTGAGCCGAGCGTTCGTTGTGGATGAGGCCGGTCGTTTCCTTGGCGTCGTCAGCGACGCCGAACTCACTCTTCGCCTCAGTCCGCAGGACCGCCCCAGCGCGATGCGGATCCTGATTGGCCGGCTACCCTTCAGCACCCTCCCACCGGAGGAAAGACGAAGGCTGGAGAGGGCGGCTGGAAGCAGAGCAGAGGAGCTGATGGTGATGGACTTCCCCGTGGTTTCGCCCGACACTACCGTGGCCGAGGCCCTTCGCACAGCCATCGCCGAGCGCCGCAAACTCATGGTTGTGGTGGACGCGAATGGTCAGCTTCTCGGCGCAGTGCATCGGTCCGATCTGCTTCGCATCCTCGCCGCAGCGTTCGGAGCAGGCAACAGCAGCTAAGCGTGCCGGACGGGAGCGAGTGGCAGCCCTTCGCCCTCCGTACCCTAACGGGCGAGGGAACGTGGCTAGAAGTCGCCAAGGCCGTTGTGGACCACGCGGATCTCCACCTCATCGATGGGATCCAGTTCGGGGCAGCCAGCTACCGGCGGAACTTCACCAGTTGAGCCCTCACCCCGTCGACAAGCAGGTCCAGACCAAGCTGGTAGTAACGCTCGGGGTCGTCGCACTGGGTCAGGTAGGGGGCAGCCTCGATGACGTTCGGGAACTCCGCAGGTGGAAGGGCCTGTAGGATAGCGCGGCTCTGACGGACGACAGCGTCCGGGTCGGGCGATGGGGAGGGGGCGACCGCTGGTTCCAGTGTGACTAGGCCAGCCAACCGGTTGTTGATCTGTCGAAGCAGATCCACCGCCTCTCGCATAGGGAAGCCGGCCTCTCGCAGGATGCCCAGCCCAACCTCAATCGTCCGGAGCCAGTTCGGTGTCGTACCGGCCCTCCTTGTGAAGAGCGGAATGGCAACGGGGTGCGCCTGGAGGAGGTGGCGGAAGGCGTCGAGAAGCACGCGCAGCTTCCCCTCCCAGCCGCCCGGCGCCCCCGCGACACTCGCTAGGTCCACCCGTCCCACGATCATGTCCGACATGGCATCGAGCAGATCGTCTTTGTCCCGCACGTATCGGTAGAGGGCCATCGGCGTGACATTCATGTCAGAGGCGAGTCGGCGGAAGCTCACCGCCTCAAGACCCTCCTGATCGCCCACTTCTATGGCGCGCGCAAGGACCAACTCCCGGCTGAGCGGCACTCGCCCGGACTCCCCCTTGCGTTGTGAACGCCTCGACCGACGCGCTGGTGTCGCCTTTGGTTCAACGATCACGGCATTCCTCCTGGACACGACTATCGCACTGCCCTCTTGACAAGTATACGGCGTACACGCTATCCTGTCCACGTTGATATACGCTGTATGCTTACGACGTATACTCTCGATCCGGAGGGGAGGTGCACATGGCAACTGCATCCGCAACAGAACAACTCATCGTATCCAGATACCCTGTTACTCTCGGAACCAGGGGCTCCCCGAACGGCACAGTGTTCTTTGGGTGGAAGGAGGGGTAGGAGGGGTAGGAGGGCGGGCAGGCGGACCCGCCTCGACGGTGTCTCGTCAAGGATTCTTGGTCGCCGCGAGCCCTGCGCGGCGAACCCGTTGTGAGGTTAAGGAAAGATGACGAAGTCACAGCTCTTCCGAATTAGCGGGCTTGCCCTTCAGGTCGGTGCCGCTGCATTCACCGTCTACATCGTCGTAAGGTCCGTGATCACTGCCGGTCCAGATCCGGCCACCTTCTACAAGGAGGGTCTCTGGGTGCCAATCAACGCGCTCGGTGTGATGGGCTCTGTGCTCGTGCTCCTCGGACTTCCTGGAATATATGCCAGGACGGCTAGCCGAATCGGCTCGCTCGGTTTGTTCGGAGTTGCGCTGATCGCGCTCGCGTGGATGTTCCTCGGTGTGTTTCTAAGCCTCTTCGGCATGCTTGTGTCGCCTTGGTTGGCCGACCAAGCGCCATCGCTCGTCGCCGCTTCTGCCCCCCTCCCGGCAGGGTTCATTATTGCCTTCGTCTCCGCACTGGTTATCGAGCTTGCGGGGTCTGTGCTTCTCGCCATCCCATTCATTCAGGGACACGTGCGGCCCCGCTGGGTGGGATACGTGCTACCGGCCTCGGCGCTCTTGACGGTGGCCGGAGACGTCGTTGCGTCGAGCGGCCCTGAAGCCAACGTTGCGATGAACTTGCTTACGAACATGGGTCCCGTCCTACTCCTGGTTGCACTCGGGGACCTCGGCTCTCAAAAGTGGGCGGAGCACGTTCCAAGCGGGCAAGCCGGACCGAGGGAGCATAATCCCTCAGCCGGGTGAGGGATCGCACCGACTGCGAACTAGAACACTCGGATAATGGATCGTGATTCCTCGTGATGGGATGGAGGCCTTGATCCGCGTGTCTGAAGTCAAATACCCGAGTAGGAGGACACGCATCCTTCTCCGCGAACTAGTGGGTCATTCGCGTCGGCCACCGCCATTGCCAAGCAGGGCCTCTGGTCAGACAGCGGCCATCTTCTAGGACGAGCTGCGGCTGGGAATGGCAACGGCAGTGACAAACGACCCACTAGTGTGGACGGGGTGCCCCCGCCCTACCAGACGCCTGGGATCAGGCGATAACGAACCCTTCGGGCGTAGCCCTCGTAGCCCTCCAGTTCCCTCCGCAGCGTCCTATCCTCCAGGACCGTCCGGACTACGTAGAGGGCCGCGGCGATTCCGGCGGGGATCAGGGCCCAGCGCGATCCGAGCAGCAGAGGGGTGGCGAGGTTGCTCGCCACGGCCCCGACGTAACCCGGGTGGCGCACCATGCTGTAGGGCCCGCCGGTCTCGACCACCTGACCGCGCTCCTTCTGGATGCGGACCGCCGTGGAGAAGTAGCGGTTGGAGGCCATGGCCCAGGAGGTCAGGCCGTAGCCTGCCGCCATCAGGAGGTTTCCCGCGACGGCAACGGCCCTGGGCAACCTTCCCGTCCAGCGGAAGCGGTTGTCCAGGCCGGCGGCGACGACGGTGCCCAGGGTAGAGAGGACGAGAAAGGGGGCGAGCACCAGGTCGAAAGCCTTCGTGTTTGCCAAGAGTCGGCTCCGCTCGGCAATCAGCTCGGGGTCCCTTCGCAATAGAGTGACCGAATTGACCCCGACGACGCCCAGGTAGTGGGCCACGAAGGCCCAGCCAGCCCCCCAGCGGAGACGGCCGGCCGAGAGGAACAGGGCACTCGCCTCGACCAGCAGCGAGACGCCGACTTGCATCATGCGCCTCCGGACACCTGCACGGAGAGAGGACCCCTTCGACTCCACCAATGGGGGAGCGGTCCTCTGGTTCATCCGAGTCCTCCTCTCTTCTATCTCTCCACTCGATCACTCTCACATTCCCTGGACTCTGCTCCGCCCTCCACACCCTGCCAACACTAATTGCTCAATGACTATCTCAGAACTCACTCACGGGCCTCTGGCCCGCTCCGGAAGTCTGCCGTGGCCATTCCTGAGATAGTCTCTAAGCTCGCGGCTTCCTGGCGAGCCAGAGGACGAGGGCACCCATTGCCAGGACCCAGAAGCCCATGACTCGAATAGTGGTATCCGACAGGCCGGAGAAGTCCTCGACCATTCGGTTGAAGCTCGAAGGAAAGTAGGCGCGGAGGCGCTTGTCCCAGAGACGGAACAGCCACCGAGGTCGCACGACGAGCGTGACCCCTTTGATGAACGGCAGTCCTCCAAGAACGGAGCCAAGTGGCTTGTTCATTGGTATACCCCCTAGTATGAGCATCGGCATCGATCGTCGCACAACTCGGACCACGGGGCCCACCCTGCGAACAGGCCCATCCCTGTATCCCTTGTATCCCAAGGGAGTCAGATAGTACCGAATGGGCACCTTCTCTGGTCGTCAACGCAGTTTCCTCACTAAGGTCTCCAGACCGGTTTCGGGAGATCCAGCATGAACACCAACCTGTTCCACAGGTCATCCTGGGAGAGGAGTATCTGAAGAGGCAGGCTCAAGGACGTGACCATCAGGGTGACAGCCACAACGGCAAGCAGTAGCAGATGACGGTCGCCTGATCGCTTCCATCGAGCAGCGCCAACAATGGCGGCTGGCACGAGTCCAAGCCAGGGGAACAGTATCAGCGCTAACGCTTCTTCTCTCCAAAGCCGGTATGTGCTGTCCCACGCCCCGGTGCCGCAGAGGCTCCATACGTTTGGACACAAGCCTAGGAAAGCGTAGATGCAGCCAGCGATGAGAACGGTCTTGGCAAGATAGGGGCGTTGGTAGCGTTTAAGTACCCGATAAAGAGGAACTCTGTTCGCCCTCTAGATGAGTAGCCGGGGCCCACGAACTCACCGAATACCCTGGAGACCATCTCGCAGACGGCGGTCTCCTCACCGGCGGTCATCTGCCTGTATTCAGGCGCCTCGCTCAATTCGGACCCGCTCCTGATGAAGCCTTTGATCGGGGGGCCTGGGGACTGCGAGCTCCAGGCCCCATTACCTACCCCTTCTCCACCGCCCGACGCGCCGCCAGCAGGTTCCCCTCCGGCACCGTCAGCGGGTAGGTGCAACCGGCCGCCGCGATCAGCCGCCTACCACCCATCTGCGCTATCGCGTCCCGCACCTGCGCAACCACCTGTTCCGGCGTGCCAAAGTGCAGCACTTCGTACTGCTCCACGCCTCCCACCACGGCGCCGGGGAACAGCCTGGCTCCCTCCGCCAAACTGGGCCAAGCCGTGCGATCGTGCCAGTTCACCGCCTGCGCGGGGTAATCCGCCAGCTCCGCGAACATGGGGTTCTGCCCGTGGAGATGGAGCAGGTTGAACCACCCGCCCCTCGCCGCCTCCCATACCGCCATGTCGCCCGGACGGCCGAATCGGCGGTACTCCGCTACGCTCATCGCCTCCAGGCTCGCGGCGGATGTGGAGAGAAAGATGCCGTCCGCCTCCACGCCCATCGCAGCCCGCACGAAGCTCGCGCAAGTCTGCGTGAGTGCCCCCAGAGCCCGCTCGACCCGCTCCGGGTCCTGCCGCAGGTGCACCAGGAGGGCCTCGTCGCCGGCCAGGTATCCCGCCATCCGAATCGGATTGAAGACGGTCTGGAGCACCGGCGTGTCCGGGTCACGCCTCTCCAGCACCATCTGGAGGGCGCGTAGGGTCCGGCCGTAGGCCCCCTGGGTCACGTCCAGCAGCTCTATCCGATCCCAGTCCTCCAGCCGCTGCACCGCCCGCTCCCGGAAGCTGCGGTCGCCGATCGTCCGCCCGTCGTAGACGTGCTTGCCACCCCACCCGTCGACGGAGTAGGTGCTGGAGGGGGTGAACTTGATGAAGTCCCAGTCGTACCTGGCCTGGTACTCCAACGTCCTCGCCGCCAGCGCCTCGGCATCCTGGTCGTCGATCGGCCAGTGCCGCCAGAAAGCCACCGGCACGCGGTCCACCGCCTCGCCGGCCAGCGCCGCCCTTACTCGCTCGCGCTTGGTCATCGCCATGGGGAACCTCCTCGCACTCGGTTCGTTTCCTTGCGGCCGGGTCTGGGTGGGCATGCTCTGGATGATGGGCAATTATCGCCCCGAGGTGGCCTCGACGGCGAAATCCAGGGCGATGTCCAGCGCCCTGGCCGAGTGAGTGAGCGCGCCGACCGAGATCAGGTCGATCCCGGTTGCTGCTATGGCCGCCACCCGTTCCAACGTTATGCCCCCCGAGGCCTCGGTAAGGGCACGGCTGCCGACCAGCTCGACCGCCCGTCGCATCTCCTCCAGCGACATATTGTCGAGGAGGACCAGGTCGGCGCCGGCCTCGGCCGCCTCCCAAGCCTGCTCGGGGGTCTCTACCTCCACCTCAACCCGCTGGGTGTGGCGAGCACGACTGCGCGCCATCGCCACCACCTCTCCCAGTCCCATGCCCCGCACGGCCAGGGCCGCCAGATGATTATCTTTGATGAGGACCCCATCGCTCAAGTTCTGCCGGTGGTTGGCCCCGCCCCCGACCGTCACGGCGTACTTCTCCAGGATTCGCATGCCTGGAGTGGTCTTGCGGGTGTCGACTATATGGGCGCGGTGCCCGTCAACCGCCTGCACGTAGCGGGCGGTGAGGGTAGCTATCCCGCTCAGCCGCTGCAGAAAGTTGAGAGCTACCCTCTCGCCGGACAGGATGCCGGCAGCCGCCCCCTGTACCATCGCCAGGGGCTGGGCCCGATCGATCGCGTCGCCATCCACCGCGAGGGCCCGAAACTCGAGAGTGGGGGCGACGGCGCGGAAGACTTCGTTCGCGACCTCGATCCCCGCCAGCACCCCCGCCTCGCGAGCAACTATCGTACCCGCGGCCTTCAGGTCACCCGGAATGATCGCCTCGACCGTGGCATCCCCCCAGCCCAGATCCTCGGCCAGAGCTGTCTCCACCAGTCGTCGCAGTTCCTGTCGGGGTATCACCACCTTTACCTCCTAAAGACGTGAGCTCTCACCTTACCCGACTTCGAGCATGCGCTGAATAGCTCGAGCAGCGCCCTCTCGCACCTGTGGGTCCACCCGCACCACGTGCTGGCGCTGCTCCATCGCTCGGATCACACTATCCAGTGTGGTCTTCTTCATGTTGGGGCAGACGAGGGCGTTGCTGACCGAGTAGAAGCGCTTATCCGGATTCATCTTCTGCATTCGATGGATGATCGCCCATTCAGTGGCGATGAGGAAGGTGCCGCCAGGGCTGGCGGCCACGTAGCGGAGCATCTGCGAGGTGCTGAGCACCGCATCGGCCTGCGCCAGCACCTCGCTGGTGCACTCGGGATGCGCAAGCACCAGCGCGTCGGGGTGAGCCGCCCTGGCGGCCAGCACATGCCCGGCCTCGATGCGATGGTGAGTGACGCAGTAGCCGGGATACAGGATCACTCGCTTGCTCGTCCTGGTCGCCACGTACCTACCCAGGTTCTGGTCGGGCACCATCAGGATCTCGTCGTGGGACAGCGATTCGACCACCCTCACCGCGTTAGCGGAGGTACAGCAGATGTCGCTCTGGGCCTTCACCTCCGCGCTGGAGTTCACGTAGCAGACTACCGCCGCTTTCGGATACCTTGCCTTCCACTCCAGGAGCGACTCGACGTCGATCATGGCGGCCATGGGGCAGCGGGCGGTCGGTTCGGGCAGCAGCACGGTCCGGTGAGGGTTTACCACCGCGGCCGTCTCGGCCATGAAGTCCACGCCACAGAAGACGATGTGCCGGCTCTCTACCCCTGCCGCCCGTTGGGCCAGCTCCAGGGAGTCGCCGACGAAGTCGGCCACATCCTGCACGTCCGGCCACTGGTAGTTGTGAGCCAGGATGACCGCGTCCAGGGAGTGTTTGAGCTCCTCTATGCGTCTCCCCTTCGCCTCTATATCGATTGTCTGGTGGCGCTCAAGCACCGCCATGGACCTTACCTCCAGCATTGTTCGTGGCAACAGCCGGCATCGCCGACACGCATCGATGGCAGCCAACCCGATGGTAGCCAACCTTTATCTGTCTTGTCAACTGTCTTGTCAATTCGGGGGGGGCGTCACGTTCCCGGTTGGCCGCCTGGCAGTAGGGCAGAAAGCGGCTGACCGAGCGCTTCACCTAGAGTCAGTACTCCACAATTTCGGGTAGGAGATGCACCGGCGGCTGAACCCTTCACAGTCTGAATGGTGCCGACAGGGCGAAAGGCAGTGGCATAGGCATGGAAGCGAGTGGTGCCAGCCTTGACTGCGGATGATGCTGCCGAACAGTTGGTCCGTGCCGAGCGTTTCCTCCGACTGGCCGATAGCATTCTCGGTCCAATTGATTCACGATAGACTGACATCTTGGATGTGGGGGACCGTGAGGGGCTCAGCATCCGCTGGGCCCCTCCGTTGATGGTGCCTCGCTCGGGGCTGGGCTTACTTCGTCTTCTGCTCGGCCCTGACCTGGTCCACGAGGACCTTCGACTTGGTCTCGAGTTCCGCCCAGAAGGACGAGGACTGCGCGGCGTCCATGTAGCGCAGCGTTAGGCCGGAGTCCTCGAGCTTCTTGACCTGCTCGGGGTCCTGCATCGCCTTCTTCATGGCAGCGCTCAGGGTGTCCACGATCTCCTTGGGGGTGCCGGCGGGGGCTACCACCGTCCTGGCTGAGGAGTTGATAGCGTCGTAGCCGGCTTCCTTCATCGTGGGGACATCCGGGAAGAACTTGCTCTTCTCGTTGTCGAGCACGGATAGGACACGAATGTTTCCGCTCTTCACCTGGCTGACGAAGTCTCCCACGTGGCCGAAGGAGGCTTCGATATGCCCGCCCAGCACCGCGGTCAGCACCTGGGCCCCGCCGTCGAAGCCCACGTTGACGAACTTGGCGCCGCTGGACTTCTCCAGGAGGTAGATGCCCAGGTGATCGTCGGTCATTGGTCCGTCGGAGCCGAACCTGATGGTGTCTGGCTTGGCCTTGCCGGCATCCACCAGGTCCTTGAGGGTCTTGAAGGGGCTGTTGGCGGCGACGCCTATGGCCGATGGGTCGAGCACGTGCACACCAATCGGCACGAAGGACTTGCCGTTGAAGGATGCCTTCCGCTCAGGATCCATGTAGATCAGGATGGCCGTGGGGATGTTGGCAAAGCCGATGGTGTAGCCGTCGGGCTTGGCACCGGCCAACTCGGTCAGGCCGGTCTGGGAGCCCGCGCCGCCTTTGTTCACTACCTGGATAGGAACGCCCAGTTCCTTCTCCATAGAGGCGCACAGCAAGCGGCCACCGATGTCGGTGGCACCGCCGGCCGGATAGGGCACTATGAAGGTGATGGCCTTGCCCTTCTCAGGGAAGCTGGTCTTCGCCGGGGCGGTGGCGACGGGTTTGGTGGCGGCAGGTTGGGTGGCGGGAGCTGTGGTTGCCGCTGGGGCAGAGGGAGCCTTGGTGGCAGCCGGGGCAGCGCCCGTGGGGGCCGCGGCGGGCTTGGTGGGGGCCGATGTAGGCGTAGAAGTGGCCGGTGCCGCGCAAGCTGTTGCCAGCAGCGACACACCGACGATGGTGGCAAGACCTAGTCCGGTGGCCTTCTTCCAGTTCATCCTGTTGCTCCTTCTCACAATCGCTTGTTGGATCTCAGCACCCGTGGTAGGACGCCGTGGGAAAAGGGAGCGACCAGAGATGGGGTCCACGTAAAGTAGAATCGAAGCTGCCAGCCTGGTTTAGGATGCGGACAGGGTAGGATCCTTAGCTGACATCACCTCCTTACCCCTGGACAACGATGGAGCTACCTGCCGAGACCGGCAACGACCTGGACATACCAGCCCCGAATCGTGACCGGCACGACAATGAACACAGTAGATGTTTTGCCCGAGCCCTGTCAATAGATTCCGCCGCATGTGCGTGGCAGCTGTAGTGTAGCGCTGGGCGGCATATGTCAAGTATAATAGTAAGTCGTAGCAGTGTGTCCAGGCAGGGGCGACCGTGCGGTCGCCCCTCTTTATGCCGTTGAGGGGAGCGTTCCTTGGAGACCAATACCAACACCCTCGTGGGGAGATCGCAGGCGGGAGCCTGCTCCTCCGAGGCAGGGGACGGAGCAGTCCGCGAGGAGCTGCGCAACGTCGCCATCATAGCCCACGTAGACCATGGGAAGACCACCCTGGTGGATGGGCTTCTAAAGCAGAGCAACACCTTCCGGCCCAACCAGGAGGTCGGCGAGTTGATCATGGACTCCAACGCCCTGGAGAGGGAGAAGGGGATCACCATCCTGGCCAAGAACACCGCGATCCATTACCGGGGCGTGAAGATCAACATCATCGACACCCCCGGCCACGCCGACTTCTCAGGCGAGGTGGAGCGGGTACTGAATATGGCCGACGGCTGCCTCCTGCTGGTGGATGCGGTGGACGGGCCGATGCCCCAGACCAAGTTCGTCCTCCGAAAGGCGCTGGAGCTGGATCTGAAGCCGGTGGTCGTAATCAACAAGATGGACCGGGCGAATGCTCGCCCTGAATGGGTGCTGGGGGCCGTCCAGGACCTGTTCCTGGAGTTGGTCACCGACGCTGATCAACTCGAGTTCGAGGTGGTCTATGCCAACGCTCGGGACGGGATGGCGGGGCGTGATCCGTGGGATCTGTCTCCCACATTGGCGCCCCTCTTCGAGACCATCCTGGAGACCATACCGGCTCCTGCCGTGGACCTGGAGGGGAGCTTCCAGATGCTGGTGGCCAATATCAGCTATGACGAGTACCGAGGTCGCGCCGCTATCGGGCGGGTGGCCAGGGGTATGACCCATGGGGGCAATCCCCTGGTGCGCATAGATGCCAGTGGGCACGTCTGGCCTCAGCGTGCGAGCCAGCTGTTCGGCTTCGACGGCTTGAAGAGGGTGCCGCTGGAGAAGGCGCTGGCCGGCGATATCGTGATCATCACCGGTCTGGACGAGGTGAACATCGGGGACACGGTCACCGCCGCCGATCTTCCAGAGGCGCTGCCACGCATCGAGATCGAGGAGCCCACGGTCAAGATCACCCTTGGGGTCAACAGCTCCCCCTTCTCCGGTAGGGAGGGCAAGTACAGCACCTCTCGGCAGTTGAGGGCACGGTTGTACCGTGAGTTGGAGACCAACATCGCCCTGCGTGTGGAGGATACCCAGTCAGCCGACGAGTTCTTGATCTCCGGTCGGGGCGAACTGCACCTTTCGATCCTGCTGGAGACGATGCGGCGGGAGGGATACGAGTTCCAGGTGTCGCGACCCGAGGTGATTACTCGGGAAGAGCGGGGCGTGCTGATGGAGCCGGTGGAGGACCTGGTGATCGAGACTACGGAAGCGTACGTCGGCCCTCTCACGGAGCAGCTGGCTCAGCGGCTGGGGGTGATGACCAACCTCCAGAACGACGGCAGCGGCAACGTTCGGCTGGAGTACCGGATCCCCACTCGCGGGTTGATCGGCTTCCGCAGCGCCTTCCTCACCACCACTCGAGGGGATGGGATCATGGGGAGCCAGTTGGTAGGGTTCGAGCGATGGCGAGGCGAGTTGATCTCATCCAGGAACGGCGCGCTCGTGGCGACCAACGACGGGGTGTCGACGACCTACGGGCTGAACAATGCCCAGGAGCGCGGCTTCACCTTCGTCGATCCCGGCACGATTGTGTACCAGGGGATGGTTATCGGCGAGTCGCGCTATCCCTACGACGTGATCGTGAACGTGTGCAAGGAGAAGAAGCTGACAAATGTCCGGTCGTCCACGGCCGATGTCGCCATCAAGCTGACTCCGAGGGTGGACCTCAGCCTGGAGGAGATGCTGGAGTTTGTTGGCCCGGACGAGCTCCTCGAGATCACTCCGCAGACGTTGAGGCTGCGAAAGAAACTGCTGACGTCGGAGGGCCGGGGCAAGGCAAAGAAGCGAGCCGGATAGCAGATGTAGCTTCCTTTGGTGCCACAATTGGTGGATGCACCCATTGATTTCTCTGGTATAATAGTAGGGTTCGAGGGCGAGCGCCTCCTACTACGGCCTCTGCTCCTTCAGCACGGTTTCCCTTGAGCCGCTTCGGCGGCGACCGAGCGCGCAACTCGCGCTCTCTCACGAGGCGGGATACAGGAAAGCCCGCCAGACAACGACGTCGATATTCGTAGTCGCACACGGAGGAAAGACTTTGGCAGGCGCAAGCAGCAAGACCATCGCACGGGCTATGGGGCAGAAGCAGGATATGGATCCCAACCAGCGGCTATCCTCTCCCCGCACCTGCGTGCGGTGCAACAAGAAGATCGAGACCATGGGTGATATGTTCCCCGTCAAGGTAATGGGCAAGGGGATGTCTGCCTACTGCAAGCAGTGCAAGGACTCGATGGCGAGGTAGCTTCGACCTACCTCGCTAGCCCCTCTCGGACCTCCCTGGGGGTCTCGAGTTGACCAGGAACCCGACGTTGAGAGCCAGCCTTCATCGGCTGGCTCTCGGCCTGTGCCGGCCAATTGGGATTTGCGACTGAGGATAGGCTTGGTTAGAATGGGATTGAAGGAGGACTCCGCCCAATGCAACTGGTTGCAGTGCGCCGTGCTCAAGCCAAGGACAGCCCAACTCATCCACTTCTGAGTCGAGAGGGCCTCATCCAGGCACAGATGGTGGCGAAGGCCCTGGCCGAGCAGTTCCCTACCGCCGTTCACCTCCTTACAAGCCCTTCGGTGCGTGCCATTCAGACCGCCACTCTGATAGGGGACAGGATGGGCCTGGTTCCTGAGGAGTTTGCTCCCATAGATGAGGTGGTTCCACCACCCGAGGCTGATCGGGAGGAGTGGTTGAGGAGCGCGTATCCTCGCTGCATCGGGGCCTTTCGAGAGATCGTCAACCACCATGAAGGTGCTGTGATAGCCGTCACCCATCGACGGGTTCTCAGTGCCTACCTCGCCCTCTTCTGGGATTTCGAGAACCCCCGGGAGGCATGGGTGAGAGCCATTGCCCGTCGGACTGGATGGGAGTTGGACGTACCCCCGGCCTCCATCACCGTCATGGACGTTAACGGCGAGGGTCGCCCTACCATTCTCCGGGTCGGGGACGTATCCCACCTCGAATCGTAGGACCGCTGGGGTGCCGAGTGAGAACCCGGCACCCCAGCATCGCTGCACGATATCGAGTCCTCATCTTCCCCCTGTTCTTCCCACAACGCTTCCGCGGATATAATTCACTTACTGGCGCATCCACCAAATCCTTGACGCTTTACCATGGCTATCCGCCCGACACTGAAGTGATCGGGCTAAGAAAACAAAGCCCCTTCGGGGGCTGGGCCCTCAGCCCGCAGGGCTTCGTCTTCTTAGCCCGATGGTTTCAACCTCGGGCTCTAGTCCACGGAATGCGATGTGGACTTGCTGGATGCACCAGCTACTGCGTTGTACCGCAATTCCCTGAAGTAGGGCTGGGGCTTGTCCCCAGCCGCCTCGCAGCCGACATGAACCGGGCGGAAGGGGACAAGCCCCTTCCCTACTTCAGGAGAGGCTTCAGGTAGGGCCTGGAGTTTGCTCTGCATTGGTGAGGGTTGGAGGAACCTGGCATGCTTTTTCTTTCGGAGATCCTCGGGCGTCCCGTGCGAGACGCCGGCGGGGAGACAATTGCCACTCTGGGCGACCTGGTGGGGCGATGGCAGATGGATCATCAATTGGCCGTCGCCGGGTTGGTGGCCCGGGTGGGCCAGCGATCCTTCTTTTTACCCTGGCGGCAGGTGGCGGAGTTGGATCGCCAATCGGCAAGGCTCTCCTCCTACCAGGTCAACTTCCAGCATTTCGAGAGGCGCGCAGGGGAGGTTCTGCTGGCCGGCGACGTGATGGACCATCGCCTGATCGACGTCCGACGCCGCAGGGTGATCCGAGTGAACGATGCAGTCCTTGTGCGATCCGATGGTCGGTTGCTGGTGGAGTCGGTAGACGTGGGTCTTGCCGCCCTGCTCCGGAGACTGGCCCCTCGCTGGCTCCAGCGCGCTTTCGGAGACACCGAACTGGTCGCCTGGAGGGATGTAGAGTGGCTCCCATCCGCGGAGTCGGGCGCAGGCAAGCTTGCATATCCCCTTCTCTCCCGCCTGCACCCGGTTGAGGTAGCCCACATCGTGGATGAGCTGCCGGCTCGCCAAGCAGCGGACATAGTGGAGTCGCTGGATGACGAGGACGCGGCGGACGTGCTGAGCGAGATCTCCGAGGAGCATCAGGCCGGTGTGCTGCGCAACCTGGACGAGGAGCGAGCGGCCGATATCCTGGAGGAGATGGAACCGGATGATGCCGCCGACCTGCTGGCGAAGCTGGCTCCTGGGGATGCGGGCGACCTGCTCCACAGGATGGAGGACGAGGATGCCAGGGACGTTCAGGCATTGATGGAGTACAAGGAAGGCACCGCTGGTGCGCTGATGACCAACCGGTTCGTGATGGTCCCGCGGGGCTGGAGTGCCTCGGAGTCTCTCGGACTACTTCGCCGGATGGAGGAGCGGCCGGAGACCATAACCCACCTGCTGGTGGTGGTGGAGGCCGGGAGCCGACGACTGGCGGGAATCGTGTCGCTACTGGATGTGGTGACGGCTTCTCCAGGGGCGGAGCTGGGCAGCTTTATGATGGAGGAGGTGCCAAGCGTGGGGCCTGGCGCCACCACTTCAGAGATCGCCAGGAAGATGTCGGAGTATAACTTGGTGTTGATCCCAGTGGTAGACGAGGATCAACAGATTCTCGGTGTCGTTGCGGTGGATGACGTTGTGGAAGAGATGCTACCTGAGAGGTGGAGGCGCCGTCTACCCAGGCTGTTTGGCTAGCTGTTGGGCCGGCTGAGGCGCTGGACATTCTACCTGGGGCTGCTGGGTCCCGGGTTCATCGCGGCCATCGCCGGAAACGACGCGGGCGGCATAGCCACCTACTCCGTGGTAGGGGCAACCTACGGCTACCGGCTGTTGTGGGCACTCCTCCTGATGACCTTCAGCTTGGCGGTGGTGCAGGAGATGTCCGCCCGGTTGGGGGCGGTGACGGGGCAGGGGTTAGCTGAGTTGGTGCGCGAGCAGTTTGGCCTTCGCTGGACGGCCTTCTCCGTGCTGGCGCTGCTGGTGGCCAACGGCGCGACCCTTGTTTCGGAGTTCGCGGGGATCGCTGCCGCCCTGGAGTTGCTGGGCGTGAGCAGATATCTCTCCGTGCCCCTATCGGCGGCTGCCCTCTGGATGCTGGTAGTGTGGGGCTCCTATCCTCGGGTCGAGCGGGTCTTCCTTGGGATGGGCTTGCTGTTCCTGGCCTACCCCATCACCATGTTTCTGGTCGGTCCCGACTGGGGAGCGGTTGGGCAGGCGCTGGTATCACCAAGCATCTCCCTGGATCCGGCCTTCCTGGTCCTCCTGGTGGCGATGACCGGCACCACCATCACCCCCTACATGCAGATCTATGTCCAGTCGGCCACAGCGGAGAAGGGCGTGGACCCCGAGCACTACGGCTGGGAGCGGGCCGATGCCTATCTCGGGGTGCTCTTCTCCAACACCATCGCCTTCGCCATTATCGTTACGACCGCCGCCACGCTGTTTCCTGCGGGTGTGCGGGTGGAGACGGCAGATGCTGCCGCGGTGGCCCTGGCTCCCCTGGCGGGGCCCCTGGCCGGACTGGTATTCGCCCTGGGGCTGCTGGGAGCCTCGCTACTGGCTGCCGGAGTGCTGCCCCTGGCCACGTCCTACGCCGTCAGCGAAGCCCTGGGGTTCGAGAGGGGGGTATCGCGGACCTTCAGGGAGGCGCCGGCCTTCATGGGCATCTTCACCGGCTTGCTCGTCCTTGGAGCCGCCATCGTCCTGGTTCCTGGCCTGCCTCTGTTCTCTCTGCTGATCGTTGCCCAGATCGTCAACGGGCTGCTGCTGCCGGTGGTGCTGAGCTCTGTTGTCCGCCTCGCGGGCAGCCGAGAGCTGTTGGGGGAGTACGCCCACGGAAGGCTCTATGGGGCGGTGGGTTGGGCCACCGTGGTGGCCGTCTCCCTTCTCTCCCTGGTCATGGTGGGCACTGTTTTGCTGGGGGCGCTGGGCATCGAACTCGGCTAGACCACCGCGGCGACGACCAGGGAGCGGCCACCGAGGGCGAAGGCGGGAAGGTGCCGGGCGAAAGGAGCCAGCCTGATGCTGAGGGCGCGACCGACTCGACCGCGGCCCAGGTATGGGAAGAGGGTGGATAGGTGTGCCACCTGGAAGCCCACAGCCTGGAGGGTGGATACAAGGGTATCCGGAGTCTGGATGCTGACGTGGGTGGGATCGTGGAACAGGGATGGGTCGGGGAAGAGGGCATTGGGGGTCACCAGGGCAAGTAAGCCCCCCGGACGCAACACCCGGCGCCATTCCCTTATCCCCTCGATGGGGTCCGGCAGATGCTCCAACAGGTGTTGGGCGACCACGGCGTCGAAGGACGCGGCTTCGAAGGGGAGGGCCGTGGCGCCGGCGCGGATCAGGAGGGTGCAAGAGGCATCCGGGATGCGAACTCGTGCCAGCCGCAACCCTTCCTCTGACAGGTCCACCCCCACGACCAGCCTGGCCTGGACTGCTAATCGTCTCAGCAGTCCCCCGCTGCCGCAGCCAACCTCCAGCACCCTCGCTTCCGGTCTGATCTTGGCAAGCCGCACCAATTCCACGGCCTCCATACGAAAGTCCGGCCAAGACTCGCGGCTGCGGTAGTAGGTCTGATCGTAGGTTGGGGATGGCATGAGCCCTCACCCCGACCCTCTCCCAGGGGGAGAGGGAGAATGGACAGGTTCCCTCTCAGATGGAGAGGTAAAACCAGGCGCTATGCTATCATACCCGCCGTCATCAGGTGGCTCCGGTGCTCCGGTGCTCTGGTGTTCGACAGGGCAGAGCCCGGCTATAATGGTCCCTGCTCACGATCCTCGCGAGGACGATACCAGATGCCTACTCTCCACGCTGTTCGCGGTCAGGTCCGGTCTGCAATCGCCGATGGCGACTACGAGCGGGCGCAGACGCTGGCCGAGGGCGTACTCCGCCACTATCCCGAGGACCATGAAACCGTGGGCCTGCTGGGCCAGCTTCATCTTGAGTGCGGGCGGTGGGGCGAGGCTGAGAGGCTGTTCCGCTTCCTCCTACGGGTAGATCCGGAGAACACCCTGGCCCGTTCTGGCCTGGCCCTCATTGCCGAAGGCAGAGGCGATCTATCCGAGGCGCTAGGACACTTTACCCTGGCTTTGGAGATCCATCCCGGCAACCATCAGTTGGCGGGAGAGGTCCGCAGATTGCAGGCTCAGGCCGAAGGGTCCAGATTGGCCGACCCGCGTCTCTCCAAGCATGCTATTGCTCGCCGCCTGTTGGGGGATGGAATGGCTGGAGAGGCCGTACCCCTCTTCGAAGTGGCACTGGAGAATGCCCTGGACCCGACGGCAGTGGCGCTGGGGCTGGCGCAGGCGCTATGGATGGCCGCCAGGAGGAGAGAAGCTGGGGAGGTGGCCGGGGAGATCCTGGCCGCGAATCCCCTTTGCCTCAAGGCGCTGGCGCTGCGGGCAGGCGCTGCCGCAGCCGAGGGCGAGTCTGCGCTGTCTCCTCTGTTGGAGAAGGCATGGAGGCTTGACCCGGGCAATGGAGTGGCCGGGAGGATCTTCGAGAGCGCGGGGCTCACCCTTCCCCCTACCGGTTTGTTGGTGGAGGTGCCTGAAGAGGTTGAGTCTCCTCCAGAGGGTGCGGAACCGGAGCCAGACGCTCGGGCAGAGGATGCGGATGAGGCCAAGACCCTGGAGTTGCCGCATGCTGAGGTGGATGGGGAATGGGTTAGGGACCGCGGGGCTCGGGGTTCCGAGGAGGCATCCGAGGGGGCGAGTCAGCAACCTGGGGAGGATGCGAGTATGCACCTCGTCTCCGGGCGATCCCGTCTGTCCCAGCACTGTTACGACCTGGCCGCGGCCGAGTTCCGCAAGGCCCTAAAGGCGGATCCTGGCGTCGCATCGGAGGTTCGGATCGCCGCTCTCGGTATGGCGGAGGAGTCTCCGGGGGATCCGCGGCTCCGCTGGTTGGCAGGGGACGCCCTTGCCACAGAGGGGAAGCTGCGGTTGGCCATGGAGCAGTATCTGAAGGCGCTGGAGAGCCAGGCCAAGACCACTACGTCGTAAGCTGTCGGGCCTTCCCGTGGCTTGCGCGAAATTTGTTGATAGAGACAGGGAGCGAGATGGAGAGAACACTGGTAATCGTGAAGCCTGATGCAGTGCAACGCAGCCTCATAGGTGAGGTCCTGAAGCGGCTGGAGACCCGCGGCCTCAAGATGGTTGGCCTGAAGATGATGGCCGTGAGCCCGGAGCTGGCGCAGCGCCATTACGCCGTGCACCAGGGGAAGCCCTTCTTCGAGGGGCTGATCCGCTACATCACCTCGTCCCCGGTGGTGGTGGCCGTCTTCGAGGGCAAGGACGCTATCGCCGCGGTGCGATCGACGGTGGGGTCCACCAATCCGGTGCAGGCGACGCCCGGCACTATCCGTGGCGATTTCGGGATGGAGATCGGGAGGAACCTCGTGCACGCCTCCGACGCGCCGGAGACGGCGAAGAACGAGGTGGCTCTATGGTTCAAGGATGAGGAGTTGGTAAGCTGGGGGCGAGACACGGACAGGTGGATCTCGGAGTAAATAGCTGTCAGCAGTCAGCAATCAGCCGTCAGCATTCACGGTATAGCTGACGGCTGATTGCTGACTGCTGACAGCTATTAGGCGATGCGCAGTACAGGGATGGCTTGGGACCAGATCTTCTCCAGGCGATAGTATTCGCGCAGCTCGGGCGAGAAGACGTGGACCACGACGCTACCGTAGTCCAGCAGGACCCAGCCTGAATCGGGCGTTCCCTCCATCTGGAGCGGCTTCAGCTTCTCTTCCCGATGGAGGGTCTCCCGGATGTCGTCGACGATGGCCTTGATCTGTCGATCACTCGTGCCATTGCAGATCACAAAGTAGTCCGCAATGAGAGAGACATCGCGGAGATCAAGCAACACGATGTCGACTGCCTGCTTGTCGGAAGCGACGTCGACTATCTTTCTGGCGAGGGCTTGAGAATCCAGTCCTGTGAACCTCCTCTTCTTAGCTTGACCTCCATCTTCCCGTGGATTATACCATCTACTAGCCGGTTGACGTGCAGGCACCGACGAGACCCTCGATCTTCTTCACGAGGTCGTCCAGGTCGAAGGGTTTGTCCAAGATGTCGTTGCATCCGGCGGCCTTGGCTCTCTCCCTGTCCTCTTGTCGAGTTAAGCCGCTCAATGCCAAGATGCGAGTCCCGTCCAACCTTGGCTGTGTGCGCATCCGCTCCGCTACGGTGAAGCCATCGATACCAGGCAGCAGCAGGTCGAGCACCACCAGGTCGGGGGTCGCTCCCGAGACCAACTCCAGGGCCTCCTCTCCACTGGAGGCCAGTGTAACCTCGCATCCCAAGAGGTCCTCCACGACCACCCTCTCGATCTCCTGGACCTCTGGTTCATCCTCAACTATCAGCACCTTCTTCGCCAAGGGAACACGCCTCCGCTCAGGTGACTTCCTGCAGCCGAGGCACGGTCTGCAGGAATCGAACCAGCGAGGAGGCTATGCCGCCGGTCTCTTTCTATCCCTATCTATGTCCTCGCGAGGTTTTGCCTCCTCCACCTCTTGGCGAGTCACTATGTTTGGTCCCCAAGGGGTGCCGAGGCGAGGTAAGAGCCAACGGTCGAGGCCGATGTAGCCTGCCGTCTTCCAGGCCAATATCAGCAGGATCGACAGGGTGAAGAGGACCGGGTTGATGCTGGCGGTACCTGCCATCAGGAAGTTCCAGTTCATGAAGGCGCCAAAGAAAGCTGCGATGCCCACGAAGGCACCCAGGATCAAGGCCGTGCCAATCGCGAGCTCTCCGAAGACGATCAACTTGGCGAACCAGACGTAGTGTCCGCCGTTCAGCAGGAAGGTCAGGAAGTCCCTGTACCAGTCGAAGGTCACCGGTGGTCTCCCTTGGGCAGGAATCTGGACGGCGGTGACCCAGAATCCGCGTAGGGCCTCCCCTGTCTCCGTCCACGCGGGATTGGTGATCTTGCCCAACCCCGAGGTGAGCCAGGAGTAGCCCACGTAGAGGCGGGCAATGAGCCACAGCCAGGACAGGCGGGTGTCATTGAATAGGAGTTGAGCTATAGGGGGGTCGGTTATTAGGGTTGTGCGGTTATTGGTGCCGGCCATGGGACCAACTCCTTTGTCAAAGTAGCGCTTAGCGTAGTCTCGGCGGCCAAGACCGTTCCGAGTGACCACAGTATAGTTGCTATGATAGTTACCGTCAATAGCATATATATATAGGCATCAGCCGGTCCAGCCGAGGTTGGACGTCTGCTAGTCGCATCCCCCGTACCATGGGAGGAGGCCGCCGGCACGGTTCACCGACGTGGGTGAAGAGGGGCACCGGTGAGAGGGTAGCGTGGGAGGGTGAGGCAGGGGGAGGTGATCGATCCCAATTAGGCGTAGCCGCAGGCTTCAGCCTGCGCGTAACCTGTTGGTGGTGCAGCCTCTATCCAACAGGTTACGCGCAACCTAAAGGTTGCGGCTACATCTGTCTTGCGCTGGGAGCGCGCTCCCAGCATTGGATCGCCTTCAGCGACCCATCAAAACCAATTTGGCGGACACTAGCTTTTGAGCAATCCCAGCTCCACCAGGGCCTCGCGCACCCCTCTGCGCTCCTCTTCGGTGAGGTCGGGCAGGGGACGACGAACCGGTCCGGCGGGGTAGCCCAGCATAGTCAGAGCTTCTTTAGCCGGCGCAACGTAGCCCGGGTCGTACTCGAGGAATCGGTTGAGCAGTTGGAGCCGCATGTGCAGCTTGAGAGCTTCCGCTTGTTTCCCTTGCTGGAAGAGGTCGTACAGCTCCACCATCTGCTTGGGAATGACCGAGGCGGCGGTGGAGAATATACCTGTCGCCCCTATGCAAAGGGCGGGATAGAACTGACTGTCGATGCCGGTTGTGACGGCCATTTTCTGCCCACTCAGCCGGACCAACTCCACCAGTTCTCCCATGTTGTCGTTGCTCTGTTTCGCCCCAATGATCCGTTCATGGTCGGCCAGGCGAGCCATGGTGGCCGACGAAAGGTTGTTGCCGGTGTAGAGGGGGTTGTTGTACAGGACAACCGGTAGAGCACATCGGTCGGCTATCTCCATGTAGTAGCCATAGAGGGAGTCCTCGGGAAGTTTGAAGTAGTAGGGCGCCACGACAATAGCTGCGGCCGCGCCGGCCTCGCAGGCATCGTCCGTCAGCAGCAGGGTCTCCTGGATGCTGCAAGCCGCCGTGCCGGCGATGACGGGAATCCGCCCATTGACCTGCTCAACCACCAGTCGGGCAACGTATTTCCGCTCGTCGCGCAGGAGATGGGGAAACTCACCGGTGCCGCCCGTGGTCATGATGGCGTGGACGCCATTGGCGACCAGGTACTCGGTGATGGTCTCGATGGCCGGGGCGCTGATCTGGCCGTTCTCGTCAAAGGGAGTGACGATAGCGGCGATGATGCCCTTGACGTCTGCAGGGGTGAGCACCTACGCCTCCTTGCTAAGTGTGATGACGATGCAGCTAGAACCGCATGCTAGCACCCACCACAAGGAGCGTCAAGGCAAGGGATAGCCCCGCTGATTCCTCTCGATGCGTTACTCTAGAGCGTTTGACTTCTCTGCACGACCCGGCAGCCCACTATTTCTTTGAGGTGCGCAGCTTCTCCATCAGCATTTCCTGGTCGCGCCTGGCCTTGGAGCCTCTGTCGCCTCGGTTCGATGCACCGCCGCTCTCCCCTTGCTTCTCCCGCTGCTGACCGTAGGCTCGATCGAAGGCGATAGCCATGCTGGTGAGCATCGGTTCTTCCTTGCGGGCAGCGGCTTCGGCATCGTAGTGCTGAGCGTCCACATCGTTGAGGGAAAGGGCGATCCTGCCTCGCCCCATGTCCACGGACACGACACGGGCACGCACATTGTCCCCCACCTTGACCACGTCCTCTACCCGTCGCACTCGGTAGGGGGCGAGTTCAGAGATGTGCACCAGGCCGTCCCGTCTTTCCACCAGGCCAAGGTCGACGAAGGCACCGTAGCGTTCGATCCGGGTCACCTTTCCCTCCACGACGCTGCCTGGGCGCAGATCTCCCAGACGGGGACCGGTGGGCTTTGCGGTAGGGGCTTCCTGGGGCTTCGGCTTCTGGGGTTCGGCGGTGGGCTGAGCGGTTGCGGCCTCGGAAGCGGGCGTTGGCTCAACTGCCTGGGGTTCCGCGGTGGACTGGGGCTCCACACCCGTCTCAGCCGCGGCGGGAGGGGTTGCCTGCTCGGCTGCCTCGGCGGGCCGCTCCTCAGGCTGGGGTTGGGTCGTCTCCTTCTGGGACTGGTCTTCCAATTCTCGGACTCCTGAATCGGGATTGACGCTGGCCTGAGGCCAGCCAGAATATCTATTATAGCAGCCTTCGTGCTTGGCCTTCCTGCTGGGACTTTCACACTTTCAACCCAACTATCGCTTCCCTACTTCAAAGTAGTCGTAGGCTACCCTGGCGATGCGTGCGATGTAATCGGCGGCGGCATCGTGGTCTGTAAGGTCTGAGGTGAGCGCCACCACCACGAACTGGCTCCTGGGGCCGTAGACGATACCCGCGTCGTGGCGCAGGTGGGGCAGTTCTCCGCTCTTATGGGCGACGGTTACGTTGGGGGGGAGTAGTGCCGGGAGCCAGGCAACCTGCTGCTTCAGGCTCAGCAGGTGCAGCGCTTCCTTGGAGCCCGACTCGCTGAGCAGCTTCCCAGTAGCCACCTTCTCCAGCAGGATCCCCATCTCCCTGGCCGTGACGCTGTTCTCGCCGGGTTGGCCTCCCCAGTCTTGAGAAGGCTGGCCGATACGGAGTCGGGTCTTCTCCAGTCCGTTGGCTTGAAGCGTGAGGTTTACGTTGTCCACCCCCACCAGCTCCAGGAGGGCCAGAGCAGCTATGTTGTCGCTTACCTGGATCATCAGCTCCGTCAACTCCCGGACGGTGAATTCCTCGCCGATGCGCGCCTGCAGTACGCCAGCGCCGTCTACCCAGTGTCTTTGCTGAAGCTGGATCTTGGTGTCCATGTTGTGGATGCCCATCCCCTGTTGCCTAAGCAGCTCCACCAGGATGGGTATTTTGAAGAGGCTGGCCGAAGGAAACAGGGAATCATCGTCGATGGAGACCATGGCCCCTGTGTTGAGGCTCTTGACGTACACACTGACGTTGCCGACCCCAGGGTTCACTGCCTTCTCGACCGCCGAGAGGAGCGTCGCGTCTCTCCATCCGTCCTGGCCGGGCTTCAGGACGGGGAGCCGCTGGAAGGGGATTTCGACAGCCACCTGCCTTTCAGCGTACAGCTCGGCGCGGCGGATCTGCACCGCCTCCCAGGCCATGGTGGCCACCCGCGCGACGAAGAAGAGCAGCAGCCCATAGGCTATCAGCTTGGTCGCCGGGGGGAGACCGCCTCGCCGTCTGGTGACCTGCGCTGTAGGGGAAGCATCGCGCCGCCCACGAGCTGGGATGGCATGACTCGACGGCTCCATCTCCACGGCCGCCGCTAACTCCCTTCGAGACGATGGGTGCCCGCGGGTTCGGCTGGACGGGTTGCTGTTGGGCAAGCTGCCGCCCCTGGCAGCTCTTCGATGGTTAGAGGATTGTCTTTCCAAATCGAGACCGGATCCAACAGGGGGTGTTGTGAGGATCACCTGCCTCTATGGTACTGCCGAAAAGGCGGGCCGGCAAGCGGGTCGCCTTCCCGATGGTATGCCCCTTGCGCGCTCTCATCTCTCGTGAACCTGTTTCTGTGGAGGAAGAGAACCGTGGGATTGATAAGGTTGCTTACCATGGCGGGGTTGGGTGGGGTGTTGTGGCGGGCGATTCAGGAGTCGGAAAGGCTGCCTGAACCGTTGTCCGGCTGGGCATCAGACGTCAAGAGCAGCGCGGAAATGTCTGTCATCCAGTGGAGCGCCGGCTTCCTGAGGTCGCGCGGGGCCGTACAGTCCGCGCCGCTCGCGCAGCAGGAGGCGCTGCTCGCGCAGCGGGTCGTATGCGCTCTCAGGGAGGAACTGGGTATCAAGGCCGGGGGCATCTCCGTCATTGTGATCGGCAGTGTGATCCACCTGGAGGGCAAGGTAGCCAGTGTGGCCGATCGTGCCGAGGCGGAGCGCATAGCCCGGGATGCCAGCGGTGCTGAGATCTTGGCGGATGACCTGCAGGTGGCGGGATAGCTCTCCTCACAGAAACCCTGAGTGCCCCTTTGTTGTCGTCGTGAGTGGGGGGATGAAGGGTCTCCATTGACAGGAGATGCTTCGCTCCACGCTCAGCATGACAGGGTGGGAGATTCAGTGTGACAGTGGAGGGAGGTCAGAATGGGAGCGGGGGGATACGCTGGTGAGGGATCGTGATTGAGAGTACAATGGTGCAGTAGCTGGCAATTGCTGCCGGGTTTGTGACTTGCGTGCAAGGGCCGGCCGCACCCCTCCCTCACGTTGCTCCGAGGGTCACCAGAGTGGAGAAGACCTCCGTTCCAAAGACGACGCGCGCCCGGCTCGTAGCTGCTCTCGCGGTTGCCTTGTTTCTTCTTGCGATTCTGTCTTTAAGGACCGCAGCTGAAGGCCCGGTGTTAGGGGTGACTCTTGCGCCTCAGAGCGATGGCTCCCAGCGAGCGGAGTGGGTCATGCCCGGCGGTTACCTATACGAGGCAGGGGTGCGACCAGGCGACTCCATACTGCTGGCGGAACCGCCAGAGGGCTCTGTGGCATGGGCCTCTGTTCGCTTTCTTCAGGGGGACAGGAGCGGCCAGCAGTTACCGCTCTCCCGGCGATGGCCTATCGCCACGGACTATGTGCTGTTCTGCCTGGGGCTGGAGTTCGCGGCGGCAGGGCTGTGGATCTTCCTCCGCGCCCTGGATCGGAAACCTGCTACCATCTTCGCCCTGCTCGCCATGAGCGCCGCAATAGCATTCATGGCCTTTCCCGCCATTGGCAACGGCCATCCCTGGGCACTTGCCCTTGAGTGGGTAGGCTCGAAGCTGGGTATGGCTGCATTCGTCCTCTTCTTCCTCACCACTCCCCTGGAGCGCTGGCGACCCCTGCGTTGGGCTCTTGCCCTCGCCCCGTTGCCTATCCTCTCCCTGTACGGCGTCTCTGTCTGGCAGCAGCCGGACCTTTACTCCGTGGTGAAGCCCTTGGGCTACAGTTACATGGCTGTTAGTCTGGTAGTGAGCCTCCTGGCCATGGTGTGGCCGTTTCTCACTGGGGCACCCAGGCTGCACAGGCGGATGGGATCGGTTCTGCTGGCCGCTTCAACGGCGGCAGCGCTCTACCTGTTCGGCAGCTTGCTGCCCTACCTGCTGTTCCGGCGCTACATCCTACCCGCCGAGGTGGCCATCGCTGGGGTTGGCCTCATCCCAATCGGTTTCCTCTGGGCCATGCTCCATTACCCCATCCTGGGGATGAGTGTGGCACCCTGGGCGATGATGAAGACGGTATTCGATACCATCTCCGATGCGATCTTCATAGTAAGATCCGACGGGAGGCTGATGGATGCCAGCCGTGCCGGGCTGTTGCTGCTGGGGTTACGCAGGGCAAGGGAGGCAGACGGTGAGTTGGTTCGGATGCTGGCGGGGCTGGAAGTTCGCGAGGTCAACGCCCAGCCACGGGCCGGACTGTTGCTGGAAAGGGTGCTGGCAGGCGAGCGAGTGGACGGCGATGAGATCCAGGTGCGACTGCCGAACGGAGAAGCCGGCTGGGTCAGCGCAGTGGGGGCACCCCTTTTGGACGAGCAGGGTCGGGTGGAGATGGCGGTGCTCACCTATCGGGACATCACCGAGAGGAAGCACAGGGAGTTGGAGCAGAGAGAGCTGGAGCGCCAGAAGGAGGAGTTCTTCGCCAACGTCTCCCACGACCTGAAGACGCCGCTCAGCGCCATCAAGGCCTCCGTGGGTGTTGTCCTGGCCAACGAGCCGGCGGAGATGCCCGAGCCGCTCCACCGCATGCTGGTGAACATAGACCTTGCCGCGGATAGAATGGCCGGTCTGGTGGAGGATTTGCTGGAGTTGGAGCGCTTCCAAGCAGGACGTATTCAACTGAGGGCGGTGCCCTGCAACCTGCGGGAGTTGACCTTGCGAGCGGTGTCGACCATCGAGCCGCTGGCGGCCGGCCGCGACCAGAAGGTGCGGCTGGAGCTACCGCCCGGCCCCCTGGTGATCCCGGCGGATGGTAGGCGTCTGGAGCGGGCCCTGATCAACCTGCTTACCAACGCTCACCAATATGGTTCTTCAGGGGGTACAATGCGGGTTGCCCTGGAGAGGCAGAACAGAGATGTGCTGTTCACGGTGGCAGACGATGGACCCGGAATACCGGAGGCGGAGCGGGAACTCATCTTCGACCGCTTCTACCGAGCCGCTAATGGGGTAGCCCGTTTGAACGGTGGGAGCGGGTTGGGGCTGCCCATAGCCCGGGCCGCGGCAGAGCTTCACGGCGGCCGGCTCTGGGTCGAGGGCGGGACCGCGAAGGGGGCAATCTTCAAGATGGCCCTACCAGTACACTGGTCGTATCCCGATGGGGCTAAGGAAAGACTCGATGAAGATACTGGTAGTTGACGACGACCCGCAGATATTGGAGGCTTTGCGCTTAGGATTCCAGCTGCAGTGGCAGGGATCCACCGTCCTCAGCGCGCGCAGTGGTGATGAGGCGATCCGGGTCTTCTTCGATCAGCTTCCCGATGTGGTGCTGCTGGATGTGACAATGCCGGGCAAGAATGGCTACGAGGTGTTGAAGGAGATCCGGCAGGTCTCCGACGTGCCGGTGGTCATGCTCACAGCACGTGGTGAGGAGATCGACCAGGTTCGCGGTTTGGAGTTGGGCGCCGACGACTACGTGGTGAAGCCGTTCAGCCACATGGCACTCCTGGCCAGGATCAGGGCCGTCCTGCGCCGGGCGGAGATGCCACCCCCCCTGCGCAGTGTGCCGGATCTGGTGGCGGGGGATCTGACAGTGCATTTCCAGAGTCAGCAGGTTGTTCTGCGGGGGGAGAGGGTAAGGCTCACGCCGGTAGAGTACAAGCTGCTCTACCACTTGGTGCGCAATGCTGGAAGGGTGGTGCCACACCAGGCCCTTATCAACCAGCTGTGGGGCGAGGCGTACGGAGCGACGACGGCGCAGTTGAAGGTCTTCGTAAGCCGTCTCCGTTCGAAGATAGAGCCCGAGGGTGGCCCTCGATACATAGAGACCCAAAGGGGCCTTGGTTATAGGTTCGTGCCGCCACCGAAGGATCAGTAGCTCCCTCTTGTTTACCTTCGGTCAACCCTTGGCAACCAGGACATTTATCTTGAGATGCTAGATTCCCGCTGAGGATCGCGATCCCTCTGAAGAACGCGCCATGGGCTTGTCCCCATCCCCATACTATCTGCCCGAGAGTCTCAAAGGCGAATTGAGAGGCGGCCGCTGAGAACGAAGAAGTTCACCATCCTGCATTCCAACGACATGCACGGCGATTTCCTGGCCGAGGCCAGGGGAGCCGAGGGCAAGCTAACTGGCGGGCTCGCCCTTCTATCCGGTTATCTCAACCGGGTACGGGCCGAGGAAGAGAATATCCTGTACCTCATCGCTGGCGACATGGTACAGGGTTCGATCATCGACACGGAGTACAAGGGCTGTTCCACCATCGAGATCATGAACTACCTGGCACCGGACGCGGTCTGTCTGGGGAATCACGAGTTCGACTATGGCCTCCCACACCTGCTGTTCCTGGAGAAGCTGGCCAACTTCCCCATTGTCAACGCGAACCTATATCTCAAGCCGTACAACAAGAGGCTGATGAAGCCCTTCCACATCCTGCGGGTCGACGGCTTGGACGTCCTGATCATAGGCATCATCACCGAGAAGATCCTGGCGGACATCGCCAAGGACGAGCGAATCTCCAGCTTCATAACCCTGGCCGAGGCCAGCAGCGAGGTGGGGCGGATCTGCAACGCCTACAAGCGTGATGACATCGATCTCACCATCCTGCTCACCCACATCGGGTACGAATCGGACCTGGAACTGGCCGGCATGCTTGATCCCCGCTGGGGCGTGGACCTGATCATCGGCGGGCACTCCCACACCATGCTGGAGCGTCCGGCCCTGGTCAACGGTGTCCTGATAGCTCAGGCGGGAGTTGGGACCGACCAGGTTGGGAGGTTCGACCTGGTGGTGGACGACGACACCAACCGTGTGGTGGAGTACAACTGGCAGTTGGTGCCAATCAACGAGGGCACGGCGGAGCCAGATCGCGAGCTTCAGGCCTACATAGAGTCCTTCAAACAGGTGGTGGATCGGAAGTACAACACCATCATAGGCCGCTTCGCCGAGAAGCTGGTCCACCCCAGCCGGGTGGTTGAGACTCCTCTGGGCAACCTCACGGCGGATGCCCTGGCTGACAGTACAGGCCTGGATCTGGTGCTGGTGGGGAGCGGCTTCATACGGTCGGCGGAGTTGGGTCCGGTGGTTACCCTGGGCAGCTTCCTGGCCTGCTACGGCTTCGACGAGGCGCTGACCCGCTTCACGGTCACCGGCAGCCAGTTGAAGAGGATCTTCGATCACGTTATGCGGCCAGAGAACCGAACGGGCGAGGGCGAGTGCTATCAGGTCAACGGTGGTCTTGAGGCCATCTACGACGAGCGGGGGAAGCGGTTGGAGTCCCTGACACTCCGTGGGGAGCCGGTGGAGGAAGGCTGTCGCTACACGCTCGGCCTGCCCGACTACCACTACCGGAACTCGGCGAGCTTCCTGAACGTGACTTCGGAGGAGTTGGCGGAGCTTTCCGAGCCCAGGGTGGTGGCCACCTCCATACGCGACGTACTGGAGGAGTACTTTCGTAACAACCAAAACATCAGCCGTCGGGTGGAAGGCCGTCTGACGTATCGGTAGGAAAGGAGTACATATCGTGAAGTGCTCAGCCTGTGGCGGCGAACTTGCCGCCGATGCCCGTTTCTGCCACCACTGCGGCGCGACCGTCGTGGCCGCCGCGCCTTCTCAGCAGCCCTCGGAGCCACAAGATTCGGCATCTCTCGCCAAAGTGGTGGACGAAACCTCTCAACAGCCTGATCTCGGGGGCGCCCTCGCGGCGGAGATGGAAATCGCTCCGGACGAGACCCTAGCAGCCCCTCAGCCAAGCACGGATTTTCGGCTGGAACCGACGCAATCGACGCCGCAGCCTCAGCAGACGGCACCGCCGCCACCAATACCGACGCCGCGGCCGGCCACGCTTCGCTGTGCCAAATGTGGCACCGATCTGGTGCCGGGAGAGACCTTCTGCACCAACTGCGGGACCCGCGTCCAGGGGAGCATTCCCTCCCAGGCGCCGGCAGCTGCTCCGATGTCCCAGTTCTGCGCCAACTGCGGGGCCTCCATGGGGCCCTCAGAAGCCTTCTGCTCCAGTTGCGGGGCGAAGGTCAATGCTCCTGCGGCGCCCACGGTGATGGCTGTGCCGCAATCCGCTGCTCCCACGGCCGCACGGGGATTTGCCCCTCCTCCGGCTCAGCAAGCCTCGGCGCGGGCTCGCTACTGCCTGAGCTGCGGCTCCCAATTGGGTCCGGCCGATGCCTTCTGTCCCAACTGCGGGACGCGTCCCGATTCGGCGGGTCCATCGTCGAATGGACCAAAGGCCAGGGCCGGGACACCACCTCCGCAGTTTAGCGGGGCCTTAGATGGCGTTCAGTACAAGGGGGTCATGCCTCGTTTCATGGCGGCCTTGATCGACGGGGTTCTGTACCTGATCCTGGCTATCGCCCTGGCCTCCCAGTTCGGAAGCACATCCGCCACGGCCTCCTCCGGATTCGAAGCCTCCTTCAATCTGCAGGGGTGGCCTGCTGCCCTGTCGGCATTGCTGAGCATGGGCTACATGGTGCTGATGGAGGGCTACCTGGGTGGAACCGTGGGCAAGCTGCTGTTGGGCATCCGCGTGGTGGATGCCGCCGGCAACAGGCCGGGGTTCGCCCGGGCACTGATCCGAAACGTGTTGCGCATCATCGATGCCCTGCCCCTGTTCTACCTGCTGGGCATCATCCTTGTGGCAACAGGCAAGCAGAAGCGGCGCATCGGCGACATGGCGGCCGGCACCTATGTGGTGGCCAGAAGCAGCGTCAAGCGGATGAAAGCAGGGGGCTTCGCGGCGAAGCCCGCCAACACCGTGCTGACGGCTGTGGCAGGCGTGATAGCCGTGCTGGGGCTGATAATGGTCGTGGCCAGCGCCCTGTTCCAGCCCCAGATCCCCGGCATGCCCTCCGCCCAGACGCAGGCCGGAGCGAAGACTCAGCCGATCCCGACCGCGGTTCCCACCAAGGCGCCATCTTCGGGGGGCGGGCCATTCGGCATATCTCTGCCCTCCATATCTTTGCCAGGCTTAGGTGGCGATCCGGTGGATGTTGCGGGCAAGTGGACCGGCTCTATGAGCCTCGGGAGCACCAAGATCGACGGAGCGACGGCGGAGGAGCAGAAGTCGCTGGACGAGCAGATGAAGGCGGTCAAGAGCATGTCGATCCCCATGCAGTTCACCTTCGATGGGAATTCCAAGGACGCTGGAACCGTCGCGCTCGGTGGGGGCATGTCCATGAGTAGCAGCGAGAAGCTCAGCTACAAGGTCTCGGGGGACAAGGTGACCATCGAGGGGAAGGTGGACGACGGCAAGTTCACCTTCGAGGGCAAGGCCAGTAAGAAGGGCAACAGCTACGACATCGAGGGCACCTTCAAGGGCGAAGGCCCGGCCACCGGCATTAACAAGAGCAAGACCATGAAGATAGAGGGTAGCTGGAAGGCGACCAAGCAGTAGCCCGTTGGGGATGCGGGTGGTGTTGGTGCCCTGCCGGCCGCCAACTTCATGAGCTCCAGCGGTATCGCGGGGAAGTCCACCCGCTACGAGGGCTTCGACCTGTACGAGATGAAGTAGGAGAAGGATCGCTTGGTGGAGAATCCGGCGTATCCATGTCCGATAGCGCGCCGCTAAAGCGAGCGCGCTATCGGACATGGGAAGCGAGGCAGAGTCGCCCGACGTGTCCTCAGGGTCTGACCCTCCCACTGTTGGGAGCCAGGGGACGAACCAGGTCGGCTGCCTGTTTCTCGCCTATTGAGGTGATGCTGTTCAGTTGGAGATGTATGTTACCTCCGGGATCCTTGGCCAGAACCTGGCCGAGGCCGGGAGCGTAGTAGACCGTCTCGCGGAACTCGACCACGGTGTTGTCGTGCTCCACCACCACGCAGTTCTCCACCATCATGAAGCCCAGGTCCACACGGACACCGGTGTCCACCACCGTGTAGATTATGCCGTCCCTTTCCCATCGTGCGCCCTTGGTCAGGTTGCGTCCGAGCCACGGATAGCCGTCCACGGGGTTGTCGTCGGGAATCACCAGGATGCCGTCGTTTCCGACCACGTAGTGCTCGACAAACTGGGCCACCGGTTGCCCGGCGTCCAGGATGGTTCGAAGCACGCTAACCGCTACCGGTTCGGCCACCTTGGCCGATACCACTTCCACGTCGGCCTCCTCGCCGTCGGGGAAGACCTCGTGGAACAGCAGTTTGAGCCCCGGACGAGGGAGGTAGCCTTCCATGGACGCAGCCTTCTGCGCGCTGCCCCCGCTGGCCTGGATGGCCGTAGGGGTAGGTCGGGGAGCGGTGGGGCTGGGCACTTTGGTAGCGGTTGGCTTCAAAGGCGTCGGTGAGGGCAGGGGGAGCGATGTGGACGTGGCTGCCTTGGGTAGGGCCACGAGTGCTCCGGCAGGTGTGGCCGCGACGGATGGGGCTGCTGTCGTGGCGCCTGGCAGCGCGGTTGGGGCAAGCGCCAGTGGCTGGGCGGTCGGTGCGGCGGGAGCTACGGGCGTTGGTGCCGACGCCAGCGTCTCGCTGTTGCTCCCTGACAACCTTGGCAACAGCACCGTGACCAGCAGTGCCAGGGCTACCAAGCCAGCCGCTGCTCCTCCTAGCAGAGGCAACAACAGCCCCCTGGACGCGGATGCTCGACTAGAGGTCTCCATCGGGGGCTGCGCCAGGGGCTGAGCGGCCCCGCAACCGCCACAGAAACGAGCTCCCGTCGCCACGGGCCTGCCACACTGGTCGCAGAACTGGCTGCCATCCATCATCATCAGCACCTGACCTCATGTACTTGGGTAGGAATAGCGTAATGGACCCTTCCCAGTGTTCCAGTCTACCATGTGCGGGTACACAATTGAACATGATGATGGGCTGTGCTGGTGCCGCAGGCGCCTCGCGAGACAGAGGTCTCTGGATCCGATAACAGAGGTCGTCTAAAGCATCCACCATCTCCCGCAATATGGATATACGTCAAGACTTGAGGAGGCATCCGTTGTCCCAGGTTCTATTCGACAAGCCAGACCAACTGCAGAAGATCCAGTCGGGCCTCCTACCAGGCGAGACCATCGACGCGGTGTTCGACATGAAGGGCGGAGGCACCGGCTTCATCGGCATCACCAGCAAGCGGGTCATCATTTACGACAAGGCCTTCCTCCGGAAGATGAAGGCCATAGTCTCGATACCATACAGCCGGATCTATACTGTAGCGGCTGAGGATGACTCCGGACTGTTGACAGGTCGGGGCTTCTTTGCCAGCAGCAAGGTAGTCCTTGGCACGGGCCACGGCGAGTTCGAGTTGGAGTTCCGAGGGGCGGACAAGGCACACATTGCCCATGACCTGATCCTAATTCACATGCTCTCGATCGGCCACTGAGGCGGTGATGTCATCCAGTCCTGGCGTTGTGGTTGGCGATGGTGTGGTTACCTTGTGTCTACCTTTGTTAACCGCCCCGTTAACCCCGGGGGGATACTCTGTCCATAGCGGTCTTTGATCTTCATGATCGGCCTATTCCAGGCTTCCAAGATCGCCCTCACTGGAGATGGAGGATTGGACAATGAAGTGCCCTTCGTGCGGAGCGGAACGCCCTCGGGGCAGCAGCTTCTGTGGCTCTTGTGGCGCCGATATAGCTGGTGATGGTGATGCGTGTTGCCATCATTGCGGTGCCGCTTTGCCGGCTGGAGCTATCTTCTGTGCCCGTTGCGGCACCCGTCATGGAGAGTCGAGCGGCGCCGAGCAGGATCTTGTAGCTGTCGTGACGGCTCGCCATGCTCGGAAGAGGTCGGCTACTGTATCCTCTCCGGGTGGTGGGTCGGGAGTATTGAAACGGGTGGGCATGATCCTTCTCGGGCTGGTAATCCTGGCGTTCGGCCTCAGCCAGGGGTTGCTCCTGGTTGTGGGCGACACCAGATCAGGGGTGGTTACCGAGGTGGGAGCCCGGCAGAGACAGAGCAGTGGCTTCACCGTTGGGGACAAGAAGCGATACGAGTATGTCTACCCTGTGAAGTATGCCTTCACTGCCTCCAATGGCCAGTCCTTCTCAGGGAAGTTCGATTTCCCTCAGGGAGAGAAGCTTCCTCCGAGGACAGGTAGCACCGTGCAGGTGCGCTACCTGTCCTTCTACCCTCCCATGAACGCGGTGAGCGACGATCTCTCCTTCAGTATGACGAGTCTCTTGTTGATGGTGGTGGGAGGAGGAATTCTTCTCGTCTCGCTTCGAGGATAACTAGACTTAATTGCCTTTCCATCGGGACCGCGGGCGAGTTCACCCGTTGCAGGAGGGTGGACACATACGGTGATGGGTGCTGCGCCTCAGGCACGTGTGGATACCGCGGTGGGGGATGTAGGTCGGGTTGAAGTCACCTTCAAGCGCGAACACTGGAAGACACATCTGGAGGGTTATGTTGAAGTGTACATCCTGTGGAGCCGATCTTCGCTATGGCGCTCGCTTCTGCGGTAGATGCGGCGCCATAGCTGGAGAGGCGACTCGCCCAGGACGGCCAGCTGGCCAAAGAGCCGCTAGGGCCTCGATCGCGCCGGTTAGGTCAGGGAACAGTAGCGGCAGCAGTGTGCTAATCGCGGGGATTGCTTTCGTGGTCGTGCTGCTCCTTGGCGGAGGCGGCATGCTCGCCCTCAACAGGAGCGCCCCATCTGGCCTCAGCTCTGGACTCGTGTCGCTGCCTGGTGTGGGTTCCAGCCCCGCCTCTTCGAGGCCTGTGCTTGGTACTGCCCAGGTGAAGGGGCATGCCCAGGACAAGGTGGTGGAGACGAAGGCGTGGGGAACGGTGCCCATCAACCAGATGGGGATTGTCCTCAAGGATGGCCTGAAGAGATCCGACGCCGACGCCGTTGCCAAGACCCTCGGCGGGACGGTGGTGGGCGAGGTTGCCTACGTGAGCCTGTACCAGTTGGAGATACCCACGAAGACGGAGGCGGAGCTGGAGGCGGCTATCAAGAAGGCCAAGGGTACCAGCGGTGTCGAGCTGGCTTTCCCGAACCAGGCCATGGAGCTGTGGGCAGACATCAAGGGGGTAAGTTGCAGCGCGCTGAACGATCCGGTCTACAGCGGGACCAATGGGTCATCCTACCAGATGATTGGCGTCCAGAATGCCTGGGACATCCTCAAGGCCAGCGGCGCGACCCTCAACGAAGTGCACGTGGGGGTGACCGACGACGGCCTGTACAAGGGAAACGACGAGTTCGATGGCGGCGTCAAGGTGAACGCGGAGGGTTCCGACGACAAGGCGGCCTGGCCGGACAACGGGTCCGACGGCAAGCCGAAGCCTTATGGCACGCACGGCACGGCGGTGACCGGCATCATCGCGGCAAACCCTGACAACGGCGGGATGGCCGGGATTGCCTCCCCCCTGGGCAGCAAGATGCAGATCACCCATACCAGCGTGTTCGGCCAGAAGTATGGCGGAAAGACTCTCGTGGAGCCTGACCCTGACGATGCCGACGATCCCACGCAGTATGTGTCCGGCGGCCAGACCTTCTCCATCGGTCCCCTGGTGGCTCTCAAGGAGCAGATAGAAAAGGGTGCAACGGTCATCAACTGCTCCTGGGGGACCAATCATAGGGATCAGAACGGCAACTACATCGAGGGCAATGCCGACCTGGCCCAGGCGTATCGAAAGTTCTTCGAGAAGATGGCCAGGGACAATCCCAAGGTGGTATTCGTGGTCGCGGCGGGCAACGATGGAACGGCCACGAAGGGCAGCGGCCACTGGCCCGGCGGGGCACCCCTGCCCAACATGATCACAGTGGGCAACCTGGATGGCGACGGCACCCGTTGGAAGACCAGCAACATGAACGGCGAGGACTTCGAGGTGACCCTGGGAGCACCAGGACACAGGGTGGTTGCCGGCGTGTCTGAAGACGGCAGGGTGCAGAACGAGTACGGTGGGACCAGCTTTGCCAGTCCCCAGGTGGCGGCGACGGTGGCGATGCTGAAGTCGCTTAACCCGGAGTTGGAGGCCGCCGACATCAAGAAGATCCTGGTGGAGACGGCGGCGACGGAGACGGACGTCAGCGGGAAAAAGGTCCAAATCGACGCTTCGGTGGGAGGCAGGGTGCTGCGGGTGGACAACGCAGTGCTGAAGGTGCTGAAGGAGCTGAAGAAGGTCCCCGCCAACGCCACTGTGGAGTCCCTCCGGAAGCTGGGGACCATCGACGCGGTGGCCAGCAGTTCGAAGCCGCTGGAGTACACCGTCAAGGCTATGGTTGGGGCCGTTGGGGAGAAGGGCACCGACGTACGGATCGAGCTGTGGGGGGAGGGCTCCATTGGCGGCAACAGCAGCAAGCGGCTGGATAAGGCCGGGGAGGTCTCGTGGAGCGTGACCCTGCTGAAGGCTGACAGCAAGCCCTCGGTCAGGGTGACCCGAATGGACAACAATGCCTGCAGCATTGTCCATATAGCCCCGCTGTCCGGCAACGCCGCATCGACGCAACAACAATCCGGAAAAGGACAGCCCGAGCTTCTCGCAGCATCTCAGAAGGCTGTAGTTGAGGATTTGGAGATTGCACTGCTCAGTGCGAAAGCCACGAAAGAGTACATTAATGGACCTAAAGCGGGTAACAAGTACATTGTCCTACGTTTTAGGACCAAGAATATCGGGAAGGAGGCTGTATCCGGGGATGTCAGTAGCAACCTGCAATGGCTAGACAAAGATAGCGGCAGGAGAAACGGCCCGGTGAGAACCACAGGTATCAAGCTGGATAATCCCAAAGACAGTAAGCTGGCTCCAGGTGCGGAGAGCGAATTCGAGCGGGAATACGAGGTTCCGGAGTCCCTGGGCGAGGTCGAGTTCCACTACCTCCCCGGCTATAACCCGATAGAAAAGGCTCGATGGAGACTGGGGATACAGTAGACCACTTCAGGAACGGGATTTGGCCGATATCCGGCCACCTTGCGGTTACCTTGTTCAACGCTATCGTTAACCCATCGGCAATAACATCCAGCCTGATGCGCTGGCGCACTCAGGTTGTCGCCCTCCAACAGTAGCAACAACGGTTGAGCGATTATCCCTGGGTGGTTTCACCCGGGACGTGCCATTAGTCAAAACCATGGAGGACTGGGATGAAGTGTACATCTTGTGAGGCCGATCTTCGCGAGGGCGCGCGCTTCTGCAGTAAGTGCGGCGCGACTGTTGGCGAGGCTGCTCCTGCCGGGAGGCTGCCGGCTGCGTCCCCCAGACCGTCTCTCGCACAATCGTCCAACTCTGGCGGCGGAAGCAAGCTGCTACTGGCCGGGCTCGCCTTCATCGCGGTGCTGGTGCTGGGTGGGGGCGGTTTCTTCCTGGCGAGCCAGCTTGGGGGACAGCTGGCCGGTGGGGCACCTTCAGGTGGCGCTGCCGTGTCGCAGCCCTCGGGCTCAGGGGCCGGTGCTACCTCTGTTGCCATTTCTCTCCCTGGCAAGAGCGCCAGCCCAACGCCGGCGGCCAGTCCCACACCGGCCCCCAGCCCAACGCCCTCCAAGCCGAACCTGGGGACGGCCTCCATCAAGATGCCCACCAAGAGCAGTGTCATCGAGAGCAAGGATTGGGGGCAGGTGCCCGTCAACCAGGTGGGCATCGTGCTGAAGAGCGGTCTCAAGAAGAGCGATGCCGAGGCCGTGGCCAAGACACTCAGTGGAACGGTGATCGGAGAGTTCTCCTACATCGACCTGTACCAACTAGAGGTTCCTGCCAAGGCCGAGGCGGACCTGGTTGCTGCCATCGAGAAGGCAAAGGCGGCCAGCGGCGTCGAATTGGCCTTTCCAGTGCAAGCGGCCTACCTGGACGTGGAGATAAAGGGCGCTGCCTGCAGCCCGCTCAACGATCCCGTGTACAGCGGGCCCCGTGGTATCCCTTATCAGATGATTGGCGTGCAGGCGGCGTGGGACATCATCAAGGCGTCGGGTGTCACCCTCAATAATGTCCAAGTGGGAGTCACCGACGACGGGCTGTACAAGGGGAACGACGAGTTCGGCGACAACTTCACGACCCCCGAGGCCGACGACAACCTGGCCCAGCCTGAGAAGGATGATCAGGGCAAAGATGATCCCATAGCCAGCCACGGGACGGCCGTAACCGGGATCATAGGTGCCAATGCAGACAACGGAGGTCAGGCAGGAGTAGCCTCGGTCCTGGGCAACAAGCTCAGTGTCCAGGTGACGAACACCTTCAGCAACAACTATGGGCTCACCCAGATTCCGGTTCCCGATCCTAACGACCCGACCAAGATGACGGTCGGCAACGCGACATGGTCAATCGGGGATCTGGTGGCAATTAAAAAGCAGGTGGAGAACAAGGTCACAGTCATCAACTGCTCCTGGGGCAACAGCAACGCCCACCCGGCCCTTGCCGCTGCCTACAAGAAGTTCTTCGAGAAGATGGCGCAGGACCACCCAAAGGTGCTGTTCGTGTGCTCGGCCGGCAACAATGGCAAGGCGTTGGATGGGGCGAAGCGGTATCCCAGCGGACTCAACCTGCCCAACATGATCACCGTAGGAAACCTGGACAACGACGGCTCGCGCTGGAAGAGCAGCAACATGAATAACGCGAACTTCGAGGTCACGCTGGCGGCCCCCGGCCACCGGGCGGTATCGGGCGTGAGCAAGGATGGGCGTGTGTCCAACGAGTACGGTGGAACCAGCTTCGCCACTCCTCAGGTAACGGCGACCGCGGCGATACTGAAGTCCCTCAATCCGGAGCTGACTGCCGCTGACATCAAGCGAATCATCGTGGAGACCGCGGCTACGGAGACCGACATTGGTGGCAAGAAGATCCCCATAGATGCCGCGGTGGGCGGCAAGCTGCTGCGGGTGGACAACGCAGTGCTGAAGGTCTTGAAGGATCTGAAAAAGGTGCCGGCGGATGCAACCCTGGACTCACTTCTGAAGCTCGGGACCATCGATGCCGCGGCTACCACCTCCAAGCCGATGGAGTACACGATCAAGGCGACGGTGGGGGCTGTTGGGGCCAAAGGCGTCGACGTGAAGATCGAGCTATGGGGCGAGGGTTCAATAGGTGGGGACAGCACCAAGCACCTGGACAAGGCGGGAGAGGTGAGTTGGAACCTGAGCCTGCTGAAGGCGGACGGAAAGCCGTCGGTCAAGGTGACCCGGATGGACAACAAGGCCTGCAGCGTCATACATCTTTCGCCGGTGGACCTGTCGGGGCTTTGGTCGGGCACCATGGCCATCACACAAGTGAACGTGAACACCGACACGATCACCATCCCCGACCCCTTCGACGAGAGCAAGCCTCCAACGGTGATCACCAAGGAAGAGTGTGAGAAGAGCGCAGAAAAGGAGTTGAACAAGGACCAGAAGCTGACCATGGACTTCAAGCCCGAATCGGCTCAGGGAGGAACAGTGGTCGTTGGAAGTGCGCAGAGCGCCCCGACTTCTCGCTACTACCTGGCAGGCGACTGGCTGACCATAGACTCGGAGATCAAGGGCTCCCGCTCCCACTTCGAGGGGCAGGTGACCGAGGATGATAGCGGCTACAAGATCAGCGGCAGCATGCGGATGTGGATGGGCGACAACAGTGTGACCCTGGTGGAGGCCATGGGGGTGTGGAACGTGGCGAAGTCCAAGTAAGCTGCATCGCTGCTCAGCAGGCGCCTCGGAATGACAGGGCAGGGAGTGTCGCGTTGGGGCAAGGGGGCATCAGGTAGAAGAAGCTAGGAATACCGACTCCCTTGGGATATAGTTGCGCGCGGGGCAGCGCTGGCTATAGCACCGACGCCGCGAGGGCCGGTTGCGAGGCGCGCTACCTAGATAGAGAAGGTGGGAGAGAAAGATGAGAGTCCTGAAGCGCGCGTTCCCTTCCTCGTGGTGCTGCGGTGGCGGCCTATCGCACAGAGCGGCCTCGGTTGGGCTTGCCCTTCTGGGGGTGTTGATGCTGGCGGGCGCCGTCTATGCAGAGGCTGCCATCGGACCCGAGGAGTTGGGCGGTAAATGGTCGGGCAGCATGGCCTTCACCGACTTCAAGGTGGGCGGCGACATCCCCATTCCGGATATGGATCTGGGTGTCGACGGCAAGTTCCCCCAGACGATCCAGAAGGAGGAGTGCGAGGGGATAATGAAGGAAAACATGGGAGTCCCCTCGGACTTGACCATGGAGTTCGTGCCTGAGACCGCGGAGACGGGCATCGTGATCCTGGACTCCGCGAGTGGGACGTCGAGCGAGCAGGAGCCAACACCTTTGCCCTACCGCATCTCAGGGGACACGATCACCGCCGACATCGAGCAAGAGGGCGCCAAGATTTCCCTGGAGGCGAAGGTAACCAAGCAAGAGGGCGCGCTGGTAATGGATGGTGGTCTGACTATCGCCGTCGAGGTCGAGGGGATGGATATCATGGAGATGATCGCTCAATTCTCGGTCTCGAAGCCCAGGTAGGGGGATCTGCTCTTTGCATCCGGCCATCAGTCTCGTGATAGGTGGTGTGCAGCTGCACACCACCTCCTACAGGTTATTCATGGTGCTCGGGGTGCTGGCCACGGTGGTCCTGGGGTTCACCGTGGCCCGGGGCCGCGGATTGCCCTGGCGCCGTGTGGCCGTTGCGCTGGTGGCGATGAGTGTCGCGTTTCCGGTTGGTGCCCGACTCTTCGATGCCGCGACCAAAACCGAGATCTACCGGCGAGAGCCGTGGCGGCTGTGGAGCCCGGATCTGGCGGGTTTCTCCATGTTCGGTGGGCTGATCCTGACGGTGGCCGTCGGAGTGGTTGCCTGCCAACTGCTGGACCTCGACCTGCCGCGAATGGCGGATGCGGCCATGCCGGGGCTGGGAGCGGGGATCGCGTTGATGAGGGTGGGCTGTTTCATGGCCGGCTGCTGCTATGGTACTCGCACCGACCTGCCCTGGGGAGTGACCTTCCCCAGGGGCAGCAATGCCCATCTCCACCAGCTGCTGGGAGGAAGTGTCTTCCCGCTGGGGGGTGACCCTCTTCCGGTGCATCCCACCCAGCTGTACGAAGCGCTGGCTGCCCTGGTGGCCGTGGGGTTCGTGCTGTGGCTCTTCCGGCGAGGTGCCCGTGACGGTACGGCCTTCCTGCTCTGTGCCTGCTGGTACAGCGCTTTCCGGCTGCTGAACGGCTACCTACGGGTGCCGGGAGGTGAGTTGATCGTGCCTGCCTGGTTCTATCCTGCGCTGTACGGGATCATCCTGGGGATAGCAGGCGGTGCCCTGCTGTGGCGTCAGAACCATAGCAGCATGGAGTTGAGAAGGGCGGACTGACACGAACATCCTGCTTGTCGACAACGATCCCGATAGCCTCGACGCCCTATCTGTGGGCCTGCGTTTTCAATGGAGAGAGGCAACGGTAATCGCGGCTCTGGATGGGGCCACCGCCATGCAGGCGTTTTGGAAAGAGGAGCCCGATCTGGTAATCCTGGAAGCCGGACTGCCGGACATGAGCGGGTACAGGTTGGTAGAGGAAATTCGCCAGCGATCCAATGTACCGGTGGTGATGATCTCCTCGGAGTGCAGAGCGGCCGAGGAAGTTCGGGGGCTAGAAGCAGGAGCCGACGTCTGCATGTGCAAACCATTGAGCCACCTGGCTTTTCTAGCCCGCATCAAGGCAGTACTGCGACGAGCACAAATGGCGTCTATGGGGGTTGAGAGGGGATGGATGCGGGGGGAGTTGTCCATCGATTTCCAAAGCAGGAGGGTGAGCCTGCGGGGGGAGACAGTGAAGCTTACTCCCATGGAATTCAACCTGCTCTGCTACCTGGTGCGCTACGAGGGTCGGGTAGTGATGCTGCGATCTCTGGGAGACTATTTGATGGGGCCGGAGCATCCAGCCAATGCCGCGCATCTCAAGGTATTCGTCAGTAGGATACGGGCTAAGATCGAGCGGCCCCATAGCCGACGATACATCGAGACAGTGAGGGGTTTCGGGTATCGCTTCGTGGCAAGAGAGGAGCCGGACTGGGCGCCCCGCCTTAGTCCGACTCCTCACAGACTACACGGCCCAGAGTAGCCCCAACTCCACCAGCTGCTCACGGCCGCCACGAAGACGCCCCCTTATAGTGCATTTCCGGATATTGACAGCCCAGTCCCACCTCGATAGAATACTATCACGATATATCGTGATAGCTTGTGATATTACGGAGGTGGGTACCATGTGGCACAGAGGACCCTTTGGGCCCTGGAGCTTCAAGGAGCGGATGTTCGAGAAGGGCGACCTCAAGTACGTGATCCTGGGTCTGCTGGCGGAGAAACCTCGCCATGGCTACGAGATCATTCGGGACCTGGAGGAGAAGCTTGGAGGCTTCTATTCTCCCAGCCCCGGAGCTGTCTACCCCACGCTGCAGATGCTGGAGGACATGAGCTACGTCTCCAGCCGCCAGCAGGACAGCAAGCGTGTCTACGAGATCTCCGAGGAGGGTCGAGCTTTCCTGGTGGAGCACAAGGAAACCCTGGATGACATTCAGAAGCGGATGCACTCTCGCCTCGGTCCCTGGTTCGATGAGGCGGAGGTGCGGGAGTTCGCGGATGAGATGAAGCTGTTTGCCCACGACATGAAGGACTTCACCAAGATGTTCGCCAAATCCCAGGGGGGCGTATGGCGCGACCCGGTCAAGCGAGAGCGGATTCGCGAGGTGCTGAAGCGCACCCGTGAGGAGATCGAGCAGATCCTTCGAAGTGCGTAGGCGTGGAGAAAGGAGCCGGAAGAGCAGGATGAGTGGTTTCTAGAGTACTCGGAAGTCCGGCGGACTTCCGAGTACTCTAGACGGACAGCTACCTGCTACAGGTGCCAGCCGGTTTCGAAGCCGGCGCGCACTGCGTCGCCCACCTTTCCGGTGCTGGCGGAGTCCCCGATGACGGAGACTTCGTCCCATCTCTCCTTGACGGCCTTGACCAGTGCGTTGTTGGGACGCGCGCCGAGCGCCACAACCGCCGTGTCGGTTTCGATCTCCCGCTCGCTTCCGTCCGGCCCTTCCACCAGAACGCTGCCGGGGCGGAACTCCTTCACCCGGTGCCCTGTCAGGGTCTCGATCCCCTTCTCCGCCAGCAGCCGCAACAGCGACACCCGACTGACCATGTTCAGGTCGCGAGCCACCCCGTCCAGCATCTCCACGATGGTGACCGTCTTGCCGTCGTTGGCCATCTCCACGGCGGCGTCGCAACCGGAGAGCCCTCCGCCGGCTATCACTATGCGCTGTCCCCGAAGAAGTTTCCGCCCGAGGTGATAGTCAAGCACCTGTATCACGTTCTCGCCCTCGATACCCGGGATCGGGGGCTGAAGGGGGGTTGCGCCGCTGGCCAGCACCACGCTGTCCGCCCGAAAGAGTCGCAGCATGTCGGCGGTCACCTCGGCGTTCAAGCGCACGTCGACGTTCGCCTTGCGCAGTTGAGTTGCCCACCAGTCGATCATCTGGTGCAGCTCCTTCTTGAAGGGCGAGGAGCCTGCCGCCCTCAACTGGCCACCGAGGACGCTGTCCTTCTCCATCAACGTGACCTTGTGGCCTCTGAGGGCGGCAACGCGGGCCGCCTCCATCCCGGCGGGGCCGCCTCCGATCACCAAGACTTCCTTGATGGGCTCAGCCTTCCGCATCTCGTAGTACCGTTCGGAGCCGGCCCGGGCATTGACGGCGCAGGAGACCGTCTTGAGCGCGAGCAGCCGGCCGATGCACTGTTCGTTGCAGCGGATGCAGGGACGCAGGTCCTCCGTGTTGCCCCGGCGCAGCTTGTTGGGCCAATCCGGGTCGGCGATCAAGCCCCGCCCCACCGCGATGAAGTCGGCCTTGCCCTGGGCGAGCGTCGCCTCGGCTATCTCGGGAGTCATGTTCCCCACGGCGATGACGGGGATGCTAACCACCTGCTTGGCAGCGCCTGCCAGGTCGACGAAGGGGGCGTCGCCCATGTACACCGGCGGGAAGATGTAGTCGATCGCGTCGTAGGAGCCGGCGTCGACGTGGATGGCGTCCACCCCCATTGCCTCCAGCTTCCTGACGATCTCCTGCCCTTCCTCGATCCCTCGACCGCCGGGAATCCCCTGGACCATGGAGAATCTGAAGAAGATGGGAAAGTCCGGACCCACGCGCTTTCTGGCAGCGTCCATAAGCTCCCTGGCGAAGCGCATGCGTCCGTCCAGGTCGCCGCCGTATTCGTCGGTTCGCTTGTTCCAGATGCTGCTGATGAACTGGTCGAGCAGATATCCGGTGTGCCCATGGATCTCCACCGCGTCGAATCCTGCCATGGTGGCACGCCCGACCGCCAGACCAAATGCCTCCACAATGGACCGTATCTCCTCACGAGTGAGGGGGTGGCATATGACGGCGGGATTGGCGAAAGCCGGCAGGTCGGAAGGGGCTACCGGCGGACGCTGCGGGTCGACGAATGCCTGTCGCCCGAGACCGGGGGTCAACTGCAGCGCCACTCGCGTGCCGTAGCCATGCACCGCATCCACCAGGTCGGCCATGGCCGGCACCATCCCATCAGAGTTGGCGAGGGTCGAGGGGAAAGCGGGAGGCGGCTCGACCTGGGTTTCGACCTTCGCTGCCTCGATGATGAGGAGGCCCGCGCCTCCTCGCGCTCGCTCCGCATAGTAGTCGATCTGTCGTCGTGAGTAGCGGCCGTCCAGTTCGGCGAGAGCCGTCCCCATCGGCGCCATCACTATTCGGTTCGGTATCTCCAACTTTCCTATACGGCCCGGCTCAAACAGTCGATTGAAGGTGGCTGCCATGTTTTCCTCCCGTCATGGATGTGGCCGCCTGCCGTGGCTGTCCTGGTATGCAATCCTGAGATCGTGATCACTCCACCGGCTGGGCGGTGGCCGCCGTGTACCACTTCGAGATGGTGGCAACTATGGCGGCGCATTCTTGGAGACGATGCCAACGCGTAGTATTTGCCCTGCAGGGTCCGTGCCGCCTCAACAACGGTGTGGCACGGATCAGGGACGGGGGGTGGTCCACTCTACCACGAGCCGCCTTTCGGGGAGGTCGAAGCGATCATCCTCGTTTGTGCTTCATCTCGTATAATGGTGCCGGCAATCCTACGCGTTCCATCTGGAGCATAGATCTCCAGAACCCCAGTGAAAGTAGGCCAGGAACCCGAGGGGGTTGGCCCGCCACGTCCCTTTCAGCCGTCGATCAGGAGGTGCTCAGCGATGAATCGGATCCCCTGGGAGTTGGTCCGTCGGGTGGCGTGGCTATGCTGCTTACTGGGGGCGATTTGGATGGCGATGTACGTCCCTCCGGTGGTCCTGCAGGTTCGCCTGGTGGATTTCGCCCAAGACCAGCAGCGCGCCTCGCGGCTGCTCGGCTCCTCACGGCAGACGCTGGAGCAGTTCGTAGAGGACAGAACGCGGGACCGGCTGGTTCAGGTAGAGGGGCAGGACTGGCAAGCCTTCTTCGACAGGGTGAACGCTGCCTCCACGGGGAAGTCCCAGGATCCGGACTGGAACAGGCGAGAGGTTCGGGGGATGCTCCACTTCCTGCCGGGGGAGAGTCAACTGGACTCCCTGCTCAACGGTGCGCCTCCAGCCAAGTCCTTCTTCTATCTTGCCCTGAAGAGTGCTGGAGAGACTCGCTACCTTGGTATCGGATATCTGGAGGAGCCGAAGAGTGCCATGCCGGAGCCTCCCTCCTTCCTGCTGTATCCCTACCGCGACCACGCATTGTGGCTGCTGGCAATAGGCATCCTACTCTACCTGCTGATTCCGCGCCCGCGCCATCCAGCTCAGGCAGTCGTGCACCCGAAGTTCAAGAGCATCTACGGGCCTGATCTGGTTGCGACCATGCTGGCAGGCGTCTTCTTCGCCCTGCCTTTCTTGATCGTATCGAAGATGAGCGATCTGGGGGATTTCGGGAGCGGATGGGCATACCTCACCCTGGTCATGTGGGGCCTGGCTGCCCTGGGCTCGGTCATCTTCGTCTTCGCGGCGCGATACGAGGCATTCCACCTGCTGATCAATGGTGAGATGATCCGGATCCGCACGCTCTTCGGTGAGCAGATCTATCCGTTCGCTACGCTGGAGCGAGTGGAGGCTGCCCAGATATACCGTCCGCCAAGGTGGCTCGTCGTGGCTGGTTTTGTGGCGAGTCTACTGAATTGGAGGATGTTGGGGCCCACCCTCTTGATGGAAGGCAACTCTGCTACCGGACTGGAGTTTCACTACCGCGATGGCAGGAAGCTAACGGTGTGGGATGCCCTGCCTGGCTTTGGGCTGGTTCTCCAGGCCCTGGAAGAGCGGAAGGTCCCCATCGTCTATCCGGATGGGGCGATTCAGGGGGCGGAGGCGTAAAGTCCCACCGATACGCCTCCGCCCCCTAAGCCCCGTGCTACTTTCCGAATGTCTTCTGCGGAGGGTAGAGGTTGGAGCCGCGAGCGATTTCGTTGGGAGCGGCGTACCAATCCTTGACGGTCTCGCGCCATTTAAGGTAGTGAGAGGCCTGCCTGTGGGCATCGAAGGCGGCCGCGTCCCGATAGACCTCGAAGAGGCGGAGACGGTTGGGATCTGTCTCGTCCTGGATTACGCTAAACAGGAGACATCCAGGCTCCGTTTCCTGGGATCCTCGGGCGTTGTCCAGCATGGCATCGATGTACTGCTGTCGGAACTCCGGCTTGATCTGCATATTGACTTGAATGACCAACATAGCGCGCTCCTGTCTCTGCATAACTCCCCGCGAGCGGCCGAACCCTGTTGCCGATGCATCGAGTCGCGAGGGATGGTCGGCCGGACCGGCGTCCCCCCGCGGGCATGTCGCTGGGGGGAGAAGGGGCCTTCAGGATCCACAGTATAGCACCTGCGCAGCGGTTTCCAAGCCTGATCTACCATGTGGGCAGGGCAGGTGAAGCCAAGGTGGCAAACGTGGGATACTATAGGCAATCCACGCGGTGAGGTGACCATTTGTCTAGACCGCTAGCCGCCCTAATCAATTTGGCGTCTATCTTGCTGGTGACTGTAGTGGTGGCGGGATGCCAATCCAGTTCCCCGTCGTCTCCCACACCAGCCAACCAATCCGGAGGAGGAACCCCAGTGGCGAAACAGTACAGCGCCCCGCCCCCCATGGCCATCGACCAGAACAAGAGCTACACGGCGACGATCCATACCACCGAGGGGGACATGCAGGCACAGCTCTTCCCCAAGGACGCGCCCAACACCGTCAACAACTTCGTCTTCCTGGCGAAGGAGGGCTACTACAACAACGTCAAGTTCCACCGGATCATCAAGGGCTTCATGGTCCAGACGGGCGATCCGACGGGGACGGGAGCGGGTGGTCCCGGCTACAAGTTTGCCGACGAGAAGGTGTCTCGCTCCTACAGCAGGGGTATCTTGGCCATGGCCAATGCCGGGCCCAACACCAACGGAAGCCAGTTCTTTGTCATGCACTCCGACTATCCGCTGCCACCCAACTACACCATCTTTGGGCAGGTGACGGACCCAAAGGGGCTTGATACGCTGGACAAGATAGCCACCAGCCCAGTCACCGCCAGCCGCAGCGGTGAGAGCTCCGTCCCCACCAAGGACATTCGGATCACCAGCATAGACATCGCGGAGAAGTAGTTTACCTGTCATTCTGAGGCGCCGCAGCGCCGAAGAATCTCCTGGTACTACGTCAACGGGAGATTCTTCGCAGGCTGCGGCCTGCTCAGAATGACATGGAGAAAAAAGGGGGCACACGATTGGGTCGTGTGCCCCCTTTTTGCACACCCCTTTTGCCTTACTGCTTCGGCGGATAGGTCGATCGATACTCAGTATCCAGTTGGTCCACGGAATAGCCGGCTATTCTCTGAAGAGCAGCCTCGAAGCCTTCACCGCTTGCCGTCGCCTGCAGGACTCGGGTTATCCGCTCGCCTCCCACCTTCTCCGCCAGATATTTCACAGCGAGGTAGGCCATTCCATAGGCGCAGCGCTTGGTGGATTCGCTTCCGGCAACCAGCGAGTACCAGCTGTTTGTGGTCAGCTGTCGCAAGGAGGGGAGCAGGCCCGTGTCGTAGTAGCCCGCAGCCGTACCGACCTTGCCGAAAACCGCGACTGCCCCAGGGTCCTTGGCGAAAGCACAGTACTCAGCCAACCCCTCGATGAACCAGAGCGGCAAGTTCCTGGCGTTGCTATCCCCGGTCATGAGGTGCGCGTATTCATGTAGCAGGTTGTACCTGGCCTTCATCCGCTCCCCGGCCGTTCCCCAGGCAGCACCGTTGAAGGTCAGAAGCAGGGCATATCCGCCGGTTGTGACATCCCTGAAGCTGCACACCTGCTCCCGCAACAGGTACTCTCTTTCCTGTTGAGTGATTCCCGCACCCCGAAGCCTTTCAGCGTCGGCGACCATGCGGTTCCCATCGGAGTACAGGTAGACGGTAATCGGCCGGCTGGGGCGCCACTTCCAGTAGGCCTCCCACTCCCCGTCGATCTCCTGGATCAGCTTCTTCAGATCGGCCCCTGGCCCCGCGCTCGTCTGGTCCATGGCCTTGACGTCCGGAGTGTGCCGACCCTCGGATGCTGGGGCGGAAACAGGTTGAGCCCTCAGGGGCTTGACCTCTCGCCACTCGACGGCTACCTGCTGCCATCCTGCCTGCGTGCGCTTGAGGATGTTGACCTGCGGCTGATCCGTCTGCCCTTCGTCCCTGAACAGAACGTCTCCCTTATAAACCTGCGTCTGCCAGCGTTCCAACAGATCGAGGGCCACCACATTCTCAGACAGTTGGTACGCCGACCGAACCTGGAAGTCGACAAGTCTGGCAACAGTCCTTATTCCCAGCTCCTTCTGGAATTCCGCAATGATCACGGTCCTGGAATAGAGGGCAGGAGACTCCAGATCCTTGACGGGGGTCGGGTCGGAGGTGGCCAGCACCCGGATCTGGGCTTCGTCGTGCCGCTTCACGGCCTCGGCGACCTCTTGCGTGAGCTCCGGACCTGCAGGTGTGGCGCCGGGAGGGGTTTCCCCGGCGACCATCAGCAGGGCCGGGAGGAACTCCTTGATGCTGTTGGCACTGAGCGCGAAGTTGAGACCCTCGGTGGAGATTCCCTGCATCTGCCGCAGCACCCAACTGCTGATGCCCACCACCTCGCCATTGAGATTCGCCAGGGGGCCTCCGCTGTTGCCCGGGTTCATGGCGGCATCGGTCTGTACCCATTCGCCTGGCAACGCGCCTTCGAAGACACGAATGGCGGAGCAGATGCCGCGGGTTACCGTTGCCTGGTCTCCCGACAGCGGGTAGCCAAGTGCCACGAGATGATCGCCAGGCCGGACCTTCGATTGGTCGGCGAATGTAACCGGTGGCAGGTTGAGATCCGGAACCCGGACCAGGGCCAAGTCCAGGATGCTGCTCCTGGCGACGACGCTGCCTTCTAGTTGCCTTCCGTCATTCGCCTGGAGGGTCAGCTTCGACTCATCTTCAACCAGGTGCCCGACGGTGAGGACCAGGCGTTCGCCCACAACGAACCCCGTTCCCTCCGCGCCGTCGGCCTCGACCAGCAGCGTGCTGGGCATCAGCCTAGCGGCGGCCTTGGCCTCGCTAGGCGAAGAGTCTCCTGCGGCACCCTGGTCCGCGGCTACCGGGGTTTGTCGAGAGCCACCTTCCCACTCGAATCTCTCGTCGTTGCCCCGACTCTGCACGCCGTTGGGCCCGTTGAGCCAGCTCCTTGAACCGTCGGTGAAGGCCGTCCAGTTGTCGGCCTTGCGCCAGACCATCAGCCCGGTAGCGGTCTGTTGTAGAGAGTCACCATTGGAGCCCCAGTGCTCGTTCTCCAGTGGCTCGCCCACAACATCAGAAATCTGGTCGGCCAGGGCCTTGAATCCGAGCTTGAACTCGGGTTTGGACTGGGCCATGGCGGTTCCGGCGAGAACGAGATAGAGGGCTACGCTGACGATCGCGGCGAGGGCGAGACGCTTCACTGACAGGCTCCTTTCGTTGCCGGTCTACCTGCTGCTCAGGCTGGCAACTTCCGTGCGGTCGAGTTTCCGAACTAGGTGAGATCAGCGTGGGACCATTCTGTGTGGGGAGAAATGACAGTGCGAAGGAACCTGTTGGCTCTGAGAACCAGCCCCTGACCTGAGCTTTCACTGTGGGGTTGATAGTGCGAAGCTGCACGTGTCACTCCATCAGGATACTAGCAGAAGAAGCGTGACACGTCCAGCGTTGTGTGAAGAGGCCTGAAATTACACCATAAGGAGCTCCTTCGCGGCGGCAGCAGGCAAGATCCATCGTCAACCCGCATCAAGCTCGGCTACGCTTACGGTGCAATACCAGTCGATGCTCAGTACCTTCGCAGGAGCGCCGCCATGGGGAGGGTGGTGAGGGTGACGCCGGCCATGGCCACGAAGGCGCCATCAACACCGAAGCCGTCGGCCACGACCCCGTACAGCACGGGGGCGAGGGTGCCGAAGCCCAGGCTGAGGGTGTAGAAGAGGCCGTAGCCTCGGGCTCGTCGGTCGACGTGCACCATCTCCGCCACCGCTGAGTAGAGGGCAGAGGAGGTGCCGTTCAGCACGAAGCCGAAGGCGATGAGCACTGGGATTAGCAGCAGGGGATCCACCGGGATCACCGCCAGTATGGAGAGGACGGTTATGCTCTCCGTGATCAAGATCACCCCAACGTTGCCGAGACGGTCTGCCAGGAGGCCGCAGCCCAATTTTCCTGCCGCGCCGCAGGCGAAGATGAGGGTGAGGAGGAAGCTCGAGGCCGCCGCATCCAACCCCTTCTCGCTCATCAGGAAGGGGATGAAGGTGAGCACGGCCACGCGGGTGCTGTTGTCTATGATGCCAATGGCCGAGATGAGGGCGAAGGCCGTGGGCTTCTGGATGCCCCAGCCCTGGGCCTTCTCTCCGCCCCTGGCTTGCCTGGGAGCTACCCTCTCCCCTCTGCCCACGGCCAGGGCGTATCCGATGGAGGCCACCACTCCGATTGCGCCCAGGGCTAACAGCGCTCCTCGCCAGCCGTATACCACGGCTACTACGCCTGCCAGGGCCGGCAGCAGCACCTTGCCGAGGTCGCCGGCGAAGTTGAGGGTGCTCACAGCGGTCCCTCGCCCGCCCGACTCGTATTCCTTCGATACGATGGCCGTGGCGAGGGGGTGCTGAGCGTTGCCCCCGATGCCCCCGATGCCGACGATAACCAGCAGTGACCAGAAGCCGGCGGCCAGGGCCATGGCGCCGAAGCCGACAGATAGCCACAGCATGCCACCGCCTAACAGGATGGACTCCGGGATCCAGTCCGCCAGGAAGCCCACCGGGATCTGGAGCAGGCTGGTGCTCGCAACCAGTGCCGTGCGGATGGTCCCCACGGCGGTGTAGCTGAGCTGCAGATCCAGGGCGATGAGGGGCAGCAGCGGGTAGATGGCCGAAACCAGGCCGTCGGTGACCAGGTGGGTGGCGCTGCAGGCCAGCAGGAGGCGGCGTGCCTTTATATTGGACTCGATCCCCGCCTGCGTGGCCTCGGCCTTCATAGTTTGAACTATCCCTACTTCGCCAGGATGCCGGCCATCTTGTACATCTCTATGTCTATCGGCTTGATCTTGCCGGCGATCTCTTCGAGAGGGGTCGTAGTTACGATGCTCCCTATGAGCCCCACCAGTACGCCGGCCTCGCCCGCGGCCATCACCTGTGCCGCCTTGGTCCCGAGGCGAGATGCGAGCAGTCGGTCGAAGGCCAGGGGGCCGCCCCCCCGCTGGATGTGCCCGAGTATGGTGACCCGTAGCTCGAAGCCGAGGTGGTCGTGGTGGGTCTTGAAGTAGTTGCTCAGGGTCTCGGCATCGCATTCCGCCCCCTCGGCAACCACCACGATCGCATGGGGCTTGCCCCTAGCGTAGGCCGCTCGCAGCTCCCTGGCCACCTCTTCCGGCTCGGTCTTCACCTCGGGTACCAGCACCATCTCGGCACCTCCGGCGATGCCGGCCATCATGGCCAGATAGCCGCTATCCCTTCCCATGACCTCGATCACGAAGGCCCTCTGGTGGGAGGAGGCAGTGTCCTTGAGGCGGTCGATGGCCTCGAGTGCGGTGTTGAGAGCAGTGTCCACCCCGATCGTGATGTCGGTTCCCACCAGGTCGTTGTCTATTGTGGAGGCGATCCCCACTACCGGAAAGCCCATCTGGTAGAGGGCGTAGGAGCCGGCCTGGGAGCCGTTGCCCCCGATCACTACCAGCCCCTCTATGCCGTGCTCCGCCAGGTGGACGAGGGCTTGCCTGCGTCCCTCCTCGCTCCGGAACTTGGAGCTGCGGGCGCTGCCGAGGAAGGTGCCTCCCCGCTGGATGATGCCGCCGACGTCTCGGGCGGAGAGGGGGTCCATGATTCCCTCTACCAGGCCGGCGAAACCTCGCCTGACTCCCCACACCTCCAGACCGTAGTCGATGCCCGTCCTGACCACTGCTCGGATGGCGGCGTTCATGCCCGGGGCATCGCCCCCGCTGGTAAGCACCGCTATTCTCTTCATCTGCGCTGTCCTCCCGAACTGCTCCGGACGCCGAGGGTTCAGCGGAGGGACTCAGCTGTTCTCCAAGTCCTGCGTCTCCGAGTCCCCCGCATCTTTGCGTCTCATCAAGAGCCTTCGTAATGATAGCAGGTGGGGGGGTTGGTCGCGACGGCCTGCCCCTAGGGTGAGTGGTACGAGCCTTGCCCTGCCCGAGCTTGGTGAGAGGGATCGAGGCTGGGCTGTACCTGCTGGAGGGCGAGATGGTGCTGCGCAGGGTGGCTGTCGTGGATGGATCGAACGTGGCCCATGAGGAGGAGACCCCTCACGGAAGGCCGAAGGTGTCCAATCTGGTGGCCGTGCGGCATGCCCTCGAGGCGAAGGGCTACCAGGTCGTGATCATCGTGGATGCTGCCTTCCGGCACGAAGCGGACGACCCCGAGCAGCTGGAGCTGCTGTTGAAGGACCAGGTAGTTCGGCAGGCGCCGGCGGGCACCGATGCGGACTACTTCGTCCTGGAGACGGCGGAGCAGGAGCACGGGTTGGTGGTCTCCAACGACCTGTTCCAACGGTACCGGCGCGAGTACCCCTGGATCGACGAGCGGCGGGTGCCGCTGATGATCATAGATGGCCGGGTTGAGCTGTACGAGAGGCAGTTGAGGGGATCAGGAGGGAGAGAGGATGGGGCTTGACGGCAGGTGCCTCGCGGCATACTATATACCCCTATAGGGTATAGGCTGCAGATCAGCCTACTAAGCAGCCCTTGGAGATGTGTCTAGATGGTCGTCGTCAATGCCCGCCGCTGCCCTCAGAATCACCGTTGCCCCAGCCTGCGCGTTTGTCCCACCGGTGCGCTCAAGCAAAGCGGCATCGGCGCTCCCACGGTAGACTCCGAGCTGTGTATAGACTGCGGCAAGTGCATCGCATACTGCCCCATGTCCGCCCTGGTGGGGGATGTGCGGAAGGCAGGCCAAAGGTGAGGTGGGCCGACATGCCCCATCCGTGGGACGCCGGCCCGTGTTGCTCCTGGCGCGAGATGAGGCATATCAGCTGCTTTCCTGGGTCGTGGTCGCTCCCCTTACCACCACTCTCCGCGACATCCCCTCCGCGGTCCTGCTCGATCCAGAGTCGGACGGGGTCGACAAGACCTGCGCCGTGAGTCTGGACAATCTGACCGCCATCCCAATAACCTGGCTCGGCGATCGGATGACGATCCTCCGCCCGGATGTGATGCTCGAGGTCGACAGGGCGATTCGCTTCGCCATCGACATGAAGGGCTGATCCGTCCATATCACGTAGTGCAGGGCGCTCTGCCCTGCCGTCCGGTTGCCCTGTCTTGCGCCGTTGCCCATGGGTGCGAGCGCGGGCGGAGCAGGTGGTTGTGTGAATGTACGCCAACAGGTGGCAGGGCACAGGGCCCTGCACTACGGGGATTAGGGCAGAGATCCGTGCGCTCCCGGCACAAGGTGGCTTCGACGCCTGCCATGGGTGCCTTGGTGGGGTGCTAGTCGGGTCTGGGGATGCAGAACTTCTCTCCAAGCCGCGCGTAGTTGTTGCCCCCAAGCCGCAGCAGGGGGTCGTGCTCGGTGGCGTCCACGGTTATCCTGTTGTTCTTCTCGGGGTTTATCGACACGATCCGGTCGTCCAGCCAGACCTTGTGCACCTGTCCGAAGATGAGGGTCTGGGGGGCCTGGCCGATCCCCATGGTCATGAAGCGGGAGCAGGCGAAGGCTACCCTGGCCCCCTCCAGCCTCGGCACCGGCCAATCCTCGAACTCCGCCAGCGGTAGCCCAACCTTGGTCACCTCGCTCACCCCATGAGGCAGGGTAGCGGAGGAGTCGCTCACCTGTTGGGCGAGGTCCCAAGGTGCCACGTGCACCACGAAGCGGGGGCGCTGCTGGATGTTGGCCAGGGTGTCCTTCGGGGTGGTGCGCTCCTTGGCGCCGGGGCCGATGGAGAAGAAGAGTATGGGTGGGTTCTCGCACACCACGTTGAACAGTGAGAAGGGGGCCAGGTTCCAGCGGTTCTCCGGCGCCCGATCCTCCCCGTTATCCGTGACGACCCAGGCGATTGGGCGAGGTATGACCGTCTGCATCATCAGATGGTAGACGGAATGGGACGATAGTTTGGACATATCCACGTACATGTATGACGCTCCATTCGGGGGTGGCTGGTCTTCCAGCGGGTTGTGCCGCAAAGCATTCTACTTGAGGCCCCCCTGTGTCAAGGCGCCGAGGGACGCGCCGGCATTAGAGTTGAGACAGGGATACTGCAGCGAGGCCAGCAAGCGGGACTGCTGAAGGACGGTAGAGCATGGTTCAGATGGATGCCAAGGCGCTACGGTTGTGATATAACGTACATCTACATTGTCCGGTGGTTACACGTACCCTCAGCGATCCCAGCGCATCCAACGGCCACGGCGGGCCGGCTCTGTCGTATCCATGTCACCGTGATCTGTCCGAGGGACAAAGCTGTGATCAACGACGCCACCACTCTCAGCCAGCTTGAATCCCACCTTTGGGAAGCCGCCAACATCCTGCGCGGCCCTGTGGATGCCGCCGACTTCAAGAGCTACGTCTTTCCACTGCTCTTCGGTGACATCATCGCCAAGCATAGTCTCGCCGTCAGAGGGCCTCGCCATTGAGTGAAAAGCTCCGAGTGTTCGTTAGTTCGGCGCAGAGGGAGTTGGAGGACGAGCGGGTCATCGTCCAGAATCTGCTGAACACCGACCCCTTCCTCTCGGCTCACTGCGCATCCGTGCTCTACGAGTTCGAGCCAGCCTCGCCGGATAGGGCACTGGAGGGATGCCTCAGCTCGCTGGACGACTGCCAGCTCTATCTGCTGATTGTGGCAACACAGTACGGGACCCTGGTGAGTGATGTCTCCATCACGCATGCTGAATACCGTCGCGCCAAAGAGAAGGAGCTCCCCGTCCTGGCCTTCATCAAAGGTGAGCGCGGTGTCCCGCGCGAGGCCGGCACCGATGCGCTGCTTAGAGAATTGGATGCGGACGGACCGAAGTACAAGCGATTCGGCAATGTTATCGAACTGCAGAAGGAGGTTCGTGCCGCCCTGGTCAAGCTGCTCAAGGAGCGGTATGGGATCACCCCTTCCAGTGATGAGAATGAGATAGCTGCGCAGACCATCGAGGCGACCTCTACCTTCGAGTCCCTGCGGCTGACGCGTGTGCGATGGAAGGAGATTGACCACGAGGTGGCCCGGCGGTTGGTCTCCGTGGCGGAGGGCAAGAGTCCCGCTGACCTTTCCGCCGCTGAGTTGCTCGCTGGGGCATCACTGCGAGGTCTCGTCTGGCATGACCCGCAGGCTGGAGACCATTACTCCACTGCTGCTGGTATCTTGCTTCTCTGCCGCGATCCATCGGCAGTCTTCCCGCAATGCCGAATCCTTGCAGACGCGTACCGTGGTGCCGAAGCCGATGGCGATCCGCGCGACCACGAAGACATCCGTGGTCCCATACCGCTGACGGTCGACCGCGCCATCGCCTTCATCGATCGCAACACCCGCCATCCTATGAAGGTGGTTGGGCTGAACCGGGTTCGTCTGGACGAGTACCCTGTCGAGGCGTTGCGAGAGGCCCTGGTCAACGCCGTGGTGCACCGGCAATACGAGGATGCAGGGCGAAAAATCCTTCTTGAACTGTTCTCCGACCGGGTGGTCCTTTCGAGCCCCGGCCTACCACCTGCACCCATTACGATAGCCAACTTGCGCAAAGGCAAGTATCGTCCTTGCTCGCGTAATCCTGTTCTTGCCCAGTGCCTCTCCTACTTTCATCGTATCGAGGAGCGCGGCAGCGGTTTCCGCCGGATGCATGACCTGATGCTCAATCATGGCTTAGACCCAATCCTCCTTGGCACGGACACAGGCTACTTCCAGGTCACCTTCCTCGGCCCGGGCGACGATATCGGCCGGATCCGGGTACCGGAGGGCAAACTCCTAGTCACGCCATCCGTCGAGTCGAGGCTGAACGAGCGGCAGCGGAGGATTCTCGCACAAGCGCTTGAGAACGGCTCGGTATCCACCAGTTGGTGCATGGAAACCCTTGGGGTTGTCAGGGATACGGCCCATCGCGACCTGCTCGGGCTGGTAAAACTGGGCCTTTTGGTCCGCAGAGGGTCAGGCCGTGCAGCGAAATATGTGCCGAGGGAAGCGGGTCTCGCACAATGAAATCATCCGATAATCATCCGACGAATCGCCGTAATCATCCGATTTCGGCTAGTGACCCGATCAGGCGGATGGATGATGATTCCAGGGTGCTTGCCGGTTTGCAGAGCAATCTTGAGGTCCGTAGTCATAAGGGTCAATGGGTGTCGTTATGCGCCGTTGCAGTGCGAAATCAGAATGCAGCAACGTGGAGTGTGGAGTATGGAAGTCACGACCAATACTAAGAGGCTAAGCGCCATGGATATCGAGACAGACCGGCTCCTCTCCCTTATTGATTTTGCTCAGCAATCTGCGCGCCTGCGGAGCAAGCCCGCGGCCAGCGTTGCTGCGCACGGCCTTGTCGCTTTCCATGAATACCAGATGCAAGCACTACCTGGCATTCGTGTGAACACTAACGGTGCCGAGGATGAAGACGAAATCTGGCTTACCGTTGAGCGGCTTCGAGAAACAATGCCTCCGGAAATCACCAACTCGGTGCTCCGGCCGTGGGTGCAAATGGCACAAGGCCCAGATGAGGAACCTCGGCTACTTCAGTCCACCGATGGCGAAAGCTTGATTGCAGCGGGCACTCATTGTTCGTCGGCAACTGTATCCGAGCTAGGCAAGCCACGAATTGATCCTGAAGCCACCGTCATCCTCTCTGACTACGACGGCGCTGCGCGGGTCCGGGCTCTGTTTGTCACCTATCTCGACACCAAGTGGCGGCCTTGGGCTACGGAAGAGAGACTTCGCCTCGAAACCATTAAGCTTTACTCCAAGCTCTTCACGCTGAAGCGTCAGATCGAGGGCGACATCATCGAAGCACAGATCGAGCTTGTTTGGGGGGTAGGTCTTGGGATCTGGAAGTTCCAAGGTACCACGGTGAGTTATCCATTGATTGGGCGGCTGGTCGAGATGTCACTGAATCCTGAGACAGCAGAAGTGGAAATCCGGCCACGCGACGTTGACGCCCGGCTTGAGATTGACTGGTACGCCTCTGTCGATAACCCCGGTGTCCCCGACTTGGAGAAGGCGGCGAAGGAGTTTTTCGGGAACGCCACGACGACCTTTTCTCCGTTCGACTGCAGCACCTTCGAGCCTCTGCTGCGCACGGCCGTCACCAACCTTGACTCAAACGGCATATACTGGCCAAACCAAGTCCCGGCGGGGGACCGCGAGCTGCCCAAGCCCGACGACAAGCTCAAAGTCACGGATACATGGGTGCTCTTTGCGCGCCCGCGCTCCAACAGCCTGTTTCTGCAGGACCTGGAGAAGCTGAAGAAGCAAGCCGAAGAGACCGACACCTACCCATCCGCAGTGGCGGCGGTCGTGACAGACCCTGACACCACGAACCCTGTCGTCGAGCTGCCGTCCTTCCGCGGCGTGTCCGCCACGTATCACGCCGAACACAGCTCGGGCAGCAAGAAGGCGCGCGACCTCTACTTTCCGAAGCCCTTCAACGACGAGCAGGTCCGCATCATTCAGTTGTTGGAGGTTTCCGATGGCGTCGTCGTGCAGGGTCCACCTGGCACCGGCAAGACGCACACCATTGCTAATGTTATCTGCCACTATCTGGCCGAGGGTAGACGAGTACTCGTGACCTCGATGAAGGATCCAGCCCTTGCCGTGCTGCAGGAGCACCTACCTGCTGAGATCCGTCCTCTCGCAATTCCGCTGTTGACCAGCGAGCAGGAGGGCATGAAGCAGTTCGAGCACGCCATCCACAAGATCGCATCTGAGGTTCAAGGTCTTGACCGTGGCAGTACGGCGCGAGCTATCAACCATCTGACAGAATCCATCGACGCGCTCCATGGCAAGCTTGCCAGCATCGACCGCAAGATTGCGGAGTGGGCGAAGCTCAACCTCGCTAAAGTCACGCTGAACACTGAGGAAATCGAACCACAAGATGCGGCGCGTGAAGTGGTCGAAAACTCGGCACAATTCGAATGGATTCCAGATGCGCTCGGCGTCGAGCCGGAATTCGCACCGCAGTTTTCAGATGCAGACATTGTCCGGCTGCGGGAGACACGTCGCATCCTGGGTCGAGATATTGATTACCTCGATGCCTCTCTGCCCCAGCTCGTCGAGTTTCCTGACTCCAAGACGCTGCTCGAAATCCACCAGGATCTGTCCCAATTTGAAAAGCTGAAACAGGGTGTGGAGAACGGCGACGTTCCCGCGCTTGCCGACTCCAGCCAGGAGACGCTCGCCCTCGCACACCAGCTCCTCACGCACATTGAGACGCTACAGAATCTGCGCGACGAGGTCGTGGAGGCAGATCGACCTTGGATGGTTGCCATGCGTCAACGGCTGCTGCGGCGTGCCGGCGGCGACGACCTTCTGCAGATACTGGAAGCACTCGGAGCCGAGCTAGAGCAGGCTGACGAGCAGCGCAAGGCGTTTCTTGAGCGGCCAGTTACAACACTAGCAGGCATCGAGCTTGACACCGAACTCGTAGAGGCAGTGGACAATCTCGCCGAGGGCAAGAGACCCTTTGGGCTGAAAGGTCTGTTTGGGAAGACCGAGCAGAAGAAGCAGATCGACAGCATTCGCGTTCTCGGCAATTCACCCGTTGACGCCGAGGGATGGAAGCATGTAGCAAACTATCTGGCATGGTTGAACTCCCTGCGTAGACTGACCCTACGATGGAATGCTCTTACCTGTGAGCTTCCTCTGGAAGCTGTGCCAGACGACAAGCCGGAAAGCGCCTTGGTTGCTGCTCAGAGTTATGCTCTCTACCGCAAGGTGAAAGACGTTATGGCGGCGGAAGGCACACTCCCCAGTGCGGCCTCTTGCGTCTTCCCGACTTGGCCTCATGTCCGTGAAGTAGCGGATGATGCTCAGCGCCTGATTGAACTGGAGAGGGCACTTCGGCACCACCTCACGAAGAGCCGCTTGGCCAATGTATGGGTCAACAAGGAACGGGTCCAGAAGGTGCTGGAAGGCCGAACCGGCCGGGTCATTGACGACATCCGCCGCTTCCTCGCCGAGACCCTTGGCAATCCGGCGGTTACGGACGCAGGGATGCAGGCCGAGTGGTCGGCGCTGATGGCGGAACTCTCGCGCGTGCTGAGCTTGGGCACACATCTCGCCGCCGTGCGCGAGGTCTGCGACAAGGTGGATGTCTCGGGGGCACCACAGTATGCCGCGGTGCTCAAGCAACCGATTGCGGGCACAGTAGATCGTTTGCTTCCGGACAACTGGCGCAAAGCTTGGCGCTTGAGGCGGCTCGCCACTTACCTTGAGTCGATTGATGCGGAGGAAGAGCTGAAGAGACTGGCGAAAGACCGCCAGGATGTCGAAATCAACTTGTCACGGGCCTACCGCGACGTTGTGGTGAAGCGTACATGGCTCAAGCTTGCAGAGAATGCTTCCCCGAGGATCCGGGCCGCCCTGCAGTCATACCTTAGCGCCATCCAAAAGATCGGCAAAGGCACGGGCAAGCGGGCGGTGCGATACCGGCACGATGCACGCGTCGCAGCCTCCGATGCGAATCCGGCGGTGCCATGCTGGATAATGGCCCACTATCGGGTTTCGGAATCGTTGCCTGCTGATCTGGGTTGCTTCGATCTTGTCATCATCGACGAAGCATCCCAGTCCGATCTCACTGCTTTGCCTTCTCTCCTGAGGGCCAAAAAGGCGCTGATCGTCGGCGACGACAAGCAGGTCTCGCCCGAGGGGGTAGGTCTCGAAGAGGAGAAGGTTCGCAGCCTCATGAACCGCTTCCTCGGCAGCCAGGTGGAGATCTACCGGCCGCAGATGTCGCCGGAGCGCTCCATCTACGATCTGTTCAAAGTGGTGTTTGCCAAGAGCGCAGTGATGTTGAAAGAGCACTTCCGCTGTGTAGGCCCAATCATCGAGTATTCCAAGCGTGAGTTCTACGGTCACGAACTGCGGCCGCTGCGCTTGCCGAAAGCCTCCGAGCGTCTGGACCCACCCCTCATCGACGTGGTGGTGGCAGACGGGTACCGCAGGGGCGACGTGAATTTGCCCGAGGCTCGCTTCATCGTCGATGAAATCAAGGCGATTGTGGCAGACCCGAACATGGGCGGTCGTTCCATCGGCGTCGTCTCGCTGCTCGCGGACAAACAGGCTCGGGAGATATGGGATCGGCTGACCGACGAGCTCGGGCCGGAAGTCATGCAGGGCCATCGCATCACTTGTGGCGATGCACGGACGTTTCAGGGCAAAGAGCGCGACATCATGTTTCTCTCGATGGTGTCGGCGCCTAATGACGTGGGCGCGCCGCTCTCCCGCGACACCTTCGCCCAGCGTTTCAATGTGGCAGCTTCGCGCGCGAGGGACCGGATGTACCTGGTGCGTTCGGTGGAACTGGAGCATCTGAGTGATGCGGACAAGTTGCGTCACAATCTCATCGCTCACTTCGCTGCACCCTTCGTGCAGGATGAGGCGCGTGTGGAAGACCTACGAGAGCTGTGTGAATCCAGGTTCGAGCTGGAGATGTACGACGAACTCACGCAGCGTGGCTACAGGGTGACACCACAAGTAAGGGTTGGCCAGCGCCGCATCGATATGGTCGTGGAAGGGCACAACGACTCTCGGCTGGCGGTCGAGTGCGACGGCGACAAGTATCACAGCGCGGACAAGTGGACCGACGATATGCAGCGCCAGCGTGAGTTGGAGCGTGCCGGCTGGGTGTTCTGGCGCTGCTTCGCCTCCGCCTTCATCCGCCGGCGAGAGGCCGTGCTGGGCGATCTATTCAAGACGTTGGACGAGCGTGGCATCGAACTGATTGGAGCCGAAGGCGCGCCGAGGAGCGTGCACACCGAACACCGTGTTGTGTGTGCTTACGCTGAATCGACTGTTGAGCACAGTAGCTCAAAGCCTATGGGTGTCATTGAGGATGCCCTCGTGCCGACTTCCATTGAGGGGTCGGTGTCAGACAGCCCAGTGAGAGGAACACCCCCGGTAGCAGCCCAGTTGTATCCATCGACTGGCAGTGGAGGTCTCTTTGATAGTGATAGCGGACGGGTTTACGCTTCTTCGCTGAGGTTCCGAGACACCAATATGTCATTCAGCGATTATGTGGAGTACGCTGGTCCTTTGGGGAATGATCCTCGTAACGCTAGCGCGCATGCAGTCTCAGAAGGAATTGTCCGGATCGTTGGAACCGAAGGCCCGGTGGTTGCGAAGCGTGCCTACGACATTTACCTGAGAGGCTGCGGCATCAAGCGGTTGGGACATGAACTCAAGAGCACGATGAACAAGGCGCTTTCGTATGCCATTCAACGGGGGCGCGTGGTTTGTGAAGATGAGGCAGGTAAGAGCGACCTGATCAACTCTGTGGTTAGAGTAAAGGGATGCCCACCGATCCGATTGCGAAGCAGAGGACCTCGCTCATTCGAGGAGATTCCGCCGAGTGAGCTGCAAGCTGTTGCAAGGTATTTGTTGGAACGCAACGGTTTCGTCCGTGGCAATGATGAGCATCTGCGGGCGGTGTTGGAGTTCTTTGATCTCAAGCGACTGACCACGCAGGTCGGGATGACATTGCTGGAGATCCTAGAGAAGGACTTCCCGTACGTGGATGAGTTCTTGAGTAGCATGCATAAATGACACTTCGCGTGGTTTCGAATGATCCAGGAGAACCCCAAGGTGCCGTCGATGAGCACAGGCGTGACAGGAGAGAACGCCTATCAAGTCAGTGAGTCTGACCGTCATTTTCGGCGCGCGCAGCTTGTCGGCAAGTCGTTCCAGGACTCCCTCCGTGACAGGGCTACCCTCCCGCTGAGCCGCATCGGCCTCGGCAGGTTGACTGGCTCGCCAGAAGGCTCGTCCTTCCGGTACACTCTCTCGGTGTCCACAGTAGCAAACCACGCTCAGATCTCCCTTCTTCGGCACACAGCTTGCGGGAGCGCCCGATAGCAGGCTGGAAATCCCGCCCTCACGGCCTTTGACATCGGCGATGGGCAGGGCTAGACTCTCCCTGTCGGGCATTGGGGGCGGTCAGTTGAGGATGTGGACGATGGCCGAAGGTATCGTTGCCAGGGGAGAGAAGACCACCATCCGCTGGTTCGAGAGGGCCGATGTGGACAAGCGCCAGCGCTGGACCCGCCACACCGACCCTCTGTACAGCCACAACGATCCTCGTCCGATGGTGGGTCGCGAGCGGGATCTCTGGTTCCTGGAGCGCAGCTCCAGCTCCAGCTATCGAATGTTCGCCGTCGATGATCTTCAAGAGGAGATGATCGGCTGGATAACCCTTCGCAACATCAACAAGAGCGCGGGCACCAGCGTACTGGGTATCGCCATAGAGCCCACGCGGATGAGCCAGGGCCTGGGGACCGATGCCCTCATGGCCTTCCTCGACTACTATTTCAGATCCCTGGGCTTCCGCGAGATGTGGCTCGACGTGGCAGCCTTCAACCTCCGAGGCATTCGCTGCTATGAGAAGTGCGGCTTCCGGTTCGTTGGAAAGCATTGGACGGAGCACCCAACTTCCGCCTTTCCCGCGGTTCTCTCAGACCAGAAATACAAGGATATCGCCCACTACTTCCGGCGAAGCATGTTAGGGGTAGAGGTTCTCTACCTGGACATGGTGGTTGACCGCACTTCCTACTACCGGCAGAAGGCTGCCAACAAGAACGCTGGGGACTCGGGCGAGGAGTCTGGAAGGCTCCACCAGCGCCGGGTCGCGAGCTGGTAGAGGCTACTTCCATACCATGTGGGTCGCTCGCTTCCTCATCGCTGCCCTGCTGCTGCTGGCGGCCACGGGCTGTACCCAGCCCTCAATGGGAGCGCGGCCGGAAGTCCCGCTCCCTGCCACGGTTGCCCCTACAGCTTCCCTGGCGGGAGCACCTCCCCGCGCGCCCAAGCCCCATCACTACCCGGATAGACCGATCACCATCCTCGTTGGATCCCCAAAGGGGTCCAGCGCGGAGCTCGCGGCGCGCATTCTCGCAGCGCGGCTAGAGAAGGAGTTTCAGAATCCGGTGGTGCTCGCCTACCGGACGGGGGGGGACGGCCAGGAGTCCTGGACGCAACTGAACAGCTCGAAGCCTGATGGCCACACCCTGGGTCTCGTATCTTCTCCCCAAATCCAGGCGGGCATACTGGGATCCCGTGGGTCTGCTCAGCTGTCGCTGAACGGCCTGGTTCCGCTGGCCGGCCACATCCAGGATCCCACAACGTTGTTTGTGAGGAGCGGGAGCCCCTTCAGGGGGGTTGAGGAGTTCATCACCGCGGCCAGGGCACAACCCGACAGGATTCCGGTGTCCATTCCCGATAAGAGCGTCGCGAGCAGCCTGGCGGCGGAGGAGTTGCAGAGCAAGGCCGGGCTGAAGCTGAAGGTGAGTCCCTTTGTGGACGGCAACAACGCCCTGTTGGCAGCCCTCGGTGGACAGACTGAGGCGGCCATCGGCAGCTACTCCAGTGCCCTCCCGATGGTGCGGTCCGGTCAGGGCAGGTTCCTGGCCGTCCTTGCCGATGAGAGGCTACCGAGCGAGCCCATGCTCCCTACCCTGAGGGAGAAGGGGGTTGACGTTGTGGCCCAAACCAGCCTGGGATACGCAGTAGCCCAGAACGTCGCCCCGGATATCCTGGACTACCTTCGCTGGTCCTTGTATCTCTGCATTGCCGATCCCAACCATCAAATGAAGTTGCGGGATGCGGGTCTCCAGGTGAAGTACATGGATGGCAAGCAGTTCGCGGCCCTGCTCAATTGGGAAGGGGAACGGGTAGGACGGTTAATGAAGAAGAAGTAGGGGAGGTGAATTCCGCCATGCAGCACTACCAGTCTACAGAGATCCGTCTGGTTGCCTCGACTCCTGGCCCCTTTGTCATGGGTCTCAACTACTGGCCGCGCAAGAAGGCCATGTACTGGTGGAAGGAGTTCGACGCCGGTGAGGTGAGGGCGGAGTTTGCCGAGGTAGCAGCCCTGGGGGCGCGGGTGGTGCGGGTATGCCTCCTGTGGGAGGATTTCCAGCCCGAGCCCTGGGTGCTGGCTCCTCGCCAGATAGACAACCTGACGAAGGTGATGGATGCCGCCCACGACGCCAACCTGTTGGTGATGCCGACGTTCTTCACCGGCAACATGAGCGGGGTCTTCTGGCTCCCAGCGTGGGCGGTGAGCGCTCAAGCGCGCCCTAACCCCGCCCTGCTCATGGTCGAGGGTAGCTACTCCGATCGACAGGTCAGGGACCTCTTCGACGACCCATTCATGCTGAGGGCAGAGCTGTTTCAGATTCGGGGCATCGTCTCCGCCCTTGCCAGCCACCCTGCCCTCTTCGGATGGGACCTGGCCAACGAGCTCGACGAGGTGCGCAATCCCTCCAGCTACGACGGCGGATGGCTCTGGAGCTACCTGCTGAGCGAGGAGATTCGCAAGCTCGACCCCGTGCATTCGGTGACATATGGCGCCCACGTCCCCTCCCTTGCCCGGGGCAATGGACTCAGCGTTGCCGACCTGGCCGAGTCCAACGATTACCTCTCCATGCACGGCTATCCCCTTTACTCCGAAGTGGCCCGCGGCCCGCTGGACTCGGACTTCGTGCCCTTCCTGAACCAACTCACCGAATCGCTTGGAGGCAAGCCCACCCTGTTCCAGGAGTTCGGTCTGTGCACGGCTGCTCCGGAGGAAAAGGGCCGCTACATAGAGGACGAGTTCCTTGGCGAGAAGAAGGCGCAGTACCTGGCGAGCGAGGAGGAGGGTGGAGCGTACTACAGGGAGGTGCTGGAGAAGCTGTACCTGGTCAGCTCCCTCGGGGCCTTAGCCTGGTGCTTCAGCGACTATGACCCTCAGATCTGGGATCGGCCTCCCTTCGACCGGGCCGTGCGGGAGCGCACCTTTGGGCTAACCCGAGCCGATGGGTCGGTGAAGTCGGCGGGGATGGAGTTCCAGCGATTCGCCCGCCAGGTAGATCACGGCTCCCTCGCAGGGTGGGGCAAGCAGAAGCTGGCCTTCCCCATCACGGCCGACCGCTACTACGAGAACCCATCCCTGCATTTCACCGAGATGTACCGGTGGTATCTGGACCGAAGGGGTACTCCGCCCGCTCGGCCATGAGCAGCAGAGCGTCGACGGCGTCCCTGGCCTTCTGGGCGTCCTCTGGTGAGTAGAGGCTCTCGCGGTTCTGGTCGAACTCATCCTCGTCCAGCACCAGAGGGCGGCCGTCCGGGTAGACGAAGACGTCCAGCACCATGTCGACGAAGTCGATCTGGTTGTCGAGGAAGAGGGCAGGCTTGCAGATGTTGCAGTACCACCCCTTCAAGGCGCCGTCGGAGCTGAATACCTGGAAGATGTTGAACCACCGGTCGGAGTAGTAGAACTCGTGGAACAGGTCGGTGGTCTCCAGCTTCATGTAGCCCAGGTCGCGGGGCTTACCGTTGAATATGGCGTCGATCACCATCACGGGATCACGGCGCTGAACTAGCTCTCCGTTCCAATGCCAGGTTTCACGACCCTCGTAGTTTAGCTTGCGGACCAGGATGGACTCTCTTTCCACTCGTCCTTCAACTCCTGCACAAAGTCTCTCAGATAGACCAGCCGCCGGGCTGCCTCAGCCCTTCCGGGTTCGGTGTTCATGCTGGCCACGATTCGCTCAGCAAGTGTTAGCCACCTCTCCGTCGAAGCTAGCACCAGGTCTGTGTCCGGGGGCCTGCCCTCGAAGAGTGGGGCGAAGACGGGGCTGATGCAGAGGTTGTGCACCAGGTAGAGGGCGCCCAACTTGCTCAGCTTGTCGGCGTCCCAGAGGACCGCGGCTTCCAACTGCTCCAGGGGGTGATCCCGAAAGAGGCCCTCATGGGTTCGGATGGCCTCGTACACCCTGTCTATCTTGGAGGGTGGGAAGTCGGTGGACCGTAGACACCGGCGGGCCTCTTCGGCTGCCAGGGTCGCATCCGGTATCGCTGCCGTCTGGATGGAGTGGCTCTTGACGATGTCGTGGAGCCAGGCCGCCGCCTCCAGCACCTCCAGATCGGCGCCCAATTGGCGTCCCAGCTTCTCGCACTGCTTCACCACCGCCTGGATGTGCTCCCAACGGTAGTTGAAGCGCGGGCTCTCATCGGGGGGTTGATTCCATAGCTGTAGCGACTCCTCGGTGGCCCGCTGCCTCGCGAGGGCCGCGACGCTCTCTCTCCAGGACTGAATGGCCAGCCTCCGCAAAAGGAAGTCTCGCGCGGATCATACCGCGCGAGACTCGGGAAATCTATGAGTGGGGCTGTCCCCAAATCCCAACAGTGTGCGCAACCCTGTCTATGCTATAGCTACCATCCGATCGGCACGGCCGTATGCCTCCAGGCCGGCGATCCTGAGCCCCTTGGGTCGGCAGAGGGCCAGGCAGATACCGCACCCAATGCACTCCTCGGGATGTGCCAGGATGGGATGCAACTCCCCTTCCTCGAAGACGCCCCTGGGGCAGGAGGTCACGCAATCGAAACAGCGCTCGCACTTGGTGACGTCGATAGAGAACAGGTACACGGTTAGTCCTCCACATGGACCGCTAGCGGACCCACTGCTCGACTAACCGTGCCGGCTTTGAGCCATCGCCCACTCAGCAGGCTGGCTCCGTGGACCGTATGTTGTGTCTACGCAACGGCCGCGGGAGGCGCCGCCACCACCACCCGTGCGCCAACGGCAGCGACGTCACTGCCGATCTATACCAGCATTGTACTACTATTCACAAAGGATTTGAATAGAGACGAGCCCAAGCGCGGTCGATTCTAGCTCGTTAAGCGCCATTTGGGCACGATCTCCATACTATGTCTTGCAGGAAGGATGCCTGACCCTAGATGCCGTAGCAGGCGAGTATCTGGCCGTAGTAGACCTTATGGTGGTCACCCGAGGCGTAGAAGGCATGGCCGATCTCCGGTGCCAGGTTGGCCGGCACCAGGTCGTGGCGGTGCACCGTCCGGCACTCGAAGTGCAGGATCCCCTGCTCCACGATGGGTGAGCGCAGATGGCGAGATGGGGTGGGTAGGAGGCCGGTCTTGGCCCACTTATCCTGGTCTCTACCCGAGGCTTTTCCCCAGAAGCTCACCGCCTGCTTGAACTCGGGAGACATCACGTTCACGGTGAAGTCCTCAGTGGCCTCCATCAGACTGTACGTGTGTCGGGAGGGCCGGACGAAGGCTGTGAAGATCGCCCGTCCCCAGATGATCCCTATGCTGCCCCAGCCGATCACCATGCCGCTGGAGTGGTCCTGCCCGTCGGTGGACACCAGGAGCACTTCGCCCCTTGCCAGTGCCTCCATCGTGGGCGGGAAGGCATCCACGTAGTCGATATCTCTCTTCGTCGCCATCTACAGCCTCCTACTATCTACCCGTGGCCGGGGCTCTATGCCCTGGGGTCCGGCGTCGCCAATATACCATTGACGGTGATGGTTGCCCAGCACCATCTTACGCTGATCTAAGGCGACTCCTACGTAATTCTTATACGGCTGCGCTACCCTGCACAGTGCATGGTCACGCGACAAGGAGGGCTGGATTAGTGCCTACCTATGAATACAGGTGCAATGGCTGCGATGCCACGGTGGAGAGGTGGCAGCGGTTCGACGAGGCTCCACTCACCATCTGCCCCAGTTGCGGTGGAGAGCTGAGGAAGCTTTTCTTCCCCGCGAGCATAGTCTTCAAGGGCAGTGGGTGGTATTGCACCGACAGCAGGTCCAAGGGCAAGTCGGAGTCGGAGAGCAGCGCCACCACTTCTACTTCTACTTCTACCAAGACCGAGTCTACCAAGCCTGAGCCCGCTGCCACCACGGCCTCGTAGTTCGGCGTAGGGGCTTCAACGGGTAGTGCAGGGCGCTCTGCCCTGCCGTCCTGTTGCCCTGCCTTGCGCCGTTGCCCATGGGTCCGGGTACGGGTAGGGCAGGTGGTTATGTGGGTGTACGCCAACGGGTGGCAGGGCACAGGGCCCTGCACTACGGGGCAGAACCTGATGCGCGCGCGTCCGTGTGCCGGGCGGAAGGGGACAAGCTCCTTCCGTACGAGACGAAAGGGCGTGGTGTATCGAGGACGGGCGGGCGAGACGCCCGCGCCCCCCCGGCAGGGCGGCGGCTTCGCCGCCTGTCAGCACCGTTTTGGCGCAACTGATTGCCTGGGCAACCGCGATGCTACGCCGCTGGGGCTACCTCTTGTTGCTCCAGATCGGTGTCCAGGTCCCTCAGTGACTCCTCCAGCTCCCGCCGGACCGTATCCGGCGAGGCAGTGGTCCGAAATAGCAGGGGCATCCCAAATCGCACGGTGGCCTTGCCGGGGATCGGTAGCCGCTTCCCTTCGGGCAGTATCTCCTTGAGCCCCTCTGCCCTGACGGGCACCACCGGCAGCCTCAATCGGGAGACCAGCATCGCTATCCGGAGGTTGAAGGGATCGGCCTGGCCGGTCTCTGTGTTCCCTGGTTCCAGGAGGAGCAGGACGTTCCAGCCGCGATTCGCCAGATCCCCCACCAGCTGAAGGTCCGGGCGTAGCGGTCTGGTCCTGGGCAGTGGGAAGGCGCCGAGAAGGAGCGAGGCCAGGTAGCGGCTGAGCCGCCTTTGGGCCGGGCTCCCAGCTCCTTGCCCATTCAGTTGCTCGGTGCCGGCAGCCACGACCGTGTGTGCCCTGTGGTCCGAGGGCATTGCCCGGAGGATTGCCGGCGGGTCCAGCGGGCAACCCTGATTGGAGACTAGAAGGAAAGGGCCGACCAGCCGCCTGAGGCTGTCTATTCCCTCTACCTGCAGCCGAGCCACCATGTCCACGGCAGGGATCAGGAGCAGCTCCTGTGCTACCCGTCGGAGCAGCCCCGCCGGTCTGGATATCTCCCAGCCTGGCCGACGGCCTCGCCGGATCGGCGGCTCCCGCCGCTGCACCAGGGCCTCCAGCTCCGCCACTGTGGTCTCGGCCGATAGCTCCTCCTCGGGCAGGTCTATCCCCAGTTCCACCTCCAGCCGAGAGGCCAGCCCCAGCAGCTCTACGGGCCCCAGTCCCAGATCAGATCCCAGCGTGGTGGAATCTCGCGGCTTTCTCGATGAGACCCCCGATGCCTCCGCCACCAGCCGGCGCAGAGACGCTGTGTTGCCTTCCGCCAACCAGAGGGGTGGGACATCTGCCGATGGCGGCTGGGGCTGGCCCGCGGTGACCACGACCCCTCGATCAGTCCGAGAGTCGGCGTTGGGGGTCTGCCCCTGGTGCAGCAGCTCCACCCCAAGGGATTCCCAGAATTGGCAGGACTCCGGAGACAGCGCACCGTCCTCGATGACGACGTACTTGAGATTCCCACCCAGTATCCGGTGGGTGGGCCATGACTGCCGGCGACGGCTTTCGGGACTGTCGACCGGGTCGAGCGCGAGCAGCTTCGATGTGAGACGTAAGCCGACGGGAACATCTTTCAGCTCCCGCGCCACCAGCTCTCTCAGCAGGTGGAGGATTCTAGGGGATGCCAGTATGACGTTGGGCCGGTCCATCTCCAGCGAGCGTAGCAGCATGGAAGGTTGGAGGGGTGCGACATGCACTACCGATCCTCCACGGGTGATGGGCAGAAGGAGGCCACCGATCTGCTCGAAGGGGTCGCTGAGCGGTAGGACGGACAGGAATCGGTACTCCGGCTCGGCGGGGACAAGGGGCTGGAAACTCTCAAGCCTCCTCAACAGATCATGGTGGGTGAGCGTCACCGCTTCAGGACGGGAAGGGTCGCTCCAGGGGTAGAGTATCTCCGCGGGATCCTCCAGGGTGGGCAGGGCCGCTCTCAGATCCTCGGCGGCCAGGGGCCAGAGGGTTTCCTCCAGATCCTCCAAGGGCAGGGCTGGAATACCCAGTCCCGGATCGCCCCGGAGGTGGCTGGTGAACAGCAGCTTGGCCCTGGTCTGACGCTGGATCTCCCGGAGGACCGGCGGTCGGTGTCGGGGGTCGACGGGGACAGCTACCACCCCATCCAAGAGACATCCCAGGAGGGCCACGGCCCATTCAGGGCTGTTGGGAGCCCAGATCATCACCCTGTCGCCCCTGGCTATCCCCTGTGTCCCGAGATAGGCTGCTACCTTGCCGGCGGTTCTCGCCACCCTGCGATAGCTCCACGAGAAGGCGCGGAACTCCGTTCGATGGCGGAAAAGCTCTTGGTCTCCCAGGTTCCCCAATTGGGATACCAGGTCGGCCAGCGTCCTGTCTCGCATCCTCGTCCTCCCCGCTCAACGTTGCAGCGACGGCGACCATCGCGGTGTGCCTGCTTGGGGGGAGGCAACCTTCGTGCCGGGGAAATGGGTGGTGAGTGCTGAGTAGTACTCAGCGGCGGGGGCGTTTGCACTGGTGGTTGGAGTGGGTGCTGGTGAGGTCGTGGATCAGCAGGCTGGCGACCAGGTAGACCATCAGCATCACGACCACCGCCGGGAGGTCCAGGGGACGGCCGAGGAGCATTGTCCAGGGCACCAGTTCGGTGAGGGGGAGGACGAAGGGGTCTGTGACCCGATAGGAAAGGTCGGCTGCTTGCCCCAGCAGGCTGGGGTTCGGGGCTACTTCGAGGAGGTGCAGGAGAACCCGCACCGCCAGGAACAGGGTGGCCAGTGCGGCCACTGAGGATACGAGGCCGGCGGGGCCGGGGGCGCTGGAGCGGTGTGGGGCGGCGGGAGCAGCTCCTCCGATCAGCACCCGCAGGACGATGCCCGAGCCAGCCCCGAGGACGAATCCTCCAACGTGAGCCCAGACCGCAACGTTGCCGGCAGCGGCCACGTTGCTGATGGAGGCCAGGCCGGTGAAGAACTGGCCGAAGAACCATAGGGCGAGCATCAGCAGGGCAGGGATGTCGAAGGCCCAGAAGAAGAAGAACACGGGCACCAGCACCCTCACCCAGGCGGTTGGGAATAATACAAGGTAGCAGCCGAGGATGGCGGCGATAGATCCGCTGGCCCCCACCAGCAACACTGAGGCGTTGGCGCTGGTCCAGGACTGGAAGAGGGCTGCCCCTGCCCCTCCGAGCAGGTAGAGCAGCAGGTACGCCAGGTGTCCGAGGTGGTCCTCCACTGCCCGACCGAACACCCACAGAAAGATCATATTCCCTAACAGGTGAAACCAGCCTCCGTGCAGGAACTGGGAGGTGAAGAGGGTAATCAGCTCGGTGCGCGGGACCCTCGGATCGCCCTGGAGTGCCCGCATGATATGTTGAGAGTCCGCGCCCCACTGCTCCAGGAAGCGGTCGAGGGCGGCGCCGGATAGCGTCAGCTCGTAGAGGAACAGGGCGAGACAGAGGGCAACGAGGATAGATGTGATCCAGGGTTGCCGGCGTATGGGCACGCTTTCCGAGATAGGGATCATCGTTGGAATGTCACTTCGGAAGTGATCCGGTTAGCTTCAGGATGAAGCGGTGGCAGCGGTGGCCGAAGCCGACCGGTTCGGCGAACATCATGGGGCAGGCGCCGTCGATCACCGCGATGCCCTTTTCCCGGGCGAGCTGGACGGCTTCGGGCGAGACCGACTGCAATCCCAGCCAAACGCGAGGGATACTTGCCTCGGCACACTGCCTCACCACCTCGGTCGTGGCCGAAGGGGGGAGCATGACCAGGGCGCCGTCCACGAGACCGGGCAGTTGCGTCACGCTGGGGTAGCATCGGTCACCTTCCGTCTGGTCGGTGTTGGGGTTCACGGGATAAAGCTGGTAGCCTCGCTGCTTGAGGGTGCGATAGACCATGTTGGCGAACTGCTTGGGATCGCGGGAGACCCCGACGAAGGCTATCCGCTTCTGAGAGAGGAAGTCGTCTATGTCGTGCATAGTTGGCATGGTGTGTCTCCTTAAGGTGGAGCGAAGTCCCCGTGGGTCGGGGGCTTCAGCGCGGCGGTTTCATAAACGTTCCGATGGATGACCTGTTACAGCTTACCAGACTCAACCTGAGGACGACAAAGAGGCCACCACAGTCTCCGAAAAACGCGGTGGCCTCTCTTCTGCTGATCGCCGCATGAGCGGCTAAGTGCGTCGTTCCTGAAGTAGGGCAGGGATTTATCCCCAGCCGCCCGGCGGTGGTAGGCGACGAGGAGGGGAATGGGCGACCTCGCGCGTCCATGTCCGGTGGGCGGAAGGGGACGAGCCCCTTCCCTACGCCACCGTCGGGGAATTGCGGAACGATGCAGTAAGCCGCTGGTAGTAGTGGAGCCCTTCGTGGCGCTGAGTGCCCTGGGAGAGGAGCGCGCGGAGGACTTCGACAGCTTGGGGGGCGAATCGAGGCATTGACATCTGATGGACGCGACTCTACTATTGGCCCGCGAAACACATCAGCTTCTCTCGGAACGGCCACGGTGCAGCCGTCTGTCTTGGCGCGCTGGAGCGTTGCACCCGGCCGGGCAGTGCCCACCAAGCCCCACGTTCATGTTTGTCTTTGGCCAGCTTTGGAAACCGCGTAGTCGAGCCTCGGCCGTCTGACAGGTGCTGGGTGATACCGATGAACGGTGTTGTTGCCCTCGACAATTGGGACCTCCTGACGAGGACTGCCCCTTTCGGGCGCACGCTTAGCGCCCTGGCTAGCGTAGCTCGTGAAATGACCAAGTCGGAGCGGGCGTCCATTACTGCCCTCTCGGCCGACGGGCGGTCGCAACAGCGGCTGGTCATTCGCGGTAAACGCGCGCGTTGGCTGCCGAAGCAGTGCATGCCACTGAGCGCGGGGTTGTCCGGGTGGGCTATCCAGAAGGGCGAGCCCACCTACTCCAACAACCTGCCCTCCGATCCCCGCGTGGACCCCCAGTGGATGGACCATCTCGGCGTGCGTTCCGGGGCCATCGTGCCCATGTTCGTCAGGGGCGAGGTTATAGGCGTAATTGCGGTCTACAATCGCCGGCCTCTCGGGTGCTACGACGAGAGCGACGTCGCGGCGCTGGCGCGGCTGGCCGTGCACGCGTCCTCGACCATAGTGGATGCCTGCCTGTCTGACTGCCGGTTTCGGGAGTCGCTCACGGAGACGCGCGTCTGGCGGATCGTCCGCAATCCCCTGCTGGGGGTAGGCAGCCTGGCGGTCGCGGAGGAGAGGACTCGCATCGCGCGGTACTTGCACGATACGCTGGCCCAGAGTCTGGGTGCCATCGGATTTCGCCTGCAGCTGCTGGACCAAATGGTCAGCGCCGAGCACTGTGTGGACCTCGAGAGCGTCAGGCTTGAGGTGAGCTGCCTTGGTACCCTTGTTTCGGAGGCCTATGACGATGTCCGCAGCGCTATCAGCGATCTGACCACTGAGGTCAGATGGCACGGCGATTTCAACCATCAGCTGGCCAAGTGCGCGGAGCGCTTCGCCGTGGCGAGTGGTCACCCTGTCGCACTCGATCTCTGCTCAGAGCGCGTCAAGCTCCCGCCGGTGGTTGGGCTGCGACTGCTGCAGATTGTCGAGGAGGCGCTGGCCAATGTCTGGAAGCACGCACATGCCTCCAAGGTCTCGGTGTCGATGCGGCTGGAGCATCGCTGCCTGGAGTTGAGCGTGTGGGACGATGGTCGAGGGTTCCAGGATGAGGGGGGCCAGGCAAGGAGCCGCGGTTTCGGCCTGGGTATGATCCGCGACAGGGCCAGGGAGATAGGTGCTCGCCTGATGATATCGAGTCAGGCCGGCCAGGGCACCAAGATTGGGGTCAATCTTCGCGTTCCATAAGGAGAACTCGCTTGCCGCCGCTGACTGTACTGGTTGCCGACGATCATGCTCTGATCCGTAACGGCCTGATCAGCCTCCTGCGAGCGCAGGAGTCTGTCCAGGTCGTCGGCCAGGCGAGCGATGGGATCGAGGCAGTGCAGAGGGTGAAGGAACTGGACCCAGACGTAGCCCTCCTGGACCTGAAGATGCCCAACCTCGATGGGGTTGGTGCTGCCCGGCAGATCTCTCGAGAAGCCCCACGCACAGCGGTCGTTATTGTCACTGTGTGTGACACCGACGAAGACCTTGCCTCTGCCCTGACCGCCGGCGCCAGAGGCTACGTCCTCAAGAACGCCACGGTTGACGACCTGCTCCGCGCCATACATGGAGCCGTGGCTGGTCAGATGGTGCTGTCACCGGTCGGCGCAGCAAAGGTATTTATGCGAGCGGACCATGCCAACCTGGCTTCAAGGGCCCTCATTCCAGAACCACACGCTCAGCTGACCGATCGCGAGTTGGAAGTCCTCCGTCTCCTGGGCGAGGGTGCCTCTAACAGGAAGATTGCCGAGACTATGGTGATAGCTGAGAGCACTGTTAGGGGCCATGTACACCGCGTCCTAGACAAACTGAAGCTGCAAAACCGCTTGCAGGCCGCAGCCTATGCGGCTCGAATGGGCATCCGGTAGGGCCATCCCATACTCGGCGTCCCACTCGGCCTCGCCATCTGCCCGTCCACGTCATTCCCCAACGTGGATCGAACTGACACACAGCGCCATCGACCGCATCAGGATGAGGCTTCGGCTCTTGCGGTGGGATTCGCCGGCGACGTCTTCGGGCTCGGCCCTGCCCTGGCAGGTGCGGCAGCCGCTTCCATGCTCTCAATCCCCTTCACCATGGCGCTTCCCGAGACGGCGCGCGTCGCACGGTAACGACAGATCTACCAGCCTATCGAGGGTAGCAGACATGTACAGAGGAACCGAAGGGGACCCATGTGTATGTCTGCACAAAGGGGCGATGGTGCAAGTCCCACCCATCAGAAGGTGTGGGTGACGCACATCGTTTTGATGTGGGTCCGCGCTATCTTCGTTGATCCCGAAACGGATCGTTGTGCTATGGGACGTAGATCAATATGCGCTTTCGAGACTCCCATCTGCGACGCTACCCGGTATAGTCCCCTGGAGTGTGTAAGTAGAGGAGGCTGTTGACAGAGACGGCCACCGTGTGGTCTTCATCGGGATTGACGAGATCACCGAAGAGGAGGAGCACACGATGGCCGACGAGTACAGGATGGCATTACTGGAGCTGTTGCGCAAGGCCGAGATGGAGGGAGACGCTGACTTTCTGCGAGAGGGAGTCAGGGTGATGGGCCAAGCCCTGATGGAGCTGGAGGTGAGCCAGCACATAAGGGCTGAGCGGCACGAGCTGACAGCCGAGA
>DIXP01000039.1 GCA_002436065.1 Chloroflexi bacterium UBA6077
ACACTGCTGAAGCAGCAGAAGGGAAGGTGCGCCCGGTGTGGACTGTACTTCGGGGGGGGGACCTGCCCGAACTGTGTAGCGCGCGCCGGACCATCGTGAACGGCCTGCGCCACCAACAGGTACGGCAGTTAGTCCACCGTCGCTGCCATGAGGAACACGCGGCAGCCCCTCAGGCTGCTGCCAGTGGTGCTCGTGAAAAGAGCCCGACTGATTGAGGAGCCGGATACGTCGAAAGATGCAAGTCCGGTTTTGAAGGCAGGCGGGGGAAGGCGACTTCCCTCGCCTAGCCAGCAGTACCCGGAGAAGAGCGGCGCGGAGATCCGCGAACTGGTCGAGATGTATGTCTCGGCGCCCTCGTCCAATCCCAGGACGCCGCCCCCACACACCACGGGGGGAGCGATCGACATCACCATACTGGGGCCGGATGGACCGCTGAACATGGGGCCCAACGGCCACCAGGCCGAGGCTGCTACCTCCTTCTACAGGGGGCGTATCGGGCCGCCCACGGTTCACGACAACCGCCGTCTCCTGTACACTGTGATGGTCGAGGTCGGTTTCACCAACTATCCCCGAGAGTGGTGGCACTACGACTACGGAGACCAGTTCTGGGGTCACCTGTCCCAACGCGATGCCATCTATGGGCTCGCGGAGAAGTAGCGATGACTCAACCAACCCAGATCCTGCTGATCGAGGATGATCCCGCAGTAGCTTGTGCACTCCAGGATGGCCTGCAGCGCGAGGGCTACCACGTCCAATGGAGTAACACAGGCGCCGAAGGGATCTCATATGCACTCGACCACCGCCCTCAGCTGGTCATTCTAGACGTGCGCCTGCCTGACGGTTCCGGTTTCGACTTCTGCCGGAAAATACGCGAACAGGGGCTGCGCCAGCCGATACTGATACTGACCGTACAACGAGACGAGATCGACAAGGTTCTGGGATTGGAGATGGGCGCTGACGACTACCTGGTCAAGCCTTACAGCCCCCGGGAGTTGCTTGCCCGAGTTCGTGCACTGCTTCGGAGAGCCTATGGGGACCTATCCAACGTCGAGTCAGACCTCCTCTACGCGGGTGACCTGGTCATTGATTGGCCACGAGGCCAGGTTCGTCGCGGCAACAAGCAATTGAACTTGACTCCCACCGAGTTTCGCCTCCTCGTCTACGTGGCTCGTAACGCGGGCCGTGCCTTGACTCGTAGCCAGATCCTGGAGGCCGTGTGGGGATATGACGCCAATCTGGAGGACGACCACACCGTCAACGTCCACATTCGAAGGCTGCGCGAGAAGATCGAGGTGGACGCATCACGACCGGAGTTGATCCTGACCGTGCCCGGGATCGGCTACCGCTTTGCCGGGTAAGGCGTCGCCTATCCCACCTCTCTGTTAGCTAGGAGTCCACCTGTGAAGAAGATCTCCCTGCGCCGGCGGCTCGCCTTCACCTATGCCGCTGTCGCGCTGCTGACTGCCGCGGTTCTGGGTGCCGTTCTGCTCACCATCCTTCGTCTCTACTACGACCGGCAGGAATTGGAACAGATGGCCAACCAGGCCAGGAGCATCAGCGCGAATCTGGCCGAGTCGATGGGCTCTGGAACGATGAGGGATCTCCCCGCGGGTGTAGTGCGGAGCGCCCTGCGGGCCGACGCCAGGGTCCGCCTGTTCGACGCCGATGGCGGGTTGCTGGCCGACTCGGGCGATTCCCGGGCCAGGGCAGAGCCCCGCGTCCCACCCGTCCCCTCGTTGGCTGATTCCGGCCTCGATAGCCGGGTTCGGGAGCCGCGACGCGCGCCCGGGGCGGTCGACGATCTGTCGGACCGGCTCGATTACTACACCTACTACGGCCCCGTCTCCGGAACCCTTTACGGCCTCCCGGTGAGGTTGGCCGGCACGGGCATCTTGCAGAGGCTTGGTCTGGCCCGGGAGCAGCTTGGGCAGCTGTCGACCGATGTGCGCTCAGACCACACAGCAAGGGTACCGGTGTTAGGCGCGATGGCGTCGAACCCTGTCGGATGGGTGGAGGTCACCGCGGGGCCTTCCTATGGCCGGCAGATCGTCACAGTGGTGGCCTGGGCGTGGGTCTTGGCAAGTGGCGTTGCCGTCACGCTCGCCGCAGCCATAGGCTGGCTCGCCAGCAGACGCATCACCCAGCCGGTCTCGTCGTTGACGTCCGTGACGAGCCGGATGGCGGGGGGAGACCTGGCCGCTCGCGCGACCGTCGCCGGCGGTGATGAGATCGGGACTCTGGCGGCATCCTTCAACTCGATGGCCGAGCGGGTCGAGGAGACGGTGGCAGTCCTGCGCCGCTTTGTCGGTGACGCCGCTCACGAGATCCACACGCCGCTGACCGCGCTCCGAGCAAACCTGGCCCTCGCCATGGATGAGGATGATCCTGGCCACCACAGGCTCTTCCTGGAACGTGTTCGGGACCAGGCAAGGCGAATGGAAGAATTGACGAACGACCTCCTGGACCTCTCCCGACTGGAGGCTGGGCGGATTGAGATTCGCCGTCTTCCCTTGGACTTAGCCGCGACAGTTCGGGAGGTGAGCGAAGTCTATGCCTCCAGGGCAGAGCAGGCCGGTATCACCTTCTACATGGACCTGCCCAACTGGCCAGTAACGATCCTGGGAGACGAATCTCAAGTCCGCCGAGCCCTGGCGAACTTGCTGGACAACGCGGTCAAGTTCACGCCGGCGGATGGAGCTATCCGCGTCGGACTGGCATCGAACGGCGTGCTGGTTGAAGTCTCCGTGGCGGACAGCGGCATAGGCATACCGCCTGAGGATCTGCCAAACCTCTTCAGCCGCTTTCGTCGTGGCCGCAATGCCTCTGTCTTCCCGGGAAGCGGCCTGGGGCTGGCTATCGTCAAGGCCATCATGGAGTACCATGGGGGGCAGGTATTGGCACGAAGCCTTGATCCCGGAACAGTATTCACTTTGAGTTGGCCGTCAGGAGAGACGACTGCCGAAGAAGTCCCGACCCGGATGTGATCTTTAAGGATCGGCGGCTACTGCTGGCAGCCCTCCTCCACCTGGGGATACCCCAGGTGGAGGAGGGCGAGGCCCTCTCGCTCTTCGGCTATCAGAGCGGCCGGAGGCCGGAGACGGCCGAGATCGTCGTGCGCCGACACCATCTCGGATCCGCCTCCAACGACCTGGGCTTCGCCCGCACTCAGGCCGGTTACGTCCCCATCGTTTCGGAATACGACCACCGCGCGCTGCAAGGAGGCCTGCTTCTCCCTAGGCTGCGCACTGCATACAACGAGCGGGTGGTGGAGGAGGTGAGGCGGCGGGTCCACGGAACGGCCAGGCGCGTGGTCGAGGGCAATCTCGTCAAGATCAGGACCCGATACTAGCCGAAGGAGGTAGACCGTGCCCGAGATCAAGTTCACCCTGGACTTCGCGACCGGCGAGTTGACCCTCCACGTGAAGGGCGTCGTCGGCCCGACCTGTGACGATGTCGCGAAGCTGGCCAAAGAGCTGCTCGGCGAACCGGGCCAGGAGCGGAACACCGCCGAGCACTACCAGCGGCTCCATGTGCACCCCCAGGCCCACTCGAAGATCGGGCGATGACCGATGATCCCCACTGAACGGGATGGGATCAGCCGTCTGAGAGTGGCAACGGACGCGCACAGTCCAGCAAGAGGAGACGGCGAATGGCCGAAGTGACCTTCGTTCTCGACAGAGAAACAGGAAGGGGTATGCTGGAGGGATCCGAACGACTCTCCGGAGGATTGTTGCTGGCCCTGGTGCACGCTCTTCGACGACGCGGCTGTCCCCACATCCTGGTCTACACCGGCCACGGATACGAGGCCTCCTCGCACGTGCACGGTCGGAGCCCATGATCGGTGCAGTCCTAGAAGGCATCGATATGCTGATCGACGGGCCTTACGTCGAGGCCCTCGCATCGAGCGCCGGACCCTGGACGGGAAGCGCTAACCAGCGGGTCATCGACATGGTCGCGACGCGCCTCACCCATGGGGTCAAGCTGGACTCCCAAATGGCAGGTGGTCCACATTTGGCGAATCCGAAGGCCCGATTGTTGGAGAAGTGAGAGCCACCAGGTGAACCAGCACAGACCCACGGCCGAGTGCTGCAACTGGCTTGAGTGTTAGATGTGTTAGAAATGTAGGTTGAACAGATGGAGGGTCTCCCGGAAATCTGGATCGTCAGGAAGAATCACCTCCGGGGGACCCGCCCGCCGGAAGGCAGCCCCTTCGAAGATCGCCCAGCAGTCCAGGTCATCGTCGAAGCGACTCGTGTAAGCAACTCCGTTGTACCCATGATCATAGGCCCACCGGGCTATGACTCGGGTGAGGTTGCGGTTCAGACTTCGGACGGTGCTCACGTCCAGATCGGGCAGGCCGAGGTGGACAAGGGTATTGGCCAGCTCACCACGCAGCGCCTCACGGGTTCCGAACTCGCGCAGATCGAGCCATCTCTGGCCGTCTCTCAGGTAGAAGCGCCCGACACAACGTCTCACCCACCAGTCGCTGGGCACCACGGGAAGGAGAGAGAGGTCAGGAGCGCCAACTACGTTTCGGAGCTCTACCAGAGTTCCAGGGCTCGGCCGATACCGCGCTAGGGACTCTATGAAGGCCCCGATGCGCTGCTCTGCTGCGTACAGCGTGCGGAAGCGGCCGATCGGGTCGTCAAATCGACCGGCGCCAACGTATTGCAGCGACGGCCAGGCAAGGGGATCGGGGAGGTAGCCTATTCGGTACAACGGCTGCGACGGAGGGAGGGCCTCCGCGACGCCGATCAAGGGTTAGCCAGGAAGAAGCGCGCGGCTTGCAACACCTTCACGGGCTCCTTCGCCAGCATGAGCGCTGGGGATTCGTCGTCCAGCTCGGGGTTCATTCCGATGAACCAGGCCCTGACGGTGCCGGGAGACTCGGCGCTGAGCAGCAGCTGCGTGATCTGGAAGGCCAGGCGCAGCCTCTTCTCGGCCTCGGGGTGAGGGGTCTGCACGCCTCGCCCCCACCTGCCCACCGCCTTGGCGTCGCTTACACCCGCGATGACTGCTGTAAGGCGCTGCCCCAGGACATCTTGAAGGTATCGGACCACCGTCGGTAGATCAGTTCGAGTCGCCTGATTGTGTGCTGCCCGATCGAAGGCCAGGGCCATAACCGCCTCCGCACGTTGGATCTCTGCCAGGTATGTTACCGCAAATACAACCCGAAACGCAACCACTCTGACTTACTGACTTGGGTGCGACCCAGGTTTCCGGGTAGCCCTTGGGGCGGGGTAGAATCTACACATAGTGATCCTTGAAGGCTGAGGTGTAGACGATGGTGTCTGGGGAAATGGAAGCTCGATGGCGAGCGTTAGCGGAAGAAGCGGTGGCAGGGATGAAGGAGTGGCGCCAGCAGCATCCCAAGGCGACCCTGGTGCAGATAGAGAGGGCGTTGGACGAGCGGCTGATGAAGGTACGAGCTCGGATGCTGGAGGATGCCGCCCAGGTGAGTGCAGCAGCAGATATTGCTGGGGCTAAGAAGGGGGAACGGCCGGTCTGTGTCAGTGACCGCCCTAATACGACTTTGGCGTCTCCGCAGGCAGGCGTGAGAGAAGCTAAAGCCGCTAACGCGAAGCGCACTTGGTCTGGCGGCAGATCCCGCCAAAGTAATGCCACTGCCAGTCGCCGGAATTTCGAGGCGCCAAAGTAGTAATAGCCTGGTATTAAGCAATTTCCTCTGATCGGTCATGGAATGCGAGATCGATTACCGATGAGAGTGTGGGGCCAATAGGCCATTAACCCATATACCCCACTATGCCTGTTTGATGACTTGCCAGCCAATGGGGAGACAGTAATCCAATAGGTCGAGACCGCAGACTGAGGCAGAAGAGAGCGTAGGTTCATGTGCCCTCAGTGCGAGCCCCGCATATGAGAATGGCTCTCCTCCATATGCCTCAGGATTGCCTCGATGTTGGTTGACGCTGCTCCAGCCAAGGTACTAAGATGAGCCCCTGAGCGACCCGCCGCACCGGCAGGTCGGCGCCCCGAGGTCTCACTTCCCCTATCCAGCCAGGTGCTCAAGGTAGTGCTAGAGTCCGTTATGAACTACCGCAATCACGGTCTGGCTATAGGCTGGACCCGAGGCAGGTAATACCAGGTTTTGGCTCTGCAGTAAGCGTCCTGATTCTGGTTGGTAGCACGCTCTAGCCGGGTACTATTACCTAGGCCGCATGCCGTGATTTGATGGCACTATGCAAGCTGACAGACGTTTGAAAGGCTATTGCCTCCTGGCGTGCGCGGTGATGCTAGCCGCTTTTGCCGCCACCATGGTCCCTCGCCCTCAGGATGGGTTCCGTGGTGTGATGCCTGATAGCGCGGACTACGTCTATGGCGCGGAAGCGCTGCTGCGTGGTGATTACACAGTCACCTACCCCTACAAGGCCTTCTTGGAAAATGGCGACGCAGTCACGTACGACCACCGCCGGGTTCCCCAGTACCCGCCCGGCATGTCGGCCTTGCTTACGCCGTTCGTCGCCCTCGGAGGATATGGTGGCGCTAATTGGCTCCCTTATCTGTCCGCTCTTGTACTCGGTGCCCTCCTAGTGTTCCTTGCCTTCCATCTTGAACGCCCCATCGCCGCCCCGCTTGCGCTTCTGTTCAGTCTGTTCAGCCCCGCCATTTTTAGTCTATCTATATATGTGATGAGCGACGTGCCTGCCGCAACCCTGGTTCTCGCAGTCGCCACCTTGCTGGTCATGGGAGGTAGGCGCTCTACTGTGGCTGTTGGTATTGCAGCCGGCTTCCTTCCCCTTCTGCGCATCGCCAGCCTGCCCCTTGTGCTCGCCGGGTTGCTCGTCGGTCAGGGACACCGCCTGGTTTACGCGCTCAGCGCGTTGCCCCTGCTTGCATTCCTTGCTGGCTGGCAGTGGTTAATCTATGGCTCACCGTTCACCAGCGGTTACTTCGCGAATGACTATATTCAGATGCCAACGTCTGGCCTCTTCTCTCTCCAGTACGCTCTCAGTCCGTTCGCATACGACCTGGCTGACATCAGCGGCCTGAACGCCGCCTGGCACTATCCAAATGCAGTGGCATACCTGTTCCAACTGGCCGGTCGTGATAACTTCCTCTGCCCGCCATTCGTTGGCGTGTTGGGTTTCGCCGCCCTTCTAGTTTACGCGCACCGTGGAGACGCAACTGGGATCTTTGCACGCTTCGCTCTTGCGGTTGTCATCTTCTCTTATCTGACCTACGTTTTCTACTACTATCAAAGCGGCCGCTTTTTTCTACCGGCAGCCACGTTGCTCAACGCCGCCGCTAGCTTTGGCCTCGTTGATGTCGTTGCTCGCTTCGCAACGCAGCGCAACTTGGCTGCGTTAGGCAGTGCAGAGAAAGCGACCAGCCATTGATGACCGGGCACGGTGGATGGCGCAGGGAATTACCACCGACAGGCGCATGCTTATCCGTCAACGAGGCGCGCCCGCGCTTTCCTCGCCCGCTAGCGTGTATCCTAAACTGCTTCTAGGACCACTTCTTTGTGCCCTCAGAGCGCGCTGGAGTCCGACGCTTCCCCTGGCGAGTCGCAGGCGGCTGCCACCAACTCCCGCGCTATCCTCGCTAGGGACAGCCCCAGCCTGATGGCCAGGTCCACCGATTCGCCGGACAGGCACGCCAGCGGCATCGTCACTTTGGCCAGCATCATCCGGTGCTCGAACCCCTGGTAGGGCATAATCAACACCTCCCACCCAGCCACGTCCGCAGGAGCCGCTCCCAACTCCTCCACGATTCTCTCCAGGCCAACTGAGCCCGGGACCAGCGCGCCGTTGACTTCTGCCAGCATCTCCTGGAGTCGGTCTGTCGGAACGAGGTCGAGCGCTGGTGACGAGGCCGTGGAGTTGACCTGCAACTGGTCGGCGTCGGCGGGCACGTGCAGGTGGACATAGCTCGTCTCGCCGTGGAGTTCGCCCCTGAACGAGAAAGACGCTCGCCACTGCGGCCTGATCCTGGTGGTGGTGTCCTTGAAACCTTCTATTCCCGCAGTTGCCAGCGCATTAGCGATTCTGGCCCGAATATCCTCACCCACGGCTACCCCCTTCTGACTACCGAGACGATTGTCCTGTGAGAACCTGGGACACATTGTCGAGCACCATGCCGCTGCGGATCAACCTGTCATCCGTTAGCCGACACGCGTTCCCGGCTTCCACCGAGGCTCTTGGCCAGTTTAGCCTTTCTCGTTCGCGAGCGCCGCTTTGTACGGCTGCGTCGCCACAGTCAGCTGCTCCCACGAGGTGCTCACTTTGGCTGGAACACCACCAATGTGATCGCTCTTCCCAGTTGCGGCATCTCCCACTTTGAGGCATCATAGTGACGCTGGCCGATCTACAGGATTCTCAGCATGACCACCTGCTCTACTGACCGCCCCCGTTCTATTCTATCTAGTACCCGAGGGGCGTTCCGAACTCAGGTCAGAGTTCAGGTATTGCTGCTCTCCTCGCTCACCTCCAGCGCAACTGGCCAAGCACGCACGGTCCGATGAGGAGGTCTAACTTGACGCAACGAAACGGTAGCGTGGCTAATCTCGGTTTCGAGGCCAAGCTGTGGCAGGCTGCTGATGCCCTGCGCAATAACATGGACGCGGCCGAGTACAAGCACGTCGTGCTCGGCCTCATCTTCCTCAAGTACATATCCGACGCCTTCGAGGCGAAGCATGTGGAGTTGGAGGCCCAGAGGGCGGAGGGCGCCGACGCCGAGGACCCGGACGAGTACCGCGCCACCAGCATCTTCTGGGTACCCAAGGAGGCCAGGTGGGCGCAGCTTAAGGCCAATGCCCCGCAGCCGACCATCGGCACGCTGGTAGACGACGCCATGGCGGCTATCGAGCGGGACAACCCCTCCCTAAAGGGCGTGCTACCCAAGGACTACGCCCGTCCCGGCCTGGACAAGCAGCGGCTCGGCCAGCTCATCAACCTGGTGAGCGACATCGCCCTCGGCAGCCCAGCCGACCGGGCCAAGGATACCCTCGGGCGGGTGTACGAGTACTTTCTCTCCCAGTTCGCCAGCGCCGAGGGCAAGAAGGGCGGGCAGTTCTACACCCCTCGCGGGTGGTGCGTGTGCTGGTCGAGATCCTGGCGCCCTACAGAGGCAGGGTGTACGACCCCTGCTGCGGATCGGGCGGCATGTTTGTCTCCAGCGAGAAGTTCATCGAGGCTCACAGCGGCAAGATCGGCGACATCTCCATCTATGGCCAGGAGTCCAACTACACCACCTGGCGGCTGGCCAAGATGAACCTGGCCATCCGCGGCATCGACGCGCAGATCGCCTACGGCGACACCTTCCACAGCGACCGCCACCCAGACCTCAAGGCCGACTACGTGCTGGCCAACCCGCCCTTCAACGACAGCGACTGGCGCGGCGAGCTGTTGAAGGGCGACAAGCGGTGGCTATACGGCGTCCCGCCCACGGGCAACGCCAACTTCGCCTGGGTCCAGCACTTCATCTACCACCTGGCGCCGACAGGGCTGGCGGGTTTTGTCCTGGCCAATGGCTCCATGTCCTCCAATCAGTCGGGGGAGGGCGAGATCCGCAAGGCGATCATCGAGGCGGACCTGGTGGACTGCATGGTGGCGCTGCCGGGCCAACTGTTTTACTCCACGCAGATACCGGTGTGCCTCTGGTTCCTCGCCAGGAACAAGCGGAACGGCCGGTTCCGGGACCGGCGGGGGGAGACGATGTTCATCGACGCCCGGAAGATGGGGGTGCTGGTGGACCGCACCCATCGGGAGCTGAGCGATGAGGAGATTGGGAGGATTGCGGGGACTTACCATGCTTGGCGGGGGGATGAGGCTGGTGGACTGGGTGGACAAGATGGACAGGGTGGACAGAGTGGACGGTATGAGGATGTGGCGGGGTTCTGCAGGGCTGCTGGGCTGGAGGAGATACGGAAGCATGGGTATGTGCTCACGCCGGGGCGGTATGTGGGTGCGGAGGCGGCCGAAGAGGATGGGGAGCCGTTCGAGGGGAAGATGAAGCGGCTGGCGGCGACGCTGCGGGAGCAGCAGGCCGAGGCCGTCAGGCTGGATGCGGCGATCGCTGCCAACCTGCGGGAGCTTGGCTATGGTGGGTGAGATCAGGACCCTCGACTTCGCGGCGCTTGTCGAGGCCATCCACCGGCTGCATGAGGAGATGGCTGCGCAGGCCGGTAGGGCGGTCAACCTCACCCTCACTCTGAGAAACTGGGCCATTGGCTGCTACCTACGGGAGTACGAGCAGAACGGGAGCGACCGGGCAGGATATGGCGAGGGGTTGATGGAGATCCTGGCTGGCCGGCTTGTGTCGCTGGGGATCCGAGGGGTATCCGCTCGCTCACTGCGGCTCTGCCGGCAGTTCTACCTCTCCTATCCGGGGATTTGGCAGACGGCGTCCCCCAAATCCCCGGGCGGGCTGATCGGCCCGATCTGGCAGACGCTGTCTGCCATTTCCGGCAAGGCTCTCTCCTCGCCCGGCAAGGCCTATACGAAGGCTGCCACCGAACCGGCCTTGCCGCCATCGTTACTGCTGGAACGGCTATCCTTCTCTCATTTCGCCGAACTGGTGTCCATTGAGGAGTCGTTGAAGCGTGCCTTCTATGAGATCGAGTGTGTCAGGGGCAACTGGTCGGTGCGGGAGTTGAAGCGGCAGATTGGGAGCCTGTACTACGAACGCTCGGGCTTGTCCCAGGACAAGGAAAGGCTGGCAGCGCTCGCCCAGACCGGAGCGAAACGGGTAGAGCCGCAGTTGGTGGTTCGCGATCCCTACGTCTTCGAGTTCCTGGGCATCAGGCCCGCGGAGGCCATGCGGGAGGGTGACCTGGAAGACAGGCTGCTGGACAATCTGCAGCAGTTCCTGCTCGAACTGGGCCACGGCTTCTGCTTCGAGGCCCGGCAGAAGCGGCTGCTGATCGGCGACACCCACGGCTTCGTCGACCTCGTCTTCTATCACCGGATCCTCAAGTGCCACGTACTTGTGGAGCTGAAGGTCGCGCCCTTCACCCACGAGCATCTCGGCCAGCTCAACACCTACGTCAGTTGGTACCGCAGGAACGTCATGGTTGAGGGCGACAACCTGCCCGTAGGCATCCTGCTCTGTACCCAGAAGGACCACACCCTGGTCGAATACGCCCTGGCCGGCATGGACAACCACCTCTTCGTCTCCAAGTACCTGCTGGAGCTGCCGAAGCAAGAGGAGATGCAGCGCTTCCTGGATGAGAAGATCAGGGAGGTGGGCGATGGGCAGTAGGCCAATGTCCCACCTGAAGGAGCCAAGCGATGGTGGGTGATGCCGACACGCTCCATGTCCCCTCCACGGCAGGCCAACTACCCGTGAATTGGAAATGGAAGAGACTTGATGAAGTGTGCGAAGGGATCTTTGATTGCCCACACTCCACTCCTGCACTGGTGGAGGACGGCCCCTATATCGCACGTTCCCAGGACATCCACTCAGGTGTGTTTCGGACTGATGAGGCGGGCCGGCGCCACGGCGGAGACCCGGGCGGCCGGCGCGTGGGGGTGGTGTGGCACACCCAGGGTTCTGGCAAGAGCCTGACCATGGCCTTCTACGCGGGCCGGATCATCCTGCATCCGGCCATGGAGAACCCCACCATCGTGGTGCTGACCGATCGCAACGACTTGGACGACCAGCTGTTCGGCACCTTCGCCCGCTGCAGCGACCTGCTGCGCCAGCCGCCGATCCAGGCCGCGGACCGGGCCGACCTGCGCGCCAGGCTCTCCGTCGCCTCCGGCGGCGTGCTGTTCACCACCATCCAGAAGTTCCTGCCCGAGAGCCAGGGCGACCGCTATCCGGTGCTCTCGTCGCGCCGGAACATCGTGGTGATCGCCGACGAGGCCCACCGGAGCCAGTACGATTTCATCGACGGCTTCGCCCGCCACATGCGGGATGCGCTGCCCAACGCCTCCTTCATCGGCTTCACGGGCACTCCCATAGAACAGACCGACGCCAGCACCCGCGCGGTCTTCGGCGACTACATCAGCGTCTACGACATCCAACGGGCGGTTATCGACGGTGCCGATCTACTACGAGAGCCGCCTCGCCAAGCTGGAGCATGCCATCCGGCAGATCATCTCCAGGGCGATGGCCTCCGACGAGGTGGTGGACATCTTCGCCGCCGCAGGGCTCAAGAAGCCGGATATCTCCATCCTGTCCGATGAGTTCCTGGCCGAGGTGCGCGGCATGCCGCAGCGCAATCTGGCCGTAGAGCTGCTGCAGAAGCTGCTGAGGGGGGAGATCAGGACGCGGTTGAAGGGCAACGTCGTCCAGGCGAGGTCCTTTGCCGAGATGCTGGAGCAGGCGGTGCGCAGGTACCAGAATCGGGCGATCGAGACGGCGCAGGTGATCGAGGAGTTGATCCAACTTGCCAGGGATATGCGGGCCGCCAGCGCGCGGGGCGACCAGCTAGGTCTATCCGAAGACGAGCTGGCCTTCTACGACGCCCTGGAAACCAACGACAGCGCCGTGAAGGTGCTGGGCGACGATACCCTTAAGAGGATCGCTCGCGAGCTGGTGGCCACCGTACGGAAGAACGTGACTATCGACTGGACGCTCAGGGAGAACGTGCGGGCTCAGCTGCGGGTCCTCGTCAAACGCATATTGCGCAAGTACGGGTATCCCCCGGACAAGCAGGAGAGGGCGACGCGGACCGTGCTGGAGCAGGCCGAAGTTCTATCGGAAGGGTGGGCGGTAGTGTGATGCCGTGCGGTTGGGGCCAGGAGCAAGCGTGGCTCTTGGCCCCAACCGCTGTCGAAATCCCAAGTGGCCGGTTACGAGGCTATGCAGCTGCTGGTTGGAAGGTTGCCCTACCGGCCATCGAAAGCCTTCATAGCCGCGTCGTATGCTCGCGTGATCTCCTTCATGGCCCCGAGGCTGTCTCCACCCGCCGCGAGGACGTTGGCGGCCGCCAGACCCCTGGCCACCTCGGGATCAGCCCGGTCACCGGCCGCCGAAACGACCAGGTTCGCCAGGAGAGTGCGCTCCCCCACACGATCCAGACTCAGGTAGGGCAGGGCGTCGTACCAGAGCAGCCGGTCCTCCACGCCGTCGAACGGTCGCGGCACTCGTGCTTGCTCTGCAAGCAGGGCGCCCAGTTCGCGGGCGCGTCGCTCGGCCGCGTCCATGTTGAAACGGGTCACCGGTAGCGGCTCGATCGCCCGCATCTGCATCATCTGAAAGAACTGGTACAGGGGGCGGAGGCCCGTCACGAGCCCGTTGCCGGTGCCACCGGCCACGCCAATGCCCATGGCAGGCAGGCCGTTCAGTGACCCGTTGCGGGCGAAGCAGCGGAACATCTTGAGGATGAGATACCTGACCATGCCGCTGGTGTCCCACCAGTAGACCGGGGTGCCCATCACCAGGGCGCCGCAACTCCGGATCTTGTCGCTCAGGAACTCGAAGGCCGGGTCGTCGTAGCTGCACTTGAGGTTGTTCTGGCAGACCCAGGGGAGACAGTCCTTACATGCCTCCACCACGTGATCGGCCATCTGCACGATCTCCGTCCTGGCGCCTGCCGAGGCAGCCCCCTCCAGTGCCGCGCTCACGATCCGGTTTGTCCTGCCATCGCGGTGGGGGCTGCCCACCAGGCCCAGGACGATGCCGCTCTCAGCCATTTCATCTCACCTCTAAACCAGTCGCCGGCTTCAGCGAATCGGAATAGCCGGTATCGGCCGCTGCCCGCCGGTCTGTCACCGCGGCATCATAGGGGCATCATCGCGGGGAGTCAACGATAGCTTGCCACAGCGACCCTTCCATCGGTCCATTACCTTCTGTGTTGGCGGCTGCCTTCTGGTACACTGACGGCGGTAAGGACTTTGTCCGATGCCGCGAGTGAGATATGGCCGTACCTCGCGAATCACGCGAGGCAGTTCGATGGACCATGAGGAGCAGCATTCGTGACGACTCTGGACTACAGGGATGACCGGATTGGGCTGGCCAGGCTGATCGCCCAGAGGGAAGGCCCCATCATCCTGGAGCGCGGTCGCGCCCTGCCACTGGGGGCAACTCCGGATGCCGATGGGGCGAACTTCTCACTCTTCTCCGAGCACGCTACCTCGGTGGAACTGCTGCTGTTTCGGAAGCATGACGATCCCCTGCCCTTTCAGATCTTCCGACTGGATCCCGACGACAACAGGACCTTCCACTTCTGGCACGCTTACCTGCGTGGGCTAGTGCCCGGCGTCCACTACGCATACCGGGTAGACGGCCCGCGGGATCTCGCGGGCGGGCACCGCTTCGACCCCGAGAAGCTGCTGATCGACCCCTACGCCCGCGGCGTCAACCTCGACCTGTGGCATCGAGCGGCGGCCTGTGCCCCTGGAGACAACCTCGCCACCTCCATGCGCTGCGTCGTTGTGGACGACTCCGACTACGACTGGGAGGGCGATCGCCCCCTCAACCGCCCGATGAGCGAGACGATCATTTACGAGATGCACGTGCGCGGCTTCACAAGGTCACCCTCCTCCGGATGCCGGCACCCCGGCACCTTCGAGGGGATGGTGGAAAAGATCCCCTACCTCCAGGCCCTGGGGGTGACGGCGGTGGAGTTGATGCCCATCTTCCAGTTCGACGAGACGGAGTTGCTGAGATACAACCCCCTGGATGGCCAGCCCCTGCGGAACTACTGGGGTTACGACCCGGTGGCCTTCTTCGCCCCGGAGGGCAGCTACTGCGTCTCCTCCTCGGAGGGTACCCACCTGCGGGAGTTCCGTGACATGGTGAAGGCGCTTCACAGGGCCGGCATCGAGGTCATCCTGGACGTGGTGTTCAACCATACCAACGAGCGGGGCCAGGACGGTCCCACCTTCTGCTTTCGGGGGTTGGACAACAGCAACTACTACTACCTGGACCCAGACGACCGCCGGCGCTATCTGGACTACTCCGGCTGTGGCAATACTCTCAAGTGCAACCATCCGATCATGGATAAGCTGATCCTGGATTGCCTGGAGTTCTGGGTCCGGGAGATGCATGTGGATGGCTTCCGCTTCGACGAGGGCTCCATCCTCTCAAGGGGCGAAGACGGTGCCCCCATGAAGTACCCTCCGGTGCTGTGGCACATCGAGCTGACCGATGCCCTGGCGGAGACCAAGATCATAGCCGAGGCGTGGGATGCCGCCGGACTGTACCAGGTGGGCTACTTCCCCGGTGCGCGGTGGGCCGAGTGGAATGGTCGCTACCGGGACGATCTCCGCCGCTTCGTGCGGGGGGATCCGGGCCTCGTGGGCGCGGTCGCCTCACGCATCGCCGGGAGCGCCGACCTCTACCAGACCACGGGCCACCTGCCCGTCAACAGCATCAACTTCGTGACCTGCCACGATGGCTTCACCCTGAACGACCTGGTTTCCTACAACCAGAAGCACAACCTGGCGAACGGCGAGGAGAACCGGGACGGGACGGACTGCAATCACAGTTGGAACTGTGGCGTGGAGGGGGAGCCGGACGATCCGGAGGTGGAGAGGCTGCGGTTGCGCCAGATCAAGAACCTGGCGGCGATCCTGCTCCTCTCCCAGGGGGTTCCCATGATCCTCTCCGGCGACGAGGTCCGGCGCACCCAGCGGGGCAACAACAACGGCTACTGCCAGGACAACGAGGTGGGCTGGTTCGATTGGACCCAGGTGGAGGAGAATGCCGACCTACTCCGCTTCTTCCAGGGGATGATCGACTTCCGGAAGCGCCACCCTGCCTTGCGCCGGGGCCGCTTCTTCACCGGCCGAGCTGCTGAAGGGGATCTGCCCGACATCGCCTGGCACGGTTGCCGGTTATTCGATCCAGGTTGGTCCGATCCCAACGCCCGCGCCCTGGCCTTCACTATGGATGGGGTCGAAGGGAGCGCCGACCTTCATGTGATGATGAACATGGACGGACGGGAACTGGAGTTCGAGGTCCCCATTCTTCCCAACAGAGTATGGCTCAAGGCGCTGGACACTGCTGCCCCACCGCCCCTGGACCTGTGCGCTACCGGGGACGAATCGGAACGGGTGGAGGGGCACTGCCTCGTCCTCCCCCACAGCGTGGTGGCACTTGTCTCCTACTAGGTAGCTCCCGATGGGGATGCGATCAAATCGCTACGCTCGGCTGAGCTTCCTGCCCGTGAGATGCTCGATCACCGGCACGGGGTCGCCCCGGAAGACCTGTTCAGTGACCATGTCGATCAGGGCAGTGCCCAACTCATCTCGACTGATCGTGGCCGAGTAGTGGTACATGCCGTTCCTATCCTCCCGCTCCAGGGCTCCCCGGTTGCACAGCCTTCGGAGCACCGTGAGGATCGTGCTCTGGCCGTAGGGATGCCGCTCTCGCATCGTCTCGAACACGTCCCGGGAGGTGATCTCCCCCGCGTTCCAGACTATCCCCAGCACATCAAGCTCCAGAGGTCCAAGGTGCCGCACTAGTAACCTGGTTGTTTTGTTTTCGATGATCATGTTGCCTCCACTCAATCCTTTCTGCATCTACTGCAGCATAGCAGTTGTAGGTCACTGCGACCACAATCATACACAGAGAAATATAGAAGAAGTAGCCGATTGTTTTCGCGGCAGGGCAGATGGGCGCTCGCTTCCTCGAGTCGACGCCAATTTGTTCTCCGGCGAGTCGCTGGTGTAGCATCTTTCCTCGCTCGGAGCAGACCCGCGCTCAGGGCGCAGCCAAGGGAGGGCGAGCGGCACACTGGACGTGCCGGGGGAGTAATGACTCCCGTGTACATACAACGTTCGAGGGATCGAAGTGTTACAGGGGGACGCTCGGGGGTCGAGACGCGACATCGTGCACATGGACGCCGATTCCTTCTTCGCATCGGTTGAGGTGGTCGAGGACCCATCCTTGAGAGGGAAGCCGGTGGTCGTGGGGGCGAAGCCGGGCACTCGAGGTGTGGTCTCCACCTGTAGCTATGAGGCCAGAGCCTTCGGCGTGCACAGCGCCATGCCTATCAACGAGGCTTACCGCCGCTGTCCTCAAGGGGTCTTTCTCCCCGTGCGACATGGCCTTTACCGAGACTACTCGAACAGGATGTTTGCCATCGTCGCTGGGTATGCCGATCGGGTGCAGCCTCTCTCCGTGGACGAGGGTTTCATCGACCTATCCGGCGTGCGGGATGCGGTGGCCGTTGCTCGGGAGATCAAGGGGCGAATCCTGGCCGAGCTTGGCTTCGCCGTCTCCATAGGGCTGGCCTCCAATAAGCTGGTGGCCAAGATCGCCACCGATCAGGGAAAGCCTGATGGCTTCGTGGTGGTGGCCACAGGGACGGAAGCGGCGTTCCTCGCACCCCTTCCCATCCGGCAGTTGTGGGGCGTGGGCCCTAAGACCGCCGAGCGGCTGGCCGGGGTGGGGATCAACACAATTGGAGAGATCGCTTCGGCGGCCCCTGAGACGCTGGCACAACTGGTGGGCTCCCATTACTGGCGAGAGCTGCAGCGCCACGCCCTGGGGCTGGACGACAGTCTGGTGGAGGTGAACCGGGAGGTCAAGTCGATCTCCGAGGAGATCACCTTCCAGAGGGATGTGGAGGATCGGCGAACGCTTTGGAAAGTGCTGGTGGAACAATCTAGCCAGTGCTCTGCGAAGCTGAAGGAGCGTGGACTCCTGGCTCGCACGGTCACAGTCAAGATGCGCTACGCCGACTTCCACACCATCACTCGGGCGATGAGCCTGCCGGTTCCCACCGAAGATGCCGAAGTCCTTGCCGAGGCCGCCGCCGCGTTGATGCGCCGCTGGTGGGCGCCCGACCCCTGTCCCCTGCGGCTGTTGGGGCTGCGGGTCTCGGGCTTCGAACTCGCCACGGGGTTGCGGCAGTTGCCGCTGGGGCTAGATACAGAGCCACTCGATTAGTGATCTACTATATTCCTGATGCATGCGTCCTGTTGAGTGTAGTCTTTTGGTGCTGCTTCATAATGGCATGCTCTGCTTCATTGAACGCCTTGTCACCCCTAGCTGCTATGTGTATACTGGCACTCTCACCTATCTTCGGCTATCACCGCAGCTAGCTTTCTCCTAGGGGGTACACATGCGCCAAGTTCTGCTTACCATGTTCGGAGTGCTCGTCGCGCTGCTGCTGTTTGGCCTTTCCAGTGGGGACAGTGGCGTCCTGGCGGCGACCGATGCCCAGGTAGGGGCCAACGTCTCGGTGCCGTCCGCGCCCACCGGCTTCGGCTACGGCGTGAATTTCGGCAACCCCTCGGGCTGGAACAACCAGAGTCTTGCTACCGTCGCTTCCCGAGCTGGGGCCAACACAGCCAGGATCAAGCTGCCCGAGTACCACTTTGCCAGTTGGGGATACGACATAGAGTTCTCCAACGGAGACATGGGGGCTTACCAGTCCAACGGCCTCGCGAACATGACCGGCATGCTTATTGGCCCCACCGCTGCCCACTCCACCTCCCCCAATGGAGGCAGCCTGGACCAGTACTCCCCCAAGAACCTGTATCAGCCGATATGGTCGAGTCCGGGGGTGGTCAATCCCAATAACTACTGGGCTGCTTACGTCCACAACGTCGTGTCCAGGTACAAGGGCCAGGTCAAGATCTGGGAAGTCTGGAACGAACCGGACCTCGCATCCAACTGGTCGGTTACCCAGGGTTCCTGGTGGACCTCTCCGCCCAGCGCCGGAGACATGCCCAACTGGCACGATTCGATCTTCGCCTACATCCGGTTGCTGCGGGTGACCTACGAGGTGGCCAAGGCGGCCGATCCCAACTGCTTCGTGGCCACCGGCGGCATCGGCTACGAGAGCTTCCTAGACGCGCTGCTGCGCTATACAGACAATCCAACGGACGGCTCGGTGACCTCGGCTTACCCTGCGCGGGGCGGAGCCTGGTTCGACGCCGTCAGCTTCCACCACTACCCTCACTTCTCCACATACGACCAGGCAAACGGGACCTGGCTCCGTGGCACAGATTCCGATGCCATGGCTACCAGCTTCGTCGCTCGGCAGAACACCCTGCGCATGCAGTTGGATCGCTACGGCTACAACGGCTCTGCCTATCCTCGCAAGCTGTGGCTCGCCACGGAGTCCGGAGTCAGCTCCAAGCCGATAGGCAGCAACGCCGGCGGGGTGGACCTCTCACGCAACTACCTGCTGAAGCTGGCCATCCTGGCCCAGTCTGCCGGGGTGACACAGGTGGACTGGTTCCAGCTGGCCGACACCGAGGCGGATGGCTCCGGGAGCAGCTCCTACGCCCACATGGGGTGGTACTACGATCTGCGCGGCAAGACCGTCGACTCAGCGCAGCTCAAGGCCGCGGGTACTGCCATGAAGAGTTGGGCAGCCGTGGTGCGAGGCCAGGCTTTCGATGCCGCGGCCACGGCTTCCCTGGGACTGCCGGAGGGCGCGCGCGGCTACGTCTTCAGGGGGCAGGATGGCCGCAAGAGCTACGCATTGTGGGCCGTCACCTCCGGCAACAGCGAATCCGCCAGCGCTTCGGTGCAGTTGCCTACCGGCGTGGCGCTGCTGGAGAGGTGCTGGGACTACTCTGCTACCCAGGCGACTCGTACCCTTACCCCTTCGGGCGGGAAAGTGGCGCTCAGCCTGTCGGCTATCCCGGTCTTTTTAACTGAGGCGGGTTCAGGCGGGACCGTTCCAACCTCAACGCCCACTGCAATACCCACCCCCTCTCCGACGGCCACCCCTCCGGCGGCCACGGCGACGCCGGTTGCGACTCCTGCGGCTACTCCAACCCAACCCAGCAGTGGGTCGGGGTCCGGGGATGAGAAGCTGGCCAACGGCGGCTTCGAGAGCGGAATCGCAGGCTGGTTCGTTCCCTCCTGGTTCACCAACGTGGCCGGCGTGGATGGGTCGCAGACCCACAGCGGGGGCAACGCGCTCCGCTTCCAGGGCAGCAGCAGCGGCCCCTATGCTTACCAGGAGGTCCCTGCCTCTCCGGGCGAGCAGGTAAGCTTCTCCGGTTGGATCAACGTTCCCGAGCTTAAGGGTACCATGAGCCTGGTTATGGATCTGGTGTCTCGCCATCAGAACAACGGCGACTTGACCACCACCAGGCTGGCCACCGTGACGAGCTCCACCAACGGCTGGGTTAGGATCACCGGCTCGGCTGTCATGCCCGACCGGACCGCTTCAGTGCGGCTGCGGGTCCAGTTCCCGCGGTTGGATGGAACGGCCTACCTGGACGACCTCTCATTGCAGTCGGGGTCTGGGGCAGGCTCCAGCGCAACCCCCACGGCGACAGCACCCGTACCCACCACGCCCCCGTCGACACCCCAACCGACTGTGACAGTGCAGCCCACGCCGCCGCCCACTCCGACCTCCGTGCCCACCATAGCCCCGAGTGGCCAGTTGCTGGTGAACGGTGGCTTCGAGGGCGACCTGTCCAACTGGTACATACCCTCCTGGTTTGCCACCACAGCCAGCACCGACGGCACTATGGTCCATGGCGGCTCCAAGGCGCTCCAGTTCAACGGCAACTCCAGCGGACCCTACGTCCATCAGGACGTGGAGGCTACGTCCGGACAGAGGGTGGATTTCTCCGGTTGGGTGAATATCCCAGAGCGGAACAACGGGTTCTCGATGGTGGTGGAGATGGTGGCCCGGACCTCGTCCAACGGCGTCCTCACCACCTTCCCAATCACCATCCCAGGCGGCACGACCAGCGGATGGGTGCCGATCAGCGGCTCCGCGGTGATGCCCGATCGAACGGCCGTCCTGCGGATGCAGATTCGCTTCCCCAAGCTGGCCGGCACGGTGTGCTTCGATGATCTGTCGGTGAGCCGGAATTAGTAACACAACACAACCACTGAGACACGGAGGTGGCACGGAGGCCTCTCACTGCAACCTCAGTGATTTCTGTGTCTCAGTAGAGAGTTCTGTCAGGTGCTTATAGCCCCAGGGTAAGAGAGAAGTAGGCTCGGGCCGATCCCACCGCCAGCATCGCGGCAGCGGCGAGGGCCAGGCCGATGAGCAGGGGGCGAGCCGCGGAACGGATATCCTTACGTTGGGCTTTGCCCGGCATCAAGCTCGCGCTCAAGGTGGCTCCTGCGGCTGAAAGGGCCACGATCACCCCGAGGCTGCTGGCAAGAGCGGTTGGGTAGAGGAGGGCTGGATGCTCGGAGTTGGCCAGGGCCACGGCGAGGGCCGCCAGCACTGCGTAGCCGACCAGGTCGCCCAGGTCGTCGACGCTGGCGGAGGGCTCGGGCTTTGCCCACAGCGAGTCGTTCAGCAGGGGGACTAGCAGGAGTGCAACGGATGTGCCTGCCGCAGTGCCCGTGGCGAGTCGCAGCAGGTTGGTGGTCTCGTACGCGACGGGGGTATCCCGGAGGAGGCCGATCAAGGAGTTGAAGCCGTCCAAGCCCATCAGGGCCAGGGTGGCGAGTAGCAGCCCAACGATGGGACCGGGTGGCAGAAGTGCCGCCCGAAGCTTCCCCTGGAACGCCAATCCCAGGAGCCCCACCAGGAATCCCAGGTAGATGCCGGTGCAGCGGGCGCACAGAGGCAACTGCTCCCCTGCCATGTGCAAGGAGTGCTCTGGCAGCTGGTGGCACACGGTGTAGCCGACGGCGCCGGCGGCGACAAGCAGGGCGTCGTCCGACAGGGTCAGGGCCAGAAATAGAGCGGCCACGGTCCCCAGCAGGGGCCAACAGGGTCGAGGCAGTGCGGTGCTCCTGATGTCCTATGACCTGGGTCTCAAGCGGGCGATACGGCTTGGCACCATCCCGTGCCGCACCTTAGGCGAGCGGAGAATGCCTGTCAATAGGAGACTCTGTCGAGAAGGTCAGCTTCCCATCCTGGGCATCCACAAGGATGGTTTGGCCGGGCTTGAACTCCCCCTGCAGCACCTTCATTGCCAGGCTGTCCAGCACCAGCCGCTGGATCGTCCGCTTCAGCGGCCGCGCCCCGTACACAGGGTCGAAGCCCTCCTTCGCCAGCAGCTCCTTTGCCCCGTCCGTTAGCTGCACGCCGATCTGCCGCTCCCCCAGCCTCTTCTTCAGCCGCTCCAACTGGATATCCACGATCTTCTGCAGGTGCCGCAGCTCCAGCGGGTGGAAGACGACGATCTCGTCGATCCGGTTCAGGAACTCCGGACGGAAGTGGGCTTTCATCGCCTCGGTGACCTGCTCCCGAACCTGGTCCATCGAAAGGCCGGACTTCTGGCCCAACTGGTAGAACTCGCTGCCTACGTTGGAGGTCATGATGATCACGGTGTTCTTGAAGTCCACCGTTCGGCCCTGGCCGTCGGTCAACCTCCCGTCGTCCAGGATCTGTAGCAGGACGTTGAATACCTCCGGGTGGGCCTTCTCGATTTCGTCGAACAGCACCACGCTGTAGGGTCGCCGCCGTACCGCCTCGGTCAGCTGCCCGCCCTCTTCATAGCCCACGTAGCCCGGAGGGGCGCCGATCAGGCGGGATACGGTGTGCTTCTCCATGTACTCCGTCATGTCCATGCGCACCATCGCCTGCTCGTCGTCGAACAGGAACTCAGCCAGCGCCCTGGCCAGTTCCGTCTTGCCCACACCGGTGGGCCCGAGGAAGATGAAGCTGCCCAGCGGGCGGTTGGGGTCCTGCAGGCCGGCCCGTGCCCGGCGGACGGCGTTGGACACTGCCGTGATCGCCTCGTCCTGGCCCACCACCCGCAGGTGCAGCCGCTCCTCCATCTTGAGCAGCTTCTGGATCTCTCCCTCCATCATCTTGCTGACGGGGATCCCGGTCCACTTGCTGACTACCTCGGCGATGTCCTCCTCGTCCACCTCCTCCTTCAGCATCCTCTGTCCGGTGTCCGCCGTGCCCAGCTTCTGCTCCTCTTCCTTGAGTTGCCTCTCCAGCTCGGTGAGTCGGCCGTACTTCAGCTCGGCGGCCCGTGCGTAGTCCGACTCTCGCTCGGCCTTCTCGCTCTCCGCCCGGACCTGCTCGATCTGCTCTCGCAGCTTCTGGAGCCGCTGGATGCCCTCCTTCTCTCGCTGCCACCGTGCCTTCATGCTCGCGCTCTGAGCCTGAAGGTCGGCCAGTTCCTTCTCGAGATTCGCGAGCCGCCCCTTGGAGGTGGAGTCGCTCTCCTTCTTCAACGCCTCCCGCTCGATCTGGATCTGCATCAGCCGCCGCTCGATCTCATCAAGCTCGGCGGGCATGCTGTCTATCTCCATCCTGAGGCGCGAGGCGGACTCGTCCACCAGGTCGATCGCCTTGTCCGGCAGGAAGCGGTCGGTGATGTAGCGCTGCGAGAGGACCGCCGCAGCCACCAGGGCCGGATCCTGGATCCGGACGCCGTGGTGCAGCTCGTACCGCTCCTTGAGTCCGCGCAGGATGCTGATGGTGTCCTCCACCGTCGGCTCGCCCACCAGTACCGGTTGGAAGCGGCGCTCCAGGGCCGCGTCCTTCTCGATGTGCTTTCGGTACTCGTCCAGGGTGGTGGCTCCGATCGCGTGCAGCTCGCCCCTGGCCAGCATCGGCTTCAGCATGTTGGAGGCGTCCATCGCCCCCTCGGCCGCACCTGCTCCCACCACGGTGTGCAGCTCGTCGATGAAGAGGATGATCTCCCCCTCGGCCTCCTGCACCTCCTTCAGGACGGCCTTCAGCCGTTCCTCGAACTCGCCGCGGTACTTTGCGCCCGCGATCAGGGAGCCCAGGTCCAGCGCCACGATCCTGCGGTTCTTCAGCCCCTCGGGCACATCCCCCCTGGCGACTCGGCGGGCGAGCCCCTCCACGATGGCGGTCTTGCCCACACCCGGCTCGCCGATCAGCACCGGGTTGTTCTTCGTCCGGCGGGAGAGCACCTGGATCACCCTGCGGATCTCCTCGTCTCGCCCGATCACAGGATCCAGCTTGCCCTTGTGGGCCAGTTCGGTGAGGTCACGGCCGTACTTCTCCAAAGCCTGGTATTTGCCCTCAGGGTTCTGGTCGGTAACCCGCTGGCCACCACGGATCGAGGCCAGCACCTGGTAGATCCGGTCGCGAGCGATGCCGTACTCCCTCAGGATGCGGCCGGCCGCTCCCCTATCCTGGTCGTCGGCGGCAGCTATGAGCAGGTGCTCGGTGCTGACGAACTCGTCCTTCAGCCGCTCGGCCTCGGCTTCTGCCCTATCCAGCAGCTGCTTGAGGCGGGGCGAGAGGTAGAGCTGTCCGCCGAAGACCTTTGGCAGACGCTCGATCTCCATGCGGAGCTGCTGGGTGAGGGCGGGCAGGGACACGCCCAGCTTTTGGACCACCTGGGGAACCACCCCCTCCTGCTGCTCCAGCAGCGCGAGCAAGAGGTGCTCGGGCTCCAACTGGTTGTTGTTCTGCTGCTCGGCCAGCCGTTGGCTGGCGAGCAGGGCCTCCTGGGCCTTCTCGGTGAACTTATTCACGTTCATTGTCTGTACCTGCCATTCTCCCTCTCCCACCTCGGTGGGAGAGGGTCGGGGTGAGGGGCCTGTCTGGTTACCTCCCAGGTCCCCCTCACCCTAGCCCTCTCCCGCGGGGAGAGGGAACTCGTCACTCTTCCCTCAGCTTCGCCCTCAGGCGCCGGATCTCCGCCTCGTACTCCTGCTGCATCAGGACCATCCGCTGCTCCATCGCGGCCATCCTGTCGGTCATGTTTATGATGACCTCCACACCCGCCAGGTTGACCCCCAACTCATCGATGAGCCTCCTGATCTGCTGGGCTCGCTGGATGTCCCTCATGGAGTAGAGGCGGATGTTGCCACGGGAGCGGCCCGGCTCGAGCAGCCCCAACCGCTCATAGTAGCGCAGCGTCTGTTGGTGCACGTTCACCAATCTCGCCGCGATACTGATGACAAAGAAAGGCTCGCTCTCCGCGTTGCCGTCTTCCTCTTCTTCCTGTCGTCTTGGACTCATCGTCTCTAGGACCTCAATTTGGCAAGCTCACTGAAGAGCTCTTTCTCTCGTTCCGTCAGCTTGGTAGGCAACACGGCTTTGACCTTGGCCAAGATGTCGCCCTTGCCACCACCCTGAAGGTGAGGCATACCCTGCCCGCCCAGGCGGAACAGCTTCCCGTTCTGGGTCTCGGGAGGGATCTTCAGGGCAAGCTTGGTACCCTTGGGCGTCGGCACGTGGGTCTCACCGCCCAGTATTAGAGTGGTGAGGGGAACAGGAATCTCTACCTGGAGGTCGTCGCCCTTCCTCTCGAAGTTGGGATCTGGGCGCACGGTGATCACCAGGTACAGGTCGCCCTTGGTGCCGCCGCCCATTCCCGGCAAGCCCTCCCCGGCGACGCGCACCCTGGAGCCGTTCTTGACTCCCGCAGGTATCTTTACTTCCAGCCGGCGGTTCTCTGGGGTCTCCATCTGGAGGATACGAGTGGTGCCGTTATAGGCCTCCGCCAGAGTCACCTCCACGGGGTGATCGAAGTCCTGGCCATGAGTGGGGCCTGCCTTGGTACGCCAACCGGCTCGGCCGCCTCCACCTCCTCCTTGGAGGATCTCTTCCAGGATGTCGGAGAATCCTCCGAAGCCGCGACTGGTGCTTCCGAAGCCGCTGGGTTCCGAGCTCTGCCAATTCCGGTTGAAGCCGCCGCTCTCCTGGCCGAAGGCGCTCGGGTCGAAGCCGGCCTTGCGGGCCGCTTCCTCCTGTTGCTCGCGCATTTGCCAGTCGTGGCCGAAGCGATCGTACTTGGCGCGCTTGCTCTGGTCGACGAGGACCTCGTATGCCTCGCCGATCTCCTTGAACTTGGCCTCGGCGCCCTTGTCGTTGGGGTTGAGATCCGGGTGGTACTTGCGGGCCAGTTTGCGGTAAGCCTGCCGGATTTCTTTCTCGGGGGCGTTGCGCGCCACGCCCAGGATATCGTAGTAGTCTCTCCTCGTTGTTGCCATGTGGCCACCTCTCGCGGCGGATTATACGAGTTGAGTGTGCCTCTGTCAAGGTTCATGCCTCGAAAATTGTCAGAATATGATAAGAACACGCTCAAGGTACTTGACATGCTAGATGTCATGAGATATGTTTGTGGCGTGTTAGGCAGGGGGGCGAAGAACCCCCCGAAACATACTGGGGTCGCGGCTACAGGTCGGCGGCCCAGCTTTCCGGCAACGGAGGAGGTAGAGAAATGGCTATAGTTCGATGGTCTCCCGCGAGGGATCTGGTGGCACTGCAGAACCAGGTGGATCGCATGTGGGAAGATGCTTTTGGCTCCGCCTGGGGACGGCGGACCGTGAGTTGGGATGGTGCTGCGGCGGAGTTCCCCCTGGACGTCTATCAGACGGACAATGAGTATGTGGCCAAGGCGTCCCTCCCGGGTGTGAAGCCCGAGGATGTCGACATCAGCATCGTTGGAGAGACACTCACCATCAAGGCCGAGGCCAGGGATGAGAAGGAGGTTAAGGACGAGAGTTGGCTGCTGAAGGAGCGGCGCTACAGCAGCTTCGCCCGAACGATCACCCTTCCCACCGAGGTGCAGTCGGACAAGGTGGAGGCGACGATGGAGAACGGCATCCTGACGCTGAAGCTGCCCAAGGCCGAGGCGTTGGTGCCGAAGACCATCAAGGTGAAGTCTGCCTGAGGGCTGCGACTTCTCCCAGCGGGGGGCGCGGACTTCGCGCCCCCTTTCTTCGTCCATCTCCAGGATTGCGGGAAACTGGAGCCAATCCTGCCTTCCTACCGTCATTCCTCGCTTGAACCTTGGCCCCCAGGCCGCTAAGATTCCACCATCGCGTGTGGGACCTGCTACAGGGAGGGGCAACAGTGTTCTGTCAGAACGTCCGGCTCGTTTTCCCATCGCACCTGGTGACCCAGCCTGTCGTCTATAGGATGGGCAGGGAGTTCGATCTGGCTACCAACATTCGCCGCGCTAACGTCGCGAACGACCATGGGTGGGTCGTGCTGGAGCTGCAGGGACCCGAGGAGGACGTCCTGCGGGCACTTCGGTGGGTGCGGGATCTGGGGGTGTCGGTGGAGCTGCTCGACGGAGAGTTGCCCGATTGATCCGTGTAAGGCTTTCCAGCCCTCTTCACCGGTACGTCGAGGGCAATGCTGTGGTGGACGTTGCCTGCAACTCCCTGGTAGAGTGCCTGGAGGCGCTGGAGAGTCGCTTTCCGGAGCTGGCGGCGCAGTTGAGGGGCTCGGAGGGGACTCTCCGCCCGTCGGTACAGCTCTATCTGAACGGCGAGAGCCTCCGATACCGGCCGTCCATGGATGCCCCGTTGCGGGACGGAGACGAACTGGTCATCATGATGCCGATCGCCGGAGGCTCGACGGCGTGCCGGCGGCCGCTGACCGCTGAAAGCTGATTGCTGACCGCTGATAGCTACAAGAGGAGGACTGCTTTGGCTCGTAATCTGTTGGCTGCTCTGGCGGAGAGACCGCTGGTGTGCGATGGGGCTATGGGCACCATGCTGATGGCCAGTGGGGTGGAATCCCGCGTGCCCGAGGAGATCAACCTGATTTCCCCGGACGTAGTCCGGAAGATCCATTTGGCGTACGTCTCGGCCGGAGCAGATGTGATCACCACCAACAGCTTTGGTGGTAACCGGCCGAAGCTGGCGAAGAGCGAGATGGAGGAGCTGCTGGGGCAGGTCAACCTGGAAGCTGCCCGGATCGCGCGCGAAGCCGCCGGAGACAGTCTGTTTGTGGCCGGCGACATCGGCTCCACCGGGGAACTCCTCGATCCGCTGGGCACCCTGGGCTACGATGCCGCCGTCGCCATCTTCCGCGAGCAGGCGGAGGCGCTGGCCGAGGGCGGCGTGGATCTGTTCATCGTGGAGACGATGTTCGACCTGAACGAGGCACGGGCTGCCCTGGAGGGCGTGCACTCTACCGGGCTGCCGGTGATCTGCACGATGACCTTCGACACTCGCGGCCGCACGATGATGGGGGTCAGCCCCGCCCAGGCCGTGGAGGTGCTGCGGGAGGGGGGAGCCGTTGCTGTAGGGGCCAATTGCGGAGTGGGCCCCGAGGAGACCCTCAAGTCCATTGAACAGATGCACCAGGCCGACCCAACGATCTGGCTAGCGGCCCAGCCCAACGCGGGCGTTCCCTCGATGCAGGGCGACAGGACGGTCTACAGCATCGACGCCGAGGGGATGGCGAGCTTTGTGCAAGGCTTCCTGGATCAGGGAGTGCGATTAATGGGCTCCTGCTGCGGCAGTTCGCCCGAGTTCACTCGGGCTATCGCTCGTGTGGTGAAGGGTACATAATGCAGAAAGAGCTGGAGAGGTACTCGCGCCAGATCCTGTTCGCGGGAATAGGTGAGGAGGGCCAGGAGAAGATACGCGCCTCCAAGGTGCTGCTGGTGGGATGCGGAGCCCTTGGGAGCAACATTGCCAACACCATGGGTCGGGCGGGCGTGGGCCGGCTGACTATCGTGGATCGGGACTTCGTGGAGTTGAACAACCTGCAGCGGCAGGTGATGTTCGATGAGGAGGACGTAGCCCGAAGCCTCCCCAAGGCGGTGGCCGCCGCCGAGAAGCTGCGGAGGATCAACTCCCAGGTCGAGGTGGTGCCGGTGGTGGCCGACGTAAACCCGGGCAACGTCGAGCAGTTCGTGCGGGACGCCGATCTGGTGTTGGACGGCACCGACAACTTCGAGACCCGCTACCTGATTAACGACGCCTGCGTGAAGCTGGGAAAGCCCTGGGTCTACGGCGGGGTGCTGGCCAGCTACGGCGTCAGCATGACGATCCTCCCGGGGGAAACCCCCTGCCTGCGCTGCATCTTCATGGAGAGCCCGCCCCCAGGCACCACCCCCACCTGCGACACGGCGGGGATCATCGCCAGCATCGCGGCGATGATCGCCAACATCCAGTGCACTGAGGGGTTGAAGTTGCTGGTGGGCGCCACCGACAGGGTGAACAGGGGAATGATCTGGATAGACCTGTGGGAGAACAGCTTCGAGAAGCTGTTGGGCAGCGAGAGGTCGGCCGACTGCCCCACCTGCGCGCATGGGAACTACGAGTTCCTGGACGCGAGGGAGGGGACCCGAACCACCACCATGTGTGGGCGGCAGGCGATCCAGATAAGCCCGCGTAGCGCCCAGTCCGTCTCCTTCCCGGACCTGGCGTCTCGACTCCAGGGTGCCGGCAAGGTGCAGTACAACGAATACATGCTGCGCTTCCAGGTAGACGGCTACGAGCTGGTGGTGTTCCCGGACGCCCGGACCCTGATCAAGGGTACCACGGAAGAATCGGTCGCCCGTACCCTGTACGCCCGTTACGTGGGGGCGTAGGCTCGAGCCGGGTTTCCACGAGAAGGCCCCACCGGAGCATTCATTCGGTGGGGCCATTTGCCACCTCGACGTGACATAAATGCGCCCCACATTTCCGTGCATGGTTTGGCTGACCGCCCGCCGCTGATGAACCTTAACAAATAAAGCTGACACGGTATGGCTAACAGGCGTGTCCACACTGTGGGAGGGCGAGCCTCCTGGCGAGCCACCTGTTGGAGTCTGTCGCCTGCTCCCCCTACTGGACGGCTCAGCAGGAGCTTCGCCCTCCCGGGCAGGAGCTTCGCCCTCCTCGGGCTACTGTCAGGTTTATTTGTTAGCGACCATAAGGGTCCTATCCCCACAACCGGTCCCAGCCCGGTTTACCGGGCTTGAGCGTCTCAGACTGGCCCGTTCACGGCCAGGCGTCTCAGCACGCACGGCATGGTATTGGCCGCCCGAACGCCAGCCGGCGGGCCTGGTTCGTTTACGGCCAAGCGTCGAGGTTGAGGCGTCCTAACACCTGCCTTGCCGTTCCTCCGGACATGCTGTATTGTTGAGTTGGACAGTCGGGATTATCGATTACTATGTTGGTGCTGCCTTGCGGATCTCCAGGAAGAGCGATTATGCCCTTAGGGCGATGATAGAGTTGGCCAGGAGCCACGGGGATCGCCCCCTTCAAACGGGGGAGATAGCCGCCCGCCGCTCAATACCTGAGTCGTTCCTGGAGCAGTTGCTCCCTGCGCTACGTAAGGCGGGGATCGTGGCCAGCCTTCGTGGCCCGAGGGGAGGGCATTCCCTCGCCATCCCGCCTTCGGAGTTGACGGCGGGGGATGTGATGCGTGCGATGGAAGGAATGCTGCTCGAGGTGGAGTGCAACTCCTCCGGCGCCCCCTGTGCATTGGTTGACGGCTGTGCCGTGCACGACATGTGGCAGGAGTTGAGGGCTGCGATGGAACAGGTTCTGGACCGGACCACGATCGAGGATCTGGCTGCCCGCGAAGCGGAGAAGCGGGGATCGGCAATGTACTACATATAGAGATGGGATCGATCGAGCCTGGCGCACGATCTGCGAAGGAGCAAGGCGAGAGGCATCAACGTTGCCGGTTGGACACGGTAGCGAGAGCCCTTGTGACCATGTCCGTAGAGTCTCGCGTCCGACAGGGGAAAGGAGTGGGATGATGCTGGGTCGAAAACCGAAGGAGATGCGCCTGCCAGGGGGATTTCTTCGGGAGATCCTGGATCACGCTCATGAAGGCAGACCCAACGAGATCTGTGGGCTGATAGCGGGCCAGGGCGGCCAGGCGGTGAAGCTGTACAGGACGACCAATGACGATCCGAACCCCCGGGTGAGGTTCAACGTAGAGCCGATGGAGCTGCTGGATGCGCTGAGAGAGATGGAGGAGAAGGGTTGGGAACTCCTCTCCATCTACCATTCTCATCCCGCAAGCGAAGCCTATCCCTCCGCCACCGACGTGGGGCTGTGCCACTACGACAACGCTGTTTACATAATCGTCTCGCTTGCATACAGGGCGCCGCAGGTGCGCGCCTTTACGATCGATGGCGACCTGGTGACGGAAGTCGACCTCATCATTGACGAGGATGGCGTCCCCACAAGGGCTGCCTAGGACCTGACTAGGCTGGTTTGGACACGTAGGGCAGCGCTCTGCTCTGCACTACCTATCACTTAGAACGAGGAGGCAGGCATGAGAGTAGCCAGCGACGTGACGGAGTTGATTGGCAAGACGCCACTCGTGAGACTGAATCGGGTGACTGAGGGGTGTGTCGCCACGGTGGTGGCGAAGCTGGAGAGCTTCAACCCACTCTCCAGCGTAAAGGACCGGATCGGCTTCAGCATGATCCACGAAGCGGAGGCCCAGGGGCTGATCAAGCCCGGCGAGACGGTGCTGGTGGAGCCGACCAGCGGCAACACCGGCATCGGCCTGGCCTTCGTTGCCGCGGCCCGAGGCTATCGCCTGATCCTCACAATGCCCGAGACGATGAGTGTAGAGCGGCGGCAGTTGGTGAAGGCGTTGGGAGCAGAAGTGGTGCTCACTCCTGGCTCCGAGGGGATGCTGGGGGCGGTGAAGCAGGCAGAGCAGCTGGTAGCCGAGACCCCCAATGGATGGATGCCCTACCAGTTCCAGAACCCGGCCAACCCTAAGATCCACAGAGAGACGACGGCCGTGGAGATATGGGATGACACCGATGGCCAGGTGGACATCTTCGTGGCCGGAGTGGGGACGGGTGGCACCATCACAGGGGTGGGGCAGCTGTTGAAGGAGAGGAAAGCTGAGTCAAGGGTGGTGGCGGTCGAGCCGAAGGCTTCGCCGGTGTTGTCGGGAGGCAAGCCTGGACCGCACCGGATCCAGGGCATCGGCGCGGGGTTCGTGCCTGCTGTTCTGGACCTGGCTCTGCTGGACGAGGTCGTCCAGGTGGAGAACGATGACGCGTTCTCCATGGCCAGGCGGCTTGCCAGGGAGGAGGGCCTCCTGGTGGGTATCTCCTCTGGCGCGGCAGCCTGGGCGGCGATCGAACTGGCGAAGCGACCCGAAAACGCCGGCAGACTGGTAGTGGTGTTGTTCCCAGACACGGGCGAGCGCTACCTGAGCACCCCTCTGTACCAGGATTAGTGACCGAGCCGCCGACGTTCCGCCAACCCGAACCTGCCTCGTAGTGCAGGGCGCTCTGCCCTGCCACCCGTTGGCGTACACCGAATCGGCCGCATGGCCTACCCGCGCCTGGACACATGGCCAATGGGGCGGGTCAGGGCAACTGGACGGCAGGGCAGAGCGCCCTGCACTACGGATCGGGTGGAGCACCCAGCGCCACGGATCGGGTGGAGAGCCCTGCAGTACGGTCAGGCGCCCTCGTCCCGCATGCTGTCGTTCGGTCCTCGGTATAATTGAGCTAGTGGCTGAATAGCCAAATGTGTTGCTTCAAGCGAGAGGTGCGCAGGCTTGTCTGATCTGGTCGTCGTGGCTATGAGCGGGGGCGTGGATAGCTCCGTGGCCGCTGCTCTCTTGAAGGAGCAGGGTTACAGGGTGATAGGGGTTACCCTGAATGTGTGGCCGGAAGAACTCTCAGTCGGTGTGGAGTCGCGCCACAGCGCCTGCTGCTCTCTTGACTCCGTGGGAGATGCACGGCGAGTGGCCGATCGGCTGGGGATTCCTCACTACACCCTGAACTTCCGCGACCTCTTCGAGAGCACTGTGATCCAGGACTTCCTGAAGGAGTATCGGAGGGGGCGCACCCCGAACCCCTGTGTTCGGTGCAACCGCTTCGTCAAGTTCGAGGCGTTGCTGGAGAGGGCGCTATCGTGGGGGGCGACCTGGCTGGCCACCGGCCACTATGCGCGAGTGGGTCGATCGCCGGATGGTAGATTTAGCCTGGCCAAAGCGGCGGACCCGTCCAAGGACCAGAGCTATGCCCTCTGCTTTCTAACGCAGGAGCAGCTGGCTCATACCCTCCTCCCATTGAGCGAGCTAACCAAGACGGAAACCCGGGTGGTGGCGGCGCGGCTGGGGTTGCCCACCGCTGAGAAGCCCGATAGCCAGGAGATCTGCTTCGTCCCCGGGAACTATGGGGATTTCCTCCGTCGACGCGTGCCGGAGGTGGTACGGCCGGGGCCTATCGTGAACCGTGGGGGTGATGTGCTGGGGACTCATCAGGGCATCGCCTTTCACACTGTGGGGCAGCGAAAGGGGCTGGGTATCGCTGCCGGCAGGCCGCTGTTCGTGGTGGAGATCGATCCGGAGCGGAACCGTGTGGTTGTGGGAGAGAGGGAAGATGCCTACTCCGGGGGACTGGTTGCCGAGGACCTGAACTGGGTATCGATGCCAGAGCCGGAGGGGCCGACCCGCGTTGGGGCGCGCATCCGGTATCGCTCTCCGGAGGTGGGAGCCACGGCGAAGGCTCAGTCGGACGGGACGCTGCTGGTCCAGTTCGACGAGCCGCAGAGGGCCGTGACGCCTGGACAGGTCGTTGCCCTGTACCAGGGCGATGCCGTGATTGCCGGCGGAACGATCAGGAGAGCCATTAGCCAGCAGCCGGGCGCTCCGACGCAGTCCAATTCGTAGTGCAGGGACCTGTGCCCTGCAACCCGTTGGCGTACCCGCACATAACCCACCTGCCATAACCCCCCGCCTCCATACGTAACGGCGCGGGGCAGGGCAACAGGACGGCAGGGCACAGGTCCCTGCACTACGCGTCAGGGCCGATTCACACATAGAGAGGTTCAATGGACGAACTGCACGCGAAACTCTACGAATTGAAGAAGACGCTTCGGGCGATGGGCAGTGTGGCGGTCGCCTACTCGGGAGGAGTCGACAGCACATTTCTGCTGAAGGTTGCACTGGACGAATTGGGACGGGATCGGGTTCTAGGCATTGTCGCCACCTCGGCCACCTATCCGGCCTCGGAGATGGAGGACGCCCGCACGCTGGCGGAGGAGATGGGGGCGCGGATACGGGTCGTGCAGACAGACGAGTTCTCCAATCCGGACTTCGTGCGGAATTCACCCGATCGCTGCTTCCACTGCAAGAGCGGACTGCTCGACCTGCTCATTCCCATGACCCAGGAGTCCGGGCTGAGCCACCTGCTACATGGTGTGAACGCCGACGACCTGGGCGACTATCGGCCGGGCATCGCCGCCGCCAAGCAGAGGGGTGTTCGGGCCCCTCTCCAGGAAGTGGGGCTGACGAAGGGCGAGATCCGGCGGCTCTCTCGCGAGCTGGGGCTTCGGACGTGGGACAAGCCGGCCTACGCATGTCTTGCCTCCAGGATACCCTACGGCCAGCCCATCACCCGTGAGGCGTTGCTAAGCATCGACGCCGCCGAGGCATATCTGAGGGAGTTGGGTTTCCGGCAGGTGAGGGTGCGCCACCACGGTGAGGTGGCCCGGATCGAGGTGCCCAGGGATGAGATCTGTCGCCTTCTGGACGAGGGGCTCGCCGAGAGAGTGGTGACCAGGCTGAAGGAGGTGGGTTACCTCTACGTTACCCTGGACCTCCAGGGGTACCGCATGGGCAGCATGAACGAATCGTTCTCCAATATGCTAGCATAGCCGGGACCTACGATTCTACGCTGACGGAGGTAGCCACCATGGCGATGACGGTGGAAGGTGCCATCGATAGGGCGCGATTTCTGTTCGACCACGAGTACAGTTGAGCCGAGACCTCCTTGCAGGTGCTGCAAGATGTCTTCGGGCTTGAGGGCGAGAGGCTCTGGGCCGCCGCATCCGGCCTGGCCGGTGGAGTGTCACGCTACCAGACGATCTGCGGTGCATTGCTGGGCGCTACCGTGGGCTTTGGGCTTCAGGAGGGCCGTGCCGGCGGGACGACAAAAGAGGTTGCCGATCGCGTCCGACCTAGGGTCCGCGGCCTGGTGGAAGGTTTCCGGGAGAGATTTGGCGAGATCGAGTGCGGCAAGTTGATCCCCTTCGACCTGGACGGCCCCGGCGGACAAGAGGCATTCAAGGCTAGCGACGCGAAGGATCGACTCTGCCACCAATATGTGCGGTTCGTAGTGGAGACGGTGGCGAGGGAGAAGTGGCGCTGAGCGATAGCATTAAGGAGTGGGCGGAAAGGGCGGGCTTCGACCGAGTGGCCATAGCCTCAACCGAGGCTATGCCGGAGGCCGAGCGGGCCACCCTGGAGCGGGTTCGGTCCGGCATGCTGGCTGGCATGGACTGGTTCACCGAGGAACGAGCCCGCACCGGTTGCCGTCCCTCAGAGTTGCTATCAGGCGCTGCCTCTGTGATTGTACTGGCCAAATGCTACCTGCCCCCCGAAGACCGTCGACTCCTCCCTCCTGAGGAGCCCTATGGGCGGATCGCTCGCTACGCCTGGGGTGAGGACTACCACGATCTGTTGCCCAGGATGATCGACGAGTTGCTGGAGCGGATAAACAGATCCAGGAGCACCCTCCCCAAGACAAGGGCTCTGGTGGATAGCGGCCCCCTGGCCGAGAAGGCCCTGGCCGTCCGCTCTGGAATGGGATGGTACGGCAAGAGCGGCCTCGTGATCACCCCCGATTACGGGTCCTGGGTCTTTCTGAGCGAGGTGATATCAGATCTCAAGCTGAAGCCGGACAGGTCGGTGCAACGGGATTGCGGCGACTGCCATCGCTGCGTCGACAACTGCCCTACCGGCGCGCTCGTTTCCCCCTATGTAGTGGATGCCCGCCGCTGCATCTCCTATCTCACGATCGAGCATCGCGGGGCGATTCCCACGGAACTCCGGCAGAGCATGGGCAACTGGATCTTTGGCTGTGATGTTTGCCAGGAGGTGTGCCCGCACAACCGCCTGGTTCGGCCGACGGAAGATCCCGTCTTCGCCGCGCGCAAGGGAGTAGGCCCATATCCCACCTTGCACTCCCTGCTTGCCCTGGACAAGGATGGATTTAAGCGACTATTCGCCCGTAACCCCATCTTGAGGGCCAGGAGAAGGGGACTCCTCCGTAACGTGGCGGTGGCGCTGGGGAATAGTAGAGATTCCAGCTCGGTACCGGTGCTCGCCGCCGCGCTGAGGGATCCGGAACCCCTCGTGCGGTCGCACGCTGCCTGGGCCATGGGGCAGATCGGTGGACGTAGGGCCAGGCTGGCTCTGGAGGATAGGCTGACCGGCGAGACCGATGTAGTAGTGGCCCAGGAGATGATACTGGCGCTGGAGAGATAGAAGGAGGTGCATCACACCATGCCGATGATTGAGACCTTCATCGCGGAGAACGAGGACCGCTTTCTCGAGGAGTTGAAACAGTTCCTCCGAATCCCCAGCATCGGTGCCCTGCCTCAGCACTCTGAAGACATGGTCCGTTGCGCCCAGTTCGCGGTAGACAGCCTCCTCTCCGCCGGTATGCACAGGGTCGAGGCGATGCCCACTGGTGGCGCCCCGGTGGTGTACGCCGAATGGCTGGGAGCGCCGGGGGCCCCCACGGTGCTCGTCTACGGCCATTACGACGTACAGCCCGTCGACCCTCTGGACCTCTGGACAACTCCCCCCTTCGATCCTCAGGTGCGGGATGGCGAGCTATACGCTCGAGGCGCTGCCGACGACAAGGGCCAGCTGTTCATGCACGTGAAGTCAGCCGAGGCTCACATCCAGGTCAACGGCCGGGTCCCGGTGAACCTCAAGTTTCTGCTGGAGGGCGAAGAGGAGATCGGTAGCACCCACCTGGATGCCTTCTTGGCCGCCAACCGGGACCTCCTGGCAGCCGACTTCGTGGTTGTGTCGGATACCGGTTGGTTCGACCGAGGGGTGCCGTCCCTGTGCTACGGCCTGCGCGGCTTAGCCTACCTCCAGGTGGACCTCAAAGGGGCGAACAGCGACCTTCACTCCGGAAGCTTTGGGGGTGCGGTGGCCAACCCGACTCAGGTGCTTGCCGGGATGATCGCCGCGCTGAAGGACGAGCGAGGCCACATCACCGTTCCAGGCTTCTACGATCGAGTCCGCCCACTTGCGCCCGAGGAGCGGCTGCGGTTCGCCTCGCTCCCATTCGACGATGCGCGGTATCGCCGCGACCTTGGCGTCCCCACGCTTTGGGGGGAGGAGGGCTACACCACCCTGGAACGAACCTGGGCGAGACCCACCCTGGACGTGAACGGCATCTGGGGTGGCTTCACAGGTGAGGGGTCGAAGACTGTGCTGCCTGCCAGGGCCTCGGCAAAGATCAGTTGCAGGTTGGTCCCTGATCAGGATCCCGACGAGATCCTCGACCTATTAGAGGCGCGACTCCGCGAATTGGTGCCGCCAACGGTGGCAATGAGTGTCCAACGTCTCGGCGCCGGCAAGCCGGTCATCACGCCGCTGGACCATCCGGCGGTGCAGGCGGCATCCAGGGCGGTTGAAAGGGCCTTCCAGAAGCCGGTGGCCTTCGTGCGCTCCGGCGGGTCCATCCCGATCGTGGCTTCCTTTCAGGAGCGGCTGGGCATCCCGACGGTGCTTATGGGCATGTCGCTGCCGGACGACCATGCTCACGCTCCGGATGAGCGGTTTCCCCTGGAGAATTTCTTTGGGGGGATTCGCGCATCGGCCTACCTCTGGGAGGAGTTGGCGCGCGGTTAGTGTCGCATTGACGGACGGAAATCGGACAGCAGTGGTGTTCTGCCGAGCTGTCTTCGGCGCCGTGACCTGTGGGTTGATCATCCTTTCACGCCTTCGACCTGCGGCCCGGATTGTGCACCTCCACCGAGGATTATAAACAGGTGGAGGTGCACGATGGGAAGAGTCCTGGGCATGGTTGTGGGCGTATTGCTCCTCTGGCGTGGTTTGCTGGTGGCCACTCGTCCTCGGCTCATCTATCGTCTATGGGAGATGGGTATCAGGCGATACCTGCCGGAGGGTGTCAACCGGCTGTTCAGCGACTTCTTCCGACTGTCTGACCCGACGATCCGGGTCATCGGCGGGTGGGTGGCCTTCATGGGTGGCTACGTTCTGTGGCTCACCAGTAGGATGCGGGATTGAGGGAATAAGCTCACTTCAGTGTTACCAGCCTTCCGGCGGGCTGCCGCTGTGCCCTCTCCGCCTCTGGGATTAGCTCTTCCGCATGGGAGAGGGAAGCGAAGTCCACCAGGCACTCCACGAGGCTGAACTCCATTGGGACGCCCTGTTCATACGATGGCAAGGCGGGATTGATCCCAGCCAGTAGAGCCATACCGAAGGTGTGGTCTCGAACGGGAATTCCCAGAACAGGCTGCCCCATCTGTCCGATCGCAAGTACACCACCCAGGCCACATCCCTGCAATCTGTGGAGAAGGTCGCAGACCCCTTCTCTGGCCGGGCCGACGAACTCCCGAATATCTGCTATGGCGAGTCCGTGGCCATGCTCGACAACGCTCGCCACTCTAGTGCTGCCGTGTTTGATCAGCGTCTCCACAGTGTCCAGGGAGCCGTAGCCATATCGCAATACGTCCACGAAGCGATAGGGTTGCCAGTCGACCATCTCGACAACACCAGCGTAGGTGAGGCGTAATAGGTAACCCTGCCGTATCAAGATGCCGCTCATGGTGGCAGTGCTCACGGTGATGAGTCCAGCCTTCCCGAAGGGTATGGGAATACCAGCGATCTTCTCGCCGCCGCCGACCAGGCGCATCAGGTCACTGATGCCAACTCCAGATTCGCTTGCTCGCGCCGCCTGTCGCAAGACCTGAGACAGGTACTCGGACGGGAATGTGCTGAGAGACCCCACTACATGGCCGGTTCCCGTGAACGGGTCGAAGGTTACCTGCTGAGCCATGGTCTCGTGCCTTGCCAGCCCTCGACCCAATCGGGCATCCACCCGCGACCGGCGCAACTCGCTCCACCCGCTTTCGGTTAGCACCCTGCCCTTCTTGCCGACACGTAGGGTGAAGCCTCGTTGATCGAGCATCCGAAGATGGTAGCGAATGGCATCGGCCGTCAGGCTGATGCCGCGGGCATTCAACCGGACGGCCAGAGCCTCCGCACCGATAGGGCCGTCCGTCTCCGCTACGAGCCTGAGTGTCTCTAGACGAGTGTCGTTTCCGATGGCAGTCTCGCGCATGGCTGGTCACCCGGTTGATAGTAGCCTCCACGCTTACCCGCGAGGATGGCCGGTCACGGAGTCTACGACAGCGGCTCATCTCTCTGCAAGCGGACCGACCGGTGCGGGTGTCTCTCACCGATTCCGGGACGGCGCTGGTCTCGGCGCCCGGGCGGCACTGCGCCACCAGGCTCTCCCCGGAAAGCCGACGGGCACCCGACCGGTGCGGGTGCTCAATGCGGTTCCCTACGACCGGCGCGGTCTCGCAAACCGTGCCGGTCTGGTAGTCTTTCACCCGGTGGGTGCGTCTCAGGGCGCGATTCACTCCTCGCAGCCGCCGGTCAACTGTTGCTTCTGAACCGGCAATCTGGAAGACGGGAAGCCGTTAGGGTATCAGGCCGCTGGCTGTTCCCACTGCCACCGGCTCGCCGTTCTTGTTCTCGCACCACGCCTCGAAGGTGATCTTCGTCGGGCTGCCTTCCTCCTTGGATTGCACGCGCACCTTGGAGGTCAGCACGTCGTCGTCGGGGACCGGCTTGATGAACTTCAGGGTCATCTCGCCGCGCCGGAACCACTCCTCTCCAAAGAGGTTCACCATCAGCTCAGCCATGTATCCCTGGAACTGAGTGGCCGAAGCCGCCACCGATGGGAGTCCGCAGGTGATGGCGACCTGAGTGTCGGTGTGGAGGTTCTTCTTCGGCCAACCCTCGGCGGCGAACGGGCCGCCCGAGAAGGCCCACAGCCTCTGCCATGAGATCCTCTTTGGTTTTCCGGAGAACTCCTGACCCACTGCCGCTTCTTTAGTGATCGTCGACATCGCTCTCCTCCCTACTTGGGTTCCGACCAGACGAAGGTGCCGATACCCTTCCGTTGAAGGATCTCCTTGCCATCCTCGTCGGTTACCAGGATGTCCATCGTCTGCCAGGGCCTCTCCCTCTTCTCGATCAATTCGGTGATCTTCCAGGTGACCTTGAGTCTCTTGCCCAGGCTAGCGGGGTTGATGAACCGCGTTTCGTCAGAGGTGTGGATGGAGCCCCAATCGGGGTTGAGGTAGTAGGATGGACTTCGGGTCCAGTTGCTCATGTTCAGCAGCACGCCTGGATGAACCCATGGCTTCCCTCCGTCACCCTCCTCGATGTACCTGGGATTGAAGTCCTCTTCGGCGTAGAGGTACTGCTGGTTCAGCTCCGGGGTTACCGAAAACTCGAGAGGCTCCAGCTCCTCTCCCTGTCCCATCAGGTGCAAGCTCCTCTTTTCGACCACCTCATGCCTCCTTGTCATGAACAGTATGCGGTTCATGGAACCGTCATCAGTATATACGCCTGGATCCAAATGAATCAAGAGGCTGATCCAGGCCGAATTTGCCAATTTGTGGGCATCCTCAGGCGGAAAGCCTCTTGACATCGACCTGCTGATCTGCTTTGATGATCTCATTAAGACCGTAAATACTTCATGACTAGTCACGCCTCATGACGTGGAAGAGGAGGTTTGTCTTGATGCCGACAGCCTTGCAGGGGGTTACGGTACTCGACCTGACCAGGGTGCTGGCGGGACCCTACTGCACGATGATGCTGGGCGACATGGGGGCTGAGGTCGTAAAGATCGAGGAGCCGGAGAAGGGCGAGGAGTATAGGGGGATGCATGCCCCCGGCAGGGAGCAGTTCGAGGATTTCTTCTACCTGCTCAACCGAAACAAGCTGAGCGTCACCGTCAACCTGAAGTCTGAGAAGGGTAGACAGATCATCTGTGACCTGGCAGACAAGGCAGACGTGGTGGTGGAGAACTTCAGCCCCGGGGTCGCCAGCCGGTTGGGCATAGACTACGACAGGCTGAGCGCCGTCAACCCCGCGCTGGTCTACTGCTCCATCTCTGGCTTCGGTCAGTACGGTCCCTACCGTGACCGGAAAGCCTACGACCCTGTCGTTCAGGCTCTTGCCGGCGTAATGAGTGTGACGGGCTTCCCCTCCGGCCCGCCACTTCGCCCAGGGCTGTTCTTTTCCGACGTGGCCGCCGGCATGGTTGCCGGCTACGCTATTCTGGCGGCACTGCTTCACAGCCAGCGCACCGGCCAGGGCCAGTATGTGGACGTTGCGATGCTGGACACCCTGGTTGCCATGTGGTCATCTAGCGCTGTGACCTATCTTGCCACGGGGCTGATGCCTGAGAGGCTGGGCAACGACATCCCGCACCGGTGTCCCGCGGATGCATATATAGGGAAGGACGGCAGATACATCCAACTGCTGGCCAGCAGCCAGCAGTTGTGGGTCCGATTCTGCGAGCTGCTGGGAGTCCCCGAATTGGGTAACGACCCCCGGTTCGACAGCGAGGAGAAGAGGATCGGCCGGCGCGAAGAGGTGAATGCCATTGTCGCCGAGCGCATCCGGCAGAAGAGCGCTGAAGAGTGGGAGCGTATCCTGGGTTCCGGGGGGATCCCCTGCGGGCGCGTCAACAACGTCGCGGAGATCTTCTCTGATCCCCACGTGACCGCCAGGGAGATGCTGCTGAGGGTGGAGCACCCGGTGGCAGGCTACGTGCCCCAGATCGGCATGCCCTACAAGCTGAGTGCCACGCCGGCGTCGATCCGGAGACCACCCCCTCTCCTAGGACAGGACACGGAAGCGGTCTTGAAGAGGCTGCTTCAGTATTCACCGGAGCGGATTGAGGACTTGCTGCGAGAGAAGGTGGTTTCGTGTTGCAGGGAGGTGGTTATCGAAGACAACCTAGCCTGAGCCCTAGCCATAGGTCGCCACTAGGCCAAATCGTTTCGACAGTAGGGCCCGTCCAGGGCAATTACTCCAAGAGAGGTGAGACTCATGATGAGGCGCCTGGGCCCGTTTTACATCGCTCTGATGGCCGCTTCGCTCTTGGCCGGCTGCGGGATTCTGGACAGATCAGCCTCATTCCCATCGAGGCCCATCACCGGAGTCTCGGCCTACGAAGCGGGTGCGTTCACCGACACCCTTGTTCGACCGGCTTGGGAGATCATGGGAAAAGAGCTGGGGCAACCGATCATGGTGGTAAACAAGCCTGGGGCCGGCGGCACAGTTGGTCTGCGAGACGTTGCCGAGTCCAAGCCCGATGGCTACACGATCGGAGTCTGCGCCGCTCTCGCCTATGCCAAGCAGCTGGGCCAAATCAACATCAATCATCGTGACCTGGACGTGATCGGAGTCGTCGCGGCCGCACCCCCGGGCCTCTGGGTCCGCGCCGACAGTCCCTGGAAGACTACCAAGGACCTGGTTGAGGCTGCCAAGGCCAAGCCTGGTCAGATCACCCTGTCTACCAGCTCCGCTCCGGGCCATTTCTGGCTTGTGGTCAAGATGTTCGAGAAGCAGGCCGGAATCACCTTCAATATCGTCCAGGCCACCGGTGGGGGGGCCATGGCCACACAACAGTTGGCCGGTGAGCAGGTGGAGTCTGGAGTGTTCGGGTTCGTCGAGTCGCAATCCATGTATCAGGCAGGCAAGATCCGTCCCCTGGCGGTTTTTGGTGCCAATCGATTGCCGGATCCTTACAAGGACATTCCCACGGCCCTGGAGCAGGGCTATTCGATTAAGGATGAGGGGAATGTGCTTGTCCCCATGGTGGGGCCCAAGGGAATGCCCAAGGAGGCCCTCGACAAGCTCCGGGCTTCAATGTTGAAGGCTTCTGGCAGCCAGGAGTATCTGAATGCCGTGGGCAAGTACGGGGCAAGCCCCGCCAAGCTAGCTGGCGACGAGGCCATGGCATACCTGGACCAGATGGCCAAAACCTTCGAGCCTCTGATCGAGGGCCTTGGGCTGAAGAAGTAGCCGTTGGCTCGGGTTGGGAGCCTTTGTCGCCAACCTTGCTGCACCCGATGGCAGGGAGGATTCGCGGGCGGGTCGATACTGGCGATTGCGTGTTGGAGCCCGCTCGCGAATCCTCCTGACGAGCTTGTGGACAGCCAGCCAAAGCTGCTGATGGGAGGTGCGCACTTGGAGAGTAGCCGAAACCACATCGATCGCGGCTACCTGGCGCTGCTGGCGATCCTGCTATTCCTGGGGTTATGGATAATCGTGGCCTCCATTCCTATCGGATTTGGGTCTATCAAGGAAGTGGGCGCCGGAGTCTTCCCCGCCCTCGTGGGCGGGATGATCGTCATGCTCACGATCGCCAATCTCGCAAGGGCCCGCTCGAATGTGGAGACCGTCCCTTCCAACGGGCTTGCCAGCCGTCGGGACGCGCGGCGCATCGCGGCCATCATCCTGATGGCGGTGATGTGGATACTCCTCCTGCCGTTCCTGGGATATATTCTGGACACCTTCGTGGTCACATTCTTTCTGAAGAAGGTCTTCGGCACGCGGGGTTGGGTTGAGCCTGTGGCGCAGGGTGTACTCACCACCATCTTCGTGTTCGCGCTCTTTGACATTGTGTTCTACATAGATCTCCCCCGGGGTTTTCTCTTCTGATTAGACTGACGAGGAGGGGGGCCGAACGTGGGGTTTGAACAGCTTCTCGAAGGGTTCGCTTTTGCTCTCAGCCCGTCCAGCGTGCTGATCGCGCTTCTAGGAGTGCTCATCGGGACCCTGGTGGGAGTGCTGCCTGGGCTGGGCCCGACGGCTGCCATGGCACTGCTTCTGCCCGTGAGCGCCCACTTCGGCAGCGCCGGCGGCCTGGTAATGCTCACGGGCGTGTGGTTTGGGGCGGCGTACGGAGGGTCGACCACATCTATCCTTGTGAACATCCCCGGCGAGGCATCCAGCGTGGCGACCTGTCTGGACGGTTATCAGATGGCTCGAAAGGGTCGCGCGGGTGCGGCCCTCGCGGTAGCGGCCATTGGGTCCTGGGTCGCGGGCACCATGGCCATTGTGTTCCTCCAGTTCTTCGCCCCTTTTCTCGGCGAGGTGGCGCTCAAGTTCGGGGCCCCCGAGTTCATGGCCCTGGCGATCTTCGCCACGGTGGTGGTCTCGGGCCTCGTGGGCGGGGATCAGTTCAAGTCGCTGACCATGCTGTGCCTTGGGTTGTTCCTATCCACCATCGGTATCGACCCGCTGCAGGGCTTCCCTCGGTTCACCTTCGGCCCGACTCGCCTCATGCAGGGCATCGACTTCCTGCCAGTAGCCATCGGCCTCTTTGGCGTGGCTGAGGTGCTTCGGATTGGGGTTGAGCCCGTCGGCAAGGCGGAGGTCTTGAAGGTTCGGTTCCGGGAGCTCTATCCGAGCATGGAAGAGCTCAGACGATCGGTCGCCCCATGGCTTCGGGGCGGAATCCTGGGTTTCGGCATTGGGCTGTTTCCCGGGCCAGCGCCTACCATCGCAAGCTTCGTGTCATACTCCGTCGAAAAACAGTTCTCTCGACACAAGGGGCAGTTCGGCACTGGGATGGTCGAGGGGGTCGCCGGCCCGGAAGCGGCGAACAACTCGGCGGTGATGGGAGCCATGGCGCCTCTACTGGGGCTTGGCATCCCCTTCTCCGCTACCTCTGCCATTCTCTTGGCGGGCCTGAGGATGCACAACGTGGAGCCTGGGCCGATGTTGTTCTACAAGGCTCCCGAGCTGTTCTGGGACTTCATCGCCTGCATGTACGTTGCCAACGTGCTGCTGCTTGTCCTCAACCTACCGCTGGTTGGTATCTTCGCTCGAGCGGCGACGGTCCGAACCGACATCATCATGCCCTTCGTGCTGGTCATCTGTATGATCGGGTCCTATGCCACCCGGTTCTCCATGATGGATGTGTGGATAACCCTGTTGGCCGGAGTGGTGGGCTTTCTGCTTCAGAGGGCGGGTTTCCATCCGGCGCCTCTGGTGCTGGGGATGGTGCTGGGGCCGGTGCTGGAGCCGAACTTCCGAGTGACCATGAAGTTGTTCAGCGGTGATCTGTTCCAGGCTCTGGTCAGACCGGGCACCACGATGTTGCTGGCCATGACAGTGTTCTTCGAGTGGATTGCCGTTCGAGCGCTGGCAGGCCAGGTCAAGGACGATCAGGACTAATTGGGTCGCACAAACACAAAGAGGCCCCCTCCGTCTTACGCGGAGGGGGCCTGTGGCATGTCTGCTACCGGCCTTTGGTCTTCTCCAGGATTTCCTTGCTCACGTTAGTGGGCACCGGCTCGTACTGCGATAACTCCATGGTATAGCTTCCACGGCCGCGAGTCATGGAGCGCAGCTCGGTGGCGTAGCCGAACATCTGGGCCAGCGGCACCAGTGCTTGCACGCCCTGGGACTCCCCTCGGGACTCCATACCCTGAATTTGGGCCCTCCTGGCCGTCAGGTCGCCCATGACGTCGCCGAGATACTCCTCGGGCATCACTACTTCGACCTTCATCATCGGCTCCAAGAGTTGAGGAGCGGCCTTGGCGATGGCACTCTTGAATCCCATGGAGCCCGCGATCTTGAAGGCCATCTCCGATGAGTCGACCTCGTGGTAATCGCCGTCCACCAGGGTGGCTCGCACGTCCACGATTGGGTAGCCAGCCAGGACGCCCGCTTCTGTGGCCTCCTTCACGCCCGCATGTACGGCAGGGATGTACTCCTTGGGTACCGAACCGCCAACGATCTTGTTGACGAATTCGAAGCCGGTGCCCGCCGGCAGCGGATCGACCTCGATCCATACATCACCGAACTGGCCCCTGCCGCCGGTCTGCCGAACGAATCGACCCTCGGCCTTGGCATGCCGGGTGATGGTCTCCCGGTACGCGACCTGGGGCGTACCCACCTTGGCGCTGACCTTGTACTCCCGCATCATCCGGTCGACGATCACCTCTAGATGGAGTTCGCCCATCCCCCAGATCAGGGTCTGGCCTGTCTCCTCATCGGTGCGAACCCGGAAGGTCGGGTCTTCCTCCGTGAGCCGGCCCAGCGCTGTCGACATCTTATCCTGGTCGGCCTTGGTTGACGGCTCGATAGCCACGGAGATCACCGGCTCGGGGAACTTGATGTTCTCCAGCAGCAGCGGCTGATTCTCATCGCAAAGGGTATCCCCAGTTGCGCTATGCTTCAGCCCCACCACCGCGACGATGTCGCCCGCCGAGACCTCGGAAACATCCTCCCGATGGTTGGCGTGCATCTTCATCAGCCGGCCTATCCGCTCTCGCTGCCCCTTGGTCGCATTGTAGACGTAAGAGCCAGCGACCAGCTTGCCGGAGTACACCCGGAAGTAGGCCAGCCGCCCCACGAACGAATCGGCCACAATCTTGAAGACTAGCCCTGAGAAGGGCTCGTCCACGTCAGCTCTGCGGGCCTCGACCTCTTCGCTTCCCAGCCGAGTTCCCGCCACCGGCGGGACATCCAGGGGCGACGGCAGGTAGTCCACCACGGCGTCCAGTACCTGATGGACACCCTTGTTCTTGAGGGAGCTTCCACACAGCACCGGCACCAGCCTGTTGTCGATGGTGGCCTTCCTGAGAGCCTGCTTCAGCTGGTCGTTGCTGATCTGCTCGCCCTCCAGGTAGAGCATGACCAACTCGTCGGAGGTCTCAGCGATGCGCTCTACCAACTGCTCGCGTCGAGTCTTGGCCTCCTCCTGCATCTCCGCGGAGATCGGCCCTCTGAGACCGGGCTCCTGCGGGTCGTCGGTGAATGTGATCTCCTCCATCTCCATGAGGTCCACGACACCTCGCAAGGTGTCTTCGCGGCCGACTGGCAGTTGGAGCAGAACAGGCTTGGCCCCGAGCAGCTTCACCATCATGTCGACGGTGCGGTGCAGGTCCGCTCCCCGCCGGTCCATCTTGTTGACAAAGCAGATCCGCGGTACCTGGTAACGGTCGGCCTGCCGCCATACGGTCTCCGATTGCGGCTCCACGCCCGCTACCGCGTCGAAAACCACTACTCCACCGTCCAGCACTCTCAGCGAGCGCTCTACCTCGACGGTGAAGTCCACGTGGCCAGGGGTGTCGATGATGTTGATCTGGTGATCGCGCCAGGAGGCCGTAGTTGCGGCCGCGGTGATGGTGATACCCCTCTCCCGCTCCTGATCCATCCAGTCCATGACAGCCGTGCCATTGTGGACCTCGCCCATCTTGTAGGTCCGGCCGGTGTAGTAGAGGATCCGCTCGGTAGTGGTCGTCTTGCCCGCATCGATATGGGCAATGATCCCGATGTTGCGTATCCTGTGCAACTGTGTCGCGTTAGACAAAGAGCTATCCTCCCAATCCGTGTCGGACGCGGATGAGCCGTGCCGCGAAACACAAGAAGAAGGGTCGGATCGGTGCGATCCGGCCCCTGCACTCGTAACGGCGACCGTGGATTCACCCGCCAATGGCGCGGACAATCCAGAACGTCCGCGCAAACCATCCCGGTCGGTTCCTGGCCCTTCCTGCGCCCTCATCGGCATCAGTGCGGTGCGAACACAGCATCCGGGTATGTTATCGTTTGACAATCTTAGTTTACCACATATCCGTGGACAATGGCACTGTCGGCAGCAAGGTCATCCATGATCTCTCCCCGGGCCACGTCATAGCGGGAGCTGATGCATCGGCTTTGATCTAGCGGGCGAACCTGCGTCTTCCTGAATGCCGCTAAGTATTGTAGAATTGATCTAGATCACGAGAACCCCGGGGAAATCTTCACCATGCACGCCTTGATGGCAAGAGGGCTACGACGACTGCCGATCCGGTGGTTAGGATGCCTGTCGCTTCGCTCCGTTGGTTGGCAGGCTAGATTGGCCCTCCTGGTATCCTCCGGGTTGTTGGCTCTCCTGGCAATCTCCCTCCTGCTGGTCCCCCTCCATGAACCCTGGCTGCTGTCCGCGCTCAGCTTTTCAGCGGCGATAGTGGTCTACCTGGCAGCGAGGTTGCATCGGTCCATGGAGGATATCAGGTCCTGCAACGCGGACCTGGAGCGGCGGGTGGAGGAGCGAACCGCCGAGCTTGAGCGCTCCAGGGATGAGCAGGAGAAATCCCAGGTTCGGCTCCAGAAGCTGGTCCACCGGCTGTCGACCCTGAATTCCATGGCTGTGGTTCTGAACCAGACACTGGATCTGGAGACCATCCTTGAGAGCGCCCTGGATCACACCCTCAGTCTCACGGCCATGGAGGCTGGGGCCATCTATCTTGTGGACGAGCACGCTGGCGAGATGGAACTGGCTGCTTACCGGGGGGTGTCCCAGGATGCGGCGCGGGTTGTGGCCAACCTGGGGGTCAACACGGGCGAGTACGTCGCGTCCGTCCAGGCCGGCGAGCCGCTGGTGGTGGAAGACACAACCAAGTACTCCCGTGGAGCGAAAGCCGCCCTGTTGGCTGGCGACATGCGATGCATGGTGAGGATACCACTCAAGTCTTCCGGAGGGTTGCTGGGGAGCATTTGCCTCGGGAGCGCCTCACCTCGGGTCTTCTCCCAGGGGAAGATGGAGCTGCTGACTTCAGTTGGTAACCAGATCGCCTCGGCCGTGCAAAACGCGCGGCTGTATCGGGAACTCCAGCGCAGGGAGCGGATGCGCGGCGAACTGCTCCAGAAGGTGATCACAGCCCAGGAAGCCGAGCGGAAGAGGATAGCCCGGGAGCTGCATGACCAGACTAGCCAGGCGCTCGCCGCCCTGACTGTGGCCGTCGGGACGGCTGCCGCCCAGGCAGCCGATGGGGTGGATGTGAGCGACAGCCTCAGTCGGATGAGGTCGCTGGCCGTTGATACCCTGGACGAGGTGCATCGGTTGATCTTCGACCTTCGGCCTACCCTGTTGGATGATCTCGGGTTGACCGCAGCGATGCGCTGGTACGCCGAGAGCAGATTGGCTGAGGCCGGCATAAAGGTCCGTGTGGAGGTTGCTGGTGAAGAGCGCCGACTGGCACCCCAGGTGGAGACGGCCCTCTACCGAGTTGTGCAGGAAGCGGTGAACAACGCGGCCAACCACTCAGGTGCCCAGAGCTTCACCCTCACCTTCGTCCTGGATGCGGATCGCGTCACCATCCAGATGATGGATGATGGATGGGGCTTCGATATGGCGGAGCTGGCCAAGTCCAGGGATCGGAAGCGCGGACTAGGTTTTCTGGGCATGAAGGAGCGGGTGGAGCTGTTGGGCGGGAGCTTCGTCTTCTACTCAGAGTTGGGCGGAGGCACCAAGGTTACGATTGAGGTGCCCTTGGTGGAACAGGAGAACAGTGGCGATGGAGAAGATACGAGTCCTTCTAGCTGACGATCACGCCATCCTACGGGAGGGGATCAGGGCGTTGCTGTCGCTGTCGAAGGACATTGAAGTAGTTGGCGAAGCTGGCGATGGCCAGGCGGCTATAGATCGGGTGGGCGAGTTGTCGCCGGATGTGGTGCTGATGGACATCGCCATGCCCGGATTGGACGGCCTTGAGGCCACTCGCAGGATCAAGGAGCGCTTCGAGGGCGTGAAGGTGCTGATCCTCACCCAGCACGAGAACCGAGAGTATGTCTTCCCCATCTTGAAGGCGGGGGCCGATGGCTACGTCCTGAAGAAGGCGGCGGGCACGGAACTGATCTCGGCCATACGGGCAGTGTATGGGGGAGGAACCTTCCTCTATCCCTCTGTGGCCAAGACCGTGGTGGAGGACTATCTCCGGCCCGATGGGACCGTCTCCGATCGCCGGCACCCGAGGCTGACCGATCGGGAGATCGAAGTCCTTAAGTTGGTGGCTGAGGGGAAGAGCAACCAGGAGATCGCCGATCTCCTTTGCCTCAGCGCCAAGACTGTGAATGGCCACCGCACCAACATCATGGAGAAGCTGGACCTGCACAGCCGGACAGAGCTGGTGAAATACGCCATCCGGACGGGGTTGATCCAAATCTAGAGGCTGTTTCTCAGCTTCTCATGTCGGTTGCGTTGCAGAACCATTACAATCCAGCATTTGCGATGGGTGGCCCGCGGCCCATAGAATTGGAACAGGGCGTTTTGCCCCTTCTCAAACAGGGCGTTTTGCGGGTGCCCCGAGATGCTCACCCTGGTTACACTGTCACCGTGAGTCATTGCGTCTAGCTCGTGATGTGAGTCCCAAGCGGGCAGTCGGGGCAGTGGAAACGGTAGGGGCCAACGTAGTAGACTAGATGGCGGCTTTCATGGTGTATCCGTAAGCTCGCCAGTAGTCTGGGCCACGGGTGACCACAGCGCCCATGGTCGACAGCCACCGATACCCCTGTCGGACCCTGGTGATAGGGTTCTTCAGCGAGAACGAACCTGCCGTGCCCATGCGGCCTCAATCGGAGTTGCAGAAGAGCGATATCGGATCGCGCTTCCGTGCCCTTCGCGAGGCTTTGGGGCAGGCTAGGGGGCTGGCGCGGCTTCTATAACCGGTCTTTGGGGAGGCGGGGGCGGAAGCGGCGGCAGGAAGGCTGCCTGAGTCGAGGCCGACCAGGCCGCACTGCTGAGACGGGGAGAGAGCTTCGGACCACGTCGAATAGCTGACCCAGGAGGAAATAGGAGGTAGGTTGATGGCAGAAGAGTCCAAGACACCCATGCTCGATCAACTCGAGAGCGGCCCGTGGCCCAGCTTCGCCACAGAGATCAAGAAGCGGGCAGCGAAGAACGCAGCGGCTAAGGACCTGGCCGGACAGTTAGAGCAGTCCTACAAGGACAAGAGGGTCCACTGGAAGCATGGTGGCATCGTGGGCGTCAGGGGTTACGGCGGAGGCGTCATTGGCCGCTACACCGACATGCCCGAGCAGTTCCCCAACGTGGCTGAGTTCCACACCATGCGCGTGGCGATGCCCAGCGGCTGGTTCTACGACACCAAGTCTCTGCGCAAGATCGCCGACATCTGGGAGAAGTACGGTTCTGGCCTGACCAACGTCCACGGCGCGACAGGCGACATGATCCTGCTGGGCACCCAGACCGACAAGCTGCAGGAGTGCTTCAACGAGCTGAGCGCGAACGGCTTCGACCTGGGCGGCTCCGGTTCCGACCTGCGAACCCCCAGCGCCTGCGTCGGCCCCGCCCGCTGCGAGTGGGCCTGCATCGACACCCTCGGCCTGCTTCACGACCTCACGACCAGCTACCAGAACGAACTCCACCGGCCGATGTGGCCCTACAAGTTCAAGATCAAGATCGCAGGGTGTGCCAACGACTGCATCGCTTCCATTGCCCGCGCCGACTTCTCCGTCATCGGCACCTGGAAGGGCCCTCTGCAGATCAATCAGGATGCGGTGAAGGCATATCTGGCTTCGGACCTGGATGTCAAGCACGCTGTGGTCAACAAGTGCCCCACCAGGGCCCTGGAGCTGCAGGGCGACAAGCTGTTGCTCAACGCCGGGGAATGCAGCCGCTGCATGCACTGCCTCAACGTGATGCCCAAGGCGATCAGGCCCGGCACCGAGAAGGGCGCTACCATCCTTCTGGGTGGCAAGGCTCCTATCGTGAGGGGCGCCTACATGTCCTCGGTCCTCGTGCCTTTCATGAAGGTAGAGGCGCCTTTCCAGGAAATTAAGGATCTGCTCGGGAAGATCTGGGAGTACTGGGACGAAAACGGCAAGACCAGAGAGAGGGTCGCCGAGCTCGTGGAGCGCGTTGGCAAGGGGAACTTCCTGCGGGAGATGGGTTTGGAGCCTGAAGCTTCGATGGTCTTCGAGCCCAGGTCCAACCCTTACTACTTCTGGAAGCCTGAGGAAATCAACCAGTAGTCACGCATTTGGAGATGGGAGTCTGGGAACAGCCCAGCCCTCACCAGCGGGGCATGCACCCTGTTGGACACACCAAATCTACAAATTACGAGGTAAGAGATGTCTGAAGTCAGGACCGATTTCGGGCCTCCATATTTCAAGGACCTGATGCCGCCAATGATGGTGGAGAACTATGGGAAGTGGGCGTTCCACGAGAACGTTCAGCCCGGTGTTCTGAAGCACGTTTCCGAGACCGGCGCAGCCGTGTGGTCGGTGCGCGTTGGCTCTCCTCGCCTGCTGGCCATCGACACTATTCGCGAGATGTGCGATCTGGCGGACAAGTACTGCGGAGGCCATCTGCGCTTCACCAGCCGCCACAATATCGAGTTCCTGGTCACCGCTGAGTCCAACATCAAGCCCCTGATCGCCGATCTGAAGGCGAAGGGCTGGCCGGTAGGTGGCACTAACAACGCCATCAGCAACATCGTCCACACCCAGGGGTGGATCCACTGCCACAGCGCCGCCACCGACGCTTCCGCGCTAGTGAAGTCGATCATGGACGAGATGATCCCCTACTTCGAGAGCGAAAAGCTCCCGGCCAAGCTGCGCATCGCCGTGGCCTGCTGCCTCAACATGTGCGGCGCTATTCACTGCTCGGACATCGCCCTGGTGGGTATCCACAGGACCCCACCCCAGGTCGACCACGATCGATTGTCCAAGACCTGTGAGATCCCGAACATCGTTGCGGCCTGCCCCACGGCAGCCATCCGGCCTGATCCCAAGACCAAGAGCGTCGTGGTCAACGAAGAGAAGTGCATGTACTGCGGCAACTGCTTCACGGTCTGCCCGTCCATGCCTATCGCAAACCCCAAGAACGACGGTGTGGCGATCTTCGTCGGCGGCAAGGTGTCCAACGCCCGCCATGCCCCGATGTTCTCCCGCCTGGCCATACCCTACCTGCCCAACAACCCGCCTCGATGGGATGAGACGGTTGCGGCAGTCAAGAACCTGGTCGAGGTCTACGCGGCGAATGCCCAGAAGGGTGAGCGCTATGGTGAGTGGATCGAGCGGATCGGTTGGGAGAGGTTCTTCTCTCTGACCGGCATCCCCTTCACCGATAAGCACATCGACGACTTCCGGTTCGCCCCGACGACCTTCAGGACCGCCGCCACCTTCAAGTGGTAGGCTAGAGAGGAATAGTACCTTGAGCGATGAGTTGAGAGAAAAGGTGTTGGCCTATCTGGGTAAGGTCGACAAAGCTAAGAATAGAGAAGTCGCCACTGCCCTGGGTGCGGTCAAGAAGGAAGTGGACCAGGTGATCAACGAACTGGCGAAAGAGGACAAGATAGAGTTCCTCTATCTGGGTACCTCCTACGTCAAGCTCAAGGGCAAGTAGCAGGCGCGACCAGTGACCCACGGAGACACAGGGACGATGGCGTCTACACTCCGTTCTCTCTGTGTCTCCGTGGGTCCTGTCAACTCGTTGGCATCCCTCGGGGCAGCGCCAATTGGCTGCCCTGAGCAGCCAATTGGCGCTGCCCCTATGAAGGAAATCTATGGCACTGGCAGACCTCCTGGCGGCGCGTCGCGCCGCCATCCTTAAGCGCTGGCATCAGTTGATACTGGAGACCTATCCTCCGGACACCGCCCGCTTTCTCGATCGTGAGGAGGATAGGTTCCTCAACCCCGTGGGCCACACGATCTCCCAGGAGATCGAAGTCCTGCTCACGGAGATCCTCCGCGGCATGGACCCGGATAAGGTCTCCCGGTCGTTGGACGGCATCCTGAGGATCAGGGCAGTCCAGGAGTACTCCCCCTCAGCGGCAGTAGCCCCTATCCTGTTGCTCAAAAAGGCGGTGAGGGAGGAGCTGGCAGCCGAGATACGGCAGCAGGCAATCGGTGGCGAACTGCTGGAGTTCGAGTCGAGGGTTGACAAGTTGCTCCTTCTGGCCTTCGACAGCTACATGCAGTGCAGGCAGAAGATCTACGAGATCAGGGTCAACGAGGCAAGCAAGCGGTCGACAATCCTGGTGGATAGACTCAATCGCGTTCTTGGGAACCAGGAGAGCGATGCGGACCTCGAGGATCCCGACTCAGATCACGTGTCGCGAGGTAGTACTAGATGAAAGCCCTGTATCCCTTCCTGGCGGTAGTAGCCCTTGCCCTGATCGCATACATTGGGGTCGGGGTAGCTGGGATGAACGTGCTGTTCGGCGTGGTACTGCCCTACATGGCTCTCGCCCTCTTCATCGGCGGGTTCGTGTTCAGGGTTGCCCGGTGGGCGAGTTCTCCAGTACCATTCAGGATAACCACCACCTGTGGGCAGCAGAAATCGCTACCCTGGATCAAGTCCAGCTACTTCGAGAGCCCTCACAACAACCTCGGAGTCATCGGCAGGATGGCGCTCGAGGTGTTTACCTTCCGCTCGCTGTTCAGGAACACCAGGATGGAGCTTCGAGACAAGAAGCTCTTCTACGGCGGTGAGCAACTCCTTTGGGCGGCGGGGCTGGTCTTTCACTACTCCTTCCTGATCGTAGTCCTCAGGCACTTCCGGTTCTTCACTGAGCCCGTGCCCTTCTTCGTTCCGATCATCCAGGCTGCTGACGGCTTCTTTCAGTTGGGAGTTCCGACCATCTACATTACCACCATGGCAATCCTGGCGGCACCGACATACCTGTTCGTTCGGCGGGTGCTCGTCCCTCAGGTGCGCTACATCTCCCTGCCGTCGGACTACTTCCCGTTGTACTTGATCTTGGGCATCGCGCTGACTGGTGCCCTTATGAGACATATCTACCGGGTAGATGTGGCTGCTGTGAAGGAACTGGCCATGGGGCTGTTCACCTTCAATCCCGTGGTCCCCCAGATCGCGCCGCTGTTCTACGTACACATCTTCCTGGTCAGCGTATTGTTGGCCTACTTCCCTTTCAGCAAGCTTATGCACTTTGGGGGCATCTTTCTGAGCCCCACGCGGAACCTGGCGAACAACAACCGCATGCGCAGGCACGTCAACCCGTGGAACCACCCGGTCAATGTCCACACCTACCAGGAATGGCAGGAGGAGTTCAAGGACAAGTTGGAGGCCGCGGGGATGCCATTGGACGAGGACGTGATCAAGCCTCAGGGCGTGCAGGTGTAGGGGGTATCGATGGCCGAGAAGCATCCCGGACCTGAGAAGCTTATAGAGATTGACCACAGGCCACCCAGCAGAGACTGGATGGACCCGAAGATAGACTTTGCCGCGCGAAAGGGCAACTGGAGCTTCAGCGCCAGGCCCAAGGCGGTGGAGTACCTCGGCTTGCCCAACCCGCGCCAATGGCAGCCGACAGACGACGACTGGAAGCTGCCCCCGAACTGGAAGGAGATCATCCTGGAAGGGATGAAGGACCGCCTGGCCAAGTTTCGCTCCTTCCAACTGTACATGGACATCTGCGTGCGCTGTGGGGCCTGCGCGGATAAGTGCCACTACTTCATCGGCTCGGGCGATCCCAAGAACATGCCGGTCATGCGGGCTGAGCTGATGCGCTCGGTCTACCGCCGCTACTTCACCGTCTCGGGCAAGCTGTTCGGTGCCATCGCCGGAGCCAGGGACCTGACCGAGGACGTGATCAAGGAGTGGTTCTACTACTTCTACCAGTGCACCGAGTGCCGGCGCTGTTCGGTCTATTGCCCCTATGGCATCGACACGGCCGAGATCACTATGATGGGGCGCGAGCTGCTGAACCTGATAGGCGTCAACATCAACTGGATCACCGAGCCCGCGGCCAACTGCCAGCGGACCGGCAACCACCTTGGCATCCAGCCCCACACCTTCAAGGACAACATCGAGTTCGCGGCGGACGACCTGCACGATATCACCGGAGTCACCGCCGAGATTCCGATCAACAGGAAGGGTGCCGAGGTGCTGTTGGTGGTGCCATCGGCAGACTACTTCGGCAACCCCCACTACTTCACCTTCCTGGGATACGCAGCCATTCTCCACGAGATAGGGCTCGACTACACCATGAGCGCTTACGCCTCAGAGGGTGGCAACTTCGGCCTCTTCTCCTCTCATGAGCTGATGAAGCGGTTGAACTACAAGATCTACGCTGAGGCCAAGAGGTTGGGGGTCAAGTGGATCCTGGGCGGAGAATGCGGCCACATGTGGCGGGTGCTCCATCAGTACATGGACACCATGAACGGCCCAGCGGACAACCTGGAGGCCCCCGTCTCGCCCATCACGGGAACCCGGTTCGAGAACGCCAAGAGCACCAAGATGGTCCACATCAGCGAGTTCACGGCGGACCTGATCAAGAACGGCAAGCTGAAGCTGGACCCCAGCCGCAACGACAAGTGGCGAGTCACCCTGCACGACTCCTGTAACCTGTCTCGGGCCATGGGTCTGATAGAGGAGCCTCGCTACCTGCTGCGGGCAAGCTGCAACCACTTCCACGAGATGCCCGATCAAACCATCCGGGAGCGGACCTTCTGCTGCGGCAGCGGCTCGGGCGTGGGCACCGACGAGAACCTGGAGATGAGGTTGCGGGGTGGCCTACCGAGGGCCAATGCCGTGAAGTACGTGCAGGAGAAGCACGGTGTGAACGTCCTGGCCTGCATGTGCGCCATCGATAAGGCTACCCTGCCAGGCCTGCTGGAGTACTGGGTGCCGGGTGTGGATGTGGCCGGTGTCCACGAGTTCGTGGGGAATGCGCTAGTGATGAAGGGGGAGAAGGAGAGGACTACCGACCTTCGTGGTGACCCCCTCCCCAACTGTGAGGAGGTGGCCTCCTGATGTACGACGTTGGAAAGATCGTTCCTGGACTGGCTGTCTTCGCGCTGCTGTTTCTGTCGCCTCTGCTGTACAACGCTGCAAGTGGCAAGGCCGCGACTCTGCCGACAGTGCAGACCCCTTCCGGTACGCAGTGCATCGAGTCCGCGGAGTACATGAGGGCGTCCCACATGGACATGCTGGAGTCCTGGAGGGAGCAGGTGGTGCGAGATGGCAAGCACACCTACACCGCCAGCGACGGCAAGCAGTACGACATGAGCCTGGTCGGCACCTGCATGAGCTGCCACACCGATAAGGAGCAGTTCTGCGGAACGTGCCATAGCTACGCCGGGGTTGATCCGAACTGCTGGACCTGCCATGTAGCCCCGGAGGTGACGAAGAAGTGAAGACCGATAGAAGAGCTTTCCTGAAGGTTTGCGGTCTCGCCGCCCTCGGGCTCGGTTTGAAGCCTGCGGTGGACGTGTTTGCCCGCGAAGAGAACGGCCTTCTCCTGCCGCAAGCCAAGACTAGCACCGGAAAGGCGGCCCTCACTGCAAAGAAGTGGGCCATGGTGGTGGACACCACCAAGTGTGATGGCTGCAACGCCTGCCAGGTCGCGTGTCACGCGGCCCACAATGTTCCCCACTTCGAGGAAGAGAAGATCGAGGTGAAGTGGATCTGGACGGAGAAGGGCGAGCGCATCTTCTTCGAGCAGACGGCGGAGGCCGGGGCGGCCAAGTTGAGGCAGTTACCTCTCCCTGTGCTGTGCAACCAATGCGACAATCCGCCCTGTGTGAAGGTTTGCCCCACTCAGGCCACCTTCAAGCGGGAAGACGGCATCGTGATGATGGACTCCCATCGCTGCATAGGCTGCCGCTACTGCATGGTGGCCTGCCCGTATGGTGCCAGGAGCTTCAATGCCGTGGATCCGCGCCACGGACTCGACATGGCTAAGGCCAATCCGGATTTTCCGACCAGGACGCGCGGCGTCGTGGAGAAGTGCAACTTCTGCGTGGACAGGCTGGCCAAGGGGAACGCCCCCGCGTGTGTGGAGGCTTGCCCCAAGAAGGCATTGCTGTTCGGTGACGTGGAGGATCCCAACTCCGAGGTGAGGAAGGTTCTCAACTCGCGCTTCACCATCCGGCGCAGGCCATCCCTTGGCACAGGGCCTCAGATCCATTACGTAGTCGGATAGGGCGAGGTAAAGATGCTAGAGAAAGTATTGAAAGGGAGCCCGACCTACTGGGCCTGGCTGCTGTTTCTAACGGCCCTCTCCGGGGTCGGAGTGGCCTTCTTCATCTGGCAGATGGTCACGGGCACGGAGTACTCCGGACTGAGCAGGGACGTGGCGTGGGGCTTCTTCATCGCCAACTACACATTCATGGTCGGTGTGGCGGCTTCCGCCGTCATGGTGGTGATACCCTACTACCTTCACAACCAGAAGGAGTTTGGGAAGCTCATAGCTTTGGGTGAGTTCCTGGCCGTGGGGGCTATCCTCGCTGTGCTGCTGTTCATCACCGTGGACATCGGACAGCCAGGCAGGATGTTCAACATCCTGCTGTACCCGACGCCCAACTCTCCGTTCTTCTGGAACACCGTCCTGCTGCCCGGCTACGCGCTGCTGAACCTGGTGATCTCCTGGTTCACCCTGGATGCTGCGTACCGCGGAATGCCGATGCCAAGGTGGGTCTGGTGGCTGATCTTGCTATCCATCCCGTGGGCCATCAGTATCCACACCATGACCTCCTTCGTGTATAGCGGCCTGGTGGCGAGGCCCTTCTGGAACTCTGCCGTCCTTACGCCTCGCTTCCTCGCCTCGGCCTTTGCCTCCGGCCCTGCGCTGCTGATCCTGCTGGGGCTGGCGGTTCGGCGCTTCACGAAGTACGATCCGGGCCTAGGTGCCCTTGGGAAGCTGTCGTTGGTGGTCACCTATGCCATGATCATCAACCTTTTCCTGATCCTGACAGAGCTGTTCGTGGTACTGTTTGGACAGGTTCCGGGCCACACGGCGCACTTCCAGTACCTCTACTTCGGTCTGGAAGGCCATGGTGTCCTGGTTCCCTGGATGTGGGCTTCCGCGATCCTGGGCGTCGCGGGGGTGGGCCTGCTGATCAACCCCGATATCCGGCGTAACCCCACCTGGTTGGGGCTTGCCTGTGCGGCAGTGTACCTAGCCACCTGGATCGACAAGGGGTTGGGGTTGGTGGTGGGCGGCTTCGTGCCTACCCCACTGGAGCACATCACGGAGTACTTCCCGACCATCGGTGAGTTCGTCATGGCCGCTGCCATCTACGCCCTTTCGCTTCTGGTGGTTACGCTGCTGTACAAGATCGTCATAGGCACCAAAGAGGAGTTGGTGGCCTGACACGCGAAATTGTTTCACGGGTTCAGGACTTGACGGCGAGGGTCGTCTCGGGGGATGATGGGGGTGGGCATGTACGGGCTGTCGAGGGCCCAGGATGGCCTCTATGCAGTCTGTGTGTCGACAGCGTTGGGTCGCAGTAGACTTCAGGAAACAAACGGGAGGTTGAGAAAGAATGCCGGCAATTACGCTGAAGGGCCAGGAGTTCATAGTCGACGAAGATGGGTTCCTTGAGGACCCCAGTATTTGGAGCGAGCAGGTCGCCGACTGCTTCGCGGAGACCGAAGGGATCAGCGAACTCACCGATGAGCACTGGAAGGTCATCAACTACCTGAACGGCTACTACAAGCAGTTCGGTATTGCCCCCATGGTCCGCAAGCTTTGCAAGGATACAGGGTACGACCTGAAGAAGATCTACGAGCTGTTCCCCTCGGGCCCTGCTAAGGGCGCCTGCAAGCTGGCCGGCCTACCCAAGCCTACCGGCTGCGTCTAGAAACTAGGAGACCAAACGAGCATGTACATTGTAAGCGTCGATGAAGCGAAGTGCGATGGGGCAGGGGAGTGCGTGGACACCTGCCCGGCTGCGGTCCTGGAGGTCCAGGAAGGCAAGGCATTGGCTGTGAACCCGGACGAGTGCCTGGGCTGCGAGAGCTGCGTCAGTGTCTGCCCGACCGGTGCCATCACCGTCACAGAGATGTAGTCCCACAAAGAGAAAGGGGGGGGTGGCAGTTGCCACCCCCCCCTTTCTCTTTGTCTCCAAACCTCTATTCGAACTCCAGGAACGGCTTCTCGATATCCACCATGGCGTTGACGATCAGTTCCACCAGCCCGCCGTAGTGGATGTTGTACTTCTCCGCGAGCTTGTGGTAGGCGATCAACTCCCTCGTCTGGCCCTTGCAGTTGGAGCATGGGGCGCAGATGTACTTGGGTTCGGGGGATTTCAGCTCGTCCTTGAATGCGTTCAGGTACTGCTTCACCTTCATCCTACCGGAGACGGAGTTGCGCCACTCGGGGAAGTTGAGGCCCTGCATGATGGCGAAACCCGAACCGCCGCCACAGCAGTAGTTGTCCACGCCGTGCGGGGTCATCTCGCGGAACTTCGGGGCGATCTTGCGGAGTACCCTTCGCTGGGGCTCCACGATGCCCATTAGCCGGACCACGTTGCACGGGTCGTGCAGGGTGACCGGAAAGTCGTTGCGGGAGGGATCAAGCTTCAACTTGCCGCTCGCGACGATCTCGTCCAGAAGGGTGAGGCAGCTTTCCCGAGGTATGTTGTATTCCCCAGTGAAGATGCGGTCAGCTATGACGGTGAGCGCCTTGTGGGCGTGCCCGCACTCGCCTACGACGATCTTCTTTACCTTCAGTTTCTTGGCGATCTCAGCGTGCTTCAGGGCAACTCGGGCGAACTGGACGTCGTCGTACCAGAGGCCATAGTTCACGCCGTCGTAGCCGACCAGCTCGCTCGATAGGGTGTAGCTGATGCCAGCCGCCTCGAAGATAATGGCGAACGCCTCGGGGTTCTCGGGCCACGCCATGAACTCCCCGGCGTTGTGGATGAGCAGGATGTCCGCGCCCTCCTTGTCCACCGGCCACTTGAAGTCCATCCCCGTCCGTTCCTTGACCTCGTCCTCCATGAACTCTATGTTGTCCAGGAGTGCCGGTGGGGTCATGCCGGTGGTTGAGCCTGACTTCAGTTGCAGCACGGAGCCCGATTGGTGAAGCTCCTTGGGGGCGATGCCCATCTCCTGGCTGAACAGCTTGCGTATCTCGCGACTGATAAGCGCGTTGTCGACGCCGATGGGGCAGGTTTGAGCGCAGCGCCGGCACAGGTTGCAGCGGTAGGATAGCTCACCCAGCCGAATCACTGCCTCCCAGGTAAGGTTGATGTCGGACCTGGTCAGCTTGGCCTTCAGCTTGCCGCCAGGGGTAGTGTACTTGCGGATGAGGCGACGAAGGATCTCAGCCCGATAGGTTGGGCGGTAGATCTCCTGGCAGCCACTGCCCTCGTAGACGTGGCAGGAATCCGAGCAGGTCTGGCAGCGTGCGCAGTTCTCCAGGGAGAGCATCAGCGGCTGCCAGAAGGCCCAGTTGCTGTCCTTGGATTGCAGGTTGACCAGCCCCTGGAGAAACTTCTGCACAAGCTGCTCCTTCTCGGCTGCGGTCTTGGGTCTCGGGAACATCAGTGCGGTGTAGCCGTCCAGGCTGGTCTCAAGGTTGGTCCGCTTGTCCTCGGCCAACGGTTTGAATGGCGGGTTGTCCTGGCCATCAGGGTGAGGCAGCGGCATAAGCTCCTCAGGCGTTAGCTGCACCAGCGGCTCGGCTGGCTTGCTGATATCCTCAACTTTGGGCTGATAGCTGCCCATTATTGCTTCACCTCCGTGGCGGTCTCTGCCCAGCTCTTGTCTGAGTGGATGTGGGATGCAGACCAGCCGACGGGTCTGGTGAGGTTCGCCAGTATCTTTGCTTGCATCTCGGGTTCGTTCATGTTGGGCGTATCGTCCCATCTCACCGTATGATAGGTGAAGTACTTCGCCACGAAGTGGGTCATGTGGGTAAATGGCAGATAGATCATGAAGATCGATGCCAGGACCAGCTCGGCGGCGACGGCTGGATGAACTGCGGCTTGAGGGTTGAAGGTCAGGGCGCCGCGAATGAACTCGCGCAAGAGGGAGAACGAATTGTCGGCTGTCAACCAGGCGTACCCGGCGCCGAGGAAGGCTGCGAGGATCACGATGAGGTTCAGGTAGTCCGAGAGGCTGCTCATCCGGCTGAGGTTGGGGTTCGTGAACCTACGCCACAGCAGGGAGGCGGCCCCGAAGGTGGCCAGCGTCAGTCCGATGCCCCCTACGATGACTGTGAGCCCCTGTAGCACTCCCCAGAGGGGAGAGGCAGTGCCCAGTGCCCCTTCGAGAGGCACACCCAATACCAGCAGCCCTACGAGCCCAAAGAGCATATAGATTCCGAAGTGGAAGGGGAAGGATGCGTACCATTGGGAGCGGTTGTGGTGCCAGAGGCTGCGGATCAGCAGCATTTCCTCCAGCATCGCCTTGACTTCACCGACGAAATCGCTCTCACGTGGCTTGGTCCACCAGTCGACTTCCTCCAAGTACGATCCCCCGTAGTGGCTCTTGCCCTTCTCGTGGGGCACGGGATACAGCTCCCACCGTAGGTGCATAGGCGCTCGCGCGTATTTGAGGGCCTTCATGACCACTCCAGCGGCGAACACCAGCACTGCAAGATAGGTTAGCGCCAGCAGCAGCGATGGTCCACCCATTAGACAATAACCTCCGATGCCTGTTTCCGGTGACTACGGCCACTACTGGCCAAAGTAGCCGTACCTTACACGCAGTATATTGATGGTTGCTCTGGTTGTCCACCCTATGTTTGTTGCTTCCCAGACCTGCAGATGCCCTATATGCGAAAGAACCAGGTGTGGCTGGTCTACGCGCGACGTTGGGAGCGATGGCATCCCCTGGAACTGCATCAACTTAGATTGATGCGACAAAACCTGTGCTATACTTGAGATGAACTCATGGATAATGATGTCCAAGGGCTAATGACGTCCTGTGGAGGGTGCGATGGCGCTCGATGGAGGGGCAAAGCCGCTGCTGCTGGCCGTAGACGTGGGTAACACCAACACAGTGGTTGGGGTCTTCCGCGATGATGAATTGGTTGCGGATTGGCGACTCGCGACCGACGCTCACACCATGCCCGACGAGTACGCAGTCCTCATCGCCGGCCTTCTGTCCTTCCAGGGACTCGCCATGGGTGACATCAAGGCGGCGATCATCGGCAGCGGCGTGCCCAAGGTGACCGCTAACTTCCAGGAGATGCTGGAGAAGTACGCGAAGCTGAAGCCGCTCGTGGTTGGTCACGGGATTGAGACAGGGGTGCGGGTGGTCATTGAGAACCCCACCCAGGTGGGCGCCGACCGCATCGCCAACTCCCTGGCTGCCTACCGATTGTATGGCGGCCCGGCCATTGTCGTGGACCTGGGCACGGCCACCACCTTCGACGTGGTCTCCTCTAGGGGGGAGTTCATTGGTGGCGTAATCGCCCCTGGAATGCTCACTTCCGTCGAGGCGCTGGCCCGCTTCACTGCCAAACTACCTAGGGTGGAGATGGTGAGGCCGCCTCGAGTGATGGGCACCGACACCCTCAGCGCCATGCAGTCCGGGACAATACTGGGCCACGCGGCGATGGTGGAGGGGATGCTCCGGCGGTTATTGGAAGAGATGGAGGGCGCGCCCCACATCATCGCCACCGGTGGGTTCTGCGAGGTCATTGCTAATGAGGTGTCTCTGGTTCACACAGTGGACAAGAACCTCACCCTCAAGGGTCTCCAGATCATGTACGATCTCAACGCGAAGTGATGAGTACTGAGTGAAGTCCCCTTCCTCCGGCCGCTGCCTCTCTTCTCGAGGCAGGCGAAAGAAACCCCCTTCTTTCTTCTTTGGGAGAGGGTCGGGGTGATGGGCGGTTGGGCGGTCTCTCGAATTGCTCCTCACTCGTGAACGTGTCAGAGGGTACGTTCCGCCTATCCAATTGGGAGAGGGGATACGGAGGTCTCAACTACATGTTAGCTGGAAAGAGGATTGTCCTGGGTGTCACCGGCAGCATCGCCGCCTACAAGGCGGCGATGCTCACGAGCAGCTTGACCCAGGCAGGGGCGCAGGTTGATGTGGTCATGACGGAATCAGCCACCAAGCTGATTGCCCCGCTCACCTTCCAGAGCCTGACCAAGCGACCGGTGCACGTCGACATGTTCCGGTTGCTGGATCAGACAGACATCGCCCACGTTTCCCTTGGGGTGTCGGCCGACCTGATAGCCGTCGTCCCCGCCACGGCCAACACCATCGCGAAGATGGCGATGGGGATTGCCGATAACCTCCTCACCACAACCGTCTTGGCGGCGCGCTGCCCCATCGTGGTGGCACCTGCCATGGATGCTGAGATGTATGAGAACCCCGCTACCCAGGAAAACGTGGCCAAGCTGCGGGACCGGGGTGCGGTGGTGGTGGAGCCGGGATATGGCAGGCTGGCCTCCGGCCTCGTGGGCCGTGGTAGGCTGGCCGATGTCGAGGAGATCCTGGGGCGTATTCGCTGGGTGGTTGGGCAGAAGGGCGACCTGGCAGGTGCGAGCTTGCTCATCACCGCGGGGGGGACTCAGGAGCCACTGGATCCGGTGCGAATCATCACGAACCGCTCTTCTGGGAAGATGGGCTACTCCCTGGCGGAAGCCGCGCTGGACAGGGGAGCCAGGGTCACGCTGGTGTCGGCTCCGACAGGGCTGAAACCCCCGCCAGGGGTGGAATACGTCCCGGTGGTAACCGCTGAAGACATGTGCGAGGCTGTCCTTGCCAAGCAGACCCATGCGGATGTGTTGATCATGGCGGCCGCGGTTTCCGACTATCGCATGGATCAAGTGGCGACCCAGAAGATCAAGCGAAAGGACAGAGAGCTACAGCTCGCCTTGGTGCCGAACCCGGACATCCTGGTGGAGTCCATGAAGGCACTGAGGGGTGCGCGGAACCCCGTCCGGGTGGGATTTGCCCTCGAGAGCCAGAAGCTGGAGGAGGGTGCCCGAGACAAGCTCGCGCGCAAGAAGTTGGATCTGATAGTCGCCAACAGCGTCAGTGCGGCGGGAGGTGTCTTCGGCAGCGATCAGAACGAGGTTGTCATGTTCGATGCCTCCGGAGGGCGAACAGATGTGCCTCAGGCTCCGAAGATACAGGTGGCGCACCGGATTCTCGACCGTGTGGTCGAGCTGCTGAGCCGAAGGGGTTGCGAACAGGTCTAGATCGGCTTCCACGCGGTTTCAAGCGCGTGGAACGACTGCGAAATCTGCCTGCGCGGACTGACAATGTAACCCGCCTTGGCGGGTTGCGTGGCGGTAGCCGGCCGGTGGCCGGCGAATTCATTCGTACGGCAACCGCTCATGGTACTTGCCGTTCAGAGGGCAGAGGATGCAACAGATCAAGACTGTAGCTGAGATGCAGCGAGCAGCCTCCACCGCAAGGGGCAGTGTGGGGTTGGTGCTGACGATGGGTTACTTGCATGCCGGCCATATGGCCCTGGTGAAGATGGCTCGTCAGGAGAACGATGTGGTCGCCGCCACTATCTTCGTGAACCCTACACAGTTCGGCCCCACAGAGGATCTGGCGAGCTATCCTCGCGATCTTCAGAGGGATCTCTTCATGCTGCGAGAGGCTGGAGTGGACATGGTCTTCACGCCCGAGCCGTCGGAGATCTACCCGGACGGCTACAGCAGTTATGTTGCCGTTGAGGGGCTCTCGGACAGGTTGGAGGGATACTCTCGGCCCGGCCACTTCCGGGGGGTCACCACGGTGGTCGCCAAGATGTTCAATATTATCCCCGCCACTCGGGCCTACTTCGGACAGAAGGATGCCCAGCAGTTGCTGGTGATCAGGCGGATGGCCCGCGACCTGAACTTCCGACACCAGATTGTCGCGGTGCCGACGGTTCGCGACGCCGACGGTCTCGCCCTGAGCAGCCGGAACGTGCACCTGAGTCCGGAGGAGCGGCAGGCGGCGCTGGTGCTGCCCCGGGCGCTGTCTCGCGCCGTAGAGATGTGTGAGCAGGGGGAGCGAAGTGCCACGGCGATCCGGACCGAACTGAGGGCGATGCTGGAGGCGGAGCCGCAGGTGAAGGCCGACTATGTGACGGTCTCGGACCCGGATACGCTGGAGGAGTTGGATCAGATCGACGGTGCCGCCCTGGTGGCGCTAGCCGCGCGCGTGGGTAACACCCGTCTCATAGATAATACCCTGCTCGGCTGTTCTGCAGTTAATCCAGGAGAGAATCCTCCGGCTGAAGGGAGAGTATAGAGTGGTTGACGATGATGCAGTGGTGATCGCGGTCCGCAGCCTCTTGAGGGCAATTGGCGATGATCCGGACAGGGAGGGGCTGGAAGGCACCCCCAGGCGGATCGCCGAGATGTATAAGGAAGTGTTTGCCGGCTTGGACCAGGACCCCATGCAGGTCCTCTCCGTGGGTTTCGAAGAGGGCCACGAGGAGATGGTGATCGTGAAGGACATCCCCTTTTACTCTATGTGCGAGCACCATCTCCTCCCCTTCCACGGCGTGGCGCATGTCGGATACATTCCCAAGGGTCGGATCGTGGGCATAAGCAAGATCGCGAGAGCGGTGGATATCTTCGCCCGGCGTCCGCAGGTGCAGGAGCGGCTCACCAGCCAGATCGCCGACGCCATCATGGATGTGTTGAAGCCGCGAGGCGTGGGTGTGGTCATCCAGGCGGAGCACCTCTGTATGACCATGCGGGGTGTCAAGAAGCCAGGGAGCAAAGTAGTCACTTCGGCCACCCGCGGGATCTTCCGGACTAGGGAAGTGACCAGGGCGGAGTTCCTGACCATCCTCGGTGGGCGCCAGGGGTGAGCGGGAGCCGCTTAGCCTATCTCTCCCTGGGATCGAACGTCGGCGATCGCTTGGGCAACCTGCGACATGCCCTTCAGTTGCTGGATGCTACCCTTGGCGTTTCCGTGACGCGCGTGGCTGGCCTCTATGAGACGGAGCCGGTGGGAGTCCAAGACCAGCCCTGGTTCCTGAACAGCGCCGTGGAGATATCCACGGACTTGTCTCCTAGACTGTTGCTAGCAGCCGTGAAGGCCGTGGAGCGAGCAGTCGGCAGGACCCCCACCTACCGATGGGGGCCGCGAGAGATCGACGTGGACATCCTGCTGTATGGGGACGAGACCGTCTCCGAAGCGGATCTCACCATTCCCCACCCTCGGATGCAGGAGAGGCTATTCGTCCTGCTACCCCTGAGAGAGCTGCTCCCCGGTTGGGTTGACCGGCAGGGCCACTCCCTCAGCGAGATGATAGAAAAGGTTCGGGGTACGGCCGAGCTGCGGCCGTACCCCGAGAGGCTTTAGGCTGGCAGTGTCAAGATCTTGCGCTCCTGTGGCAGCAGCGACTCGACCCCCGTCGGGGTCACGAGGAGCGTGTCCTCGACGGCCACGGAGCCGACTCCGGCCACGCGCACGTTGTCCTCGAGGTTGAAAACCATCCCTGCCTCCAGGGGGAGGTCGTGGGACAGCTCGATGAAGCTGTCCCTGGCGGTCTGCCAGGGGGCGAGGATCATCGGCAGGTCTCGCGCTTCCAGCCCCACGGCGTGGCCGAAGCCCGTGGGTGCCTTTATCACCCCGCTTCTGGCCGTTGCCTCCCGGAAGGTCGAAAGCAGCTCGGAGAACTTGACCCCAGGGCGGACCTTCGCAATCGCGGCGTCCAGTCCCTCGCACATGGCGCCGAACAGCGCGCGGTGCTGCTCAGTCGGCTCCCCCAGGACGGCACTGACGTTAGTGTCGGAGTTGTAGTAGTTGTATGTGCAGCCGGCGTCGCAGTAGACCACATCGCCGGGCTTGAGGGCGTACTGGCGCGGTTCCCAATGGCTCACCGCCCATGGCCCGCAGGCATTGTTGCAGAAGACCGGCATGCCTCCGGCGAGCGCCGCCCCGGACCGGTACGCTCGCGAGAGCTCCAGTTCGGTGGCCCCCGGGACCGCCGCTCCCAGGAGCACCTCGAAGCCCTTCCAGTTGATAGCCGCTGCCTCCCGCAGCAGGGCGATCTCCGCATCGGTCTTCACTGCTCTAACGTAGCGGAACAGCTCTCCGGCTTCCCTGAACTGGAGGTCGGGAAGCTCGCGACGGGCGTACTCGAGTGGGGCTGTATCCATCCCCTCGAGGTCGATGGCCACCACCCCCCTCGTCAACCTGCGGTCCCGGAACGCACGGACTAGCGCCTCGCCCGCCGACCTCAACTCCTTCTCCCGGGCCGTCTGCTTGAACTTGAACAGCTGGTGGACCTCCGGCGGGGCCTCGGCCGGAGGCTGGTCGCCCGGGTTGGCCTGCGGACCGTAGGGGTAGACGTCCTCCATCCAGCTGGGCCATTGGGCCTGGTAGGAGATGTTGGCGTCGCGATTCGGCAGTATGAGGGCGGGGGGTGTGCCCTGGTCCCTGAACAGCAGGGCGTAGTGCTGGTACATGAACTTCTGCGCGGTGTAGAGCCGGTATACCCAGTGGAGCCAGGGGCTGTGGCCGCTCAGGTAGGTCAGGTTGACCGGCGTCGTCCCCACCATGGCGTCGATGCCGAACTCCTGCATGATGCCTAGAGCCCGGTCTCGGTTCAGCAACATCTGTATCTCCTTGCCTCGAAGTAGAGAGGGGTCCGCCACCGAGGCTGGCCCCCTCTCTCGTAACCTCTCGCCGGGACTGACCCTCAGACACCGGACTCTCGGCCTAACCCCACTTGGGTAGGGCCATGCGGTCGGACAGAACGTCCACAACCACCGGTCGGTTGGCGGCTAGAGCGCGGTCGAGGGCGGGGCGGAGTTCCTCGGGCTTCTCCACGCGGATGCCCACGCAGCCCAACACCTCGGCCGCCTTGGCAAAGTTGACCGCTTCGAAGACCCACATCTCGTCGGCCTTACCCCATGCCTTGCCTGTGTAAGCGGCGTCCAGACCCCGTTTGGTCTGAGCCAGGGCAGCGTTGTTGTTGACTACCCAGATCACGTTGAGCCCCTGGCGCGCGGCGGTCTCCAGCTCGGCCAGATGGTACATCATGCCGCCATCGCCGGTGAAGACGACCACAGGACTGTCGCCCACGGCGGCCTTGACACCGATAGAGGCAGGGACGGCCCAACCCAGGGTGCCGCAGCAGCGGATGAATCGCTGGCCCTGCTTCTTCAGTTCCAGCATGGTCCCGGTCCAGATGGCAGAGTGGCCGGTGCAAGCCATCATGATGGCGTTCTCCGGCAGGGCGTCGGAGATCTCCTTGCAGATGCGCTCCGGTCGGATCGGTGTGGCGTCGGAGTTGGCATAGGGAGTGAACTCGTCGGCCCGCCAGGCCTCCACCAGTTCCCGAGTTCGTGCCTGCCAGGCCGGCCTGGTAGGCACGGGCTCGACCACCTCGATCAGCCGGCTCAGGGTCAGCTTGCAGTCGCCGACGATGCCTACCTTCACAGGGTAGTTGCGGCCGACCTCTGTTGGGTCGATGTCGACCTGGATGATCGGCGTGCTCTGCGGAGGGAACTTCCAACTGTTGGTGGTGAGGCTGCCGGCTCGGCTGCCAACGAAGAACACAAGGTCCGCCTCGGCCAGGGCTTGATTCACCTGGACCCGGCCGTAGCGCCCCGGGGTGCCCATGGCCAGATAGTGGTTCTCCGGAATGCATCCCTTGGCATTCAGGTTGTAGGCCACGGGGATCTGCAGCTTCTCAGCTAGCCTGATCAGCTCGGACTCGGCTTGGGAGTTGGTGATGCCGCCGCCGGCGACTATGGCCGGTCGCTGGGCTGCCGATAGCAGCTTTGCGGCCTCCTGAACCAGGCCCATATCGGGCTCCGGGCGGAAGGCCGGCACTTGGCTGTAGCGCTCCTCGATGATCGCCTCGAAGTCCTGCACATCCGTCAACTCCGACCCCTCGGCGCCCGAGACCGGCAATCGCAGGTGCACAGGAGCCGGGCGGCCCGTCGTCGCCGTCCGGAAGGCGAGCCTCAGCATGTCCGGGAGCCGGTGGCCCCTCTCCACCTGGTAGTTGGCCTTGGTCACCGAGCCGAACATCGGGAAGTCTTCGATCTCCTGGTAGACGTGGCGGTAGCGAGTGTCCGGATCGGTGCCGCCGGAAATGGCGATCACCGGCGCGCCGTACATCCAGGCCTCCCTGAGGCCTGCTGCCAGGTTTGCCGCGCCCACAGCCTGAGCCAGGCAGACGCCGGGCTTGAAGCTCGCCCTTGCATAGCCGTCGGCCATATAGGCGGCCGCGACCTCGTGGTGGGTCACCACCCGCCGGATGCCCATCTCCTCCATCTCCGCCAGGGCTGGGCGGATGATGCCTGGGACGAAGAAGACGTGGGTGACCCCGTACGCCTTCAGCATTTCGGCCAACAGCCGATTGCCGGTCATTTCTGCCACGATGCTAGCCTCCGCTTGTAGTATTGCTTGATCGGTTCGGACTACTTGGTCGGCTCGCCGGCGGCCTCGGCCTTCATCGCCGGGATGAGAACCTTCAACATCGCTAGTTCCTCGTCCATGTGCTTGCCATAGCCGGCGGAGTCCATCCATCGCAGGATCATCGCCCCCTCGTCCGCCTTCTTCTGGAACTCCGGATTCGAGTGGGCCTTCTTCATCGTGGATTCCAGGACGGCTACGATCTCCTTCGGGGTGGCTGCGGGAGCGATCAGGCCCTTGCTGAGCATGAAGGCAGCGTCGTAGCCCTGCTCCTTCAGCGTCGGAACATCCGGGAACTGGGCTAGCCTCTGCTGGTCGTACATGGCGATCAGGCGGACCTTCTTGTCCTTGATCATCGGCATGATGGCAGAGGCAGCTAGAGTCGAACTCTGCACGTGGCCGCCTAGCAGCGCGGTGGTGTTCTCGCCGCTGCTCCCGAAGTGGACCGGGTTGAACTGGACCTTGGTGGCCATCTGCAGCACCTGCGCCGCCTGATGGGTGCCGGACATCAGTCCGTTGTCTCCCATGGAGACGCCCTTCGGCTTGGCTCGAGCCGCCTCGACCAGCTCCTTGGCGTTCTTGAAGGGGCTGTCATAGGTCACGGCCAGGGCGGTGGGTTCGATGAAGGTGAGTGCAATTGGCGCGAAGCTGTTCCGATTGAAGGCTGCCTGTCGTTCAGGGTCGATGTAGGCCGCGATGGTGGTCTGGACCGAGTCGAGACCGATGGTGTAGCCATCGGGTTTGGCCAGGGCTAGCTCGGTCAGTCCTGTCTGAGAGCCACCACCGGCTTTGGAGACCACGTTGATTGTGGTTCCTAACTCCTTCTCCCAGTAGGGAGCAAACAGCCTACAGAAGACATCGTTGGAGCTGCCAGCCGCCCATGGGACGATGATGTTGACGGCTCGGCCCTTCTCTGGAAAGGCGACAGTAGAGGCGGCCGTCGGGGCGGCCGGTTTTGTGGCTTCGGGGGCCTTGGTGGGAGCAGCCGGTGCAGTTGTCGGCGCGGCAGAGGGCTTAGCCGGCTCGGCTGCCTTTGTAGGTGCCGGAGGAGCTACCGTGGGCGCAGGTGCCGCCCCGGTGCAGGCAACCGCGGCGAGACTAGCCGCGACCAGGACCGCTATGAACAGGGTAACGAGACGCGCCATCGAAGTCCTCCCTCGTGATTTCTTGGAGCCTATTCGACAACCTGGGCAGTCCCAAAGGTGATCCAGGCGCAAGCGAAATGCAGCAGGGAGATGTAACTATCGACCTTCTTCTCTTGCCTGATGAGCAATCGTCGGAAGCGGTTCATCGCATTCCGATTCATGGGTTTCAGGTTGAGCTACCAGCGTCTCTCGGCTCCGTTCATCACCTCCTCTCCAGTGGAACTCGTAGCAGGTCAGCCATCTGAAGTCGCCGCCATTCTCCCTGCTCCGTGACTTGTGCCTTTTCTCTCATTGGGGCCTCGCGCGATGACAGCGCCCTGTGCGTACATCAATGTACCCCGCGAATACACAATACTTAGCTGTGGTCTGCCTGTCAATGCTCTGTTGTGCCTCCCCTTGTCACCACAGTCGAAGGTGGTTGCGCCGTCCTGGCAAACGGATGCTACTCCAGATTGATGGCGGCCCTTCTATCTTGGCCGAGCAAGCTGCCAGGACACCAGCCAAGGCTGGCCGATCCGACGGCCGCAGCTAGACGGCGAGCTTGGCTCTTTGCTCAAAGCTAACAGGCCCGCTGCGAGCGTAGAGCTCGCAGCGGGCCTTCCCCCTGGGCAAGCCTAACGCGGCAGTATCACCAGCCCTATCACACAGACGAGGAATGCAACGGCGAAGACGATGCTGGCATACCTCGCTAGGCTCCCCATGCGCACCTCTTTGTCGGTCAGACCCAGGGCCGACGCGAAGAGGTAGAGCTGCAGCAGCTTGGCCAGGCCCGCACCGTAGGCCAGGGCGAGCGCCACCGTGGTGTAGGAGGCGCCCACGGCTTTGGCGGCCTCCATGATGGACGGCCCGCCCAGAAGTAGCTGACTCCCGGCGTTCGGAACCAGGAAGTTGGCGCAGGTGGAGACAACCAGCGTAACGACTGGCAGGCCGACCGCCGAGAAGGAGCCCAGCCAGCCGGACAGCGCTGGATTGAGCTTGGCGGCGGTCATCATTCCCTGAATGGCACAGAAGAACATGAGAGGCAGGGCGATGAACCAGATAGCCTTGATCCCTGCTATCACGTCCCGTTGATAGTCCATCGGCTTGCCGTGCAGGAAGATGCCCAGCGCGACGAGAGCAAACAGCATATTGGGCAGGTCCAGGGGCTTGCCGGCGGCGAAGAACCGGATCACGTAGATCAGCGCCAGTCCGCCGAAGAAGATGGACAGGATGTGCGACCTCTCCAGATAGGCGGCCACCGACTTCTCCATCGGGCCTCCCTGTGCCTCCGGCTCCTCTACTTCAGGCTCATAGACTGCCGGACTCGAAGGGCGCATCAGCCACAACACCAGGGGCACGGAGATAAGAAGCGCCACGGAGACCATCAGATTGAGCGGGCTCAGCACAATCTGGTTCAGCGTCAGAGGCCCTGTGGTGCCGACCAGGAACTGCTTGGCCTCGGCCAGGTAGAGCGGCACCACCCCTGAGAAGCCGCTTTCCCAGACAACCACGCCGGCCAGACCCGACGTCAGGAGCAGGGGATAGTCGAACCTCGTCCCCCTGGCCTGGGCACGCCTGGCCGTCTCTCGGGCCAGACACACCCCGCCCAGAACCCCAACGCCCCAGTTGAAGAAGGAGAGCAGGATGGAGACGACCGCGACGGCCACCACCGCTGCGCCCTGGGAGTTCAGGCTATCCGCCAGGCGGCCGATGGTGTTCCTTATGGCCGGCGTCGAGCCGAGGGCGAAGCTGAGAAGCAGGATCAGCAGATTCTCCATGACGAAGGGGTAGTACCCGATGAAGCCCTGTCCCCACCCCTTCAGGACGTCCTCGAAGCTGGTGCCCATCGCCATCCCTGCCACTGCTATGAGTATAGTGAGCAGAAAGGCGGTGGCAACGGGGTGGGGGATGAGGGATACCAGGCTGTCCTGGAAGCTGCCAACCCCAGGCTCGCCCTTTGCCTTGTCCCTAGCGATCTCTAGTTGAGCCATTTCGGTCCACTCCTCTAATCCAGTCCTGGTGCATCTGCACAGGCTACTGCTACTACATCGGGAAAGCGCCGAAGGCCAGGATGGCAGCCGTGCCGACGAAGGCAAAGATCAGGACCACGGCGCAGTAGCCCATGATGTCCCGCAGCCCAAGGCCGGCGAAGCCCAGCAGGGGCAGGGCCCAGAAGGGCTGGATCAGGTTGGTCCAGGCGTCCCCGTTGGCAATGCCCGTAATGACGCGGGAGTAGGAGACTCCCAGCTTGGAGGCCGCCTCCACCATGATGGGACCCTGCACGGTGAACTGCCCCCCACCCGAGGGGATGAACATGTTGATGATCCCAGCGCTGATGTAGGTCCATATCGGGTAGGTCAGGGGGGTGGACATGCTCACGAACCAGTTGGCGATGATGGTGGCGAGGCCCGAGGCCACCAGAATGCCCATGATGCCGCCGTAGAACTGGAACTGGAGCATGATGGGAATGGCCGCCTCCACACCACTCCTGAGGGTGCGGACGTAGTTCATGGGGTTGTAGTGGAGCAGGATGCCCACCAACGTCATGATGATGATGAAGATGTTTATGTCGAAGGCCCCGTTCCACTTCCCGAACCAGAACCCCAGGAAGACGGCGCCCATCAGGGCGAATAACACCGATAGCGCGGGCGTGCTGTTCAGAAGGTAGGCGATGGTGCCGGGCTTGCCGGCATTGACCTCGGACCGCAGCCCTGCCGAGATGTCCTCCTTGAGCACCCTCTCCGTTGGGGGAATACACTCCTTTTCTGGGGGCACCATCCAGTAGGCTACGATGGGCACCACGAGGAACAGGTAGGCCGCGATCATCAGATTGCCCGGGGCAAAGATCGTGTCGCTCACAGGGATGACGCCGATGCTCTTCTCCAGGAAATGCCCCTTGGTGGCCACCAGCAGCTGACTGGCGCCCGAGATGCCGTTGTGCCAGACGACGGTTCCCATGTAGGACGCAGCTACCAGGAGCGGGTAGTGTAACTTGATCCCTTTCTTGGCCGCTTGGCGCGTGATCTCGACGCACAGGATGCCCGTGGCCACGCAGCCCACTCCCCAGTGGAAGTACCACAGCCCGAGGGATCCAAGAGACGCCAGGACGATGGCCTGGCCATGGTTGTTGGGGAGGCGGGCGATGTAGGCCAGCCCCCTCTTGAAGAGTGGCGCAGTAGACAGGGCGTAGCCCGCGATGAGGGCGAGGGAACTCTGCATGGAAAAGGTGAGGATGCCCCAGAAACCCGCCCCCCACATGTCGACGACCTCCAGGACCCCCTTGCTGGCGATGAAGACCGCTCCCAGCATAGCAACGATGGTGAGGACCAGACAGAAGATGTAGGAATCGGGGACAAACTGTTTCACGAACCTCGTGAAGACACCGGCCAGAAACCTGATGAGAGTCTGCATTTGCCTCTCCCCTACTTCTTGTGAAGTGTTGGCGCGCCAGCAGTCGACGCTCTTGTCACCTCATCCCGAGGCCACCTGCCATGACCACGATGAACCAACCAGTAGGGCAACCGCAGAGACTCTGAGGGCGTTCGGGGGGGCGCGCTTGCCATTGGCGAGCCAGTGGTGCGTGGTGGACGTCATTCGATTCCTCTTGTGAAGGGGAACTGAGCACGGGCTCAGGCAAACGGCAGATCTATCGCGTGGCGCCTTCGAAAAGGAACAGCTTAGGGCAACCGCGTTGTTAGTATATTTCATGAGACGAAATGCTATTTCAATACATGAGCATAGCAGTTGCTGTTGCCATGTGTCAAGGAGTGCGATCATTCCGGATGGCGCCCGAGTCGTGTGTGTCCATAAGCTGCGATTATCGCCTGCGGGCTACGCTGCCGTGACTCTGACTTGGGAGTATATGTCGCAGGCGGCCTGTTGCCCCTCAGCCATTTACGGCCGAGGACGCCCGCAAGATTGCGAGCGCCGGCGGCTTGTGCAACTTGTAGGTGGCTGGTATACTGGCGGCGATCATGAAATACTATTTCGATAGTCGAAATAATAGGAAGTAGGTTCCCTCCATGCCAGCCACCATTGAGCCGTCCGCGGCGTCGGTCCGTTCGGTGATCCGCACCGCGAGGGTGCTGAAGGCGTTCGGGGAGACTCAGTCGGAGTTCGGCGTGAACGAACTTGCGAGGCACCTCGACCTGCCCGCTCCTACGGTCTACCGGATACTGTCCACCCTTGTCTCCGAGGGGTTCATCGAACAGAACCCTACTACTGAGAAGTACAGCCTTGGTCCTGAGGCCCTCTACCTGGGTCTCGCCTGTCTGAACCGCCGGCACCTGGGCACCGAGTGCCTGCCGGTGATGCGCGGCCTGGCCGGCAGGACGGGAGAAACGGTGAATCTGGGTGCCCTGCGGGGGAAGAGTGTCGTCTACATCCAGCAGGTGGAGAGTCCCCAACCCCTACGTTTCGCTCGAGAAGTGGGAGCCTACGTGCCTCTTCATTGCACTGCCCTCGGAAAGCTGCTGATGGCCTTCCTGCCGGAGGCCAGACAACGAGAACTGCTGGCCAGCGTAGATCTGATCCGGTACACCCCGGTGACGATCGTGGATCGCGCTGCCATGGTCGAACACCTCCGGCAGGTGTGCGAGCAGGGCTATGCGGTCACCAACGAGGAGTACATCTCTGACCTCCGAGCCGTTGCCTTTCCCGTCCGTGACCACACGGGCGAAGTGATTGCCGGCCTTTCTATCATGGGCCCTTCATCTCGCTTGACGCTCGGGCGATTGGAGGAGTATCGATCCGTGGTGTCCGAGGCAGCGCAACAGTTGTCCCAGCAGTTGGGCTGCCGCTAGTCGAGAGCGAGTCCAAATCGACTCAGGCGGAGGGAGACTATGGAGCTGACCTATCGGGATGTCGTGGAGATCCTGGAGATTGTTGACGCCTCGGGTTTCTCGCAGTTGACCATCGAGGATGGCCCCTTCAGACTGCGCATCTCTCGCGGCCAGAACGGCCAGCCAGTCTCGACAGTGGCCGAGGAGAGCTGGACACGGCAGGCTGCCGAGACTACGCCGGCGCAGATCCCTGTGGCGGCCCTAGCCGGACAGCCCACCAACGGTGATGCCGCTCCGTCGGCGATTCGGCGCGTGAGCGTTGGCGGACTGGAGATGTCCATGTCCCAGCCGACGGAGCCGGTGCAGGTGCCGGAGACGGCGGTCTCGATTCCGTCTCCTATGCTGGGCGTCTTCTACAGTCGGCCCTCTCCCGAGGCACCACCCTACGTCGAGGTTGGATCGAGGGTTGTGGAGGGCGACACGCTTTGCTTGGTCGAGTCGATGAAGATGTTCATGCCGGTGCAATCGCCCGTGGCAGGCACCGTCGTGGCGATCGGTGTGGAGAACAAGGCCCTGGTGGAGTTCAATCAGCCCCTGGTCTGGATCGATCCGGAGGCTATGCAATGAGCGGGTACGTCTCTGGAGGCGGAAGGAAGGTCGGCATCATCGACGTCTCCGTTCGGGATGGTCACCAGTCGCTGTGGGCCACCAGGATGCGCAACGCGACCATCCTGGGCGCCATCGACCTCATGGATACCCTGGGCTTCAAGTACATTGACTTGGAAGGTGGCGCCGTTTTCGACGTGTGCGTGCGCTACCTGAAGGAGGATCCCTGGGAGCGAATGCGGCTGATCTCGCAGCTGTGCAAGAGGACGCCGCTGCAGGTCCACACCCGTGGGCAGAGTCTCTGGACCTTCGAGCTGTTTCCGGATGAGGTGGTGGAGCTATCCGTCCGGCGTTCCTACGCCAATGGGATGCGCCACATCTTCGCTTACGACTGCATCAACGATGTCCGCAATCTTGAGATCAGTATCAGGGTTGGTCTGCAGTTGGGGATGAGCGTCAGCGCGGGGCTGGTGTACAGCCTCAGCCCTGTGCACACCGACGAGCACTACGTCGAGCGGGCGAAGAGGCTGATGGCCTTGGGCGTGGACTCGGTTTGCATCAAGGACCCCAGTGGCCTCCTCAAGCCGGAGCGGGTTCGCACCCTGATTCCCTCGCTCAGGGCTGCCCTGACAGACTGTAAGCTGGAACTCCACACCCACTCCCGGTCTGGGCTGGCGCCCGCTTGCCTCCTGGAGGGGGTGGAGTTGGGTGTGGACGACATCCATACAGCGGTTCGCCCTCTCTCTCATGGCGCTTCCCATACCCCCACCGACTGGATCGTGTATCACCTGGAGAAGAAGGGCTACCGCACTGGAATGGACCAGGCCGGGCTGCAGAAAATGGCTGACTACTTCACCTGGATCGCGGAACGGGATGGCATGCCTCTGGGAGGGCGCCAGGCGGAGTACGATCCCTTCCTCTACGAGCATCAGACGCCAGGTGGCCAGATCAGCAACCTGATCAATCAGCTGCGAGAGCTAGGCATCGAACAGCGGCTGGACCAGGTGATGGATGAGATGGCCCGGGTGCGAGTGGATTTCGGCTACCCGCCCGTGGTCAGCCCCATGGCCCAGTACGTGGCCACCCAGGCGGTGCTCAATGTGCTGCACGGCGAGCGCTATCGGGTCATCCCTATCGAGATCAGGAACTACCTGATGGGGTACTACGGCCAACCGCCGGGCGCCATCGATCCCAACCTGCTGGATCGGGTAGCGGGCAGTGAGGAGCCTTTCACCGGGCGCGCGGGGGAGCGATTGCAGCCCGTCCTGGCCAAGACGACCAGGGAGCGCGGCCCCTTTGAGAGCGAAGACGATCTGCTACTGGCGGTCTTCTACTCCGACGACATTTGCAACTCGCTGTTCGACGCCAGGGCCAGGGCCGGGGGACGATATGAGGAACCCAACGGTCGAACGCCGATCGCCTATCTGCTGAAGCAGTTGGCCGAGAGGCGCAGCGTACGGAGCTTCGACCTGGAGATGAACGGTCTCAGAGTCCAGATGGCCCGGTGATAGGTAGCAGTTCCGTTTCCACCATGTCGGTAGAGACGTCTCCCTCCAGGAAGCGGGGGTGGTCCAGCAGGCGTTGGTGGAAGGGGATGGTCGTCTTGATCCCGGTGATGCGATACTCTGAGAGCGCTCGTCGCATTCGGGCGATGGCTTCCCCGCGAGTCGATCCCCAGACGATCAGCTTGGCGATCAGGGAATCGTAGAAGGGCAGCACGCGGTAGCCCGGGTAGCAGTGGCTGTCTACCCTCACCCACGGACCGCCTGGGCAGATATATTCCTGGACCGTTCCGGCGCTGGGTACGAAGCTGTCCGGGTCCTCGGCGTTGATGCGGCACTCGATAGCGTGTCCCTGCCAATTGAGGTCGCCCTGCTGGTACTCCAGATACTCATCGGCCGCGGCCAGCAGCTGTTGGCGCACCAGGTCCACCCCTGTGACCATCTCGGTCACAGGATGCTCCACCTGGATGCGGGTGTTCATCTCCATGAAGTAGTAGCTGTTGCTGCTCGGCTCAAACATGAACTCCACGGTCCCCGCACCCCGATACCCGACACTCGCCGCCGCTCTCACCGCAGCGGCGCCCATCCGTTCCCGCAACTCGGGGGTAACGCCAGGTGCGGGGGACTCCTCCAGCAGCTTCTGACGCCGGCGCTGTGACGAGCAGTCACGCTCGCCCAGGTGAATCACGTTCCCGTGGCTGTCGGCCAATATCTGGACCTCCACGTGCCGGACGCGGGTTAGAAGCCGCTCCAGATACAGCCCGTCGTCGCCGAAAGCGGCCCCAGCCTCAGCCTTCGCCATCTCGAAGGCGAGCCGCAGGCTATCCGGGTTGGCGGCCGGCCGCATGCCGCGACCGCCGCCGCCTGAGGCGGCCTTCACCAGCACCGGGTAGCCAATCAGTTTGGCCACCGCCAGCGCCTCGTCCAGCCCGCGCACCAATCCCTCGGAGCCGGGGACCACCGGGACGTCGGCTGCCCGCATGGTGTCTCTGGCCGACGCCTTGTGCCCCATTCTGGATATCGCCTCGGGGGGCGGTCCGATGAACACCAGGCCAGACTCCTGGCAAGCGGCGGCAAACTGCGCGCTCTCGGCCAGAAAGCCGTATCCAGGGTGGATGGCCTCGGCCCCCGTCGCCCGAGCCGCGGTAATGAGGGCGGCCTGATTCAGGTAGCTGGCCGAGGCTTCCCGAGGGCCAATACACACCGCGCGATCCGCCAGTCGGACGTGGAGTGAATCGCGGTCCGGCTCTGAATACACGGCCACTGTCTCGACACCAAGCTCCCGGCAGCAGCGTAGGACGCGCAGGGCTATCTCTCCTCGATTGGCCACCAGGACTCGCTTGAACATGCCGGCGTGCCTCCTTTCGTATCCGTGGGATACAAAGCCTTCGGTAGCCACATCGCCGCGAAGCCAACCGGTATGGCGGTCCACAGCCCGTGCTCACTTGAACAACTTGCCAGATTATAAGGCGGCCCGCAGCTATCGGCAATGTCACGTCGTTGCCTCGACGTAGCACTGACGATAAACAATACAGATCACCTTCACTTTGGAGCAGTGCTGGGAGTAATGCTGGTAGAATTGAGGCATGTACGAAGACACGATAGCAGCTATATCTACCTCCCTGGGCGAGGCCGGCATCGGGGTGGTGAGGATAAGCGGCCAGCAGGCTACCAACGTACTTCGCCGGGTGTTCTCGTGCGGAACAGGAGCCAGCTCCTCGTCCCCCCTCTCCACAATACAGGGGGGAGAGAGCTTCTTCGAGAGCCACAAGGTGTATTACGGGAGGATCGTGGATCCCAACACTGGGGATGTGGTCGACGAGGCGCTGGCCTTCTGCATGCTGGCCCCCCGCAGCTACACGCGCGAGGACGTGGTTGAGATCCACTGCCACGGGGGCCCCGTTCCTCTCCAGGGGGTCCTGCTCGCCACGCTGCAGGCAGGTGCCAGGCTGGCAGAGCCGGGTGAGTTCACCCTGAGGGCCTATCTGAATGGCCGGATCGACTTGGCGCAAGCAGAGGCCGTGGCCGACGTCATCCGCGCCAGGACCGAGCGGGGACTCGACCTGGCGATGAAAGGGCTGCGAGGACAGCTCTCTGGACGGGTCCGAGAGCTGCGGCAGCAGCTGCTCAGGCAGCTAGCCTACCTGGAGGCCACCATCGACTTTGCTGAGGACGATATCCCCGAGGAGGATGTCAGGGCGCCCCTGGAGGATTGCCTCTCGGCCGTGGGCATGTTGTTGGATACTGCCGACCAGGGCATCATCTGCCGCCAGGGCCTCAGAGTGGCCATCGTCGGCCGCCCCAACGTCGGCAAGTCCTCCCTACTGAATGCCCTGCTTCGGAGCGACCGGGCCATCGTGACCCCTCTGGCCGGTACCACCCGAGACACCCTCGAGGAGACTGCCAACTTCTCCGGCATTCCGGTTTGCCTGATGGACACGGCGGGGATCGCCGCGGAGCCTCTCGATCCAGTTGAGCGGCTTGGGATCGAGAGGAGCAGGCGCGCAATTGAGGAGGCCGACCTGTGTCTCATGGTAGTGGATAGTTCGACACCCCTTCAGGCGGAAGACCGTGAGGTGGCGCTTGCCATCCGAGGCAAGCCCGCCGTGGTCGTTGCCAATAAGGCGGACCTGGCAGTCGCCCTCTCCTCGGAGCAGTTGGAGGGCCTGGTGTCATGTGCACCGGTGGTATGGACCTCCGTCTCACGGGCTGAGGGTCTGGATCGATTGAGGGATGCCGTGCTGCAGTCGGCGATCTCTGGCCGAGCGGTGCAGAGCGACGAGCTGTTGGTATCTAATCCCCGCCACAAGGAGATCCTGAGTCGGGCGTTGGACCACCTGCGGGATGCCCTGTCCGGACACGAGAGCGGTCTGCCGGTCGACTGCATTGCTACCGACCTGCGTGCCTCCGTGGATGCGCTGGGCGAGATCACCGGTGAAACCGCCTCCGAGGACCTCCTGGAGACCATCTTCTCCCACTTCTGCGTCGGTAAGTGATGGCACGGGCCGTGCAACCCTCCCCTGGGCACGACGGTAGGGGCGAAGCCTCCACCAGTGCTGTTGGCGCTAAGGTGCCCATTGGGCGGGGAGCGCTCGCCTCTTTCACAACCACGGAGGTGGACGGGATGAGGAAGGGGAAAGAGATACTGGGATTGCCTGTGATCACCCTGGACCGCGCCGCGAAGGTGGGCGTCGTAGGGGATCTGGTGATCGATCCTGCGCGCAAGAAAGTGACAGGGTTTCTGGTAGGTCCGTCTGGCCGGGCGTCCACGAAGCACATCTCCTTCGACTCCGTATGTCGGATTGGCCCTGACTGCCTCTTGATAGATGGCGAGAGCAGCGTGTCCTCAGCCCAGGGTCACTCACAGCCGATGACCTTGCTGGGGGGTACCACCAAGCTCAGTGGATTGCAGGTTTTCACCGACGCAGGGAGATCGGCGGGCAAGGTGTCCGACGTCATCGTGGATGAGCGATCTGGCGCTATCCAGCAATACGAGGTGTCGAGCGGTCGAATCCAGGACGTGCTATCGGGGAAGAAGCAGATCTCGGCTTCGATTCCGGTGGCAGTGGGTGGGGAGGCGATGCTCATCCCTGAGTCTGCTTACGTGGCCTTGGGCACCGAGAGGGAGACAGCACCGCCTGTGGCCGTGGAGACGCCGTCACGTAAGATGACAGGCGGGTTCATGCAGCAGATCGACCAGATAGCCGCCGATACGATGATGCGCCAGGAGGATCTGATCCTCGGTCGACGGTCGAGCCGCACTCTTACCAATGAGGACGCCGGCGGAGTGATCGTCTTCGAGGGGGAGACTATCACCCCTGAGATTGTCCAGATGGCCAAAGAGGCCGGGAAGCTGAATCAGCTAGTGAACGCATCGGGTGAGGCTGTCTCAGCCGCGCTGTCGGGCGGGCTGGAGGAGAGCTATACCGACGTCGCGATCGGAAGAATGGCCGGCAGGACAATCCACACTCCTCAGGGGCAGATCCTGGTGGCCCAGGGAGATGTGGTGACTGAGGATGTGGTGAACAAGGCCCGCCAGGCGGGCGTACTGGATCAGCTAGTAGCTGCGGTGAAGTTGTCGGCCGAGGAGATGGCCAGCGGGGAGCCCTCCATGCAGCGTGCCGCTCGCTCTGTATGGGATCAGATTGGTGACACTGCGGCGTGGCCTGGAGGGGAGCTGTAAGTTCAAGCGAGCTGTCTATTCGTCCGAGGAGGGGCGGTCGCCTGACCGCCCCTTTTCGCTGCCCAAGTGCTCCGTCAGACCTTTCTGTTGGGTCGCCTTCGCCGCCTATCACACCATAGGCCCTATCGCAGTTTGCGCAGTTCGAATGGCAAGGTTGATATGGCTGCCACCACCAGGGCTTGCAGCCATTGCACTGTGGTGGGTGGGGCCAACTGGGCGGCGGCGGACAGGATTGGGAGATAGATCATCAATCCCAGGCTGGCTAGCGTCCCTATCAATGCCGGCAGCAGCATCGCATTATCGAGCAGGCTTCGGTGCCAGATGGGCTGCTCCGGAGACCTCGTTTGGAGCACCAGAATGGTCTGGGCAATCACCAGCACCGCAATACCAGCTGCCCGCGATTGATTGATGTCGCTGCCTGCCGCGAGGGATGCTATGTAGATGCCGACTACACCCAGCAGAATCGCCGCGCCCCGCCCTGTGACTAGCAGTGCCATGGGCAGGGAGACGATCGGATCTCGTGGGTTGCGTGGACCCCTGCGCATCAGGTCGGCGGGGGGAGGGTCTGACTCGAAGACCAGGGCAGCGGTAGGGTGTATGATCATCTCCAGCCACACGAGATGTATTGGCAGCAGCAGCAGAGGGGCCCCTATGAGTGGGATCACGATGGCCGTCAGCACGATCGGTATGTGGAATGTGATCAGGTAGAGAAAGGCACGCTGCAGCGAATTGAATATGTGCCTGCCCTGGCGAACAGCCTCTACGATCGTGCCGAAGTTGTCGTCCAACAGCACCATTGTCGCGGCCTCTCTGGCCACCTCGGTCCCTCGCTGTCCCATCGCCACTCCGATGTCGGCTGCCCTCAAGGCAGGAGCGTCGTTGATGCCATCACCGGTCATAGCCACTACTTGGCCTCTCGCCTTCAGGCCCTGGACGATCCGGTACTTCTGCGCGGGCAGCACTCGGGCAAAAATGGCCGTTCTCTCAAGTGCCCCCGCCAGGGCAGAGTCATCCAGTCGCTCGACCTCCGGTCCGGTCAGCAGCTCCCCGTCGTTGTGGCGAATGCCGGTCGCCTCCGCAATCGCATGAGCCGTTAGGGGATGGTCGCCGGTGATCATCATCACCCGTATCCCTGCGGACTGGCATTCGGCTATAGCCTCTCTGACGCCCTCGCGCAGTGGGTCCGCGAAGCCGATCAAGCCAACCACCTTCATTCCGGCCTCGTCGGCCCATCGCTCGCCCGTGGATCGGCGCAACCCCTTCTCTGCCACGGCGATCACTCGCATTCCTTGGTCCGCCATCTCCCTGTTAGCTCTCAGGAGGGCATCTCGCTCCTGTGCCATCGGCATGGACAGATCGAGCAACCCCTCCAGAGAGCCCTTGGAGGAGGCGCGGATCCCTCCGTCCGCTGCCTTCCACACATGGGTAACGTGCTTCCGCTCTGGGTCGAATGGGTAGTCTTGCTCCATAGTCCACTGAGCGTACAGCTTGGATGGGTCAATTCCCCCGCGCACGGCTAGGTTGGCGATGGACTGATCCAGAGGGTCGAAAGGCTGGGGTTCAGAGGCCAGCAGGGCGTCTTCCAGCAGCCTGGAGTAGGAGGCAACCTTGGTGTCGCACTGTCCCAACTGGAGCTTGCCTTCCGCGAACAGTCCTTGTACCTCCAGCCGCCCCTGTGTCAGAGTACCAGTCTTATCCGTGCATATCACTGTGGTGCTGCCCAGGGTCTCCACGCCGGCGAGTCTGCGCACCAGGGTGTTGCGGCGAGCCATCTGCCACGCGCCCATCGTCAAATAGATGGCATAGACGATTGAGAACTCTTCGGGAATGGCGGCGATGGCGAGGCTGATTCCAGCCAGGAGTGCTTCTGTTAAACCGGCGCCGCGAGCCAATTCCAGTCCGGCAACCCCCAGAGATGCCGCCACAGCAACGATTCCCAGGTTCCGCACCAGGGTCCCGATGGTGCGCTGGATCGGGGTAAGCTGGATGTCGGTGCCCGCTACCAGAGTCCCGATCCGGCCGTACTCGGTTTGACTCCCGGTGATTGTGACTATCACTGTAGCCCTGCCAGAGAGCACGATCGTCCCGGCGAACACTCTGGACTCGGGCTCTGCCGCGGCGGGGTGGCTTGCGGTGGCCTTTGTGACGGGCAGCGACTCGCCCGTCAAGGCGGACTCATCCACCTGGAAGACCGACTCCGACTGGACTGTCCCATCGGCTGGGACTAGATCACCCTCCTTGAGCAGGATCACGTCGCCCGGAACAATCTCCTCGCTCGGAATGTTCATCTCCTGGCGGTCTCGTCGAACGATGGTCCTCGGTGCTGTCAACGACCGGAGCCGTTCCAGGGCCTGCTCCGCTCTTATCTCCAGCACGGCGTCCACAACGATCACCGGGACGACTGCTGCCAGCATTATCACCCCGTCGCTGACATCCCCAAGCGCGATGAAGACCGCCCCTGCCGCCATCAGAATGAGCACCATAGGGTCACGAAAGGGCTGGAGGAACCTTGTCCAAGAAGCCCTGCGCTGCTCCGGAGTCAGCAGATTGGGTCCGTAGCGGGTCAGACGGGATGCTGCCTCCTCAGAGCTGAGACCCTGAGAAGGGTCGACGTTGAATCCTTCAACTCCCCTTTGAGAGGGTAGCGGTTGTGCCAAGTGACATCTCCTCTGCTCGGTCGTCGCAGGGCTTCAGGTGTCGAAGGCAAGGCACATACCAAGGAAAGGAAGGCATCTGTTANNTAACAGATGCCTTCCTTTCCTTGGTGGGGCGGTTCGCAAACCGCTTCATACGGCCGTTGGATCGTCGTCAGCCTGCGTTGGCGCCCCGAGCAGAGACCAGCGGGCGTGCTACATCGGGCAGAGGATCCCCCTGTTGCCACTCGGTGCTTCAGGGGGTTGCCCTGCCCAGTCATCCTTACGTCTGCGCAGGACTACCTCGGAGGATGACCCGAGGTTGAATCTGGCGACCATGGACTTGAGCCCTTCGGCCATCTTCGCGAGGTCCCGGGACTGGGTGACCATCTCTGTGACCTGCGCGCTCACCTCCTCCGCGGATGCGCTGACTTCCTGTGCGGCGGCGCTGGTTTGCTCACTCACCGAGGCGATCCGCTCCATTGCCGTCCCCACCTGTTCGCTGGAGTCATTCATCCGCGTAGTAGCGTTGGAGGACTGCTCGACCACCATCGAGACATCGTGCATCTGCTCCACCACCTGGTCGGAGGAGCTTTCCATGCTCTGGACCGCGGCGGCGATCCGGTTCACCTGGTCCGCAGCCACCTTTACCGATTGGGTGATGCTTTGCAGCGCTCGGTCAGCCTCCTCTGCCAGGACTGAGCCGGCCTCCACGTCCTTGAGCCCCAGTTCCATAGCTGTCACGGCCTCGCCGATTTCCCTGCGCAATCCGGCGATCAAGCTGGCGATCTCCTTGGTGGAGCGGCTGCTTCGCTCGGCGAGCTTGCGCACCTCGTCGGCGACCACGGCGAAGCCCCTTCCGTGCTCCCCGGCCCTGGCCGCCTCGATGGCCGCGTTGAGGGCCAGGAGGTTGGTCTGCTCGGCGATGTCGTCGATGGCCTCCACAATGGAGCCGATCTGCTCTGAGTACTTCATCAGGTCCTGGACCTCGGCCGCGGCAGAGTTTGTCTTGTCCCGGATCGTGGCCATGCCGCGGATGGTCTCCTGGACAACAGTGGCGCCTGTGGAGGCTGCGGTCTCGACGTGGTGGGTTGCGCCTGATACCTCCTTCGAGGCGGTTGACGCTTGGGAGATCGACTGGTTCAACTGTGTCACGGACACCGATGCCTTGTCGATGGATCGGGCCTGCTCTTCGGTCCCCCTGACGATCTGCTCGATCGCTCTGGCCAACTGGTCGGCGGAGGAGGCTGTTTCCTGCACTGCGACCGACTGTTCCTGATTTCCCTGGGCCACTTGCTGGATCGTTGCGGCGATCTGCTGGGTTGCCGACCCGGCCTGGCCGGCGCTGTCGGTGAGCATCTGGCTGGCCTCGGCCAGCCCATCCGCGGCCGCCGAAACCCCCTTGACCATGGATCGAAGGCTGGTGACCATTTGGGCAAACGCTGTCCCAAGGGCGTCTTTGGGCGACCGAGGCACCACTTCGCGGGAGAGGTCTCCTCTGGACACTTCGCCCGCCACGGAGGCCATCTCTCGCATGTACTCGACTACCTGGCCAAAGGCGAGGATCGTCTGGCCCACCTCGTCACGACCGGCCTTGCGGCTCTGTAGGTCGTGCTCTACGTTCCCCTCAGCGAGCACCCGGGCCGCAACCTCAATCCTACTCAAACCCCTGCGGATGGTCTCGGTTAACAGCACCGCGACCACGAGTGTGACCGCCAGCACCAGCGACATCACCACCAGCATCTGGGTCCTGGTAGCCTCGAACTGCTTACCCATACTCACGTAGGACCTCTCGGCCTCGATCTGTATAAGCTCTGCGAGGGAGTCCAGGGCAGTCGTGATGCTCTTCTCGGTGCTCAGCGACTGGGAGACGAGCGCCCGCATTTCCGGGAGCATTTCCACGCTGCCACGTTGGCGGCCGCTGCTTGCCGTGTTCAGCAATATCTCGTGGACGTATTTGTTCCTATCCCAGTTCTCGGATACCGTGGCCAGGGCCTGCTTGGCTTCCTCTGTGGTGACCATGGAGTTCAACCGCTCGAGACGCGCCCTGAACAGCTTTTCGGACATGTTCCAAGTCGAGATAGCGCCGTCTACATCGGTTGTTGTGCCAGCCAGGGCAGCGCCGCGAATCGCAATCCCCATGGAGTTGAGATCGTTCTTCACGTCCTTGACTGCGAAGATCGCCTGGCTGTGCGTTAGGTAGAGCTCATCGGCCGTGCGGTTCATGGCTCCCATCTGGTCGGTACCCATCCACCCCAGGAAGCTCACGAGCAGGAGGAGGACGAGGAAGCTGGCTATCAGTTTCACGCGGATAGTGGCATGCATTTGATTACCCCCCACTGAAGATGATTTGGCTCGCGGCAGGGACGGGGCTGATTGTGCGAATGATTGCCCCCTAGATAGTCATCGGCTGCTTGAGCCAGTTTCCGCAGGGGTAGGAGTGTTAAGCTCTAGTTGCGGCACGTCATCTGTAGAGATGTGAAAGAGATGTGCCTGAATACAAGACTCAGGCACATCTCCGGCTAGGCTGGGATTGGGTTCTAGGAGTGCGTGTCCACGCCGTGCTCGAACACCAGGTCGTAGGCTTTTCGGGGGTCGTTGGTGAAGGGAATGCCAGCATCCCGTATGCTTCGCAGATCCTCGACTATGGCTATGGTCTCGCCTGGGGTCAACTCGTTGTCCTTCTCACCTTCGGTTTCCAGCCAGTGGATCATCTCGTCCCAGCTCTGCCAGTGGCCCCGGCGGTAGACCGCCTGAATATCTGAAAGATCGTAGGCGTGCTCCCATCTCTTCTTGCCGGTACGCTTGACGTCGACCCCCTCGACTCTCTCTTGTTCCATCACTTCACTCCAGTTATCCCCGCTAAGGGTCTGTCTAGTCGGTTGATGTCTTGGCAACTGGTGCAGCACGAATTGTGCCCTATCGGGTTGCCGTGGCCCTTCTCCTTCGACAGCTTCATCGGCAGAACGCCGAAATACTTAACTTCCTAAATCGGTGAGTGTGTACTGCCTAAGTCTGTGCGTTCCTGCGCCTGCTATGGGGGGATAGAATGGCCTCATCTGCAAATGGCATGGCAACTGCTGAGGGAGTGGGTGGGAGTGTAGGCTGCGGTCGCCGCCGCCGACCAGGACAGGTTGGCCAACCTGGCCGTATGGAGATGGTCTATGCCGTCGCTTGTCTTGGCTGTCAACCCAGGGGCCACCAGCACGAAGCTTGCCCTCTATGAGGACGACCAACTCATCTCGTCCGAGACGCTTCTCCACGACCCCGGTTATCTCGCCCCCCACCACCATGTGATCGATCAACTCCCCCTGAGGCTATCGGCCGTGCGCTCATGGCTTCAGACTCAGCTAGATCGTCGGGCAGCGCGGGTCGGATTCAACCGCCTGGCGGGGATAGCAGCACGAGGCGGATTACTGCACCCGATTCCTAGTGGAACCTACACAGTCGACGAGGCCATGCTGAAGGATCTTCGGGATCCTGAGACTCGGCAGCACGCCTCAAACCTGGGAGCGCTGATTGCCGCGGAGTTGAGTAGCGAGTACGTTGTCGACGCCTACTGCGTGGATCCCGTATCCGTCGACGAGATGGACGACCTGGCAAGGGTGAGCGGGCTTCCGGAGTTGGAGCGTCGCAGCCTGGGCCACGCGCTGTCCATGAAGGCGGTCGCTCGACAAGCTGCCGCCGAGCTTGGACGCCCGTACGCCGAACTCAACCTGGTAGTGGTACACCTGGGGAGCGGGATATCCGTCGCAGCGCATCGAATGGGACGGATGGTGGACGTGAACAATGCCAATGACCAGGGTCCCTTCTCGCCCGAGCGGGTTGGGACATTGCCTCTCACCGGACTGCTCAAGCTTTGCGCCTCTCAGCCGATTGAGAGGCTGCGGCATCGGTTCTGGGGTGGCGGCGGACTGATGGCGCACCTGGGAACGAACGATGGCCGAGAGGTGGAGCGTCGCATCGCCGAAGGGGACGACCGAGCCCTCCTGGTGTTCAGGGCAATGGCCTACCAGGTGGCCAAGGAGATCGGCGCCATGGTCGCGGTGCTGGGGACCGCTCCGGACGCTATTGTGATCACGGGTGGGTTGGCTCATTCCGAGAGGTTCGTACGGTGGCTCGCGGAGAGGGTTTCCTTCCTCGGTCGGGTAATCGTGTACCCGGGAGAGGAGGAGATGCGGGCGCTGGCGCTGGGCGTGCTTCGGGTGTTGCGGGGCGAGGAGTTGCCCAAGAGCTACGCCACAGAGCGAGACAGGCTTGCTAGTTGGAAGGCGGGGTAGCAGGACAGACAGGGGTGGGCGGCTTCGGCGCCAATCGCCGGCACGGTGGGTGGACGATTGCATCTGGGGTATCGAGAGTGGCAACACTGAGGATTGAGCATCTGGACGACCTGGTGACAGCGGCTCAGGGGATGGGCAGAGTCCCTATTGCCGTGGCCGGGGCAGAGGATTCGGAAGTGCTGGTGGCTGTGGGGGCGGCCGCTAGAAAGGGTATCGTTGTCCCTTTCCTGGTGGGTAACGCGGGGCGAATCGCGGCTATCGCTGAGAAGGTGGGCGTGAGCCTCGCCGAGATCCACGCGGACATAGTGGACGTGCCCGAGGGTGAGGACGAGTCGCGGGAGGCCGCAGGACGGGCAGTGGAGCTGGTCCACCTTGGCAGAGCCGCGGTGCTGGTCAAGGGCAGGCTGGATACCTCGGAGCTGATGCACGCGGTGCTGGATCGCAACGCGGGGCTGCGCACGGGAAGGCTGCTGACTCACGTTGGTCTCTTCGAGACGCCGGGGCTCGACCGCATTCTCTACATAAGCGATGGTGGAGTGGTGTTGCAGCCGGATCTCCACCAGAAGATGGAGATTGTTCGCAATGCCGTGGGCGTCGCCCATGCGCTGGGGCTGGCGGAGCCCAAAGTGGCCATTCTCGCCGTAACCGAGAAGGTGAGCGGCGAGATGCCCACAGCAATGGAGGCCGCAGCCCTGTCCAAGATGGCCGACAGGGGGCAGATCCAGGGGGCCGTGATAGACGGGCCGCTGGGCTTGGACAACGCGGTGTCCATGGAGGCGGCCAGCAGAAAGGGGATCGGGGGCCCAGTGGCGGGGAAGGCCGACATCCTTATAGTGCCGAACGCGGAGGCAGGCAACCTCATGGCCAAGGTGATCACCTTTCTGGCTGGAGGCAGCATGGCCGGTGTGGTGGTGGGGGCCAAGGTGCCGATCGTCATCACGTCTCGTGCCGACTCCAGTCGCAGCAAATTGCTGTCGATCGCCCTGGGTGTGGTGCTGGGGGCTGGGGTTATCGAGGCCGAGAGGGTTACGTCTGGTAACGGGAGTGCCGAGAAGGCAGCATCCGGTGCGGGGCAGAAGTCCGAGCGGCTGGCGGATGAGCTGTTCAGCAGGTTCCGGCTGCTCGGTTAGTGGTCCGACCACCAAGTTCCTGGCATATTGTAGCCGCAGGCTTCAGCCTGCGCGTACCTGGTGGGCAGGCCGCTCTAGGCCAACTGACTACGCGCAACCTAAAGGTTGCGGCTACATTTGTGGAGCCCATTTGGTGGATGGACCAGTTGGGTAGGGAGCATGAGCACGTTGGGGTAATGGGAGGCCGGCATTGTCCCATACCCCTTAGCCATTGGCCGCTCAACCAATCTTGAGCGAAGCGGAGGTGGCAGATGGGCTACATAGAGATCGAGGAAGAGCGATGCAAAGGCTGTGAGCTGTGCGAGGCGACGTGTCCTCGCCAGCTCATTCTGATTTCGGCTCGCATCAACCGCATGGGCTATCATCCCGCCGAATTCGCGGCGGAAGGATGCTCCACCGAGAAGGGCAAGGGCTGCACGGGCTGCGCCCTGTGCGGGCTCGTCTGCCCCGAGACGGCCATATCCGTCTACCGTTAGTGGATGATGAGTACCGGGTTCTGAATACTGGGTATTGAGGGCTCGGTGAGGTGGAGGCAGGGGATGGCACAGACAACGGAACCGGCAGAGGTGAGGGCGCGGGTGCTCATGGAGGGCAACGTGGCCTTCGGTGAGGGGGCGATCCGTGCCGGGTGCGAGGCTTTCTTCGGGTATCCCATTACTCCACAAACGGAGTTGCTTGAGTTCATGTCTCGGCGCATGCCGGAGTTGGGGCGCGTCTTCGTTCAGGCCGAGAGCGAGATAGCTGCGATCAACATGGTTATCGGCGCCGCGGCGACCGGGACCAGGGTAATGACCTCCTCCTCCAGCCCCGGCATCAGCCTCAAACAGGAGGGAATATCCTACCTGGCTGGCAACGAGCTTCCGGCGGTCATCGTCAATGTGATGCGGGGCGGGCCTGGGCTGGGCAATATCGCGCCGGCCCAGGGTGATTACTTCCAGGCGACCAAGGGCGGAGGCCATGGGATCTACCATCCCATCGTGCTGGCCCCCGCCTCCGTGCAGGAGGCTATGGACCTGACCGCGCTCGCTTTCGACCTGGCGGACCGGTATCGGAGCCCGGTGATGGTGCTGGCGGACGGCGTCATCGGCCAGACGGTGGAGGCGGTGGAGTTGCGCGAGTACCCACGCCCCGCGGACCTGCAGCCCAAGAGCTGGGCAGTGGGCTGCTGCGCCGGTCGGGAGAAGAATCTCCTCTACTCGTTGGAGCTGGAGCCCGAGAAGCTGGAGGTTCGGAACCAGTGGCTGGTGCGTAAGACCGCCGCCATCAAGGAGAAGGAGGTGCGGTGGGCGGGCCATCAGTTGGAGGACGCCGAGGTAGCCATCATCGCCTTCGGGACGCCGGCCAGGGTTGCGCTCAGCGCCGCTCGTGTCGCTCGAGCCGATGGGATGAAGGTTGGTATCTTCCGGCCGATCACGCTGTTTCCTTTCCCCGAGAAAGAGATCGCCGACCTGGCACAGCGGGTCAAGGGCATCCTAGTGGTGGAGTTGAATCAGGGCCAGATGCTGGAGGACGTCCAGCGAGCGGTGCTGGGGATGACCGAGATACGCTTCCTCAGCCGCCTTGGGGGATCGGTGGTGTCGCCGGAAGAGGTGTTGGTGGCAGTCAAGGGCTTCTGGGAGGGAACAATATGAACGCTACGGCTCAGTTGGTCCTGGGGCGACCGCGCTCCCTGTCGAAGACTCCGATGCACTATTGTCCCGGCTGCGGCCACGGAATCGTACACCGGTTGGTGACCCAGGCCATTGATGAATTGGGGTTGCGAGAGAGATCGGTGGTGATAGCCCCGGTGGGATGCGCGGTGTTCATCTACCACTACATGGATTTCGATGGCGTGGAGGCTGCCCACGGCCGCGCTCCGGCGGTGGCGACCGGCATCAAGCGGGTGCGCCCAGAGCTGTTCGTCTTCACCTACCAGGGTGATGGCGATCTGGGGGCCATCGGTACGGCCGAGATCGTTCACGCCGCGGCTCGAGGGGAGAACATCAGCGTCGTCTTCGTCAACAATGCCGTCTACGGCATGACGGGGGGACAGATGGCGCCAACCACGCTGGCCGGCCAGCGCACCACCTCCTCGCCGACCGGTCGGGACACGGCGAGGGCGGGCAATCCCCTGCGGGTTAGTGAGATGCTGGCTACCCTGGAGGGTCCTGCTTACATCGCCCGGACGTCGGTCCACAATCCGGCCGCGATACGCCGGACGGCGGCAGCCATTCGCAGGGCCTTCGCCTGCCAGGTAGCGGGTAAGGGGTTCGCGATGGTGGAGGTTCTCTCACCCTGCCCCACCAACTGGGGAGTGAGCCCGAGGGATGCCTTGCGCTGGCTGGAGGAGCGGATGATCCCCTACTACCCGCTAGGTGACATAAAGGTGGCGCCGGGTGTGGAGTCGGTGGACCAGTTGGTGGTCAGCAAGCCGCGGGATCTGGAGAAAGGACCATAGCCGAGCTCTGAACGATGTCCTGTCTCAAGACGCGGTACTCGGCACCCGATCTATGGGAGAGAAGACAATGGACAGGGACTTCGAGGTAGTGATCGCGGGCTTCGGTGGGCAGGGCGTGCTGTTTGCAGGGATGCTGCTGGCTCACGGCGCGCTCAAAGCCGGAAGAAACGTGGCGTGGATCCCATTCTACGGCCCTGAGATGCGGGGCGGGACCGCCGGCTGCACCGTCATCATCTCCAATGATGAGATAGGGTCTCCAATCGTCAGCAGGCCCGCCGCGGCCATCGTGATGAACGAGCCTTCTCTGGCTAAGTGGGGGCCACGGGTGAAGCCGGGCGGCATCCTGGTGATCAACCGCTCCCTTGCGCTCTCTCCCTTCGAGAGGGACGACCTTCACATCGTGGAGGTACCGGCAACGGGGATCGCGGGGTCGCTGGGGAGCGACCGGATGGCCAACATGGTCGCTGTTGGCGCGCTGCTGGGGACTCTCTCCGTGCTTCCGGTGGATGTGGTGAGCGAGGTGCTTCCCGAGGCGTTGGGACCGGGGAAGGAGCGGTTCGTGGAGCCAAACCGCGAGGCGCTGCGGCGCGGCCTGGCGGCAGCGGCTCAGGCCGTGGGTGTGCCGATGCCGTAGACCCTGATGGCGGCCTCACCGGGCACGGGGCAGTGGTGTTCGCAGATGCCGCAGCCGATGCAGCGGTCGCGGATCACTCGCGGCCTGCGGACCTCCACGGTGGTTCCGTCGTCCCCTGTGGCTTCGGTGTCCTCCAGTGCTATCGCCTTTGGTGAGACCGGACAGAGCTCCTGGCAGACGATGCAGTCCCCACCGTCCACCCAGGGAATGCACCTCCTCTGGTCCACGTAGGCCGTGCCGATGATCGCCTGCCGCTTGCTCTCCAACTCCAGCCGCTGGATCGCTCCCGTTGGGCACACCTCGCCGCAGGCCGTGCAATCGTACTGGCATGGCCCCAGTCGGGCGACCAGGAGTGGGGTCCACAGCCCCTCCAGACCGGCCTGAAGGAGGCTTGGCTGCAGTCCCGACGAGGGGCACACCTTCATGCACTGCCCGCAGCGAACACAGCGATCCAGGAAGTGCGCTCCTTGGGCACCCGGGGGGCGGATGTCGAACGCGTCGGTCCCCTTGCGGGGGGCGTCGGCGCGGAGTCCGGCGATGCCGAGCGCGGCGACCCCTGCCACCCCCAGCAGTTGCCGGCGGGACGGGTCGTAGCGCCCTGAGGACGGCCTGCCGCCGTAGGAGATCGCGCGATCGGGGCAGACAGTGGCGCAGTCGCCGCACAGGATGCACTCCCCGCCGTCGTTGGCGTACCCTTTCGCCCCGATGGTCCCCATCCGGCAGCGCGCGACGCACTTCCCGCAGCCCACGCACCCCGCCCTGCTGTGTCGGCCCAGGAGGGACCAGCGCGACGCGAGCCCCAGCATGGCGCCTAGGGGGCAGAGGTAGCGGCACCAGAAGCGATGCGCTACCAGGTTGAGGGCGACGATGGAGGCGAACAGCAGCAGGAACAGCCAGCTCAGGCGGAAGTAAGGCTGTGCGGCAGGGAGGAGGCTTCCCCGCAGGTCGGTATCGATCCATACCATCAGGTCGGGCAGAATACCTCGCTCATAGAGGGCGAAGAGCGCCCCCGTGACGGCGGCGTTCAGGGCGGGATACAGGTACAGGGCGAAGGTGCGGGTGAGCAGGGTGATGGGGTCCAGCGGCATCAGCACCAGGGAGCCCGCAAGGGCGGCAACCAGCGCGGCCGCCAGCAGCAGATACTTGAAGCGGCGAAAACCCATCTCGTTCTTGCCCGGCGGAGGATTGAACCGGCGCAGCCGGAAGAGGTCCAGCGTCGTGCCCATCGGGCAGACCCAGCCGCAGAAGAATCTCCCCAGCAGCAGCGTGGCCACCAGGAGCGGCGCGGCCCACAGCAGATAGGGCACGAAGTCCCGCGCCGCTAGCGCCGCGCCGAGCTGCGCCAGTGGGTCCATCCGAAGGAAGCTGTCCACCGGCAGCAGGGGAGTCAGCGGGTGCCGCGTCGCGGTCGCCAGGTAGAGGAACAGCAGCAGGAACGCTGCCTGCACCACCCGGCGGACGCGCACGAGCCGAGTACGGGACGTCATGCGGTGACCTCCCTGATGTCGACCTCGCTCAGATCCATCGTCCCGACGCCCATCTCCGCGGCGAGCCTGATGTACGGCAGGTCCGCTCCCTTCTTGCCGAAGAGGGTGGCGCCGTAGGAGTCGGCGGCCACGATGTCCGTGCTGGCGATGACGGTGTTCATCTCCTCTACATCCGAGAGCCTTCCACCGGTGGGGCCGTTCCGCACCAGAACCCGCACGGCGTCGATCACCGTGATCGTGGGACGAACGACGGTGCTGAGGTCGGCCAGCCGCTGGCCGATGTTGGAGTGGAAGGAACCCCTGTCCTGGATGACCCCCATCAAGTTCTTCATGCCCATGCTCAGCGTCGCCAGATCGTGGGTCTTGGCTATCGCGGCGTCGATCAAGACGTCCGCGGTGAGCACGTCTTCGTAGATGGACCAGGACTTGATGTCCAGCCCGTTGGGGATAGGGGTCTTCTTGTACTTCAGCTGCGACATCTTCTCCATGCGTGCACCTGCCGCAGTCACCGCCTTCTCGATGCCGCTGCGCTCATAGGCCGTGGCCGCGTTAGAGGTGGGGAAGTCGAACACCTGCACCTGGCCTGCCCCAGCCTCAAGACATAACCTGACCAGGGTGGCCATTACCTGGGGGTTGGTGGAGACGGCGTATTGGGGCTCGGCTGCTGTGAGGATGTTGGGCTTGATCACGACCCTGTCGCCCTTCTTGACGAAGCGTGACATGCCGCCCAGCGCCTCGATTGCGGCCCGGGTGATGGCCTCCGGGTTTCCACCCCGCGCCACTGCCAGCGGCACACCGGTGGTGGCTGCCTGGGTGGCAGCGGGCGGTTGCGTTGGAACGGCGGCGGTCGCATTCGAGGCAGGAACCTTGGCCGGGCCGGCGCCGGGCGCTGCGGTCGGCGTATTCGCGCTCCCTGCCGTGGGCGACGCGCCGCCCGGAAGCGGCGTGGCCGTGGGCGCCGGCGTCGGGGTGCTGCAGCCGAAACCCGAGGCTAGGGTTGCGCTGGCCCCCACCATCAACAGCCCTCGTAGGAAGCGGCGGCGGCTAACCGGGGATTTCATCCCTCTCCTTCTCAGCGAGGATGGTTTTCAGCGTGGCGATCTCTCGAGCCAACGACTTCTGACGGGCGGCGATGCTGAAGCTGTACAGTAGCACTGCCAACCAGATCACCGCGTATGCCGCAAACAGGTACACCATGTTTCCCATTTCTACTCCTCCAGCAGGTCTCGGAGTCCATCGACCTCCATCTGCTGCGTCTGAAGCTGGAGACGCAGCCTGAGGAGGTGAAACAGCAGCAGGGTGAAGGCCCCGAGGCACACCAGGAGTGTGGTTAGCATGGAGCCTTCCAGGTTGAAGCTCGATCCGCTGAGGACCACCGGATGAACCGTGCGCCACCAGCGAATGGACATGAAGACCACGGGGACATCCAGGAAGCCAATTATCCCCACGACCGCCGCCAGGGTGGCACGTTGGGAAGGGTTGTCCACCGCGGAACGCAGGATCATGTAGGACAGGTACACCAGCCATAGCAGCAGAGTGGCTGTCAACCTTGGATCCCAGTCCCACCATGTTCCCCAGGTCGGCTTGGCCCAGAGAGAGCCAGTCACCAGGGCTGCTGTTGTGAAGACGAGGCCCACCTCCGCGGCGGAGGCGGCCACTGCGTCCCAGCGATAAGCCTTCGTGCGAAGCCATTGGATGCTCGCCGCGAAGACGATGGCGAAGGCGAGGAAGCCCGACCAGGCGGCGGGAACGTGGAAGTAGAAGATGCGCTGCAGGTCCCCCATGGTCGCCTCAGTCGGGGCGTATAGGAGGGCCATGTAGAGAGCGGCGACCATGGCGGCTGGGACGACGAATTTGCTCACTGTAGGCTACTCCTGAAAGACGTACTCGAAGGTCAGCAGCGCAGCTGCCAGGAAGATGGCGTCGAAGGCCAGCAGGGTCGCGAGCCAGGGTCCCTCTACCAGAGGCGGGGCCGTCGCCAGGGCGTCGCCCGTGGCCCTGACTGCCGCCAGCAGTAGCGGCACCGACACGGGGAGCAGCAAGATAGGCAGCATGATTTCTCTCGCCCTCGTTTGCACGGCCACGGCTGAAAAGAGGGTGCCCACGGCGGCGAGCCCGACGGTTCCCAGCAGGACGATCAGCCCCAGCCTCGGGTTCAGGACCGGCAGGTTGAAGAAGACGCCGAAGAGGGGCAGGATCAGCGCCTCCATGGCCAGCATGAACAGCATGTTGATCGAGAGCTTTCCCAGGAACAGGGCGCTGCGGTCTACCGGGCAGAGGAGCAACCCTTCCAGGCAGCCGCGGTCCTTCTCTGAGATGAAGGCCCGGTTCAGCCCGAGCATGGCCGAGAAGGCCACCGCTACCCACAGCACCCCCGGCGCCACCGCTTCGACGTTCTCCACCCTCAGCTCGAACGCGAAGTTGAAGGTGACCATCACTATCAGCGCGAAGACGAAGGTAGAGGTCAACACCTCCCGCGTCCGCAACTCCGCGGCTATGTCCTTGGCGACGATGGCCAGCACCTTGTTCAGGTAGGATCTCATGTCTCCTATGCCTCGGATCCAGGGGGCAGCGGTGCTGCCGACCCCTGCGACGTTGGAGGCCTGGTCCTGTAGTGCTGCCGTACGGTCGCCGGGTCCAGTTCAGACGAGGGGGCCTGGAAGGCGATGCGCCCGTCCACCAGGATGGCGACCCGCTGGCTCAAGGCCAGCCCCAACTCGATCTGGTGGGTGACGATAACGGCGCTCCGCATGTGACCATCCACCTGTGCATCGAGAAGGCTCGCCATCAGGTTGCGCGCGTCCTGATCCAGTCCGGCCTCCGGTTCGTCGAGCAGCAGCAATTCCGGATCGTGCAGCACTGCCCGCGCCATGGCGATCCGCTGGCGCATGCCGTGAGAAAAGGTGACCACCCGGTCGTCAAGGCGTGCCAGCAGTCCCACCTGCTTGGCGACTGCCTCCACCCTTGCCTCCAAGCCACGGACATCGTACATCCGTCCATAGAAGCGCAGGTTCTCCCGCGCGGTGAGGTCCGGATACAGGTAGGGCTGATGTGACATTACCCCCAGGTGGCGGCGGGCCTCAACTGGGTCGTCCCGCGGGTCGATGCCCGCCACCTCGATCTCCCCGGCCGTCGGTGTCACCGCCGTAGCCAGTATCCGGAGCAAAGTTGTCTTGCCGGCCCCATTGGGTCCGAAGATGGCCAGCCTCTCGCCAGACTCCAGCGTCAGGTCGACCCTTTTGAGGACCAGGCGATGGCCGTACCGCTTGGTGATACCGGAGGCCCTGATGGCCGGTCCGCCCAAGGGCCGGGGCCCCCCGTTGGATGTCACCGGAATCCCTCGGGGGAGAGCATCTTCTGCATCTCCACCACCTCTACCAGCTTTCGCTTCTTGTCGGCACGGAGTTGGCTGTATTCCTCGTCTCCGATCTCCTTAGCCTCGTACTGATCGTCCAGCCGAGCGATGGCCGAGATCAGCTCGCGCTTCTTCTTCTCGAGCATCTCATACTCGTTCTCAGTGGGCGTGACATCCTCAGCGCCCACCTGCCCATCGGTAGATGCAGCCACAAGCTTGCCTGTTGCATCACCTCGCGGACCGGCTGCTCTGCCCGTGGTCTTGGCATCTGTCTTTGGTCCACCACGCCTTCTCCGGATCATCAGCACCAGCACCACCACACCGATGAGCACTACACCAACGCCGCCGGCCAGGGGAAGCAGGCTGATGGCTGATACCTGCGTGGAGGGCAGCCGATCAACCTTGATCTTCAGTTCGGTGTCCGCTGCCAGGTTCTGCCCGCTCAGCAGCAGGTACTTCTCGTTCTGCACCGTGGGGTTGGTCTGTTCCGGCAGGTTGGAGGCGGATATCTGTATCCCGATGTCGGGGGCAAGGATGCTCACCTTCTCCGAAGCCATAGTGACCCTGGTGGAAAAGCTGACGGAGCCCCCCTTGGCGGGGATGCGGTAACGGAGTATCCGCTGGGTATCGCCAGGGTAGATGGGCATCGTGTCTGCAAAACCGCCCTCCACCGGCACTATTCTGGTCGCGCTCATCTCGTCGCCGAAGGCCAGATCCTCCGCCTCCTCAGGCACTACGAAGCGCATGGTCTCCCGAATGCCGTTTTCGATCTCTTTGGCACCAACGTAGCTCTTGTCGGTGGTGTTCCTGAGGATCACGATCTCCGTCACACTCACCCCCTCAGGGTCGGGGTCAAGGAGATAGTGCCTCGCGGGGGAGGTTACGCCGTCGGCTGCGGTCGTAGAGTCAAGGCAAGGGATCTCCACGGTCAGCTCCGGATTGTCCGGTGTGAAGGTCAAGGGTTCGCCGGGGTAGTCCACATTCTGGAACTGGAGAAGGACCAGGTAGGTGAGGTCCTGTCCCGTTTCCAGCCCTTCGAAGGCGAACTTCCCCTCTTGGTCGACCTTGACTGTCTCCTTGACGGTCTGGTTCTGGCCGTCGAAGACCAGCAGCGAAACCTCTGCCCCGACCACGCTGCCGCCGCCGGCGGTGAGGTTAGTCACGGTGCCCTTGATAGAACCCTTGGCCTGTTCGGCGCCGACGCCAAGCACCGATCCGGCAAAGACAAGGACCGCCGCAGCCAATGCGATCAGCCACTTCCTGTGCATCATTGCCCCCCTGTCTCCTCTTCTCTGTTTGCCCGTCTGGACTCTCTTCTGAATGCCTCTATCTCCATCTCCACATCCAGGTCGGCCCTCGGCTCCGGCCGACATCTTGGATCGGCGGGCGTTCGGGGTGGAGGCAGGATCTCGAAGTCCTCTCCTTCGTCCTCTGACTCGTTTGCAGTCAGTTTACCAGTCTTGGCGTCGTCTATGCGCTTGAGGGTCGACACTGCCCTCCGCTTGTATCGTTCGTGAAGCTCCCGATAGTCTTCTCTGGACAGGTTTCCCACTGCCAGGTCGAACTCCAATTCCTTCAGCGCTCTGTATGCGGAGTCCCTTCTGGTAAGCAGTTGGCTCAAATAGGGCTCTCCGGCCTTGCACTCAAGGTAATCCTCAGGGCGAACCCTACCGAACATCAAGGGCCAGGCTACCAGGAGGGCCGCTCCGCCGGTGATAACGAGCATCACCACCATGGTCAGTTGCTCGGACATCTCTTTCCTCGTCCTCCTGCGCTACTCGAATCGTTCCAGTTCTCGGTTGACCTGGTTCTCGTAGCGCTTCAAGCGGTTCTCGTCGATGGTCCTCGACATCTCCGCGTCAGCGTAGGCGTCGCTCAGCCTGCGATTGTGGTTCCAACTGACCAGTATGGCGACCAGGACCGCCACTCCCGTCAGCAGCAGGGCGTAGGGCGCGACCCAGGCGGTCAGCCCAAAGCCTCGCTTTTCGGACGCGGGCAGGATCTGCTCGCCATACTGGTGTGCCAACGTCTCGACGATGCGATCTCTGGACCAGCCCTCCCTGTTCTTCGCCTGGATGAAGGCTTTCATCTCCACAGCTTCCGGTCCGCTGGAGACCGCCAGGGGCTGAGGACCGCTGGCTGTTGGGCAGATCAGTTCGTTGATCAGGTCGTCGGCCACATCGGCGCAAGCGGATCTTACGTCCCACAGGAGCAGGGTGCTCAGAATCAGCAGGGCGAACAGGACCGACGTCTTCAGCTTGATTCGCGTGGCCATAGAGTCTTGGCCTCTCCACTACCTTGCTGCTTCCACTGCCAGGCGTGGCTCCTCCTTGCGTCTGACACGGGCCTCTGGCCAGAGGGCTACGGCGGTGCCCAGCAGCAAGACGTAGCCGCCAATCCAGATCCAGGAAACCATCGGATTGATCACCAGTCTCAGATTAGCGCTATCGGCGCTCCAGGAGTTCAGGATCAGGTACAGATCCTCCGTCGGCGTGCTGTAGATGGCCACCTCGGTGTTGGGTGTCTTGAACCCTTGGAAGAACTCCTTGGAGGGGCTCATCGTTCCCAGGTGCTGATTGCCCGAGTACAGCTCTAGCTCAGCCGCAAGGCTCTCCTTGCGACCCTCCTGAGAGGTGGAGAGTCCGTCGAACATCAACCGGTATCCCCCGATGGCGGCCTCCTGGCCGGGGTAGAGGGTTACCTCCCTCTCAGTCTTGAAGCCCATTGAGAAGACGACGCCCATGGCCAGGAGCGCTATTCCCAAGTGGACCATGTAGCCGCCGTAGCGCGATTGGTTCCCCCGCACCAACGGAGCGAGTGCGAGCAATGGGTTCTTCCCCTGGATTTTTCCCTGGGCGCGAGAGCCTCGGTAGAACTCCAGCAGTACGGTACCGGCGGCGAAGCCGCAGCCGGCCAGGGCTAAGAGGGCGTAGGGCTGGCGAGCGTTCAGGGCGAAGCCTCCCGCGGCCACCGCGAGGGCAGCTAGGAGCGGCAGCCGGAGGTTGGCTGCCAGCCGGCCGAAGGACACCCGGCGCCAGGCCAACAGCGGGCAGATGCCCATCAGCACGACCACAGCCAGCAGGATGGGGCCGACTACCTGATTGAAGAAGGAGGCGTTGACCGTGATCTTCACCCCCCGGATCGCCTCGGAGACCAACGGGAAGAGGGTACCCCACAGGACGGCGAACGCTGCGCCCAGCAGCAGCAGGTTGTTCAACAGGAAGCTGGATTCCCTGGAGGCAAGAGAGTCCAGTTCGCTCTCCCCCTGGAGCAGGGGACGCCTTATCCAGAGGAGGACTACAGACAGCAGGACCACCACAGCCATCATCGCGACGAAGGCCGGGCCCACCCTCGTTTCACCAAAGGTGTGCACCGAGGCGAGCAGATCGCTCCTCGTCAGGAAGGTGCCGAAGATCGTCAGTGTGAAGGTGATGATGATGAGCGCGTGGTTCCAGACCTTCAGCATACCGCGGCGCCGCTGCATGACTGCCGAATGGAGGTAGGCCGTTCCCGTGAGCCAGGGCATGAGCGAGGAGTTCTCCACGGGATCCCAGCCCCAGTAGCCTCCCCATCCCAACTCCACGTAGGCCCACTGGGCACCCAGCAGGTTCCCCAGCCCCAGGAGGGCCCAGGCGACGAGGGTCCAGCGGCGGGTGGCCTGGAGCCACTCGTTTCCCAGTTGCCCTGTGATGAGCGCCGCTATCGCGAAGGCGAATGGTACGGTGAAGGCCACGTAGCCGGCAAAGAGAGCCGGCGGGTGGAACAGCATACCCACGTTCTCCAGGAGTGGGTTCAATCCCTGCCCCGCCGGGATGGCCGCCGTGGCTCGGGTGAAGGGATCGGAGAAGAGGGTGAGCAGGCCCAGGAAGAAGGTGAGGACGAAACCCATCACCGTCGTGACCCAGGGCATCAGGCTCTTGAGCTTGCCGCGGAACTGCAGTGTCACGATCAGCAGGGCAGCGGAGAGGCCCCAGGCCCACAGCAATAGGGATCCCTCCTGGCCAGCGTAGCTACCTGAGAGGCTGAAAGCCAGGCTAGTATCCCTGCTGTTGTAGCGGGCGACGTACATCAGAGAGAAATCGTGGACGATGAAGGCGTGGAGTAGCACCCCCCAGGCCAGAGAGACCAGGGCCGCAGAGAGGTAGACCCCGTTCCTGGCGCTGGCTAGCAGGTCCGCCTGGCGACGATGGGCGCCGACGGCCGAGGCCACCGTTAGGTAGGCCGTGATCATGAAGGCGACGACGATGGATATGCGACCGATTTCCGCCATGGTTCTCCTTGCTACCTACTCAGCCGGTGAATACTTGGAGGCGCACTTAGCCAGCATGCTGTTGGCCTGGAAGGCTCCGTCGGGTCCCAGCTTGCCCTCCACGATTACGTCCGCCCCTGGTTGGAAGCTGTCCGGCACCACGCCACTGTAGATGACGGGTAGGAGGGTCTCGTTGCCGTCGGTGAGGGTGAAGACGAGGGTGTTGGCACCTCGGTCCCACTGCACGGATTCGGAGACGACTCGTCCGCCCAGGCGAATAGCCTGGCCGCGGGCGCTCTCCCCCATCGCCTTCAACTCGCCGGTGGTGACGTAGTAATCTGAACCACCCTGCATGGCGGCGAAGATCATGTAGCCAATGGCGGCGACGATCACCGCGCCAGCTATCAGGAAGCGGAGTTTGGTCCGTCGACGCCTGGATGCAGGTTTTCCATCGCGGCTGGGCCCCTGGGTCAGCATTGGGTCTTCTCACCCCCTCGAGTCTTGGAGGCAACCCCCTCTGAGTCCCCCGACTGCCAGGGGAGCTTGATCCTACCCCTGCTAGCCTTCTCCACGATCAGCTTGCCCCGATACATGCCCATGTCGCTGGTGAAAAGGTACTCCCCCGGTTGGGGCGGCAGGAATTCCACCAGGGTGCTCCTGAATGGCGGAAGCCGCCGCTCCAGTCTTAACCCCGAGAAGACCACTCTTCCAGAGTACTGGGCGTTGTCCAGACGGGAGAACTTCAACCGAACAGGTATGCCCTCGCGCACAATCACCGTGCTGGGCTTGAAGCCGTCCAGCACCACGATCTCCATCTCCTGGGCACCTCGAGCGCCAACCGATGCCCTGCCTCTTGCGCCACGCACGGCGACGGCGAAGCCGACGGCTATCCCGACGGCTACCCCAACGAGCGCTATGGGTATGAACAGTTGCTCCATGATTAGCTCTCAGCGTGTCAGCATGTCAGCGATCAGCATGTCAGCGATCAGCATGTCAGCGATCAGCCGTCAGCAGTCAGGTTTCCTGCGGTGCGAGATGGCGATGTCGTCCACCCATGCAGTTGTGGCGAAGGGGAAGGCTATACGCATTCCCGAATTATGATACTGCAACGGCATTGGATGAAGGTGAGGTCAATATGAGATGGGGATAAGAGTTGGAGAGTCGGCGCACCGGAAAGCTGATAGCTGATAGCTGATAGCTGACATGCTGATAGCTGACAGCCATCAGCTACACCGCGGGCACTCGCACGGCGATGGTGGTACCCTGGCCCACCTCACTGTGGACCTCGATCTCGCCGCTGTGCTCGCGGGTGATCCACTGGGCAATGGAGAGGCCAAGTCCGGCCCCGCTCTCGTTGCGAGCGCGTGCCTTGTCTGCTCGGTAGAAGCGGTCGAAGATGTGCGGCAGGTCCGACTGGGGTATGCCGATTCCCGAGTCCTGCACCTTCAGCACGGCGGTATCGCTCTCTCGCTCCAATTCTACCCTCACCGAGCCGCCGTTGGGGGTGTACTTGAGGGCGTTATCCGCCAGGATCAGTAGCAGCTGCTTGAGCCAAGAGTGGTTACCCTGTACCTCGGCCTGCTGGATTGGACCTAGCTCGAAGGTCACTCCCTTCACCGAGGGCTGAAGCTGCTTGTGGACGTCACGCACCAAGTCGTGCAGTGCTACCCTGGACATCTCCATCCCGCGCCCCGCGTCGGCTCTTGCCAGCAGCAGGAGCTCGGAGGTCAGCTTGTTCAAACGGTCCACTTCGGACGCCACGTCGGCGAGGGCCTCCGCCCGGTCCTCCGCAGGGGCATCCAGTGTACGCTGGAGTATCTCGATGTTGCTGCGAATGGAGGTGAGCGGCGATCGCAACTCGTGGGAGGCATCGGCTACGAATCGGCGTTGGGCCGAGTATGCCTCCTCCAGACTGTCCAGCATCTCATTGAAGGTGGCTGTCAGCCGCCCCACCTCGTCCCTGGTTCCCCTCTCCTTCAGTCTGCGGCTGAACCCTCGAGAGAGGGCGATGGCCTGTGCCGTCTCGGAGATCTCCTCGATGGGGCGGAGTCTCCGGCGGGCGATCAGCCAGCCGATCGTGCCTGCCAGCAAGATTCCCAGGACCCCTCCTCCCAGTAGCATGTCACGGACGCGGCTCAACGAACTGTCTTCCGGTTCCAAGGACCGGGCTGCCAGCACGAAGCCGCGAGGTTCCCGCTCACCGGGTATGGGAGTTAGCAGGAATCGGTAGCGAACTCCATCCGAGGTGGCAGTGAAGCTGGCGGATCTCCCCCACCAAGCGGGGGCGAAGGCGCCGTTAGGCACAGGCATGGCGGCGACGCTCGACCGGGAGGAGAGGGCCACGAGCCGGCCATTGGAGTCCAGCACCTCTACCAGCAGTCCAGGAGAGCCGAACTGCTCCAGGTCCAGGCTGAGCCGCCGGTCGCCGGCAGGCTGGCTGTTGCCGGCCATGCTCCATCCGCCCTCCGCGTTGGCGAGGGACTTTGGGTACCCCTGCAGGGATGAGAGCAGTTGCTGGCTGGGGGACACCAGGGAGCTATCCGCCCCCTCCAGCAGCTCTTTCTCCACTGTGAAGTAGATGACTGGGAAGAGCAGCATGGACAGGAAGGCGAAGACACCGGCGTATCCTAGCGCCAGACGGAGGCGGATGGACATACCGCTACTCCTTGAGCACGTATCCCGAGCCACGAACGGTGTGGATTAGCCTGGGCTCACCCTTGGCTTCCAGCTTGCCGCGCAGGTACCGGATGTACACCTCCAGGACATTGGACTCCCCCTCGAAGTCGTAGCCCCACACCTTCTCGAGCAGGGTTAGCTTGGAGAGAACCTCGCCCGGCCTGATGAGAAAGAACTCCAGCAGCTTGTACTCCGTGGTGGTCAGCTCAATGGTCCGGCTTCCTCGGCGGGCCGTCCGGGAGCGAGTGTCGAGGGTGAGGTCCGCGAAGCGGAGCTCGGTGCTGGGCTGGGGCTCGCGGCGGCGCAGCAAGGCCCGAATGCGGGCCAGCAGCTCCTCGAAGGCGAAGGGCTTGACCAGGTAGTCGTCGGCGCCTGCATCCAGACCGGCCACGCGGTCCGACACCTCGTCTTTCGCGGTAAGCATCAGGATTGGGACGGTTTCAGAGCGCCGAAGTATGCGGCATACATCCATGCCGTCGATGCCGGGCATCATGACATCCAGCACGACCAGGTGGGGGTGGAGATCCCTGACCCTGGCCAGGGCCTCGGCGCCCCCGTTGGCCACATCTACTTGATAGCCCTCGTAGGTGAGACCCCTGCGCAGCGCCCCGGTGATCCTGCGATCGTCGTCCACCACCAGGATTGATGGGCGGTTGGATGAAAAGACGTCAAGTGCCATAGATAAGGATTATATCACTATCTGAACTTGCCGCGGCCCGCGATGGACCACACCACCTCCAACCGCTCGCCTCGCATGCCGTACACCCTGTCGTGGAGGTTCATCGTGGTGCAGCAGTGGCCGGGGACGAACTCAACCCTGTCTCCGGGCTTCAGCTCCACGGTGGGGTCAGACAGATCGATGATTGCATGCTCCTCTGAAAGCCGGGTGAGGCTGCCGCCGAGCACGCCTATCAACTCAGGCAGGCCGTGGTCGGTGGTCATCCCCTTCAGCCCTACGTCGGCGATAACCCTGCCCGGCGTCGGGCGGCTGATGACTGTGGCCAGTACAGTCAGGGCGTTGGCGTAGTCCATGCCTGCATCCCGATAGTCGCGATCCATGACCACGTAGCTGCCGGCCTGGATCTCGGTTATCCCGTGTATGTCGGCGTCGATGGCGTGGGTACCGGTGCCTCCCCCGCTCACGATCTCAACGTCGAGTCCGCCTGCCTGTACCAGTTCCCTGGCTTGCAGCAACCTGGACATGGCCTGCCTGGTGGCTTCCTGCCTCTCTTCCATTCCCTTGATCGTCTGGCAGTGCCCCTCGTAGCCCATGACTCCGACGAACATCAAGCCGGGGGCGTTGGCGACCTGCTGGGCCAGGGCCAGCGCATCTTCCGGCTCGACCCCGCATCGGTTCATCCCGACGTTGATGTCTACCAGCACCCTGAGCCAGGCGCCTGCCTCAGACATCCCTTGCGACAGTTCCTCCACGTTCCGTGGGTCGTCCACGGCCACCATGAGGCTCGCATGTCTGGCGAGGCCGGCTAGTCGGGCGATCTTCTTCCTACCGACGATCTCGTTGGCGATCAGGATGTCCTTCACACCGGCACTGACCAGGGTCTCTGCCTCCTCCACCTTGGCGCAGCTGATGCCAATGGCCCCTGCGTCGAGCTGCTTGAGGGCTATGGCCGGGGTCTTGTGGGTCTTGTAGTGGGGTCGGACGCGCATCCCCTTGCCAGCTAGGAAGCGGTCCATGCGGGTGATGTTGGCTTCCATCAGGTCGAGGTCCACCAAAAGGGCGGGAGTGTCCATATCCTGCTTGGCGATGCCTGGGAAGTTGGCGTCGACGCTCATGTTACTGCCATCCTTTCTGGAGTGATCAGCAGTCAGTTATCGATTGTCAGCCCGGACCATTCTAGCACAGCCGTACACCTGGTCTGATGTTGCTTGAGCCATGAACAGACACGTTGTAGCCACTGTGGAACTGGGGTAAGCTACTCCTCACTTTCGCTTCAGAGGTGGTTACTGCTGGTGGCGCATACCCGAGATTCGAAGCCCCGGGCGGCGAGCGGACTATCCTCCGCGTTTGCGCTCGCTGTCCTGTTGTTGGCTGTCTACCTCCAGACCTTCGGAGGTGTCTTCCACAGCATCGACGAAGAGGTCTACCTGCATCTGACTGCCTCGCTGGCCGAGCGAGCCTCCTTCTCCGTGGAGCCTGTGAGCTACTGGCCGGATTTCGGTGTGGCCGAGGGGGTGGACGGCAGGTTGTATGCCAATCGTGGGCCGGGGCTGGCCCTGGCGGCTCTGCCTTTCTACTGGCTGGGGGTCGGGCTGGCAGAGGCCGAGGGCACCGCCGGGCTCGTGCCCTCAAGCAGCATCGACGTCCCCACCACGGTTACCCTTTCCCTGACTCTGCTCAACTGCCTGACCGTTACGGCGCTGGACGTCCTGCTTTATCTGGCCCTGCTCCGGTTGGGCTACTCCGCGCGTGTGGCGGTGTCGGTCGCGCTGCTGTTTGGCTTAGGCACGCTGGCCTGGCCCTACGCCTCCAAGTCTTTCTTCGGCGAGCCGCTGCTGGCGCTATGTTGCCTGCTTTCTTTCTACTGCCTACTCATCTACCGCCAGAGGGGCGGGAGGAGGTGGCTCCTCCTGGGGGGACTTGCTCTGGGATGGGCGGTGTTGACCAAGGTGACGGCATTCCTGCTGATCCCATTCCTGCTCGCCTACGCTCTCTGGCCGACCATCGGGCGCGGTACCCTTGCCTGGGAATTGCCGGTGTCTCGCCGAAGCGGGCAGGATGGGCCGCGTGAGCGGTCCCTCCTGGGAGCGCGGCCCGCGCTCCCAGGAGGCGGCTTCGCCGCTTCTCGGTATCACCTCCGCCGCGGGCTGGCAACCACGGCAGCCTGGTTCGTGGCAGGACTCCTACCCTTTGTCGCTTTCTGGCTGGCTCACAACCATGTCCGCTTTGGGAACCCCCTGGTTACAGGCTACGAACTGGAGGGTGGAGGGATAGGGTTGGCGGCCGATAGCCTGGGGAGGGTGGTGATGGGACTGGGCAATCTGATTGGGTCATCCGGCAAGGGGGTGCTGTGGTATGCCCCTCCGGTGGTGCTGGGGGTGGTGGCCGCTCGGAGGTTTTGGCGATCCCATCCCGCCGAGGCCGTTTGCCTGTACGGTTCGGCCCTCGCCACCCTGGTCGGGGTGTGCATCTGGCGAGACTGGTCCGGGGGGTGGTGCTGGGGCCCGCGTCTGCTGCTGAATGTGGTGCCATTCCTCGTCCTACCTTCCGCTGAGATGCTGTCTTGCTGGAACGACTCGCCCCGCAGAACCCGGTGGGTGATACCAGCCGTCGCCGCGATCTCGGTCGCGGTTCAGCTGGTTGGGGTTCTACCCAACTACCTGCAGTGGTACATGTTGGCGGAGGGTGGCGACCTGGTGTACTTCGATCCTAGCTACTCCCCCATCGCGGGGCATCTCTGGCTGCTGCAGAACGGGCAGGTTGACCTCTTCTGGGACAAGGTCGAGCTGTTTTTTCCACAACGGGTCGCCGTTTTCTCTTGGGTGCGGTGGATGCTGGCTGCTGCCGCTGCCGCTGCCAGCGTTGTGCTATGGCGCCTCTCGGCTGAGCACGCGGAGGGAGTGGCGGCACCGTCTTCCGATGGTCCTGCTTGACTGCTATTCCCCGCTTGATAAGATGAGGCTTGCAGCCGTCATTCCCCAATCACCTGCCCAGGAGCCTCAACTATGGACGTCGGGTCTGTTGGCGATCGCCGGATACCCCAGGAACCCCAAGGCGCGGAAAAGGACGCGAGCAGCTCTCTCCGGGGGCAGATGGTCGTGGAAGAAGATGTCCTCCGCGAGTTGTTGGCCAGTGGGCGGCCCGTGGCGGGGGAACTGCTTCGTCAAATCGCGTTGATCTCGCCCTCGCGGTCTCTTCTGGGCTCTCATCAGGAGGCGACCGACGAGGCTCTGGCGAGGTTGCTGGACTCTGCCGGTCTCCCCGACGACGAAATCCATCTTTTTGCTGCCAGGGCTCTGATGGCGCGTGGCCTTCAGCTTACTCGCGAGAGCATCGAGGGGTTGGTAAGGACCCTGTCGAGGCTTGGGGTGACGGCGGAGGCTGACTTCGAAGCGGCTACCTACCTGAAGGCCGGGGGTCTGCCCATCACCCCCTCAACCCTGGATCTGGCCAAAGCCGGCATGAGGGATCCCAATGGCCTGGGACGACAGCTGCACGCGGTGCGGACTCTTCTTGCCATGTTAGCTGAGGCCATGGAGATCTCATCCCTCCGCGAGGGTCTGGAGGTCAGAGAGGCGGAGCAATTGGTCGAGCGGGCGGTGCGCGAACTGTCCCAGAGGATCCTATTGTCTGAAGGGGAAGATCGTTCCCGGCTCGTAGCCAGCCTTCGCAGACTGGCCGGCGATCAGGGCACCAGTCTGGAGGCTCGGCTCGCAGCAGTGATGGCGGGGAAGACTGACGCCAGGGAGCTTGAGTCGGATCTGCGGGTGCTGCTGGGCCGGCTGGTCGAGATGGCCCAGAGTATAGCTGTCCAGACCCAGGAGGAGGGCGAGCTACAGAGGCTGGCAGCCCTGTTGCGGGAGACGGTCAGCGATCTGTCCGATGGACTCCAGGCGCAGCAGCTGAAGAACGCCATTCAGCAGGGGCCGGAGCAATGGTTTAGCCTTCAGCTGCCCTTTTCGGAGAAGCCGGGTGACTACCCCCGAGCGGCCGAACTGCGGATAAGCCGGAAGCCGGGGAGGGAGATCGACCCGGAGCAGGTGCGGGTGGTCCTTCGGCTGGAGATGGAGCGGTTGAAGACGGTGGAGGTTACGCTGCAGATTGTGGGCAAGCAGCTAACCTGCTCCCTGGCAAGCGACAGCGAGCGCGCCGTGCCACTTCTCCAGGGAGAGACGAATTCCCTCCAGTCTGCGCTGGAGGGGTTGGGCTACTCGGTCGCTCCTCCATCTGTTGGCCTGCTGGCACAGGGCGGTGAGGCGCCGTCGCCATCGCGAGAGGTTCCGGACCAGTTGCTCAGGGTTGATTACCGAGTGTGAGAGAGTCGCGATAATGGACGAGTCGTCAGCGAATCGAGGTCCGATCCTCAGTTCGGAGGATGAGAGCCTTCCATCCATTGCGCGCCGGCGGGCGGTGGCGCTGCGATACGATCCGTCGGTCGCCGATGCTCCCAAGATGGTGGCCTCGGGAACCGGCCTGACGGCTCAGAAGATCCTGGATCTGGCGCGGCAGCACAACGTGCCGGTCCGGGAGGATCCCCAGCTTGTCCAGGCCCTGGCTGCTCTAGAGATCGGCGAGATGATCCCGCCACAGCTATACTTCGTCGTGGCCGAGCTGTTTGCCTGGCTGTACCGTCTCGACCGAGACTCCCCTTTTCTGGAACCGCCGGGTCGCCTTGGCGTACAATAGCCCGAGGTGCGGGGTGGCCGACGTGCTCTCGTCAGCGCCCCCTCGATCCTGTGAGATAACCACGCGCTCCCGGTCGTCTGCCCGGGAAGCTGCCGTAGTAAGGAGAACGTGGCATGGCGAACAAGAGTGGGTTTAGGTACGAGGTGGTGGAAGGCTGGGAGCAGCTTCCAGCGGGCTTCCTCCACAGAGATGTGGTTGGGGTTGGGGTGGACTCCCGCGATCGAGTCTACATACTCACCAGGCACGATCCCAGAGTGATCGTGTACGAGAAGGATGGCACCTTCGTTACCTCCTGGGCTGAGGGTATGTTCAAGGGTCGGACCCACGGCATCAGGATGGGGCCGGACGGCTCGGTGTGGTGCGTCGACGACGGTGACCACTGCGTGCGCAAGTTCTCGCCCAACGGTGAGCTGTTGATGACGCTCGGTACCCCTGGTGTCCCTTCGGACACAGGCTACAACGGCGATCTGCCCGACCTCTATAGCAAGCTGGCTAGTATCACCCACGGAGGAGCTCCATTCAACAAGCCCACCAACATTGCGGTGGCTCCGGATGGCGAGCTGTACATAACCGACGGCTACGCCAATGCCCGGGTCCATCGCTTTACCGCCGAGGGCAAGTTGATCCAGTCCTGGGGTGAGCCGGGCATTGCCCCCGGCCAGTTCAATCTTCCTCATGATGTATGGGTGTTGGCGGACGGCCGCGTCCTGGTGGCCGATCGAGAGAACGACAGGATCCAGATCTTCACCCGTGACGGGAAGTATCTGGATATGTGGACCGGCATCCAGCGGCCCACCGGCATCTACCTCCACGAGGGGTTGCTGTACGTCTCCGAGAACTGCTACCACAAGGGGCAGCGAACCTTCTCGCGGCCGACTCCCTTTGAAGATGACCAGCCGGGTCGGGTGGCGATCATGGACCTGGACGGCAAGGTCCTCCATCGCTGGGGCAATCTGAATCGCTGTGAGCCCGGGCAGTTCGCTGCTCCCCACTGCATCGCTCTGGATTCCGAGGGGTCCATTTACGTGGGCGAGGTTGTCTGGACCGAGTGGGGCAGCAAGGGTCTGGTTCCCGAGGACTGCCACAGCTTCCAGAAGTTCGTCCGAAAGTAGGACTTGCGCAAAAAGGGGCGGGCTATTGCCCGCCCCTTTTTGCCAAACTCAGTCTACGAGGTGACCAGTTGGCAGAGGAGATCCTGCCCCAGCTTTATCGGATAGAGGTGCCGCTTCCCAAGAACCCCCTCAGGGCGCTCAATGCCTACCTCATCAAGGATGATCGGAGCCTGCTGATCGACACGGGATTCGCTCGGGAGGAGTGCAGGAGTGCCCTTCTGGCGGGGCTGACCGAGGTCGGGGTGCAGCCGGAGGAAGTCGACCTGTTCGTCACTCATCTGCACGCCGATCACTCGGGCCTGGCCGGCGAGTTCGCCGCCCGCGGATCCAGGGTCTACATGAGCCAGCCCGACGCCGAGATCTTGAACGATGGGATTCGATGGGAAGCGATGGGAGAGCATGCCAAGCTCAATGGCTTCCCGCCTGAGCTGCTCGATCAGACGATGACGCGGCACCCGGCGCGCCGTTTTGGCATAGAGGGCAAGATCGACTTCAACTACGTCCGCGAAGGTGATCTGCTGGAATATGGTGGTTTCGCGCTTCAATGCGTGCTGACACCCGGACATACGGTCGGCCATATGTGTCTCCACGAGGTCAGCAAGCGGATCTTGGTGTCAGGAGATCATCTGCTGGACCGCATCACTCCCAACATCTCCCTCTGGAACGATGCGAGGAATCCCTTGGGAGACTACCTCCGAAGCTTGGACCGGGTGTCCAAGCTGGATGTGGATCTGGTGTTGCCGGGCCACCGCAATGTCTTCACCCATTTTCATGAGCGCATAGAGCAGCTTCGTCAGCACCACGAGAAGCGATGCGACGAGGCACTCTCCATCCTGTCTTGCTACGGCGCAATCAGCGGATGTGAGGTGGCCTCCCACATGAAGTGGAGCCTGAGCTACGAGTCCTGGGAGCAGTTTCCCCCCAACCAGAAGTGGTTTGGCTGCGGCGAAGCCCTCGCACACCTTAAGCTGCTGGAGGAGCGCGGCCAGGTACGGAGGCTGGATATTGGCCAGGGTCGGCGAGTCCTGGTGAGGGCGTAGCCCAACAGCTCTGTCCCCGATGAGTGAAGTGTGTTGAAGCGGTGCTGATGGCTTATGCCAGGGCAGAAAGCCCTCGGGGAGCGCCTCAGTAAGCCCACTATGTTGAGTAGGGAGAGCTTGGCCATGAATGAGGCATCATTGGCATCCAGGCGGATCGAGGTCGCCGATGCCGAGGAGGCAATCGAACTCTACTATCAGAAGGGGTGGACCGACGGACTTCCGGTGGTGCCACCGACGGAGAGGAGGGTTCGGGAGTTCCTGGAGAGCTGCGGGCGCGGCCCGGAGGAGGTCGTGGGCGCCGTTCCACAGCGGAACCGGACCCTCACGGCCGAGAAGGTCGCGATCAATGCCATCATGGCAGGGTGCCTACCATCCTATGCACCGGTCGTCATGGCGGCCGTGGAAGCCCTCACCTCCGACAGGTTCAACCTCCACGGATCCACCACCAGCACCGGTGGGGCCGCGCCGCTGATCGTGGTCAGTGGCCCTGTGGCCGAGGAGTTGGGCATCAACTCTGGGGTCAACCTCTTCGGGCCGGGCTTCCGAGCCAATGCCACGATAGGTAGATCCTTGCGATTGGTGCTGATGAACCTGTGCGACTCCAGGCCAGGAGTGCTGGACAGGGCGACGCTGGGCCATTCTGGCAAGTTCAGCTACTGCATTGCGGAGAACGAGGCCGCTAGCCCATGGGAACCGCTGAGGGTAGACCTGGGGTACGCGCCGGGGGACAACACGCTTACCCTGGTAGCCTCGGAGTCACCCCATCAGGTGGCCGACCATGCCAGCCACGAACCTAGAGGGCTGTTGGATGCCCTGGCCGACATGATGTCTGCGGTGGGGAACCTCGCGAAGGGCGATTGGGCGGTAGTCATCTGTCCGGAGCACGCGGCGGTGTTCCGCCGCCATGGTTGGTCCCGAACCGATGTCAAGAGCTATCTGGTAGAGCACTGCGGAAGGTCCATTGCCGACTTGAAGCGGTTCGGCAGGCGGAAGGGACAGGTCGAGCCAGGTGACGACCAGCAGATGGTGCCCCTGTTCTCAGGACCCGAGGACATCCTCTTACTGGTGGGAGGTGGCCTTGCTGGGGGCTTCTCCGCGGTGATTCCGCCATGGATGGGTAGCCCCAGCTCCAGGGCGGTTACCGTGCCAATACGCCGATAGGGTGATGGAACCGCATCGACAAGTGATTGTGGAGGGCAACGCATGAGCGATGGATCTTTGGGACGTGGGTTGGTTGTTCTGGACCCAACCAGCGAGGCGACCACCGAGAGCGCTACACTGGCGCCCAGGCTGGACTCACTGACCGGGAAGGTGCTCGGGTTGTTGGATAACAGCAAGCTGAACGCCGATAGGTTCCTGGACCTTCTGCAGCGGGAGTTGGCTGAGCGGTACGAGTTGGCTGACGTGGTGAGAGCACGCAAGCCCAGCGCCAGCAGGGTGTGCCCTGACGGCCTCGTGCAGGAATTGGCGGGGCGTTGCGACGCGGTAATCGCCGCGGTGGGTGATTGAGGGTCCTGCAGTGCGTGCAGTGTGCACGACGGAATAACCTTCGAGAAGCGGGGCATTCCAGCCGCGGTCATTTGCACCGACCTCTTCACCGCTACGGCCGACGCGGCGGCTGAGGCGCAGGGGATGGCCGGGTATCGTTACGCCCTGGTGCCCCATCCCCTGGGACGGCTGCGGGAGGATGAGTTGCTGGAGCGTGCCCACGCGGTGCTGCCGGTGGTCGTGGAGATACTCACCGGGAAGAACGCATGAACGAGTACGACGTGGTGATAGTGGGTGGCGGCCCTGCCGGATTAACGGCGGGGCTCTACTCGATTAGAGCCAAGCTAGCGACCCTTCTTATCGAGAGGGAGTGGCCGGGTGGCCAGATGCTTCGCACCGACCGGATCGAGGACTACCCTGGATTCGAATCCGTCGCCGGCGCCGAGCTGTCCGCCCGAATGGAGAAGCAAGCGCGGAAGATGGGTCTCCAGATCCATTTGGATGCCGTGGAGAACATCAGGACCGTTGGCAACCGCAAGGTCGTGCTCACCGAGAGCGGCAAGGAGTTCCGGACGAAGGCGGTTATCGTCACCGCGGGAGGTCGGCCGAGGAAGCTACAGGTTCCCGGGGAAGAGGAGTTCGAGGGGCGTGGCGTCTACTTCTGCGCCGTCTGTGACGGTCCCTCCTGTGAGGGTCAGGTAATAGCTGTGGTAGGTGGTGGCGATGCGGCGGTGGAAGAGAGCCTCTATCTCACCAGCTACGCCAGCAAGCTGTACCTGATACATCGCCGGGCGGGGTTCCGCGCCCAGCCGGCCCTCGTCGAGAGGCTGCGGAAGGATCCGAAGGTTGAGATGCTCCTCAACACCACCGTCCAAGCGATCAGGGGGGGCAGCGAGGTCGAGTACCTGGAGATCCTTCGCGACGGGGAGCCTCAACGGCTAGAGGTCGGAGCGCTGTTCGTCTTCATCGGATTCCTCCCCAATACCGGTTTGTTCGAGGATCCAATCGAGCGAGATGAGCAGGGCTACCTGCTGACCAACTGCCATATGGAAACCTCCGCGCCCGGAGTCTTCGCGGCCGGGGACGTGAGGGCTCAGCTCACCCGCCAGATTACAACGGCCGTCGGCGACGGAACGACGGCTGCGATGGCCGCCTGGCACTACGTGGAAGGTCTCGCGGACTAGGCAGGAAGCGATCTCTCCTGCCTGGCCAGGAAGAAGGCCATGAGGCTTCCTGTGGCTGCCAGCGCTCCATAGGAAAGCCAGGCGACCTGGTAGGAGGCGGTCACGTCCAGAATGAGCCCGAAGAGCGGCGGCCCCGATACGAACCCAATCTGCGAGAAGGTCATGCTCAGGCCGATGCCGGTCCCGGCCAGCTTGGCGCCGGCCGCCTCCGCCGCCACGGCCAGGTGCAGCCCTTGCCACCCCATGGCGGTGAACCCGAAGAGGAACACGATCACGGGAAGCATCCACAGCGGGTAGTGGGAGTCCAGCGTGCTGACCACCCCGAACATTACCACCGCCAGGGCAGTGACCACAGACAGTAGGGCCACTCGCCTCCCTCGAAACAGCCGGTCGCAAACGATGCCCCAGAACACCCGCGCCACTATGCTCCCAACGTGAGATAGGGCAAGGAATCCACCGGCGACCACGATGCGGGTGGATTGGTCCTCGAAGTGCGGTACCAGCACGATCTCCTTGAAGTAGAGCGCAAGGTAGGTGATGAGCCCAAATTGCATTGCCGCGAAGATGGCCCCCATCCCACCCACCACCCATAGTCTGCGGTTCCTGAGCACCTCTCGTAGGTTGGAGCGCATGGCGCTTCCCGGACGGGCGACGGCGGTCATCTGCTGTGGATCCCTGTAGAGCAGGAGCGTAGCGAGGCCGCAGGCGATGATGGCGATCCCAACGGTAGCGATTGCGGAGCGCCAACCGATGGTAAGGGCGAGGCCAGGCAGGCAGGAGGCAGCGATGATCCCCGCGAGGGGAATACCCGTCTGGTTGATGCCCATCGCGGTGGCCCGTCTCGTGGGTGGGATCCAATCCATCACGCTCTTGGTGATCCCAGGGCCGACGACCCCGCGCCCGACTCCAGCGATGAACATCACCGCAAATGCCTGGGCGAAGGTGCCCACGGCGGCCATGGCCAGGACGAGCGACCCCGCCGCCAGTTGGCCTATGGAGGTTACCCATCGGACGCCGAAGCGATCTGTCAGGGAACCAGCCACCAGCAGGACGCCCCAGGCTCCGGCGAAGGCGGCGCTTGAGAAGAGGCCGACCTCGGCCTTGCTCACTCCCAGTTCAGGCTGGAAGATGGGAGCTAAAGGCGCGACGGCCTGAGCAGCGAGTGCGTTGCTCAGTTGCGTCAGGAAGCTGATGGCGATCACCAGCCAGTAGCTGTTGGATCCGGTCTTCACACCACACCTGCGATGTCTTCAGCGGAGCCACAAGAGCTTACGACCTTTTCGACCCTCCTGCAAACGGCTGCAGTTGCGAGGGTGTCCGCCACGATTCCGTATCCGGCGCTGACCTCGACGCCTGGCCGTAAACGGACCAGGCTGAGACGCTCAAGGACCCTAAAGGACCTTACCTACGCAACCGGTCCCAGCCCGGTAAACCGGGCTTGAGCGTCTCAGCCCGCTGCTTGAGCGGCAGGCGGGCTCGATCCAGCCTGGAATCATGATGAGCATCCCGCTTGTGACCGCTCTTCGGTGGCATGGGTCTTATCGTTTCGATAACCTATTGGAATGTTGACATAGTTGAGGGTTCTCTCTATACTGGCGGGTAGTCAAGTCGGGGAAGCCCGGCATCGTTGTTCGTCGAAAGTGACATGCTAATCTATCAGTTCGGCTTTTACTTTTATAGCACGGCATGACGGAGTTCCTCCTTAGCGCACAGCGCTGAGGAACCCTGAAACCCCGTCATGCCGAAGGAGCAGAGGAGAAATCCTCTGCTCCTTCGTTTTTGTCCGCGAAACGACCGGATTAGGAATAGGAAAGGGAGGATCACCGGAATGATCGTAGTGATGTCCAGGCACGCAACGGAGACACAGATTCAGGCGGTCATGCACCGTCTGATGGGCAAGGGGCTGCAAGGCCACCGCTCGGGAGGGGAGGAAAGGACCGTGATAGGGGTCATTGGGACACGCTTCGAACCGCAGTTGGGCGAGCAGTTGGAGTTGCTCGCGGGAGTCGAGAAGGTCACTCCCATTACAAAGCCCTATAAGCTGGCCAGTAGGGAGTTCAGCCCGACCGACAGCGTCGTCCAGGTGGGAGATCTGAGCATCGGTGGGTCGGAACTGACAGTGATGGCGGGGCCCTGCTCCGTGGAGAGCCTCGACCAGATGATGGAGACTGCCCAGGCCGTCAAGGCGGCGGGAGCCAACGTGCTGCGGGGCGGCGCCTTCAAGCCGCGCTCCTCCCCCTACGCCTTCCAAGGGATGGGCGAGGATGGGCTTCGGATCCTGTCCGAGGTGCGGGAGCGCACAGGGCTCAAGATCATCACCGAGGTGATGGAGCCGGATCAGGTGTCGATTGTCGCTGAACATGCCGACATCCTGCAGATAGGGACCCGCAGCATGCAGAACTATCCGCTGCTCAGGGAGGTGGGAGGCTGCGGCAAGCCGGTGTTGCTGAAGAGGGGAATGGCGGCGACTATCGAGGAATGGCTGATGGCTGCGGAATACATCATGGCAGGGGGCAACTTCCGCGTGATCCTCTGCGAACGAGGGATTCGTACCTTCGAGACTGCGGTGCGGAACACCCTGGACCTCAGCGCGGTGCCTGTGGTGAAGCGGCTGAGCCATCTGCCGGTGGTCGTGGACCCAAGCCACGGTACCGGGAAGTGGTACCTGGTGAAGCCGATGGCGATGGCCGCGGTTGCGGCGGGTGCCGATGGATTGCTGGTGGAGGTCCATCCCAACCCCGATGCTGCTCTGTGCGATGGTCCCCAATCGTTAAGCCCGGGCCACTTCAGGGATCTGATGGCATCGCTGGCGCTTGTAGGTCAGGCGGTGGGGAAGCCTGTTCCCGCCGTCGTGGGTGGCCTGGCGATAGCGGGATGAACATGAGCGAGACGCTGAGACACGGGGACACGGAAAACATAGCACTCAGCACTCGGACGGTAAGGCCGGCGAGGCGATTGCGGGGGGAGTTGCGGATGCCGGGGGACAAGTCCATATCCCACCGGGCCTTGATGCTGAACGCTATCTCGGAGGGCTCGGCGATTATCACCAACCTGGGGCCGGGCGCCGACGGCGCCTCGACCATCCGCTGTCTAAAGGCACTGGGGGTAACGGTGGAGAGGGCGGAGGATGGGGCCGTCAGGGTCGATGGGGTTGGGTTCGGGGGCCTCCGCGAGCCTGAGGATGTCTTGGACGCTGGGAACTCAGGGACCGCACTCAGGCTGCTGGCCGGGTTGCTGGCAGGCCAGCCCTTTCTGTCGCTACTCACCGGCGACGCCTCCCTTCGCTCCAGACCCATGAGGCGAGTAATCGATCCCCTTCGACGGATGGGCGGTCAGCTGTGGGCTCGTGGCGGTGATACCTTGCCCCCTATCGCGGTGCGGGGGGCCAAGCTTTCCGGCATCGACTACTCCCTGCCGGTGGCCAGCGCTCAGTTGAAGTCGGCGCTTCTGCTGGCCGGCCTCTACGCAGAGGGCCAGACAATCCTCCGAGAGCCTCAGCCCTGTCGCGACCACACAGAGCGGATGCTGCGGGCACAAGGGGCAGACATTGCAGTTGCCGATAGGGTCATTACCCTTACTCCAGGTAGGCGCCTCTCTTCCTTGAACGTGCAGGTGCCTGGCGATATCTCATCCGCCACCTTCTGGCTGGTGGCAGCCGCCATCCACCCCGATGCCGAGCTGGTAGTCAGGGACGTGGGGATCAACCCTGGGAGGACCGGTGCCCTGGATGTGCTTCGGGCCATGGGGGCTGAGCTGGAATTGCTGCCCAAGGGGGAGCGAGACGGCGAGCCAGTCGCGGACTTGGTGGCTCGGTCCAGCAAGCTGCACGGCGTGCGGGTCGGTGGTGACCTGGTACCCAGGCTAATAGACGAGATACCGGTTCTAGCCGTTGCCGCCGCCTTTGCATCCGGAGAGACCCGGTTCGTGGATGCCGGAGAGTTGCGGGTGAAGGAGACCGACCGAATCCATGCCCTGGTGGCGGAGTTGGGGCGGCTTGGAGCGGCGGTCGAGGAGTTGCCCGACGGGCTGGTTGTCCGGGGTGGACGCAAGCTGAAAGGGACCGTCTGCGAGAGTCATGCCGACCACCGCATGGCCATGGCAATGGCGGTGGCGGGACTGATGGCTGAGGGAGAGACCTCCATCCAGGGGGCGGAGGCAGCGAGGGTGTCTTACCCGGGCTTCTGGTCCGACCTGGAACGTGTTTCGGGAGCCATGCCATGTTGAGGCGGTTGCGGCTGATGACGGCGGGGGAGTCTCATGGCCAGGCCCTGCTGGGGGTGCTGGAGGGTATCCCGGCCGGGCTCTCCCTCACTCCAGTCGAGATCGATGCCCAGCTTCGGCGCCGCCAGCAGGGGCACGGCCGAGGCGGCAGGATGCTGATCGAGCAGGACAGGGCGATGCTGCTGTCAGGGGTGCGGCATGGGCTCACCCTGGGAAGCCCGATCGGGCTGCAAATCCAGAACCGGGACTGGGCCAACTGGCAGGAGAGGATGGCTGTGGAGCCCGTGGAAGGCGCTGTCGAAGCCGTCACCCGGGTGAGGCCTGGGCACGCCGACCTTGTGGGAGCTTTGAAGTACGGCCATAAGGACGCTCGCAACGTGCTGGAGAGGGCCAGTGCCAGGGAGACTGCCGTGAGGGTGGCGCTGGGAGCCGTGGCGAGGATCCTGTTGTCACGGTTCGGCATCGAGGTGCGGAGTCATACGGTGTCCATTGGCGCTGTCCACTCGCGGGTGCCTGTTTGGGTATCCACCGATCGTCGTGGGGCTTGGGGTGCTGAGGCTGAGCGGTACTGGGAGTCCGTGGAGCATTCGCCTGTAAGGTGCGGTGATCCGGGGGCAGGGAATGCCATGGTGAGCAGCATAGACGAGGCGCGACAGGCCGGAGATACCTTGGGCGGTGTCTTCCAGGTGGCAGCATACGGGGTTCCGCCTGGGTTGGGCAGCCACGTCCAGTGGGACCTCAAGCTGAACTCGCGTCTTGCCGCGGCGCTGATGAGCATCAACTCAGTGAAGGGGGTTGAGGTGGGTGTTGGCTTCAGTGGCGGGGAGTTGCCGGGTTCCGGCTACCACGACGTCGTCGAGTGGGAACCTGCCCAGGGTTGGGCTCGCCGGAGCAACAACTCCGGGGGGATCGAGGGGGGGATGAGCAACGGAGAGCCGATCCTGCTCAACTGCGTCGCCAAGCCGATACCAACGTTGATGAATCCCCTTCCATCGGTGGACCTGGTGACGAAGCAGCCTGTCCAGGCGGCCCAGGAGCGGAGCGACGTGTGCGTGGTCCCGGCCGCAGGAGTGGTGGGCGAGGCAATGGTGTCCCTGATACTGGCCGATGCCTTTCTGGAGAAGTTCGGCGGAGACTCTGTAGCCGAGACAGAGCGCAACTACCAAGGGTATCTGGAGTCGATCGGAGGAGCGGGAAGCGAGGAGCACTCATAGTGAACGTGGTCTTGATAGGTCTTAGCGGGAGCGGCAAGTCGAGCGTGGGCAGGGCTCTCGCCCAGAGGTTGGGATGGGTCTTCGTCGATACCGACAGGGAGATCGAGCGGGAGGCGGGCCGCCGGATACACGAGATCTTCGACATCGAGGGCGAGGCTGGCTTTCGTCGAAGGGAGACGGACATGCTGCTCAGGGTCCTCCGGGAAGGCCGGCAGGTGGTTTCCTTGGGGGCAGGGGCGGTGGTAGACCCCGCGAACCGTGCCAGGCTTGCCACGGGTAACCTCGTGGTGTTGCTGGAGGCCGAGGTAGACACCCTCCTTGCCAGACTGGAGACAGACCAGGAGAAGGAGCCGCGGCCCATGCTGGCCTCGGGGGATCCCAGGGAGCGGCTGTGCGCTCTCAAGGCCGTGCGCGACCCCATTTACCACGCCGTGGCAGCTTTCCGGGTCTTGACTGAGGGTAAGGAGATAGCAGATATCGTCGCAACCATCGCGACCCAAGTGGACGCAGCGGCGGCGTCTCCCCAGGGGTGGACGGGAGGAGAACGATGATGCAAGTCCTGATTCGGGCGGCAGCAGGGGAGTACCAGGTGCTGGTTGGCAGGGGGCTGATAGCCCGTTGTGGGGAGTCGCTGAGGGCGGCGGGCCTCGATGGCGCGGTCCGGCTGATTGCCGATGAGCAGGTCTACCAACGATACGGACAGCCGGTGGAGATGGGGCTGAGAGCCTGCGGGTATTCCGTTACCTCGTTCACAGTGCCTTCTGGTGAGTCGAGCAAGTCCCTGGAGACGGCCGCCCAGCTGTATGACTGGCTGGTGGACGTGGGGACGGAGCGGCGCGACCTGGTGTTGGCCCTGGGAGGCGGGGTGGCGGGAGACCTGGCCGGCTTCGTGGCCGCTACCTTCCTCCGTGGCCTGCGTTTGGTGCAGTTTCCGACGAGTCTCCTTGCTCAGGTGGATTCCAGCGTTGGGGGCAAGGTTGCAGTGAATCACCCTCGCGGTAAGAACCTGATCGGCGCCTTCCATGCACCCTCCCTGGTTGTGGCGGACTCGGAGGCTCTGCTCACACTGCCCCCGCGAGAGATCTCCAACGCCATGGCGGAGATCGTGAAGACGGGAATCATCCTGGATGCCCCGCTCTTCGAACGGCTGGAGTCTGAAGCAGAGAGCTTGCTGAGGCTCGTGGAGCCTGGGATCGAGCAGATCGTTGCCCGGTGCGTCGAACTGAAGGCGCGTGTGGTGGAGGAGGACGAGAGGGAGCGTGGGATGAGGGCCATCCTCAACTACGGGCACACGATCGGCCATGCCATCGAGGCGGTCACCGGCTTCGAGTCATACAGGCATGGAGAGGCCGTGTCCGTGGGCATGGTTGGCGCCGCAACGGTGGCGTTGCGGCTGGGGATGATCGACGCGGCCGTGGCCCACCGACAGGAGCGTCTGCTCCGTCGCTTCGGGTTACCGGTCTCCTGCCCCGGACTGTCGCCCGACCGGTTGATCGAGGCCATGGGTCACGACAAGAAGCTCAGCCAGGGCCAGTTGAGTTGGGTGCTCCCCAAAGGCGTCGGTTGTGTTACTATCAGGCGCGACGTGCCGTTGAGTGCGGTCAGAGAGGTCCTGGATTGGCTAGTGACGCGATGATGGCAAGTGATCGAACGGGTTAACAGGATCAACAGGATAGAGGGATGGCGATGAAGGTCGCGGTTGTGAACGGTCCAAACCTGGACATCCTGGGCAAGAGGGAGACGGGCGTCTACGGCACTGTCACGTTGGCGGGGATCGAAGCGATGGTGAGGCAGAACGCTGGGACGCTCGGCGTGGAGTTGCAGTTCTTCCAGAGCAACAGCGAGGGCGGCATAATCGACTATCTGCACGGATTGGATGAGACCGTGGATGGGCTGATCATCAATCCCGCTGCGTACACCCACTATAGCATTGCCCTGCGGGACGCCCTTGCGGCCCTGTCCATCCCGGTGGTTGAGGTGCACCTGTCCAACATCTACGCCCGTGAGCCCTTTCGGCACACCTCAGTTACGGCCGCGGTGGTCTCGGGTCAGATCACCGGATTCGGCCCCTTCGGTTATGTCCTGGCACTGCAGGGACTAATAGCCCTTGTGAAAAGCCTGACGGTAACCTAATCTTATCAAGTAGGTTTCCCAACTAGCTGAAGGGCTGGAGTTCGTGTTGGCACAGCTGCCAGACAAGATCTATGAGTCCATCTTGGCTCAGACGACGAAGCTGCTCATGGCGGAGTCGTTCTCCATTGCCCTCTGTGGCCCAGGTCCCGACCAGATCACTTATGAACTAAGTGTCGATCGCGGGGTCAAGCGAGTCCCTCAGACCAGAGAGCTGGGCGATGGCTTGAGCGAAATTGTGGTGCGTACCGGCAAACCGCTGTTGGTGCGAAACTTCGAGCTGGAAGATGGCACCCTTCCGCTTTCCTGGATGGGAGCCCCAATCCTATCCGGAGAAAAGGTGCTTGGGCTGATAGCCGTTCAGTGTTCTCGCGAGGATGCCTACGAGCGCCGAGACCTCTTCATCCTTACAGCCCTTGCCGGTTGGACCTCATCGGTGGTGGAGGCTGACCGACTTATTCGGTGTCAGACGCAGGAGACTGAGTCCTCGGCCGCCCTTCTGCGCGTTACCAGGGCGCTCGGTGGTGAGACCGAAGAGAAGCAGCTTCTCGGATCGGCGGTGGAGATCGTCCCTACCGTGGTCGAGTGCGACCGGTGCTCGGCTTGGTGGTGGTCAGAGGCGAGACGTGAGTTCGAACCGGCCTGCCGGTGTACGATGTCCAACCGTAAACCACAGGAGCTGGCCTCGGCGCCGCTGCAACCTCAGGGTGTACCCGCACTGCAAAGCCTCATTGAGTCGATGGAAGTAGTGACGATCAGTGCCGCCGAGGCCGATCAGTTGGGCGATCTCAGGGCTATGCTCTCCAACGATCTGCAATCGGTCGCCCTGGTCCCACTGCAGAGCGAAGGGGAATTGGCGGGGTTGATTGCGGTCGTGAAGGCGCAGGAGGGCCGAGGGTTCACTTCGCGAGAGGTGGACCTATTGCGGGGTTTGGCCGATATTGTGGCCCTGTCGCTACAGAACCTCCGCCATCATCGACAGAAGGGCGAAGCTGCGGCGCTTCGTGAGTTGAACGAGGTGAAGTCGCGGCTGATCTCCACCATTTCTCACGAGCTGCGGACTCCTCTCAGCTTCGTGCAGGCGGGAAGCGAGTTGCTGATGCAGCGACTGCTGGATCCCGAGCAGCTTCGCCAGGTTGCGGGCTTGGTCAACCAGGGTTCCATGAGGCTGGCTGAGATCGTGGACGACATCATCCAGTTCGCTGACCTGCAATCCGGGTGTGTCTCCCTCTCCTTTGAGTCTTCTGATCCCATGCTGGTAGTGCAGGAGGCCATTGACGAGGCTGTGGGTGTTGCCGCTGGCAATCGGGTCCTGTTGAGGTCGGAGCAGCAGTTGCCCACGGTGGAGATCGACAGGGAGAAGGTGAAGTCCGTGGTAGTGAGGCTGGTGAGGAACGGCCTCAACTTCTCAGACGGCCAGTCTCCGGTTCAACTCTGCGTGTCGATGGACTCCGGCCATCTGCGGATAGAGATCATTGATCGGGGCTTCGGCATCCCGCAAGATGAGGTCAGCAAGGTTTTCGAGCCTTTCTTCCGAGGAGAGACCAGCCAGAGCAAGTGCATTCCTGGGGCTGGGCTTGGGCTCTCCATCGTGAAGCAATTGGTGGATGCCATGGGTGGTGAGGTGTCCGTGACCAGCCGTTCGGGTGAGGGCACTACTGTGGCCGTCTCGCTCCCAGTGCAGGCCGGTGATAACGGCTCAGCAGAGAAGATGGGTCACAACAGTGCACCCCTCATCCAACCAAGGCGAGAACAACAGCTCTGAGTCCTCCAGAGGGATACTGCGTCCCCATTTCTCCGGCCGGGCCTGGCCTGACGGCTATCCCTTTTCGGCCCATGCCTCGGGGCGGCAGTCGATTCCCTCGTTGACACATCCACAGCCCCCTGCTACATTGCCCGACATTCCCAGTGAAAACGCGGGCCGAGAGTATTGGTGAAGACGCATGAGAACCCTATTGGCACCTTTGGCGGGATTTGGCTTCCTGACGGTCATCCCCGTTCCCATGGTTGGAACTCTCCCTGCGGGGGCGTTGGGGTGGGCTGTCGCCAGCTTCCCGTTGGTGGGGGCATGTTTGGGAGGAGTGGCCGCGGGGGCCGATAGGCTGCTCTCGCTCTGGCTTCCACCCTCTGTAGTCTCTGCTCTGCTGCTGTCCCTCCTGCTCGCATTCACCGGGGCGATGCACCTGGATGGGTTCATGGATAGCTTCGATGGGCTGTTCGGCGGCAGGAATCGGGAGCGGCGACAGGAGATCATGAAGGACAGCCGGGTGGGTAGCTACGGCATAGCCGCAGCCGGGTCGCTGTTGCTCACCGAGTACGGGTGTCTCGTGGCGCTGCCTTCTGGCCCTCGACTTCTGGCCCTGATCGCCGCAATCAGCCTGTCGAGATGGGCAATGGCTATTGTTCTGTGGGCTTTTGCTCCGGCGAGCGAGAAGGGGTTGGCAGCCTGGCTGAAACCGGGGATTCGCGCCTGCCACGCTGTGGTTTGCACCCTGCTCGCTGGCGTGATCGGGGTGTGCTGCTTGGGGTGGATGGGATTGGTGGCGCTTGGCGCGGCCGGGTTGGTGGCCTTCCTTGCCGGTTGTGTTGCGAGGTCCCGATTGGGAGGGATCACGGGAGACATCTGTGGAGGGGCGGGACAGTTGGTTGAGGTGGTAGTCTTGGTGCTGGCCGTGGGTTGGACCGCCTCGGGCGGTGTGGGGTAGAGGGCAGCGGATGCGGATTTTGGCTTTCCTGGATGACGGAACTGCGGCTGCGGGCCGAGGGAGAGTGATTCTCCTGGCGGTCCTTCTTGACCTGCTGCTCGGTGAGCCCCCGAACTGGTGTCACCCCGTGGTAGCTATGGGGAAGCTGGTCGCGGCGCTGGAGCGGAGGTCGCCGCGCGGTGGGCGTGTCCTGCAGCTCGCGTATGGCGCCCTCGCGGAGGCAGCGTGTCTCGCCATGGCAACCTTGCCGGGATCGTGGCTGGAGCGGCTGTTCCGTCCCGACTCACTCCATGGCGCGCTGATCCTGGCGGCTGCCCTGAAGCCTACCTTCGCCGTCCGTGCGCTGTTCGAGCACCAGTCCGCAATCCTGACACCGCTGGAGAAGGGCGACCTCCCCGCTGCTCGGTCGGCGGTCGGTCGCATAGTGAGCCGAGACGTCCGTCACTTGGACGAGGGCCAGGTGGCGGCAGCGGCTATCGAATCGTTGGCGGAGAATGCCAGCGACGCTGTCGTCGCACCGTTACTGTGCTATGCCCTCTTCGGACTCCGAGGGGCCTACGCCTATCGCATGGCCAACACCTTGGACGCGATGTGGGGCTACAGGGGTGCTTACGAGTACTTGGGAAGGGTAGCGGCTAAGCTGGACGACCTGCTTAACCTGGTGCCATCCAGGCTCACTGCCCTGGCGATAGCCGCTTGCAGCAGTGGAGGCGGTGCGCCGTGGGTAGCCTGGAGAGTGGCCAGGAGGGACGCGTCAAAGACAGCTAGCCCGAATGCCGGTTGGCCGATGGCAGCCGTCGCGGGGGCGCTGGGGGTGCGGTTGGAGAAGGTCGATCACTACGCTCTCAACGAGGAAGGGAGGACTCCGGAGGCCCGGGATCTCTCCAGGGCGCAGACAGCGGTGGGCGCCGGCCTGGTAGCCTCGGTGGCAGTCCTCCTTCTATTCGTGGGCTTACGGCGGAGCTTGATCCGTCAGGACTCGGTGCGGCAGAGTGATTAAGGCTAGACTCCATCTGAAAGGCGTGCCATCTTGCCCCCATGGTTCCCTCCCCCAATCGGAGATGGCGAAGAGCGGACTGGTCGGTAGGGAGATTATCGACTTCAGCGCCTCCTGCAATCCTCTGGGTGCTGCGCCGAGCGTACTGGCCGCCCTGCGGGATATCGACCCATCACGCTACCCCGAGGACGGAGCGCCGGTTCTGCGAAGGGCTCTCGCCGAGAAGGTGGGCGCGGACTCGGAAGGGATAGTTGTGGGGAACGGCTCCGTGGAGTTGATGTGGCTCCTGGCCATGGCCTATCTCGAGCCCGGAGAACGTGCTCTGGTGGCTGGCCCTACCTTTGGCGAGTACGCGCGTGCTTGCCAGGTGGTGGGAGGGTGCGTGCTGCAGCTACTTGCCAGGGAGGAGAACGGGTTTGCCCTCGATCTGAAGGCATTCGGGCGTGCTATTGACCGGGAGCGCCCGAGGCTAGCGTTCCTCTGCAATCCCAACAACCCTACTGGCCAGAGGGTAACGGCGTCTGACGTGGAGGAGTTGCTGGAGCACTGTGACCAGACGCTGCTGGTTGTAGATGAGGCGTATCTACCTTTTTGCGATGCTCCCCCGAATCTGATGCCCCTCCTCTCCTCCGGGAGGTTGCTGCTACTCCGCTCCATGACCAAGGACCACGGCCTGGCTGGGTTGCGGCTGGGCTATGCGGTCGCTCGACCCTCGATCATCGAGGACCTCAACCGGGTGAGACTTCCCTGGAACGTGAGCGTCGCGGCCGAACAGGCGGGGTTGGCGGCTTTGCGGGAGCGTCAGCACGTGGAAAGGGCCCGTCGAGTGGTAGTTGAGGGACGGGCGTATCTGTCCAGGGAGCTATCGGGACTGGGGCTGCGAGTAATACCGTCGGTAGCCAACTTCGTGCTGGTAAGGGTAGGCGAAGGGTCGGGCTTCAGGGCGGTCATGATGAACCGGGGGATCTGTGTGAGGGACTGCACCTCCTTCGGCCTGCCGTCCTACGTGAGGATTGGCATCCGGACGCTGCCGGAATGTCAGATGCTGGTAGCAGCGGTGCGCGGGGTGCTGGCCGATGCTTAGATACCTGCTGGTGCGGCATGCCCTGGCCGAGTCTTCCCACCCCGACGCGCCGCTGACCGCCGAGGGGAGGTATCAGGCGGAGGCGCTCGCGCGTCGGTTTCGCGATTGCCCGTTCCGGGCCGTCTGGAGCAGCGACATGGCCAGGGCCAGGGAGACTGCCGAGGTAATAGTAGCCGGGCGAGATGAGACTGGGCTGATACAATCACCGGCATTGCGGGAGATAGAGATACCAGGTGAGGTGATGGCCACGGGAGTGGCATCGGAGTCCTATGCCTCGTGGGAGCGGGAGGCGGTTGGGCTGCTGGCCGATCGGCTCAGAGTCTGGCAGGAGGAAGTCGGCGCCGTATTGTCTCGACCCTCACCCCGACCCTCTCCCTCGGGGAGAGGGGGAACTGTGCTCCCTCTCCCCGAGGGAGAGGGTCGGGGTGAGGGCGCTTCTGGCTGCTCCTTCAGCCCTACCCTCCTTGTCGTCTCGCACGGGGGGCCGCTCCGTGTGCTGATCTGTCTACTGTTGGGACTTCCGCCCGAAATGCACTGGTCCTTTCACCTGGACCATGCGGGAGTGACCGTAATCGAGCGTGCGGCAGATATGGGGACTATCACGCTGTTGAACGAGCGCTGTCACCTCGAGCCGCGTGCAGGAGGAGTGAGGGCATGACCGCGAGGGTGCTGATGGTGCAGGGGACTGGTTCCTCTGCAGGAAAGAGCCTGCTGGTGGCAGGCTTATGCCGGCTGTTCCGCAGAGAGGGGTACCGTGTGGCCCCCTTCAAGGCTCAGAACATGGCCCTGAACTCCGCCGCGACTCTGGATGGGCGGGAAATCGGCCGTGCCCAGGCGGTCCAGGCCGAGGCGGCGGGCATAGACCCCACGGTGGAAATGAACCCCATCCTCCTCAAGCCGGAGGAGGATAGCAGGTGCCAGGTGGTGGTGTTGGGCACCCCCAGGGAGACGTTGCGGGCGCGGGACTACTATCGCAGGAAGGGAGAGCTGTGGGAGGCGGTTACCTCCTCGCTGGCGAGCCTGCGGGAGCGCTACGACCTCGTATTGATAGAGGGGGCCGGCAGTCCGGCCGAAGTGAACCTGAGAGACAACGACATAGTCAACATGCGGGTAGCGCTGCATGCAGAGGCTCCGGTGCTGCTGGTGGGGGATATCGACCGGGGTGGGGTCTTCGCTTCCCTGGTGGGGACTCTGGATCTGCTGCAACCGCGGGAGCGAGCGCTGGTGAAAGGGCTTGTGATCAACAAGTTCCGGGGCGATGTTTCCCTGCTGGAGCCAGGACTCCGCTTCGTGGAGGAGCGCTCCGGCGTTCACGTGCTGGGTGTGGTTCCCTACCTTCGCGACCTGCTCATCTCAGATGAGGACTCTGTGGTGCTGGAGGGGGTGCGGCCGGGCTCGGGGCTGCTGGACGTGGCAGTGTTGCGGCTACCACGCATCGCCAACTTCGACGACTTCGACCTGCTGGAGGCCGAGCCCGCCGTCGGGCTGCGCTACGTTGCCGATCCCCTCAAGCTCGGCCGGCCGGACCTGCTGATCATCCCTGGCAGCAAGAGCACGGTGGCGGACCTGGACTTCTTACGCGAGTCCGGACTGGCCAGGGCGGTGCTTGCCCTGGTTGGCAGTGGCACCCCCGTACTCGGCATCTGCGGCGGCTATCAGATGCTGGGGAACAGGATACTCGACCCCGAGGGGGTGGAATCGGGGCAGGTTGAGACTGCAGGGTTGGGTTTGTTGCCCGCGACTACCACCTTCGCCGCCGGCAAGCGTACAACCAGGGTTGCGGCGCGGGTGTTGGCCGGGGATGGGCCCTTTGCGATGGCGCGAGGGGAGGAGATAGGGGCCTATGAGATCCACATGGGGACGACTACTCACAAAGGCGAGCCACTCTTCCATCTCGCGGAGGATGAGCAGCCGGGAGCGCGGGCGGCCCGCCCGCAAGGGACTGCAGACGGGCGGACGGAGCGAACTCCCAGTCTGGATGGCTGCCTGTGCTCCAGAGGACTGGTCATGGGCACATATCTGCATGGACTGTTCGAGAACCGATGCCTCCGGAGGTCGCTTGTACAGTGGCTGGCCGATAGGCGCGGCGTGTCGATCCCCGATGGGGATGCGCCGACTCTCAGCCGCGATGCCGAGTACGACCGTCTAGCCGACTGCCTCCGCGGCAACTTGGACGTGGGCAGGCTGTATCAGATCATCGGACTGCGGGGTTAGGCCATGGGCAATATCACCCTGATAATGGGGGGCGCTCGCAGCGGCAAGAGTAGCCTGGCCGAGAGGATGGCGAGGGACAGCCGTGGAGGGGTCGCTTTCATCGCCACGGCCGAGGCCCACGACGAAGAAATGCGGCACAGGATCGCGGCCCACCAGGCGTCAAGGCCTGCGGAGTGGCGAACCATCGAGGAGCCGCTGGATCTGGTTGGGGCCGTCCAGGACGCATCGAGAGACAGTCGTGTGGTCGTGGTGGATTGCCTCACCATCTGGGTATCCAACCACCTCTGCCGCCTGCCGGCACAAGATCGGCCTGACGATGTAGGGAGCGGCACAGCCGCCGGCCCCGGTCCGGAGAGTGACGCCGAGTGGCCCATCATGGTGGATAGGCTCGCCAGGGATCTGGAAGCCCAGGTGACAGGCCTGGTGAGCGCAGCTAAGTCGGCGGATCTCACTCTCCTGCTGGTTTCCAACGAGGTTGGCCTTGGCCTGGTGCCGCCCAATGCCCTCAGCAGGGCCTACCGCGATCTACTGGGCGGGTTGAACCGGCGGATAGCGTTGGAGGCCGACCAGGTACTGCTGATGGTGGCGGGAATACCGGTAGACGTGAAACGGTTGGCAAGGGAGCAGGCATGACTATCAGGGGATCGGGGATGGCCGAAGTGCAGGTCCCTTGCACCTGTGGCGAGTTGGTGCAGGGGATGATGGCGGGTATGCCCTTCCTGGTCTCCTGTCCTATAGACAGATACAGCCTCGTCCGGGTGACCCTGGGGGATAGCCCTGCCAGGGGAACGCCCTCGTCCTCTAAAGCCCATCGAGCCGCTGCCTCCACTCTGGCGCTGTTGGGATGCGCCGACGTGCCGTTCCGGCTGGAGGTCTCCTGCTCCCTTCCTCCCTGCAAGGGGTTCGGCTCCAGCACGGCCGACGTAGTGGGTGCCATCGCTGCCGCTTCCGAGGCCGCAGGTTGTAGCCTGCACCCCGAGGCGATGGCCCGACTGGCGGTGACGGTGGAGCCTAGTGACGGGACCATGTTCCCCGGCCTGGCCCTGTTTGACCATCGCGGTGGCAGTCGCTGGGAGAAGCTGGGCAGTACTCCTCCACTGTGGGTGGTAGCGCTGGATTTCGACGGAGCGGTGGACACCGTCGACTTCAACGCCCGCCTCGACCTGAAGGGGGTTGGGTCGCTGGAAGCAGAGCATGGCCGTGCCATGGAACTGCTGCGCGCCGGATTGCGGCAACGTCGGTGGGGACTGGTCGGCGAGGCTGCCATTCTCAGTGCAAGGGCGAATCAACAGCTTCTTTTCAAGCCGCAGTTGGAGTCGGTGATCGCTCTCGGTCGCGACTTCCACGCCCTCGGCGTCTGCGCTGCCCACAGCGGGACCGCCCTGGGGGTGCTCTTCGCGCCCGAGGATGAGGGCCGGGCTCGCGGGCTCGAGAAGGAGGCCCAGCAGGATATCCCCGGGCTGCTGGAAGCATGGACTACCCGGATGGTTGACGGCGGGGTGAGAGTTCTTGTACCATCTCGCCTGGAAACAGGAATAGCCTCTGGGTGCCCCTTCGGGGGAGAATAGGGAAGCCGGTGAGAATCCGGCGCGGGCCCGCCACTGTGAGTGGGGAGCGACCCCGCCTGTAGCCACTGCCCTTGGTCACGCGATTCGTCCTGGGCTTGCAGAAGATGGTTCGATAGCCCCGGTTCTCAAGACAGATCGTGTTAGGGTGGGAAGGCGCGGGGAAGCGACGATCCACGAGCCAGGAGACCTGCCTAGACGCACTCGACTGCGCGCTCGAGGCTTGGCGCCGCTGTGGACTCGCATGTCCTGGCCCCTCGATCGGCATGTGCCGGTTGAGGGGCCTTTTGCATGCCCGCTGAAGCACCGATTGTCGCCCAGGAGGCCGCCAGCCCTGTCTCCAGCCTATCGAAAGTTGACATAAGGAGTGGGCAATGGGATCTATCCGACGCATTATCGAGTCCATCGGACCTCTGGACGAGGCTGCCATGCGTGCGGCCGCCGATCGCCAGGATCAGTTGACCAAGCCGCGGGGAAGCCTTGGGCGGCTGGAGGAGTTGGCTGTGCAGATCGCAGGCATTACTGGGAAGGCGCGGCCCAGGCTGCCCAGGAAGGCCGTGGTGGTCATGGCTGGGGACCACGGTGTCTGCGCCGAGGGGGTCTCGGCCTACCCGCAGGATGTGACCCCACAGATGGTGCTCAACTTCTTGGCAGGGGGTGCGGCCATCAATGTCCTGAGTCGTCGGGCCGGAGCCAGGGTTGTGGTGGTGGACGTAGGGGTGGCCTCTGAACTCCCAGAGAAGGAGGGGTTGCTTCGGCGGAAGGTGGCTCCGGGCACGGCGAACCTTGCCGTCGGGCCGGCCATGAGCCGGGCGCAGGCCGAAGAGGCGATCCTGGTAGGCATCGAGGCGGTGGAGGCTGAGGTGGCGAAGGGGTTGGACCTGGTCGCCACGGGAGACATGGGCATTGGGAATACGACGCCTTCCTCCGCCCTGGTGGCCGTCCTGGCGGGGGAACCGGTGGCAGAGGTGGTCGGCAGAGGCACCGGCCTCGATGACGCGGGGTTGGAGCGAAAGATCCGGGTCATCGAGCGAGGGATCAGGGTGAACCGGCCCGACCCGTCGGACCCAATCGGTGTGCTGGCGAAGCTGGGTGGGCTGGAGATCGCTGGATTGGTGGGGGTGATCCTCGCAGGGGCTGGCCATCGATTGCCTGTGGTGGTTGACGGTTTCATTTCCGGGGCAGCTGCGCTGGTGGCGGCTCGGATCTGCCCACAGGCGAGGGAGTACCTGGTGCCCTCCCACCAGTCGGTAGAGGCCGGCCATCGCGCGGTACTTCGTGCCCTTGGGCTCCGTCCACTGCTCAACATGGACATGCGCCTTGGCGAAGGGACGGGCTCGGCGGTGGCGATGCATCTGATCGACGACGCCCTGGCCATCCAGGACGAGATGGCCACATTCGCGGAGGCAGGGGTTAGCGACAAGGATTAGCGCCGGGCTCTCCAGTGGTTGAACGTGAGGCCGCCGTGGTCATCGAGACCACGGCGGCCTGGTGCTCAGCGAGCATGGCGATACCCATCACGTCCGCTCTGCCTGAGTGCTACTGCTCAGCCAAACTGGTTCTGATTGGTCGCCGGAGGCGATCCAATGCTGGGAGCGCGGGCCGCTGGCCCGCCCGTCCTGTAGGCAAGGGGCTCGTCCCCTTTCACCCGTCCTGTCCGCCCCTCCTCGCGGGCCAGCGGCCCGCGCTCCCAGCAGGCGGCTCCCGGCCGCCTACCAGATGTACTATGCCGCAGCACTAAGGCGTTGCCAGCTGCAGCTGTAGATCGTCCACGTAGGCTGTTGCCCGCATAACGTCCGCCTTGATCTGCACCCTCAGCTTCGACGTGTAAGTGGGGGTCGTGACCTTATTGCTCATCTCTACCCAGCCTGAGGTTGGCTGGCTGTGAATCGCCTGGTCCAGGGTGGCCAACGGCTGGCCCTGATCGTTCAGTGGTATCAGGGTGATGGAGAGCCTGAACCAGCCGCCAGAGCTGGGGATGTTGACCCGCCCGGTAAACTGGTAGTTCTCGTGCTGCGAGGCAGCTACTTCCTGCGTGACTGTGAAGGACTTCAGCGAGGGCCGGAAGATGGCTACTCTATTTCCTTCAGGGACGTCGGCCTGGCCGGTCGCCAGGCCGAATTCGCTGTCATGGATGGAAACCGTCCAAGCGTCGGGGATGCTGTCGCTGTTGGCGTCCTGCTCGAAGCTACCGTTCACGATCTGGTTCCCGGTGGGCCTGGGCTTCGGTGGGCTATCCACTGGGGGCTGTATCGCAGGAAGTGTCTTGGCCGAGACAATCGTGGCCACTGGCTGCTGTTCCTCTTCGGTTTGAACAGGGTTGGAGGCTTTCGGTGATATCGACGCGACCGCAACGGCGGGTAGGGCGGTGCCGGCTGAGGTCACCGCGTCGTCGGGGATTGGTTCCCACCCCATGCTGACTAAGGCGTTGCCCCAGTTCTCGTAGTACTCGACCTTGAGCTTGTGCTTTCCCTCGGAGACCTTGACATCTACTGATTGACTCAGATTTCGGCTGTCGAACCAGTGATCCAACTGCAGGATGTCGTCGATGTAGAGCCGGAACCCATCATCGCTCCTCACGTTGAAGCGATAACCCCCCTTGGTGAAGTGGGCAACCCTGGTCCAGCGGATGGAGAACCGATCTACTGGAATGCTAGGGTCAGGCGAATCTCTGCCCCAGTCGAAATCGATGTTGGCATCCTCGCGGATCATGGCGGGTCGGGTCTGGGGTGTGGTACCAAGCCGGGGGTCCATACCCTGTTGGGGATAGAAGGCGAAGTACTCACCTTGCCAGTAGTCGGTGGCGGGGTCTGTGATCTCTGTGCTGGCCGGTGCGAATCGCCATGCCAGAACCACAATTAGCAGGAGGACAAGAGGGGCTACTCCCAGGACCATGGTCCGTCTGCTTCCGATCGACGGTGCTGTCATCTTTAGCACCCCCTTTAGAGTTGCTGTTCGTGCTCCGATAATAAAGGGGGGCGAGGGAAGGGTCACCAAAGAACTGTCAGAAAGGGGTGGTGCGGGTGCGTGGAGATTATGAGAATATGGTCAGGGTGGGAACGGTTGATCTGCTCCCTCAGCCTCGGCTACTTCTGAGCCAACTGCCTTCTGAGTTGGCGAACCTTCTCCTCGGCGACTGCACGGTTCTGCTGGGTGCGAGTCACCCTCCGCACCTCTCTGTAGGCGTCGATGGCCTTGGACAGGTCGCCTCTTTGCTCGTGGGCGACGGCCAGCACCATGTGGACCAGCTCTTCTCGCGGCTTCATCTGGGCGGCTCTCTCCAGGTACACCAAGGCCTCGTCGGTTTGCCCTCCCTGCAGAAGGGCGTTGCCCAACGCCGCGTGGGAGCGCCAGTCCTTAGGGGCTTCGTTGCACAGCTTGCGATATTCGGCCAATGACTCCGCTTGCTTTCCCTGGTGAGCTTGGATCTTAGCTACCGCAATCCGTGTCTCCAGGTCCTCCGGGTCAAGGCGGTGGGCTCTCCGCATCTCCTTCAGGGCTAAGGAGTAGCGTTTCTGGCCCATGTAGGCGGCGCCCAGGTTGTGGTGGTATGCCGCGGTGTTGGGCATCAGTCCAGATGCCTCCAGGAGCAGCCTCTCGGCCTCTTCGTACTGCTCCCCGGCTATCTGCTCGATGGCCTTCTTGTTCAGGGCCTCCGCTCTTTTGTGCTCAGGGTTTACGTCCCTGCCCAGAATCCTATCTAGCCAACCCTGTCAACAACGGTTTGAAATTCAG
>DIXP01000063.1 GCA_002436065.1 Chloroflexi bacterium UBA6077
GACCCCAACGGCCCCGTCATGGGGGTCTCCCACCCTCGCCCTTCATCCATGCTCAAGGCCTGCGGTGTCGCCGACTTCTCCGCAGATATCATGATCCCAGGATCCCTCGAGGTCGCCGCCGTCCGTAGCCCTCACCCTCACGCCCTCATCAAGGGCATCGACTCCGCCGCCGCCGAGTCCATGCCAGGGATCCTCGGTGTCATGACGGCCAGGGACATCAAGGGCAGCAACCGACTCACCAACCTCATCGCGGATCGACCTCTACTATGCGAGGATAGGGTTCGCAGCATCGGCGATCCGGTGGCTATAGTGGTGGCGGAGACGCGTGAGCAGGCCGTTGCGGCGGCAGAGGCCGTCGTCGTGGACTACACGCTTCTACCGGTACTGGGTTCTCCGCGAGAGTCGTTGGCCGATGGCGCTGCTCAGCTCCATTCCGACTATCCCAACCTCTATTACAAGCAGCCATTGGTCAAGGGCAACGCCGAGAAGGCGCTCGCGGAGGCGGCCCACACGGTGGAATCCCGCTTCACTACCCATTGGAATCATCAGGCACCCCTCGAGCCCGAGGCCAGCGTCGCCTACTGGGAGGGAGAGGGGGAGGACGCACAGCTCGTGGTCGTTGGCCGCAGCATCAACATTCACAAACACCTCCACGTGCTGCAGGATGCCCTCGGATGGGAGAACATGCGCTACGAGGAGGCGTTCGTAGGTGGCCAGTTCGGCATCAAGGTCGAAGTCACGTCAGAGGGTTTAGCGGCCGCGGCCGCGCTGCACTTTCAGCGGCCGGTACGCTACATGCCTACCCTGGCCGAATCCATCTTGATGACTCCGAAGCGCCACCCATTCGAGATGGAGGTGAAGCTCGCCTGCGACGGGGACGCCCAACTCACGGCGGTGACCATGGATTACTACGTCGACAATGGCGCCTACACGTCCGGAGCCAACAACGTCGCCAACCGCCCGCTCTTGATTATGTGTGGCAACTATCACATCCCCAACGTCGACGCCACGGGCCGCCTGGTATACACAAACAACATCTATGGTAGTGCCGCCCGGGGGGCAGGGGGACCCCAGCACCATTTCGCGCTAGAGTGTGCGGTCAACATGCTGGCCCATAAGATCGGAATGGATCCCCTGGAGTTCCGTTTGCGGAACTCATTGAGGCCCGGCCAGCGGAAGTCCAGCGGCCCTCCAGTTGATGAGTGGCCCTTCCCGGAGCTATGCGACGCCCTGAGACCCCACTACGACCGAGCATTGAGCGACGCGAAGAGCCACAAGACAGGGCCAATCAGGCGTGGAGTGGGGCTGGCAGGGGGCGCTTACGGTACCGCCAGATCCTCGGAGCTTGCCACGGTCGCCCTGGAGATGGATCCCGACGACGGAGTCACCATCTACGCCGCGGTGGCCGACCCCGGCGAGGGCAACGACTCCATGCTCACCCAGCTCACCGCCGATACCCTGGGTATCCCCCTGAGCAAGGTCCGGCTGGTGGTCAGGGATACAGATCGCACTACCTCCACCGGCCCCGCGTCGGGCAGCCGGATCACCTTCATGGTAGGCGGAGCCTTGATGGCGGCCCTGGAACAGCTGAAGGCCGCAATGGCCGAAACCGGCAATGGAAGCTACAAGGCCCTAAAGGAAGCTGGAAAGCCAACCCGATACATCGGGACGAAGAAGATTCCCGACCTGGGCGCCATGGACCCAAAGACCGGCCAGGGACCTACCTTCCACGTCCAGATCCACGCCCTGCAAATGGCCGAAATCGAGGTCAACATCGAGACCGGAGAGGTAAAGGTACTCAAGATGACCGCGGCGGTGGACGCCGGCACCCTGATAAACCCGGTCAACGTGGAGGGCCAGATAGAAGGCGGCATGGACCAGGGTGTCGGATGGGCCCTGCGCGAGGAGTTCGTGGCAGGCCAGACCAAGGATTGGGTCACCTTCAAGTTCCCCACCATGCGCACTGCCTTCGACATGGAGATCATCCTGAGGAAGACCCCCAGGACGAACGGGCCCAAGGGTGCCACCGGGATCGGCGAGATGACGATGGTTCCCACCGCACCCGCGGTTATTTCCGCGATCCATGACGCCTGCGGGATCTGGATAAAGGATCTTCCTGCCGCGCCAGCGAAGATCAAGGCGGCTCTCGCCAAAGGATAGAGGAGCGAAAGGGACTTCGAGAGGTGATACTCCGTCACAGGGAAGCGATCGTCGAAGTCCCTTTCAGCACTCCCGAGGTACTGTGGAATCTGAACACCCCGGATCAGTACCAGCGAGCCTTGGAGAACAAACGTACCACGAATACCCACAGGTGAGTCCCTGGTAGGGCGACTCGAGTCCACCCCGAGTCCCGCGGCAATCGACTAAGCAGTCCGTCCGGAGCGACCTGCAGGCTTTGATTCGACCTATTGTAATATTTGTTCTACTACATTCATCACAATAAGATAGTCGCCAATGGGTGCGAGAGGGTACCGATGTACAGAGTGATAGGTTCCACGCCGATCCGCAGAGACGGGATGGAAAAGGTGACCGGGCGGGCAATCTACGGCGCCGACGTCAAGGTACCGAGAATGGCCTACGGCAAGGTTCTGCGAAGCCCTCACGCCCACGCCTGCATCAAGGCCATCGATACCAGCCGGGCCGAGGCGCTTCCCGGGGTATTGGCCGTCGTCACCTGGAGGGATTTGTGGCCAGAATCCTCCGGTTCGACCCCTCCATGCGATGCAAAGCCCAACGAGAAGTACTTCCGCTGCCCATGACCCCGGCTCGGATCCTGGAGCAGATCGGGGGCATCGACTCCTAGCCGATCTGTCCATTCCCTCGCGCAAACACCAAACGGAGATACAACATGAAACCGTTGGAATACGCGGCCCCCGGTTCCCTTGAAGATGCGGTTGCCATGCTGGCCGATCGAGGTGACAGAGCCCGGCCTTTCGCTGGCGGTACCGACTTGCTGGTCCGACTTCGATCCGGTCGCGCCGATCTCGATCTTCTAGTGGACCTCAAACGCATCCCTGAGTTGACCCAACTCTCCTACGACCCTATCCAGGGGCTCACCCTGGGGGCCGCCGTCCCCTGCTGCCACATCTACGAGGATCCCCAGGTGCGGGCTCTCTATCCAGCGCTGGTCGACTCCACCTCCCTGATCGGGGGCGTTGCCATACAGGGGAGGGCAACTGTCGGAGGGAACCTGTGCAACGCCGCCCCAAGCGGGGACTCGATCCCTAGCCTGATGGTCATGGGAGCTAGCTGCCGAATCGTCGGCGCCGCAGGTAGTCGAGTGGTGCCGGTAGAGGACTTCTGCACGGGGCCAGGGCGCAACACCCTAGAGCCAGGCGAACTGCTGCTATCTATTCACATCCCTCCTCCCCAGCCTCGCGGCGGTGCCCGCTACCTGCGCTTCATCCCTCGCAACGAGATGGATATCGCGGTGGTGGGGGTGGGAGCCAGCATAGCGCTGAGCGAGGATCTCCAGAGGATTGTCTCGGCACGTATCGCCCTTGGGGCCGTCGCGCCCACCCCCCTGTTGGTTCGGGAGGCAGGCGAGTCCCTGGTCGGTAAGACCCCTTCCGAGGATGCCTTCGGCGAGGCTGCGACCATGGCCCGGGAGTCTGCCTGCCCGATCACCGACATGCGAGGGTCGATCGCCTACCGCCAGCACCTGGTGGAGGTGCTCACCAGACGGGCGCTGCAGGGTGCCATGGAAAGGGTACAAGGGAATTCACAGGAGAAGAGGACTTATGGCTACTAGGGTTCGCGTGTCGGCAAAAGTCAACGGCGAAGCGGTGGAGTTCCTCTGCGATCCCCGCCAGAGCCTTCTGGAGTGTCTGCGTGACATCCTCAATCTGACGGGCACCAAGGAGGGCTGCAACGACGGCAACTGCGGGGCCTGCAGCGTGCTGCTCAACGGGCGGCTGGTGAACTCCTGCTTGGTGCTCGGAGCGGAGATCGAAGGACAGGAGGTAACCACGGTCGAGGGACTGGCGAAGTCGGGAGAGCTCCATCCCCTGCAGCAGGCATTCCTGGACAACGCCGCCGTTCAGTGCGGGTACTGCACACCCGGGATGCTAATGGCCTCCAAGGCACTCCTGGATCGGAACCCCGACCCCACCGAGGAAGAGATCCGCTTCTGGCTGGCGGGGAACCTGTGCCGGTGCACGGGGTACGACAAGATCGTGCGTGCGGTGAAAGACGCCGCGACCCGCGTGAGGCAGCAAGACCTGACTGCGGAAGGATCTGAAACGTGACCGGAACTCAAGAAGCAACCTTTCCCAAGGACACTTCTGCCAGCCCCTATAAGGTCATTGGCACCCGACCAACAGCTCTGGACGCGTTCGACAAGGTGACCGGTCGTGCCGTCTACGGGATCGACGTCAAACTCCCCGGAATGATCCACGGCAAGCTGCTGCGCAGCCCCCACGCCCACGCCCGCATCCTATCGATGGATGTGAGCCGGGCCGAGGCGCTGCCCGGAGTTCTCGCGGTGGCCACATGGCGAGATCTGTGGTCGGCCCAGGAGATCGCCGATCCGGACAGCGTAACTCAAAATCGGAAGCAGTTCCGCGACGCCTACCTGGCCAGCGACAAGGTTCTCTACTGTGGCCACCCTCTGGTGGCAGTGGCAGCGGTAGATCCCTGGCTCGCCGAGGAAGCCCTGAGGCTAATCGATGTCCGGTACGAGGTTCTACCGCCGGTGCTGGACCCGCTGCGGGCGATCGAGGACTCCTGCCCTATCCTCCACGAAGGTGCGGCAACCCAGTCCCCGGGCGGCCTCCCCGAGGGGGAACAGGGCAATGTGGCTCACCACCTGTGGCGCCTCAAGGGAGACCCAGAGAAGGGCTTCGCCGAGGCCGAGGTGATCCTCGAGCGGGAGTATCGCGTGGCCACCGTCCACCAGGGGTATCTCGAGCCTCAGGCGACTGTAGCTGCATGGAGTTCGGACCGGAGCCTCAAGCTCTGGTCCTCCACTCAAGGGGCCTTCTACGTCCGCCGGGACGCGGCTGAGCTGCTACGCATCCCGGTCTCTCAGGTGAAGGTCATCCCTACCGAGCCGGGTGGCGCCTTCGGCGGTCGAAACGCCAGCTATCTGGAACCAGTAGCCGCGCTGCTGGCTCGCAAGGCGGGGCGCGCCGTGAAGATGGTCATGAGCAGGTCCGAGGTCCTCGAGGCCACCGGCCCCTCCTCGGGTTGCTTCATCCGTCTGAAGATGGGGGCAACACGCGAAGGCCGGATCACTGCCGCCACCGCCTACCTCCTTTTCGAATCGGGGGCCTACGCTTCCAATAGCTGGGCCGAGCGAGCGGCCACCTGCATGCTCGCTCCCTACGACATCCCTCACGGCCGTTTCGATGCGTACGATGTCGTGGTGAACAAGCCGAAGAGTGGCTCCTACCGGGCACCGAGCGCCACCCACGTTGCCTTCGCCTACGAGACCCTTATCGACGAGCTCTGCGAGAGCATAGGCATGGACCCGCTGGAGTTCCGTTTGAAGAACCTCGCCCGGGAGGGAACGCGCCGGATCGATGGCGTTGTCTATCCGCTGATCGGTTTCGTCGAAACGCTGCAGGCCGCCATGAAGACCGAACACTACAAGACACCACTCATGGGACAAAACCGAGGGCGTGGCGTGGCCTGCGGATGGTGGCCCAACAACGGGCTAGCCTCCTCCTGCTCACTGGGGGTCAATCCGGATGGTTCCGTGAACCTGACCATGGGATCGATCGACCTGGGCAGCAACGCCAGGACGGCCGTGGCGATGCAGGCAGCCGAAAGGCTCAGCATCCCCCTGCAAGAGATCCACGCCAACGTCGGCGACACCGACTCCATCGGCTACACCGCCACCAGCGGGGGAAGCCGCACCACCTTTGCAACCGGCCTGGCGGCAATCCAAGCCGCTGACGAATTGCTGCGGCGGATGGGGGAGCGAGCAGCCCTGATCTGGGGCATGGAGCCCTCGACAGTTCGCTACGGGGACGGGGCCTTCTCCACAACCGCGGAGGCGAGCAGACGCCTCACCTTCCGTGAGGTGGCTGCGAAGGTGCTGTCGACGGGAGGACCCATCTTCGTGACCGCCAATCTGGACCCAAAGGGCGTGGGAAGCGTGATGGCCGCCCACCTGGTGGACCTGGAGGTCGATCCGGATACCGGCAAGGTCAACATTCTCCGATACACGGCGGTCCAAGACGTGGGCACTGCCATCCACCCGGCTCACACCGAAGGACAGATCCAGGGTGCCGTCGTTCAGGGCATCGGCAGGGCACTGAGCGAGGGCTATCAGTACGACGAGCGCGGCCATCTGCTCAACAAGAGCTTCCTCGACTACCGCATGCCGACGGCGTTGGATGTGCCCGCCATCGAGACGGTCCTGGTGGAGGTGCCCAACCCCGGCCATCCCTACGGAGTCCGGGGTGTCGCCGAGCCACCGGTAACTCCACCGCCCGCCGCCATCGCCATCGCCCTGCACCGTGCCCTTGGGATCCGCCTGCGCGAACTGCCGATGACCCCCGAGAAGCTGCTTCGAGAACAGACTTATCTGCTCAGCCAGGCAAGGCGCCGTTGACATTGTACTAGTTGTACCGTAACATGCATCATAATTGAATAGTCTCATCTCCGAGCCTTCCGCCCTAAGGGCGCAAGCCTATGGGCGCTGGAGGCCGTTCGCCGAAACGGCGGTTCGCGACTACTGGTCGCGTTCTCGGGTAGGGGAGGAAACGATCCTGCCTCCGCGTGCTTGGAAAGGAGATGTCAACCACCTCCATCGAGAGTGGGTTGCTGCGCATTGGCACAGTGCCCTGCTGTCATAGAGTCGTTGCTTCTTGCCCCAAACCACGGAGTCCTCCTCCTATCTCAGAGCCCCCAGAGGGGCCGCGAGGCCGCCTCCACGAGCACCACACCGTCTAAGCACTCACCTGGGAGTCGAAAGCATGCAACCAGTGACATATCAACCCATAGGGATCATACGGTCGCCTTATGTCGATGTGGTCGGGATGCCGATCCAGGCGGTAGCCGCGCGTGGTGTGGCCGGCACCATCGAATTGGCTCCCAGTCTAGCCGGAGGCATCAAGGATATCGAGGGTTTTTCACACCTTACCCTGATCTACCATCTCCACCTGTCGAAGGGAGTGGAACTCGAGGTAGTCCCCTTCATGGATCTGAAGGCCCACGGCATTTTCGCCACCCGCTCCCCCAAGCGTCCCAATCCCATCGGTATTTCCGTCGTGCGGCTAACTGGGGTTGAGGAAGGGCGATTGCTCATCGAAGACGTCGACATCGTGGACGGAACCCCCTTGCTGGACATCAAACCCTACGTGCCGGCGATCGACGATCGGCAGACAGACCGCATTGGCTGGTTCGCAGGCCGAGTGGAGCGCGTTCAGGAGATCCGGGCCGACGATCGCTTCCAACAGCCGTAGACTCTTCTCGACAAGGGCAGCTTTCGACTCCGGCTGGGAAATCGAACCGCCATGGCAGCGGTTCACTGGCATCCGTCCCATCGGAACGGCATCCACGAACATCCAAGGGACGCCCAGCCTTATTAGGTTCAAGACAACTGAATAGTCTCATCTCCGAGCCTTCCGCCCTAAGGGCGCAAGCCTATGGGCGCTGGAGGCCGTTCGCCGAAACGGCGGTTCGCGACTACTGGTCGCGTTCTCGGGTAGGGGAGGAAACGATCCTGCCTCCGCGTGCTTGGAAAGGAGATGCCTGCTCACCCCTCAGTGGTGGGCCTTGTTCCACGTTGCCTAAACAGCAGCGACGGATAGGCTCATGCGGAGCTGTCTCCTCTTTCTCAGCACCCCGAGATTACGTCGATCTATAGCCATACATCCCCGCGGCATTTGGCGATTCCAGGCAAGGGGCCGCAACAAGACCATGTTGAGGACGAAGGAGACACCAGAAGTGGAATCGAACAGCGTGCGTGAAGTCCGGATGTACATCGATGGAGAGTGGAGACCGGCGCGAACCGGCCGGAGGTTCGAGGTCCGAAATCCGGCCACCGGGGAGTTGCTGGCCCATGTGGCCGACGGCGATCGCGAGGACGCCCGGGCAGCCATCACAGCAGCTCACGAGGCATTCCCCCTTTGGGCGAACACCCCAGCAGAACAGCGCGCCCGGCTGCTGATGAGGGCCGCCAATCTGATCGAGCAACACCAGGAGAAGTTGGCAACTACACTGACCGTGGAGAACGGGAAGCCCCTGGCGGAAGCCCGGGTCGAGATCGCGCAAACGGCCAGCTTCCTTCAGTGGAATGCCGAGGAAGCCCGGCGCATATATGGTCGAGTGATCCCTCCAGCCGCGCCGAACCGGCGAATACTCACCTTCCGGCAGCCTGTGGGGGTAGTAGCTGCGATAACCCCCTGGAACTTCCCCGCCAGCATGGTAACTCGGAAGCTGGGACCCGCCCTGGCTGCCGGTTGCACCACCATCCTGCGTCCAGCCAGGGCGACTCCTCTCGTCACGGCGGAGATCTTCGAGCTGCTGGCCCTCGCGGGCTTGCCTAAGGGCGTGGTGAACCTTGTGACGGGCACCAATTCGGCGGGCATGGGCGAGGAGTTCGCCACCAACCCCCAGGTGCGGAAGCTCACCTTCACCGGCTCGACCGAGGTGGGAAAGCAACTGTTGGCTCTGACGGCAGGCACGGTGAAGCGAGTCTCCATGGAGTTGGGAGGCCACGCGCCCTTCCTGGTCTTCGAAGACGCCGATCTGGACCTTGCGGCGCGCTCGGTAATAGCCTCCCGGTTCCGCAATGGCGGCCAGACCTGCATATGCACCAACCGCGTCCTGGTCCAGCGCAAGGTGCTCGAGGCCTTCTCCGAGAAAGTCGCCGCGCTCGCCAAGGGAATCCGCGTGGGGAACGGGCTCGACCCCGAGGTACAGATGGGTCCGTTGATCGACGGCCGCGGCATCGAGAAAGCCACCAGGCATGTGGAGGATGCCCAGGCCAAGGGTGCTCGCATTCTGGCAGGCGGCAAGCCCGCGAAGGTTAGCGGTGACCTCAAGGGTCACTTCTATGAGCCAACTGTTCTGGCGGAAGCAACCACGGACATGCTGATTATGCACGAAGAGACCTTCGGCCCCGTACTTCCGATCATGGCCTTCGATACAGAGGAGGAGGCCATCCGCCTGGCCAACGATACCCCTTACGGCTTGGCCGCCTACTTCTTCACGCGAGACGTGGGTAGGATTTTCCGGGTGAGCGAGCAGTTGGAGTACGGCATCATCGGCGCCAACGACCCTGCACCTGTGGGCCCTCACATCCCCTTCGGAGGAGTCAAAGAGAGCGGCATGGGCCGCGAGGCAGGAACGGACGGCATGGAGGGCTTCCTCGAAGTGAAGTCGGTGTCGATAGGCATCTAGCCCGTCGCCTGGTCGCTGCCCAGCGTTGTGTGGTGTGGCGCTGGCAGCGACCAGGCATAGCTACCACGCGACCCTCAGGGAAGAGTCACCAAGTCCTACGATTCCAGGAGGACACGAAGTAGGTGTGGAGTCTGTACAACGATCTGATCGCCGCGATCCCGACTGACCTTCGGGTGTCCGACTGTCTGATGGGATTACACTGGATCCTTATTCGCTCCGCAAGTACCGGGGTAGTCATGACACCGCGCGAGGGCGAGTCGAGCATAGAACTAGCGGGCAAGATAACGGATATGCCGGTGCGCCAGTTGGCCGGTTATGTGAAGTCCTGGAACAGCTTCGAAGCATCTCTGGGGCTAGCGGCCATCAACTCGGCGCTGAATACACCGGAGCGCGTAGAAAGTCTAGCAGGGTGCTCGATGGCCAGTCTGCCGCAGGATCCCGCCTTCGATCGCTTCACAGAGAGGATCTGTGGGAAGAGAGTCGCGGTCATCGGACACTTCCCCAAGGTGGAGTCTCTAGCTGAGATCTGCCAGCTAACAGTCCTGGAACGGCATCCCCAACAGGGCGATCTACCGGATCCAGCGTGCGAGTTCGTCTTGCCCGAGCAGGACCTCGTTTTCGTCACCGCCACCACCATCGCGAACAAGACCTTGCCACGGCTCCTGGAGCTGAGCCGGCAGGCCCTCGTCGTGCTGGTGGGCCCCAGCACCCCTTTGACACCCATTCTGTTCGACTACGGCGTCGACGTCCTGGCGGGGACCGTAGTGGTTCAGCCTCAAACCCTCTGGCGAGTTGTACAGGAGGGGGGCTGCCACGAAATCTTCCGCAATGGTGGCCAGAGGGTCCAGTTGGGCAGAGATGAGTGCTGCCCGCTCGCCGAACCCCCATCACCTGCCTGGGAAACCAACGCTCGGGAACTCGGTCGTCGGAGAGAGCGAGAACGATAAAGTGAAGATGGAGGGCCTCACCAGCAGCATGGGGTGCGTGTGATGAGACGGCTTCCCTACTCCGCCATCGTGCTGAACCTGGGCATCCTATTTGTAGCCGTCTTTGTCGGCTCTTTCATGCTGGGGCGCTATCCGATCCCGCCCAAGGAGCTGTTCCTCATCCCAATATCGAAGGTCGTGCCCATCGAACAGTACTGGACGGACCAGTTCGCGACGGTCCTGTTCAACATACGGCTGCCGCGGATCGTCCTTGCCTGTCTCGTGGGCTGCTGCCTCTCTGCTGCCGGCGCAGCCTATCAGGGCATCTTTCAGAACCCCATGGCGGCACCCGATATCCTTGGCGCCTCCGCGGGCGCGGCCTTTGGCGCCGCGCTGGCGATTCTCCACGGTGGAAGCAGCCAGGTCATCACCCTGAGCGCCTTCTGCTTCGGCCTGATCACCGTCGCGCTGGTCTATGCCATCAGCGAGAACACCCAGGGAAAGAGGGTACTGGGACTGATCCTGTCGGGCATTATGGTCAGCTCGCTATTTTCCGCGGGCACATCCTTTATCAAACTGGTGGCCGACCCCTATAACCAGCTTCCCGCCATCACCTACTGGCTGATGGGCAGCCTGGCAGGAGCGGATCTCGGCGATGTCCAGTTCGCGGTTTTCCCCATGGCGGCGGGTCTCATTCCTCTGCTCCTTCTGAGGTGGAGAATCAACGTCCTGACCATGGGCGATGACGAGGCGAGAAGCATGGGCGTCAATTCCAGACAGGTGCGGATAATCGTGATTGTATGCGCTACCCTCGTCACAGCCGCCAGCGTATCGGTCAGCGGCATGATCGGCTGGGTAGGTCTGGTCATCCCCCATCTCTCCAGAAGGCTTGTGGGAAGCAACTACAAGCATCTGATGCCCGCCACCATGCTGTCCGGTGCCATCTTCCTGCTGCTGGTGGACGATGTCTCGAGAAACCTGCTTGCCACGGAGATCCCCCTGGGAATACTCACTGCCTTCATCGGCGCCCCCTTCTTCATCTATCTGATCACGAGAAAGGGGGAGGCATATTGAGCATTACGGTTTCCGGCCTCAGCTTCAGCTACGGAGAGCGGCTTGTCCTGGACGATGTCGGCTTCACCGCGAAAGACGGTCAACTGCTGTCTGTCCTGGGGCCAAACGGGGTCGGAAAGAGCACTCTTTTCCGGTGCATACTCGGCCTGCTGAAGGGATACAGGGGACAGGTCGCGATAAACGGCATGGATATCAAGGGGCTTGGCATCAGAGACATGGCGAGGCTGATCGCCTATATCCCCCAGTCTCACTACCCATCCTTCAACTTCAGCGTGTTCGACATGGTGCTCATGGGTACCACGGTCCAGCTATCTTCCATCTCCACGCCAGGGAAAAGACAGATGGCGCTTGTAGAGGCGGCGTTGGAAAGGCTGGGGATCTCCCACCTGAAAAACCGCGGCTATACCAGAATAAGCGGTGGTGAACGGCAGCTTGCCCTGATTGCCCGAGCCCTGGTGCAGAAGGCTAAGGTTCTCATCCTGGACGAGCCCACGGCGAATCTGGATTTCGGCAATCAGATTCGCGTCTTGACTGAGGTCAGGTCTCTGGCAAGGGAGGGATACACGGTCATCCAGTCAACCCACAACCCGGATCAGACCTTCCTCTTCTCGGACAGCGTGCTGGCCCTGAAGGCCGGCAGGGTTCTGGCGAACGGCGCACCGAGGGAGGTCATCAATGGAGAGCTGATGCAAGCCCTCTACGGTGTGGACATTGAGGTCCAGAGTCTCTACGAAGACAAGGTAAGGATCTGCATTCCAAAGAGCGCCATCAAAGACCACGACCGTTCAATCCAATCATAGCTACTTGGTTAATAGCAGGAAAGGAATGTTCCCAATGGAAAAACGACCCCTAGCCATGCTTCTCGCGGCTTGCTTGGTCATGTCAATGGTGATTGCCTGCGGCAGCAGTGCTGGAACAAGCGCGCCCCCACCCGCGGCAACGCAGAGCCAGGCGCCCGCAACCGCCGCGCCCGCAACCATTGCCCCCACAACCGCCGCGCCCGCAACCATTGCCCCCACAACCACCGCACCCCAGGTCGCCAAGCCCGAGGCCGCTACGCCCCAGGCTTCGGCAAACGCTGGAGAGCAGACGACCGTCGTCTTCACCGACTCCGCCGGGCGCAAGGTAGAGGTCCCGAAGAACATAACCCGTATAGCCTCCTCCGGCCCCCTTGCGCAGATGGTGATCTTTGCGCTGGCTCCCGAGAAATTCGTGGGCCTTGCCGGTAGTTGGCTCCCCGAAGCCGAGCAGTTCATAACGACGGAGTACTACCATCTGCCCGTCCTCGGTCAGCTCTATGGCACCAGCAGTAGCACCCTGAATCTGGAGGAAATCGCGAGAGTCGGCCCCCAAGTCGTCATAGACATCGGTGAAGCTAAGGCCACCATCGTGGAGGACATGGACAAGATTCAGCAGCAGTTGGGTATCCCCGCAGTCCACATCGGAGCCACTACCAAGACCATGCCGGACGCCTACCGGAAGCTGGGCCAGCTTCTCGGCAAGGAGAAAGATGCCGAGGTCCTGGCGCAGTACCTTGAAAAGGTGTACAGCGACACTCTCAAGATCGTGAACACCGTGGGCGAGTCCGGTAAAGCAAGACTGCTGTATTGCCTGGGCGACAAGGGCATCAATGTGATTGCCAAGAATTCCTATCACGCGGAAGTGATCGATCTGGTTGGCAACAATGTCGCCGTTGTTGAGAACCCCTCCTCCAAGGGCACCGGCAACGAGGTCGACATGGAACAAATACTCCTGTGGGATCCCGACGTCATCCTCTTTGCCCCTGATAGTATTTACGGCACCGTGGCGAGCAATGCTACCTGGCAGAACATCAGCGCTATCAAGAACAAGAAGTACTATGAGGTACCTTCTGCCCCCTACAACTGGATGGGTTTCCCACCCTCGATCAACCGCTACATGGGCCTGATCTGGGTTACTGAGCTTCTGTACCCAGAAGTAGCGGACTACGATGTTCACAAGGAAGCCGTGAAATACTATGAGCTGTTCTACCACGGCAAACTGACGGATGCTCAGTTCAATACCCTTGTGGCAAATTCCCTGGGGCGCGCTGACGTGACCTCGGAGTAAAGAACTTAGCAGGATATCCCGTGTGGCTAAATGCGTCGTTCCGCAATTTCTGTGATGTAGGGCTGGGGCTTGTCCCCAGCCGCCTCGCAGCCGACATGAACCGGGCGGAAGGGGATAAACCTCTTCCCTACTTCAGGAACGATGCACTAACGAGATATCCCAATATGGTGTAGGAGACATGCCATCATGCAAGAACAGGCGACACCCCGAGAGTTGATGCTGATCGACGGCAAGCAGACGCCAGGCGCGAGCGGCAATTTCATACCGGTGGAAAACCCCTCGAAGAGGGGCACGATCGTAGCGGAGGTCCCCTCGGCCAGTGAGGTCGACGTGGACGTTGCCGTGAAAGCGGCCGCGAGGGCTTTCGAGACGTGGAAGAAGATGCCGGCACGAGAGCGTGGCAAGCTGCTGCTGAAGATCGCGGATGCTGTGGACGCGGGAAGCGAGGAGATCGCCCGTACAATTGCCCAGGAAAACGGCAACGCTATCCGCACCCAGTCTCGTCCCGAGGTGAAGAACACCAGTGACCAGTTCCGGTATTTCGGAGGTCTGGCCAGCGAGATAAAGGGCACCACTTACCCTACCGGCGAAGACGTCTTTACCTACACCAGGAGGGAACCGTTGGGCGTCGTCGCGGGCCTGGTACCCTGGAATGTACCCGTGATGCTGGCCGCGTGCAAGATCGCTCCCGCGTTAGCCGCGGGCAACACCATCGTCGTGAAGGCAGCCTCGGATGCACCTATAGGCACTCTCAAGATGGCGAAGATCGCCGATAAGTTCTTGCCTCCAGGGGTGCTGAACGTGATTACCGGGCCTGGCCAGGAGTGCGGCATGGCCCTGGTCAATCACCCTCTGATAAGAAAGATCTCCTTGACTGGATCGACGGAGGTCGGGAAGCTGCTGCTACATGCCGCGGCGGATCGCATCATCCCATCGACGTCGGAGCTGGGTGGAAAGAACCCTCAGATCGTGTTTCCAGATGCCGATAAGGACTACGTCGTAGACGGCGTCATCGACGCCGTTCGCTTCGCCCGCCAGGGACAATCCTGCACTTCCGGCTCCAGGATCTACGTCCACAAGTCCATTTTCGACTCATTCCTTCAGAGACTGGTCACCAGAGTCAAGAAGCTGAAGGTGGGTGATCCCCTCGACGAAGCAACCGACATGGGAGCGATCACGAGCCGCAGGCAATTCGAAAAGGTTTGCGCCTACATCGAAGAGGGCATGAAGCGGGAGGGTGTTCGCCTTTTATGCGGTGGACTGCCGCCAAAAGAAGGGCCCCTGGCCGAAGGTTACTACATAGAGCCCACGATCTTCGCATGCAACCATGACAACTGGCGGCTCGCCAGGGAGGAGATCTTCGGACCGGTCGTCGTGGCCATACCGTGGGAGGACGAAGGAGAAGTCATCGAGATGGCCAACGACACCAACTACGGCCTGGCCGCCTTCGTGTGGACGCACGACGCCGCGAAGGGGATGCGCGTCGCTCACTCCATAAATGCAGGCTGGATCCTGGTTAATCGCGGAGGGGCCCAGATCCTGGGCCAGCCGTACGGCGGGATGAAGGAAAGCGGTCTCGGCCGCGAGAATTCCCTGGAGGGCCTCCTGGAGAGCTACACCGAAATCAAGAGCATCATGGTGAATCTGGCTTTCCCGCCTAAGGGGTAGTAACGGGAACATTGGAGGCGCGGCGAATCTGGTCAGGAGAGGATTCGCCGCGCCAAGACCGATCCGTGAAAGGGCTAGTTTCGGGGCGCTCCGGTGGCACCGCCTCTAACGATCAAAGCTTCTCCACCCGCACCGCGCTGACCTTGAACTCGGGAGTCTTGGAGATCGGGTCCAGAGCCGGGTTGGTGAGCACGTTGGTCGGTGTCTCCGAGAAGTGAAAGGTCATGGACACGAAGCCAGAGGGACAGTCTGAAGTCACCCTGGCCCGGATGGCCACAGCTCCCCGCCGGGACACGACCCTCACCATCTCGCCCTCCTGTATGCCAAGTGCAGCGGCGTCCTCGGGGCTGATGTCCACCATGTCCTCGCCCTTCAGTATCGTCAGCCCCTTCACCCTCCGGGTCATACTGCCGACGTGGTAGTGGTACAGACTGCGGTCTGTAGAGAGAATGAGGGGATACTCCTCGTCGGGCAGCTCGGCCGACGGCCGATAGGCCACCGGCAGGAAGCGCCCCTTGCCGCTAGGGGTGGAGAACCTCTGGCTGTGCAGAAAGGGGGTCCCTGGGTGATCGGAGGAGGGGCAGGGCCACTGGATGCCTCCCTTCTCCAACCGGTCGAAGGAGAGCCCGCCGAACGCCGGCGACAGAGAGGCCATCTCCGCCATGATTTCGGAGGGATGCTGAAACTCAAAACCGTCGGCGCCCATGGTTCGGGCAACCTGGCAGAGGATCCTCCAGTCGGCCCAGGCGTCTCCTGGTGGGTCCACAGCCTTGCGGACCCGCTGGAAGCGCCGCTCCGTATTAGTGAAGGTGCCGTCCTTCTCGGCATAGCAGGCAGCGGGAAGAACGACGTCCGCCAGCTTGGCGGTCTCGGTGAGGAACAGATCCTGTACCACCAGGAACTCTGCCCTCTGAAGTGCCTTCGCGACGTGGTGGGCGTTGGCCTCGGTCAGCACCGGATCCTCTCCGACCAGGTATAGCGCTTTCACGCTACCTTCCCCAGCACCGTCGAACATCTCGGTGAGGGTCAGCCCCGGGGTCGCAGAGAGGCAGCAGCCCCAGGCGGTTTCGAACTTCTGTCGCGCTTCTGGATTACCGACCTTCTGGTAACCCGGAAAGACGTCGGGAAGACATCCCATGTCGCATGCCCCCTGGACGTTGTTCTGGCCGCGCAGGGGGTTCACTCCGGCGGAGCGCTTGCCGACATTTCCCGTCAGCATCGCCAGATCGCCTATGGTGAAGACGTTCTCGGTCCCATGGGAGTGCTCGGTGATGCCCAGGCAGTACAGAATACTGGCCGGCTTCGTGGTGGCGTAGAGGCGTGCCGCCTCCTCGATCTTCTTCCGTGGCACCCCGGTAATCGACTCCACGGTGTCAAGGTCGTAGTCTCTCAGGCTTTCCCGAAAGGCGCCAAACCCCTCGCATCTCTCCTCGATAAAGGACAGGTCGGCCAATCCCTCATCGGCGATGATCCGCATCATCCCCATCAACAGGGCGACGTCGGTGCCCGACCGCAACTGCAGCCAGAGGTCGGCGTAGCGACAGAGCTCTATTCTCTTGGGGTTCACCACGATCAGACTGGCTCCCCTACGAACAGCCTCCTTCACCTTGAGACTCGCCACCGGATGTGTATGAGTGGTGTTGGTGCCAATCGCCAGGATGCAGGCCGCGCCGGCGATCTCGTCGATGGAGTTTGTCATGGCACCGCTGCCGAACACTGTGGCCAGACCGGCCACGGTGGGGGCGTGTCAAGTACGGGCACAGTTGTCGACGTTGTTTGTGCCCATCACCCCCCTGGCAAACTTCTGGAAGATGTAGTTGTCCTCGTTGGTGCACCTGGACGACGCGATGAACGCAAACTGATCGCCCCGGTAGGCAGGCAGCTTCATGGCAACGAGCGACAGCGCCTCCTCCCAGGTCGCCCGGACGAAGGCACCCTTCCGTTTGATCAAAGGCGTGGTCAGTCGTTCGGGAGAGTTGACGAAGCTGTAGCCAAATCGCCCCTTTACGCAGAGGTTGCCATGGTTGGCCGGCCCATCGGGGTCGCCTCGTAGGCTCACGATAGTGTTGCCCCGGACACCCAGGTAGAGGCTGCAACCCACCCCGCAGTAAGGGCAGGTGGTCTTGACCTCCAGTTGGGGCCGGAGTTCGTCCTTGGCCACCAACGCCCCCACGGGGCAAGAGGCCACACAGCTACCACAGGAAGCGCAGTTGGTTTCCAGCAGGGACCCTCCATACCCCCGGTCGGTTGTCACACGATACGACGAGCGGAGAGCACTGATCCCCACGACCGAGGCACAGACCCTGTCGCACAGTGCGCAGGCGACGCACTTATTGGGATCTCGCTCGATGAAGGGGTGGGATCTGTCCAGGGGGTACAGCTCACGCTCCCGCCTGGGCGGATTAGCCACGCCATACTCCGTGGCTTGCTCTCGCAACTCGCAGTAGTAGTCGGCCTTGCAGCCACACTCCAAACACCGGCTCGCCTCTCGAACCGCCGCCTCTGCACCAAAGCCCTTCTCGATCTCTGTGAAGTCCTTGCCCCGGGCCTCCAGTGGGATCTTGGGCATCGGCTCGCGGTCTCGCGTCTCGAAGGCGGCATACTCCTCGGCACCCTCC
>DIXP01000062.1 GCA_002436065.1 Chloroflexi bacterium UBA6077
CTACCCCACATTATTGAGAAGATACTAGACTATACTGGTAGCCTGAACATAACGAGTAGTATTTTCGACAGTAACGCTGCACAGAAGGGTGGTGCCGCCTACAGTCAAAATGCTTTGACTGTACACTTCTGCCGGATCATAGGAAACACTCCACAAGACGTATATCGTGATGCTGGTTCAGTTGATGCGAAATATAACTGGTGGGGTTCAAATTACGATCCAGCAGGTAGAGTCGTCGGCGCAACTGTCTCTCCCTGGCTGGTGTTAGCTGTAAACGCAAACCCAACCACTATCAACAACGGTGGGACGTCAACCATAACAGCAGATCTATTGTATGATTCGAATGATGCTTATCATGGCCCTGCTAGTGGTCATGTTCCGGATGGAATACTCATAACATTCGGCACAACTGATACACCGTCTCTTGGAAGCCTTAACCCATTGTCTAGTACCATGATTGATGGTCAGGCAACATCTACTTTCACTGCAAGCGCCTTCGGCATAGCCAATATCACAGCAACAGTTGACAATCAACTGCTTTCAAGCCAAGTCACTATACATCCTCCAGCCCCAGCCGCTCCCACCAACCCGGTAGTTGACGATGTCGCCAATACCTTCGGCTGGACCAATGTCCCCGGCTTCGAGAACGTGGCGGATTACGAATACAGCGTGGACAGCGGTACCATCTGGCATGCTTGCAGCGCCAATCCTCAGCCCGTAGGTGATGATGCTTACCTCGTGGGTGCGGTGCAGGTCAGAGTGCGGGCTGATAGCCCCACCGGCCGCCCCGCGGGAGCGGAGCTGGCATCCACTGAGCCTTACACATCGACACCAACTGTGACACCAACGACAACACCAACTGTGACGCTGACAGCAACCGAGAGCCCAACTAGTACACCCACTGAGACTCCCACGGCTACAGCTACGGAGATCCCGACCAGCACACCAACGGAGACGCTCACATCCACCAGCACGCCAACAGAGACGCCCACCGAGACTCCTACCGCCACGGCGACGGCTACAGCTACCGAGATCCCGGCCAGTACGCCTACCTCGACTCAGACCGAGACGCCAACTTCCACCCCAACCAGCACGCCGACTGAGACTCCTACAGCTACTACAACGGAGACTCCTACCGGCGTACCAACTCAGACTCCGACGTCTACCAGCACGCCGACGTTGACCAGTGCCCCGACCAGCACTTCCACGCCAACGGGAACACCACCGCCTACCAGTACAGCCACGGCTACCAGCACGTCCACCGAGACCCTGACTCCGACCAGCATGCCGACCGATACGGCCAACCCGACCGCTACGGCCACGGCCACCAGCACCTCGACCGCCACGGCCACGGCCACGGCCACGCCGCTGGCCACCATCGCACCCTCCTCGGGAGGGGGAGACGGTGGAGGCGGAGGTGGCGAGAGTCGGCCAACTCCCACGTCGACTCCCACAACCCTGCCGAGTCCGGAGGGTCAGCCCTCGCCCACCGGAGGCCCCACCCCCGTCCCGACTTCCACCCCGGCAGGCACCGTGGTTCCTCTATCCACGGTGGCTATACCGCCCACCTCGGTCCCTACCCAAGGGCAGGGAGGTCTCACCATCCATGTCGATCCGACTCCGGGCACCACCGGGCAGGTGGTCTTCCAGCCGCAGGCCGAGGGCATCGATCAGGTGACCCTCCAGGTGGCCAACCCCGAGGGCGAGGAGAAGATCGTGCAGTTGCGGGAGGTGGCTCTCAGGAACGAGGAGCCGGGTAAGAGGGTGATAGCTGCTTTGCAGATCAACGTTTGGAGTCGCTCGGGAGACGGGGAGGACTGGACTAAGGACAAGGATACCTGGGTGAGGGTGGACCTGGAGCTGCAGGACCAGCCGGCACCGGAGGAGTCCCTGTACGTGGAGATCTACTCGGATAGCGGGGAGTTCCTGGGGACGGTGGAGGTGCACCGCATCCCGGGCACCAATCGGGTCTGGTTCGAGACGATGCCCCAGAGCATCTACCAGTTGGTGTGGGTGCCCCGAGGGGATGTCTCTCCGCTCCCATCCCAACCGCCCAGGCCGGTGCCCGCCGATGTCCGGTACTTCCCAGAGACCGGCTTCCGCATCAATCTGGACGCCTTCGCCGACTACTTCAGCAAGAAGGGAGGTCTCCGCGCCTTCGGATACCCCATTTCCCGGGAGTTCACACTGGAGGGCTTCACCGTCCAGTTCTTCCAGCGGGTGGTCCTCCGGCTGTTGCCCGATGGGGGCGTCGTCCCGATGAACCTGCCGGAAGAGGGCTTATTTCCCTACACACGAATCAACTTCTCCACCTTGCCGGGTCTCGATCGGGAGTTGATCGACTGGGCCCCCAATGCGGCCGACCCCAGGTATGCGGAGAAGGCGCTGGCCTTCTTGAAAGCCAACGTCCCGGATGAGTGGGAGGGGCTGCCGGTGGGGTTCTACGGCGCCTACATGGGAATGGTGAGGTACGAGGACGTCTTCCCCAACGACGACGGTGAGCCGGCTCTGATCTCGCTGATGGACCTGGAGATCTGGGGGCTGCCCACCAGCAAACCGGCAAAGGATCCCAACAACCACGGCTTCGTGTATCAGCGGTTCCAGCGGGGCATCCTCCACTACGACGCTGCGCATGGAACGACCCAGGGACTTCTACTGGCCGACTACTTGAAGAGCCTCATGACCGGGGAGAAGCTGCCCCCGGATCTCGCGCAGCAGGCCGCTAACAGCAAGTACTACCGGCAGTATGACAGGACCCAAGCTGGATGGGTGGCCCGACCCGAACAGCTGAAGGGAACCAACCTGGAGCAAGCGTTCGAACGCGAGCCAGTCGCTGAGGCGGCCACTGTCGCGAGCTGGCAAGGCTTCCTGCCGCTCCTGGTAGTGCCCTATCTGGTGGGGATCGCCCTGCTGGCAGCCCTGGTCCCTGAGGTCACGTGGAACAAACGACGATCGTAGATGACGCTCGACAGAACCAGAGAACAGACAATAACCGCTGGAGCATCATGCAGATCGAGTACGCCACCGACCTCGTCTTCCATCCCTGGCTAGTCCGCTGGATCTCTTCCTACTTCTCTGCAAGGTGGATCCTCGTGCCCATTGTGCTTGCGGCGTCCAGGTAGATTACCCGATAGCCCACGGGAGTAACGGTGGGCTCCGGCGTGGCGAACTTTATCCCTCTCGATTTCAATTCCGCGATGGCTTTCTCTATGTTGGGGACGAAGTATCCGACGTGGTCGATGACCAGTCCGGTGCGCCCGTTCAGCCTGGACGTGTCTGCCGGCTGGATTAGCTCGACTTCGCTCTCTCCAATCTGGACGTAGGCTATCTTCCCCGTCGCACTCGGTGGAGCCAGTTTGATCAGCTCACCCCCGAAGGTAATCCTGTAGTACTCGATCGCCTTTTCGAGGTCATCCGTAAGATAGCCGACGTGGTAGACGATTCCGAACAACTGCTTCTCCTTCTATCCTTCTGTCAGTGACCGGCATGAAGTCCCCGGCCACGGCCGAGCTATGCCCTGCTGGTGCCCATGGTACCAAATTGGCTGACCATCACGCTCCGCGCGCAGTCTCTCATCCATGACTGGCTCACTTTGATTCACCGGGTGGACTGACACGTTGTCCTTCCGCAACCAACACTCGGTGCACTGCGCTAACGACTACCGCGAAAGACGCTGCTCCAGCATCCGGGGTGCCCAGACTCTTCGTGGGGTGGAGCCGAGCACGGCCGATGCGAGGGACTAGCGCTGCCGTCTTGGCAGCCGCCCCACGAGCCTCCTCGGCGGCCGCACCCCAGGCATCGGCGAGAGGCACGCCGTCGGCGGCTGCTCGGCTTAGCACCTCACTAAACGGGGCAAGGGCATCTACCATGGTCTTGTCCCCGATCGAGGCCTTGCCGAAACGAAGGACAGCGGCTAGGGCGTTGGCAACTCCCTCGCTGACGGAACGCGAGTCCGGCGCGGCACTGTCACCCAACCGCTTGGCCAGGGCGTTGAGAGCAACTCCCCAAAGGGCTCCTGAGGCTCCGCCGGCCCGGTCGGCCCAGGCATCGGCAGCGCACGACAGCACCGTGCCAACACCGGCGCCGAGCTCGTGTGCCTTGTGGGCAGCTTCAAAGGCTGCCCTTGCGCCGCGTTGCATCCCGATGCCATGATCGCCGTCGCCTGCTACGGCATCAATGCGGCCCAACTCCTCCACCTGTTCGTCGATGGCTGAGACCACTGATTGGAGCGCCGAGACTACAACCACCACCGAGGCACGGGACTCGGGCGATGCCAGCGCAATGTTGTTGCTGGCGAAGACCCCTGCGGTGCTCGCGTCCGCCCGGCCCGCGGGGACCACCGACCCTTTGCGAAAGGCCGGAGTGTCCGCGGGAGCCCGCCACAATCGCTCCAGTTCGTCGTCCACCCAGAACAGGGTGAGAGAGACACCCGCCATGTCGAAGCTCGTGCACAGATGGCCCACTTCGGGCTCCACGACGGTGATGCCAGCCGATTCGAGCAGCTGTCCCAACCGACGGTACACGACGAAGAGTTCCTCGAAGGTAACCGAACCCAAGCTGTTGAGAAGCACAACCGCTCGGCTGCCGCTAGCAGAATCGACTTTGGGGGGAGTCTCGGCCAGTAGAGTGGAGACCAGCAGTTCAGCCAGACCATCCGCGGTGGGTATGCCCTGTTCACCCACACCGGGTTCGCCATGGATTCCGAGCCCGATGGCCATGCGCCCTTTGGGCACCGTGAATAACGGCGCGCTGGCTCCTGGGAGGGTGCACCCGTTAAAGGCGACGCCGAAGGATCGGGTTCGAGCATTTGCCGACGCTGCCACTCGAACCACTTCGTCCAGCGAATAGCCTGCCTCTGCCGCAGCCCCAGCCGTTTTGAATACCGCCAGGTTGCCTGCGATGCCCCGGCGCCTGTGTATCTCGTCAGCGGGGGCGCTGTAGATGTCGTCCGTAACGACGACGGTACGACAGTCTATGCCCTCCGCCCGCAGCCTTTCCTGGGCTTGGTCGAAGTTGAGAACATCGCCAGCATAGTTGCAGTAGGCCAGGAGAATGCCACCGCCTACGTCGGCCGCCTTAGCTACCGAATACACCTGTTGGGCGGAGGGAGAGGCGAAGACGTTGCCCATCGCAGCGCCGTGCGCCAGCCCTTGCCCGACAAGGCCGCCGAAGGCAGGATAGTGCCCGGAACCGCCGCCGATTACGACGACGACGGTTCCGGGAGCGATCTCAGTGCTACGGACGACCCCACCTGGAACCGCACGCACCCATCGACTGCTGGCCACGGCGAAGCCCTCGGCCAACTGGTCCGCGAATCTCGACGGTTCGTTGAACAGTCTCGTCATACCAACACCTCTTCTCGTTGCTCTGGAGAGGCTCCCATTCTTGCCGCCGCCATCTGGGTGAGTCGACCGGGATTGTCGGGCGAGCAGTCGGCAGGCTGCTCAGCCAATCCGGTGACGAGGTGGCCGACAAGGCAGGCCGTCCCCCTGCAGGTTGACATGGTGACGCCGTCGGCAGCGTTGAGGATCTCTTCCCAGCACGCGGAGGCAGGGTCATTTCCTCCCCTACCCGAGACCTCGAGACAACCTCGCGTCCCGCCGTTTCGGCGAACGGCCTCCAGCGCTCATAGGCTCTTCACCCTTAGGGCGGAAGGCTCGGAGATGAAGCTATTCAATGGTGATATATGCTGTAGTGCAACTAGTACGATGATAACATTCCTGGCGAGCAAACACAAAAGCAGAGGTGTGCGTGGGTGCTTCTGCTACGGTCGGTTTTCCAGTTGGTCCAGGTAGGTGCTGATAGCGGTATCGGACTCGGGGTCGGCCACGGATATCGCCTGTGCGCGAAGGATCGCCGCTCGCGCCATACCCATTTCGCCGCGTCCGGCATAGATTCGGGCGAGGACTAGGAGCGCTAGAGACTGAGCGTCCTCGACGGAGGAAGGTCTCGGCCTCACGCTGATTAAGGGCGCCGTGTTCCCTCCAATTCCCTCTATCAGGCTGCTTTCAGCTTTCCCATCAGGGCCCTCTTTAATGGTGACGACCAGGGATGCATTGGTGCGTCGAGCCGCCTCACCCGTGGAAGCAATATCGACCAGTGCTTTGGGCCACAGCTCCGCTCTAAAGCTGCTCACTCGATTAGCCGCTATCTCTCGCTCCAGAGCGCTTTTCAGACGGGCTGCGAAAGCTCCCTCAGTCGGGTGGCCTGGGGAGCTTTCGATCAGCACCAGGGTCTCTCCGCTACCGGCAGGCGCTACGCCATAGCCGTCTGGCCGGAGAACCGCCTGGGCTGACCAAGCCGCCGCGACGACCAGGAAAAGCAGGGCCAGTAGTATCAGGGCCTTCGTGGCACCTATGGATCTAGGTCTGCTGGCGAGATCCATCGGCACAGTGGCCTCGGCCCCGTCGGCGGAGTGTTCTCGGAGGAGTGCTGCGGGCGAGGGGTTGGCGAGATGGGGGACCTCTGGAGCGAACCCAGCGGCGAGAAGGATCTCGTCTCGTTCTTCGGGACTGAGGCGCAACTTGACAGCGCAGCGGAGGACGTCCTCACGGCTTCGGGGCTTTTCTACCAATCCCTCTTTCCACCGAAAGATCGTCTGGCGGCTCACCCCGAGGGCTCGAGCGAGTTCCGTGTCGCTCACTCCTGTTCGGGCGGTATAATCGCGAAGAAGCTCGGCGAAACTGCGCACTTCCTACCTTCTCCCCTAGTGTAACACGGAATGTAACACTTCTGGCTCTCGCAATGTACCCTGCCGCTGGCTAGGCTGAAGGGGCAAAACGTAACAAGGAGGTGCGACCATGGCACGCCGTGAGCTTACCCTCGTCACATCGGTTCTCTTCCTGGCTTTGGCGATGGCTGGCTGCTCGTCGTCGGTGGATGCCTCGAAGTCCCGTAGCCAGGCGGTCATTCAATCCGGAGGGATAGTCGCGTCTGACGAGATCAGGGTAGCGGAGTATGTTGGTCACTACAAGCAGAACTTTCCGCCTCCCGTCGATTCGGCTCTGGGATTGGATCTGCGACTTGGCAATGGGCAGGTCCCAACCGGCGGAGGCACCGCGTGGCTTCAGATTGGCGTCCAGGCCAGGGCGGAGGAGTCCGAAGTAATCGCCCCACTCAATCTAGCTCTTGTGATCGACCGTAGCGGCTCCATGGACACGAGGGAGAAGCTTCCGTATGTGAAGCAGTCTCTCAAGCTGTTCCTAAAGAGCCTTGCACCCAATGACCTGGTCTCCTTAGGCAGCGTGACGAAATAAGTCAGTCATTTCCTCTGGGTCATGCTATGATGTGGTTATGACAGATGAGCGAAGCATCAAGAAAGTATTTGATGCGCTGCAGCCCGTGTTGAACGAGCGATCGCGGCGTCTGGTGGCGGCGGCCCAGGCGCAGGCCCTTGGGCGGGGTGGGGTGGCGGTGGTCGCGCGGGCTGCTGGGGTGGCGCGAAGCACCATCACCCTGGGCATCCAGGAGCTGACGGTGGCACCGTCGGCCCTGTCGGGGGAGCACCGGGTGCGGCGCCCAGGCGGGGGGCGCAAGCCGCTGACCGAGCATGACCCAACCCTGCTGCGAGACCTGGAGGCGCTGGTGGAGCCATCCAGCCGTGGCGATCCCGAGTCGCCCTTGCGTTGGACGTGCAAGAGCTTGAGCAAGTTGGCGGAAGCCTTGGGGAAACGGGGCCACCGGATCAGCGCGCGCAAGGTCGGGGATCTGCTGCGAGAGCTGGACTACAGCCTGCAATCGAACCGCAAGACCAAGGAAGGGGCGTCCCACCCGGACCGCAATGCCCAGTTCGAGCACATCAACGCACAGGCGCTGGCCTTTCAGCAGCGGGGCCAACCGGTCCTCTCGGTCGATACCAAGAAGAAGGAGTTGGTGGGCGAATTCAAGAACAGTGGGCGGGAATGGCAGCCGAAAGGCCAGTCAGAACTGGTCCAGGTTCACGATTTTCCGAGCCAAGCGCTGGGGAAGGCGATCCCCTACGGGGTGTATGACGTGGGGGCCAACCAAGGATGGGTGAGTGTGGGCACCGATCACGATACCGCGGAGTTTGCCGTGGCAACGGTGCGCTGGTGGTGGCAGCAAATGGGGTCGCCGAAGTATCCCGACGCGATTGAACTGCTCATCATGGCCGATGGTGGCGGAAGCAACGGCAGCCGCTCGCGCTTGTGGAAGGTTGCTCTGCAGCAGTTCGCTGACGAGACAGGTTTGCGCGTATCGGTCTGCCATTTTCCCCCTGGCACGAGCAAATGGAACAAGATCGAGCATCGAATGTTCTCGCATATCACCCAGAACTGGCGAGGCCGACCGTTGATCAGTCACGAAGTCGTAGTCAATCTGATCGGCAGCACCACGAACCAGGCTGGGCTGCAGATCCGAGTGGCCTTGGATTCGACTCTCTACCCAACCAAGAAGCAGGTCTCGGACGAGGAACTCGCGAGGGTCCAGGTCCGTCCAGACAGCTTTCAC
>DIXP01000078.1 GCA_002436065.1 Chloroflexi bacterium UBA6077
ATGCGAGCGCAGCGAAGATTTTTTCTATCTGATCTCTTCTCAAAAACTTCTTGTCTTCGTATCGAACAGAGGGATACGGGATTCTCTTGAAAGGATTTTCCTCTACCGGAATATGAATCGTCCATACCAAATTACGGGCGCAATATTCCTGCTGTTCTCGGCGTTCATCGCCTGGGAGGCATGGAACAACCTGCTCTTCTACACACCTATAGGCCCAGGCGCAGGCTTCTTTCCCTTCTGGCTGGCGGTCGTCTTGGGCATACTGTCGCTGGTAATGATCTACAATGCCACCTTCAAGCGCGAGGAGCCGATGCCTAGCGACTTCTTGCCGACTCACGCCGGCTATCTGCGCATCGGGGCCATTCTAATGGTCCTGGTGCTGACGATCCTCCTGATAGTCCCCTTGGGATTCCGTCTCACCACGCTGGCCTTCCTTATAGCGCTGATGTACACCCTGGGTCGCCCTACCCCTCTAGCTACCGTCCCCATCGCCATCGCCGGCAGTTGGGGTACCTACTGGGTTTTCGTTGAATTGCTAAGGATCCCGCTCCCTGTCGGGAACTTCGGCATTTAGGAGGGCCAAATGGAAAGCCTCGGGTTCTTGATCAACGGGTTCAGCACAGCCCTCCAGCCGACCAATCTGCTTTTCGCCCTGATGGGTGCCATCATGGGCACTCTAGTCGGCGTCCTTCCCGGACTGGGTCCCGCAGCTGGCACCGCGATTCTGATCCCCGTTACGTTCGTCCTCGAGCCCACGCCCGCCATCATTATGCTGGCCGCCATCTACTACGGGGCGATGTACGGGGGTACGATTACCAGCGTGCTGATCAACACCCCCGGCGAAGCAGCCTCGGCCATCACCTGTCTGGAGGGGTACGAGATGGCCAAGAGGGGCAGGGCGGGAGCAGCCCTGGCCATCGCGGCAATCGGATCGTTCGTGGGAGGCAACGTGGCGACCTTGGCCCTGGTGCTGGTGGCCCTTCCTCTTACCAATCTGGCCCTCAAGTTCGGCGCCCCAGAGTTCTTCGCCATGATGATCGTGGGACTCTCCCTAGTCACCAGTCTCGCTAGCTCGTCACTGGTCAGGGCGCTGATGTCGGCGGTCCTAGGGCTTCTGATCGCCATGGTGGGTATCGACCCAATGACAGGCACCCCCCGCTTCATTTTTGGACAGGTGGAGTTGCTGGATGGCTTCGGCATCGTGCCTGTGGTTATGGGGTTGTTCGGCCTGGGCGAGATATTCGTTAACGCTCAGTCTTCAACCGGGCAGCTGTTTGATAGCAAGATGAGTAGTCTGATCCCGACGAAGAAGGAGCTGAAGGACTCCGCTATGCCAATCGTCCGGGGCACATTCATCGGCATCTTCTTAGGCTTCATCCCGGGCGTTGGCAACACAGTCCCTGCCTTCATGTCCTATGCGGCTGAGAAGAAGTTTTCCAAGCACCCGGAGAAGTGGGGAACCGGCATGATTGAGGGGGTGGCTGGACCGGAGACGGCGAACAACTCATACGCCAACGCGGCGTTGATCCCCCTGTTCACCTTGGGCGTTCCATCCTCGCCCACAATTGCCGTCCTGATGGGCGCCTTCATGATGAACGGCCTGATCCCCGGCCCGTTCCTGTTCAAGGAGCATGCTGAGTTCGTGTGGGCCGTCATCGCCAGCCTTTACATCGGGAACGCCATGTTGCTGATCCTGAACTTGCCGCTCATCCCCATGTGGGTTTCCATCCTGAGGATCCCCTACCCCATCCTGTTCGCGCTGATCCTGCTGTTCTGCGTGTTGGGCGCTTACAGTCTGAACAACTCCGTCTTCGACATCGGGGTAATGACGGCCTTTGGCGTGGTCGGCTACATGTTCCGAAAGCTGGACATACCAATGGCGCCCCTAGTGCTGACCCTGATTCTTGCTCCGCTCATGGAGGATGCGCTCCGAACGTCGCTGGATATGTCGAGAGGAGACTTCACTATATTTTTCACGCGGCCTATCTCGGCGACTCTGCTGGCCATCTCTGCAGTCATCGTCATCACCTCCACCGTTGGCATCATGAACGCGGTGAGAGGCGAGGACACGCAGGTTTGAGACAGGCATTGCCAGGCGAGCCATGGACACACAGTTGATGATGTAGACGGCATAGTCCTATCTGTCTGGAGGGAAGCTGATCCACATGCGTAGCAATGTTCCGGGTTATGCTGGGAGACTCCTGAGGGTTGACCTGCGTCGGCGGGAGTTCACCGACGTGGTGTTCGACGAGCCTACCCTTCGCAAATGGGTTGGTGGTAGCGGTTTGGGTGCGAAGATCCTGTACGACGAGGTGGCCTCGGATGTCACGTGGGATGACCCTGAGAACCGGCTCATCGTGGCCACAGGGCCGTTGGCGGGAACGAAGGTGAACGGCTCCGGTACCTTCTCTGCGGTGACGGTAGGCCCGATGACGGGAGGTTCCACCACTACCCAGGCTAATGGCTTCCTCGGGGCCTACATGAAGTTCTCAGGGTATGACGGGTTGATCCTTCAAGGGCACGCGGACCGATGGGTCTACCTCTATCTCCATGATGGGGTTGCCGAACTGCGCGATGCCGAGCACTTGCTGGGTCTGGACACCTATGAGATGCACGCTGCGATCGCAGCCGAGCTAGGTAAGAAGGAGCGGGAGATCAGCGTCTTCGGGGTGGGGCCGGCAGGGGAGAGGCAGGTGCGGTTCGCAGCCATCATCGGGGACCACGGTCACGCAGCCGGGCACAACGGGTCAGGCGCGGTTATGGGCTCCAAACGGGTGAAGGCCGTGGTGGCGGCGCGCGGGCCAAGAGGGTTTGCCGTGGCCGACGAAGCGGCAGTCTCGGAGGCCGCCAAGAGGCTGACGGAGGCGGTGCTGGCCAATCCCGTGGGCCGCAACGGGTACGAATGGGGCACCAGCCAGAACTTCGTGGGGGCAGCCAAGGGTGGATGGCTGCCGATCAAGAACTACACCACCAGTCTTTTTGCCGAGGCGCCGGCGTTCATGGGGGAGAGGTACCGGCAGTCACTTGAGATGAAACCGTCGCCCTGCTGGGCATGCCGCTCCAAGCACCTGCACATGGTAACCATCACAGAAGGTCCCTACGCTGGTTTCTACGGCGAGGAGCCGGAGTACGAGCAGTGGGCGGCCTGGGGTCCCGTGATCGGCAATACCGACGTGACCGGCGCTGTCGTGCTCTCAGTCGAGGTGGACCGGTTGGGGCTGGAGAACAACGAGGCTGGCTGGGTGATCGGTTGGGCTATTGAGTGCTACGAACGAGGCATCCTCACGAAGGAGGACACCGGTGGCCTTGAGATGACCTGGGGGAACGTGGAAGCTGCCAGGGCCATGCTTCGCAAGATCGCCCACAGGGAAGGGATCGGCGACCTGTTGGCCGAGGGGGTGAAGCGGGCATCGGAGAAGTGGGGAAGGGGTGGCGAGGAGCTGGCCGTGTACACGATGAGGGGGAACTCACCCAGGGGCCACGACCACCGGGCTCGCTGGGTAGAGATGCTGGACAGCTGTGTCTCGGATACAGGCACCATCTCTGTAGGGCCCGTCACGCTGCCAGAGGAGCAGGGTGCGCCTGCCAAGTTCGATGCGTTCAACTGGGAGCAGGTGGCTGAGGTGGCAGGGAAGCACCAAGGGCGCATGGTGTTCGAGGACTGCCTTGGGACCTGTCGCTTCACCACTCGCGGCCCGCTTGCGGCGGTAGCTGCTGCCGTCGCTGCAGCGACAGGATGGGACTTCACCGAAAGCGAGGGGATCGAGGTCGGGCGTCGGACCGTGAATCTGCTGAGGGCCTTCAACCTGAAGCGGGGGTTGACCGCAGCGCTTGAATACCCCTCGAAGCGGTATGGCTCGACTCCAGTCGATGGTCCTGCGGTGGGCAAGTCAGTTGCACCGTATTGGGAGGAGATGAGAGCGGGCTATTATCGTTTGATGGGATGGGAGCTGGAGACTGGACGGCCCTTGCCAGAAACCCTGGAAGCGCTGGGGTTGGGAACTGTCGCGGGGGATCTGTGGGGTGATGCGTAGCTTCCCTGTGAAGCACTTGGACTAGGATCGGGTGTGCTTTCTCCCGCGTGACACACCCCGAGCTTCCAGGAGTCCCTGGAAGCTCGGGGTGCATTTGCTCCAGAGGTTTGAGAGGGCAGCGAGGAGCAGTCTGACAACGGAATAGAGGCTACGCGAGGGGCGGCCGTTTGGCCGCCCCTTTCCTGTTCAAGAGGGGTTCTATGTACTGGTATGCCCCGTGCATCGGGACAGGACGGATTGATGGAAGCCGCAGCGCGATGAATCGTCGGCGAGGGACGGCTGGTACACTGGAGGGCGGAAAGGAATGCCTGGTTTTCTCTCGGAGGTAGACTGGCAGAGTCTCTTCGTGCCTCAGGTGCCACTGCTGGAGAGCATCCTCCGCATGTCCGTGGTCTACCTCTTCCTCATCGGGCTCTTTCGGGTGGTGTTGAAGCGGGAGGCCGCGAGCCTCAGCATCAGCGACCTGCTGGTGGTGGTGTTGGTAGCCGATGCCGTGCAGAACGCCATGGCCGGCAGCTACAACACCGTCACCGACGGTCTGATTCTCGCCAGCACGCTGGTGTTCTGGGACTGGTTCCTCTCATACGCGGCCATGCGCTGGCGGGGCTTCCGGCGGATCCTACGCCCGGCGCCCCTCCTGCTGATACGAAATGGGCAGATCATCTGGTCCAACCTGGGCAAGGAGTTGCTGACGGAGGAGGAGTTGGTCAGCAATCTGCGACTCCAGGGCGTGAATAAGGTCAACCAGGTTGAGTACGCCTTCATGGAGATGGATGGGCGCATCAGCGTGATCACGAGAGCACGCAGGCAGAGACGCGGGGCGGAGGAGAAGAAGGTCGCGTGAGATCCCAGCCTACGGGGGTGAGGATGCCGCTCATCCCCCCGTAGGCCCATTGTCGAATCAGTTGAGGGAGGGAGCGGCCAGATCGATCAGGCCGTCCATGTATGCCTTGATTGAGTCGACGCCGCACAGCTTCTCGTAGAAGAAATTGTTGACGATGTTGATCACCTCTGCCCGTGCCGCCTCCGCCTGGGCCGACAGCTCCTGGCAAGCTTCCTCCTTGGAGAGGATGTCCCGCAGCCGGAGAAGCAGCCGCACGATCTCCACCTCCTTCTCCCCCTCCAGCGTCCTCACCACACTGAGGACCAGCTGGTCGGTCTGCTCCAGGAGCGTCTCCATTGTCATGCTGGATCCCGGGGCGAAGCAGTCGTCCACGGTGCGAATCAGCGACCACACCTGGTACAGCAGGGTGGCGGGCTCGTCGAACAGCTCACGCAGGAAGGCGGCCTCCTCGTATCGGCCCTTGAGCCGGAAGATGTTGTACATCCGCTTGGCCACCTTGCCGTAGTTGACGTCCTTGGTCAGGTACTTCCTGACCTCCTTTTCGAGCTGGCCCACGTAGTTGTCCAGTGCATCGCTGGCCACATGCTTCGCCAGCTTGGTGAAGAGAGGGATGGACTCAGCCTCCAGGTACACCTCCTGGAAGTAGGGGTCCAGGTAGCCGTCCAGAGGGGTGATGGTGCCATCGGGCGCCTCCCAGGTGACGTCCAGCATGTTGCTGGCGTTGACCAGGCTTTTGTGGACACGGTCAGCCACCACCCAGTCCAGCTTGCACCAACCGGGGTTGTCGGCAACCTCCTCCCACCGAATCTCTCTAGGGGTGCCATCGGGTAGGGAGGCTTCGATCTTGCCCTCTTCGATCTGCCCCGACTTCCAGGCGATGGGCGACCCGGCCTTGCAGCTACGGCCATCGTTCACCACATCGCAGGGGTAGGACCCGAACTTGACCTCGATCAGCTGGTAGTCCGGTCCCTTGAGGGCGCTGAGAGCCTTCTCGCGCATGACCTGGGAGAGCAGCCCGCAGGCATCCTCCCGAGTGGGGGCAATGAGGTTGATCCGCTCGAAGTAGTCGGCGTCGCCGGGGTAGCTCTGGATCTTGGACTGGGCCGCGGAGCCGGACAGGGCAAGGGCCGTCTCCACCTGCCCCGGGCGATCCAGGAACTCCACCAGCTTCCCGATCCAGCGGAAGTGGGCCAACTCCTCGCGGCTGAAGTCCAGCATGCTGACCCGGTGGCCAAAGACTCCAGTCTGAACGTCGACGGTAATGTCGGTCTCCTCCGCGGCTGCGGCAACGGCCGTGAGCCACTGAAGGGCGTCGGCCTCGTCCAGCTCGACACCGAGCCGCTGGGCGGATTCGATGATTCGAGTCAGGTCCTCCGAGGGGGTGGGGCGCAAGGTCTCGCTCATGGAGTTGCTCCTTCATGTCCCCTCTCCCTGAGGGAGAGGGCTAGGGTGAGGGCTCCCCCGCCCTAACGGCGGGTTGTCAGCTCGTTGAGCATCGCCTCGAAGATGTCGGCCTGCAGCTCGGCATCCTCGAGTGCATGGTGGGTGAGGGGTTGGTTCCCGAGGTAGCGCCGGATGGCATAGCCCAGAGAGGACTCCTCCCAGGTGACGCCACGCAGACCCATGTAGACGGCCTTGATGTCCAATGGGCTGTAGCCAAAGGGGTTTCGCCCCAGGTAGCGGTGGAAGTAATCCGCCACAAACATCCAGTCGAAGGGCACGTTGAAGCCGACGAATATCAGCTTCTTCTCCCCTCCCAAGCCCTGTAACCAGGCCTCGAACCGCGCCATCGCCTCAGCGGGAGCGATTCCCCGGTCACGAAGCTCCTCAAGCGATAATTTGTTGACCTTCATGGCCTCGGGAACGAAATCCTCGCTCGCGGGCTTCAACTCGACGTAGAAGGTCTGTCGCGGCTTGCGGATGGTGCACGCCCCGATGGACAGCAGGGAGTACTGGCTGGGGCTGGGACCCGATGCCTCCACGTCTACCGATATATAGGAGGGGATCTCCCGCGCGAAATCGCCCGACGGCGAATGGGATAGGGACTTCTTCTGCATAGGAGGATGATATTCTCCCGTCCACCCGCCGTCAATCAGGCGTATTCCCGGAGATCGTCAACGGTTAAGCCCCTCGGGCAAGGAGCCAGGGTTTCGTCCCTGGCTCCTTGCCCTGTGAAGGGGTTGGGAAAATTATCGAGTCGATCGCCTCATGACATAGCCGGAGAGGGCGATACCTAGCCCTAGCAGGGCAAGGAGTAGGAAGGACAGTCCAGAGTCGCCACTGCCATCGCCGGCTGCGGGAAGAGCTCTAACCCCAGCCACCTGCTGTGGGATCACTGGCGTGGCTCCGGCAACGGCCGGCGTCTCCGTGGGCGGTGCAGCCACACCTTCCACAGAAGGGGTGTTGGTAGGCGGCACTGCCGTCTCGGTGGGAGGCGGAGGCGGAGCAGCGCCTGCAACCTCGGCCGCGACGACGGGCGTGTCGGTGGCCGCGGCACCACCGTTGCCACCATTGCCACCGTTGTCACCTGGCGTCTCAGTCGACGTCGCTGTAGCAGGTACTGCAGTCTCCGTCGGCGTAGCCGTCGCGGGTGTCCCTGTCGTAGTTGCTGTCGGTGTTTCCGTCGGCGTCGATGTCGCGGGTGTCCCTGTTGTCGTTGCTGTCGGTGTTTCCGTCGGCGTCGATGTCGCGGGTGTCCCTGTCGTGGTTGCGGTTGGTGT
>DIXP01000088.1 GCA_002436065.1 Chloroflexi bacterium UBA6077
CGAATCGCAGGTATGCCGGATTGCGGAAATGCATACCACCTCATGCCGACCCCCTCCCCTGTCATGCCAAGCCCTACTCCTGTCATGCCGCCTATCTTGTCATGCTGCCTCTCTTGTCATGCTGAGCGTCGAGCGAAGCATCTCCAGTTACTCCCACCGGGTGCTCAGAGTGCAGACGTAGTGGCATTTGCCGTGGCTATTGGTAACAGTAAGCGCGCCGTAAGGCAACAGGAGATGCTTCGCTCCACGCTCAGCATGACAGGCTACGCGTTTCCGCAATTGTCCATACACTACCTCGAGGGTTCCGTGGATCCGGAACCTCGGCCAGCACCTCCGCTAAGCTCCGAAGCCGGACCGATTTCCTCGCCTGTTCCATCGTGAGCACGTCTTCCATCCCCTTCCTGCATCCCATGAGATCCTCGATGTTCTCTTTGCCGTCCCCCGTCGAGATCGTGCCCTCCCCCTGCTACAAGTGGCCTACGACCGCAGGAACCTGACCGCTCCCAAGAGCCAGAACCGATTGGAGGAGGAGGCTCTTCGGTAGGTGGGTATGCGTGAGGTAGCCTTGGGAATTGGCAACACCATCGCACTCCAACTATACTACTGTGCAAGTCCGCGAATAGATCAGCTTCCATGAGGGGGATGAAGAAGGTGAGATTCGCAGTATTGGGCGCCGGGAGTCTGGGATTGGTAGTGGCGGGGCATCTGGCCAGGACCGGCCATGATGTGGTGATCGTTGCGAAACCGGAGCATGTGGAGCTGCTGAAGGGGAGGGAACTGGAGGTAGTCTCACCATCCGGCTTCAGGTTCCAGGCGGAGATGGTGTCCCGGCCTGATGAGGTCGGCGGAGCCGACTACCTCCTGGTGCTGGTCAAAGCTCGAGATACGATGTCGGCCCTGGACAGGGTGGCAGGGGTCGAGTTTGGAGGCGTCGCATCCCTTCAAAATGGTATGGCCAAGGATGCCCAACTGGCCGAGCGCTTCGGATGGTCCAAGGTGATAGGGGCAACCAGCATTCTGGGGGCGACGCTGCTGGAGCCAGGTCGGACCCAGCACACGATGTTCGGCGCCACCTACTTCGGGGAATTGGACGGCTCGAGATCAGAACGGGTGGAGCGGCTCACGGCGGCCTTCAACGAGGCCGGTATGAAGGCGGAGATACCCGAGAGCATCCTCTCGGCGGAGTGGTCAAAGCTGTGCCAGATCGTACCCGCTGCCCTGCTCTCGGCCGTCAGCCGCCTCGAGTACTACAAGGTGTGCAAGAGTCGCGATCTGGCCGAGCTGTTCATCTCCATCACCAACGAGTGCGCGGCCGTGGCTAGGGCTGAGGACGTGGAAGTGGGGGACTACCAGGGCTTCGCAATCAAGGCCTTGGCCGATGCACCCTTCGATCGGGCGGTGGACATGATTGTGGAGAGGGGAGCTACCATGGAGCGGTTGGGCCAGACCAGCGTCCGCATCTCCATGCTGCAGGACATCCTGAAGGGCCGCAAGACCGAGGTCGAGGAGACGGCGGGCTACGTGGTGCGGAAAGCTCGCGAGCACGGCGTCCTCGTCCCCAATGTGGAGTTCGGGTATCGCGTCGTGCTGGGCGTGGAAGCCTATCTGTAGCCGCCCTCGCTCCCGGCAGGCGGCGAAGCCGCCTATGTAAATCAGACTGTCTGGTGATTCCTTATGAGTCCTCGTCGTGGTTCGGCACCCGTTGTGGGTGATCGATGGCTGATCGGGGCGTTATCGCTGCTGACCCTGAGTGTGGCCGCGCTCTACCTCTTCTCAGCTCTCCAACTGGGATTTGGGGTACGGCCAGGCGATCCGGAAGGCCACCTCTTCGGCGTGGCGGGGGCGTTCCTGATGGGAATTGGCCTGGTCTATCCCCTGCTCAAGAGGACCACCCCCCTCTCCATGCTCCGCCCCTGGTGGCACCAGCTGCACCTCCTGCTTGGCCTCCTGGGTGGCTCCATGGCCGTCCTGCACTCCGCCGGTAGGCTCGGCAAGGCTCCGACCCTGGTGCTGCTGGCGGCTCTGGGTATCATGGCCTTGGGCCTCTACGGGCGACTGTTGGCGGGTAGACTGGCATATCGGGGCTTCGCCGGTGATCCCGGGGTGTTTCTGCCAGCCGATACCGCGCGCCCACGAGCTGCCCTCCCTCTCATCAAGGAGAAGGAGAGGCTGCTATCGGCCCTGGAACCACGAGCGTCCGAGGGAACCTTCAGCCTGACCCCAGGTCACTGGCTCCGGCATCCGGTGGCCTCGGCCGGCTTCGCCCTGCTGGCGCTTCAAGAAGAGCAGTTGGTGCTCCGAATGCGAAGTCTCTCATGGAGCCCCGTGCTGCTGCTGCAGCGCTACTGGCGCTTTCTCCATCTGCTGTTGGTGGCCCTGCTGCTGTTGGGTGTGTTGGCGCACTCGATAATGGTGCTCTTCTTTGCCGGCTACATCGCGGAGGGTTCGGAACCCTATTGGTGGTACATCCGAAGGTAGGGAGTTGTACACGGTGGCCAATGGAATAGATGCACAGATCGCCCTCTCCATCGACCTGGAGCGCTGTCTCGGGTGCCGCTCCTGCGAGGCCGCCTGCAAGCTGGAGCACCAGTTGGGGAGCGACGTGGCTCGCAACCGGGTGCTCTGGATGCAGTACGAAGGCACTCCCCGCCTAGACTTCGTCAACGCCGTTTGCCAGCAGTGCGAACGGCCTGCCTGCGTCCGCGCCTGCGCCCACAACCCCAAGGCCATCCAGAAGGACCCTTGGGATGGGATCATCCGAATAGATCAATCACTGTGTACCGGCTGCCAGGAGTGCGTCAAGTCCTGCCCGTACAATGCCCTCTCCTTCGATTTCCGACATCAGAGGGCGGAGAAGTGCGACCTCTGCTCCGGCAGGAGGGAGCACGGTATGAAGCCAGCTTGCGTCTCCGCCTGCCCTGGTAGGGCACTGGATTACGGCCCTGTGGACGAGCTGCTGTCGCGGGCCGAGGCTGGAGGGCGAGCGCGCCGGGTGGTGGACCACTTCGGTCAGAACCCCTCCACGATATACCTGGAACGCACGCTGGCACGGGCCGACGCGGAGAGCAGCGACTTCCCTCTCCCTCAGGGAGAGGGTCAGTGTGAGGGGGAACCTGGCCCACAACCGAACGAGCCCTCACCCCGACCCTCTCCCACCGCAGTGGGAGAGGGAGCCCTCACCTCCCCCTCTCCCCATGGGGGAGGGGGCCGGGGGGTGGGGTCCGTCCCCGCGACTCCGCCGGCCGGAGCCTACCTTCCCGTTGCGGCCCGCGAGGGCAGGGGGGCGAACCAGGGCAAGGGAGGCCCCATCGCCAGGTTGCTGAGCAAGCTGCCCAGCATCGCCTTCTCCCAGGAGTCCTTTCCGTACGAGGGGGCTCCCCGAATCTGGGAGGCCGACCAGGTCGCCAATGGTGGATGCAACCTGTGCTTCAACAGCTGCAGCACCCGCTATTACCTGAAGGACGGGCGAGTGATCGCCATAACCGGCAACGAGGACGACCCGGTGTTGCAGGGGCGGGTCTGCCCCAAGGCTCAGATGCAGATCCAGCAGTTCTACAGTCCCCACCGCCTCACCTACCCCATGAAACGGGTGGGGGAGCGGGGCGAGGGAAAGTTCCGGCGTATCGGCTGGGATGAGGCCCTGGACGAGGTCTCCGAGAAGCTGAAGGAGACACGCGACCGGTACGGACCCGAGGCGGTTGCCATATACACCGGCAACCGCACGGGTACCCTCACTGTGCTGGGGGCCGCGGCCCTCTTCGGCGACATGTTTGGTACCCCTAACCGTGAAGGGTCTGCCCCCCTGTGTGGCACCTCCACTGACGTCGCATGGGACCTGGTGCAGGGGTCCAGGGGTGGTGGCAACTCCTACACCCCAGATGACGCGGGCTCGGCCCAGCTGTACTTAATTGTCGGCGACAACATGGGGGAGACCAGGTCGGTCTACTTCGGGGCCCTCAACGACTGGCGCTTGAAGAACGGCGCGCGGATGGTGGTGGTCGACCCCCGGTCGTCGGTCACGGCCAGCAAGGCCGATCAGTGGCTCCCCATCCGCCCGGGTACGGACATGGCGCTGGCGCTGGCGATGATGCACTACGCCATCACCCACGACCTTGTGGACCATGCCTTCGTTGAGAAGTGGGTGCTGGGCTACCCCGAGATCCGCGATTTCATCCTGGAGCGAGGCTACACCCCCGAGTGGGCCGCGGGTGCTACAGACCTGCCCGCTGATACCATCAGGCGACTCGCCCACGAGTACGCGACCACCGATCGGGCGATGCTGCACCTGAACCGGGGGCTCACCCAGCACTCAAACGGCGTGCAGACGGTCCGAGCCTTCCATATGCTGTGCATCATTACGGGCCACTGGGGCCGGAAGGGCGCGGGCTGTATCACCATCAGCAACGGGAACCCCGTCGGCGCGAAGGCTCCCAGGGATCGGGTGGTGCGCCCGAATCGACCGGGCATCCGGAAATCCCCGGTGGCGTGGCTGGAGGCCATGGACACCGGCCGCCCCTACCCAATCAGGGCAATGATCATGAGTACCAACCCCTTTGTCTTCTGGCCGGAGCAGGAGCGGCTGCGCCGCGTCGCGAAGAAGCTGGATCTGCTGGTGCACCTGGAATTGTGGCCCAACGAATCCAGCGCCTGGGCCGACTACGTCTTCCCCGGGGCCAGCAGCATCGAGATGGGCGAGGTGAACCGCATCTGCGAGGACCGGCGCCTGGTGTGGATAGAGAAGCTGATCGATCCGCCCGGGGAGGCCCGTCCGGACACCCACTTCTGGATCGACCTGGGCAAGCGCTTCGGCTTCGACGACGTCCTGCGGGAGGAGTACAAGGACTCCATCCGTTTCTGGGACGATCTGATGCTGGCCAACCCCAGAGTCAAGGGAATGACCGTGGAGCGGCTCCGGCGCAGCCCTTACAACTGGGCCCGTGGCCCCCTTCCAACTGCGGATTTCGAAGAGCGTGAGACCCTCTTTGAGGAGGGAAGCACATACCCCGGCGAGCCCGATGGGAAGCGGTTTCCGACTGCCTCGGGGAAATTGGAGATTTGGACACCCAGGCTGGAGGCGATGTTCAACACCGTGGGTCTCACGGCGCTTCCGGAGTTCTACAGCGAGTCTCAGCAGTTGATCCCGCTGCCTCACCTCGAGCGGAAGATGACCGATGCCGATGAGGGTGTGCCGTCTCCCTTCTGGCCAGGCGTCAACGCTGGAGTCGCGAGGGTGGTGACTCCCTCTTCCGCCTCTCCGCTTGTCCCGGAAGGGGAACAGGGGGCGGAGGACGGACCTCGCCCTCTTGCCCCCTCTCCCACGGGGAGAAGGGGAGATGCCGAGGAGACCGATCCCCCCTTCGACACGGAACTCGTCACCGGCCGCCCACCTGTTCCTCACTTCCACAGTTGGACCCACTTCTGGTGGGAGTCTCAGGAGATGTGGCCCGACCTGTACATCCAGATCCACCCTGAGAAGGCGGCTACCCTCAGGGTGAGCGATGGGGACCGTGTGGTGGTGGAAACCGCTCACGGTTCTCTGGAGGCCGTTGCCTGGCTCTACCCTGGCATCCGAAAGACTGCCGCCTACCTGCCCATCGGTTGGGGCGAGAGGCAGCCCTACAACCCCTGGAAGGGCAGCAACTGGCTGCTCTCCAAGGAGGAGCGCGACCCCGCCTCCGAGCAGGTCAACCTCAAGACGAACCTCTGTCGCATCCGCCGGGCGTGACGCGGAGAGAAGTGTACTCTCTCTCCCCGCGGGAGAGGGTTGGGGTGAGGGGCTCGTTCGGTTGTGTCCCAGCTTCCCCCCTCACCTTGACCCTCTCTCTCCAGGGAGAGGGGACTCGTTTGCCACACTTCCTAATCCTGCCCATTCGGTTCTGCCGTCAGGCAGGTTAGGCTTTAAGGGCTGGAGATGGTATGCTAAGATCGTTCGTGAGGGAGGGATTGGCAGGACCATCCTGGAGGCACTGGGGTTCCCGATGACAGGCTTAGAGGTAAACCGACTTGAGTTTGCGTCGATGGTGCGAAGGCCAGAGGAGGAGATCGATCTGGCCGAGGCCGCGCTGTTGGTCGCCAGGGAGGAGTACCCTGCCCTGGAGATCGGCGGATGCTTACGTCAGTTGGACTACATGGCGGAGGAGGCCAGGGACCGTATCGGAGCGGAACGCCATCCCCTCACCGTAGCCGCTGGGTTGAGCAGGTATCTCTTCGCCGAACTGGCCTTTATTGGCACGGAGGAGGAGTACTTCGACCCGAGGGCCAGCTATATCAACGACGTCCTCGATCGCCGCAAGGGCATACCCCTATCCCTCTCGATGGTTTACATGGAAGTCGCTCGACGCGCTGGCTACCACGTCGAAGGCGTTGGCCTCCCCGGCCATTTCATCGTGAAGCACCCTCACCCCGGGGGCAACATCTTCGTCGACCCCTTCTGCGCGGGCAGAGTCCTTTCCCCTGAGGACTGCGCTGTCAAGGTCCGCGAGATCTACTCGGGCGGCGTGGACTTCCAGCCGTTCATGTTGGGCGCCGTCACCAAACGACAGACGCTCTCCCGCTTCGTCCACAACCTCAAGACCATCTACGTTGCGGGCAGACAGCACACCAAAGCCCTGGCTATGGTGGAGCTGCTGTTGGCCCTGGCGCCATGGGATCTGGACGAGATCCGCGACCGAGGCATGCTCAGGTATCGCCTGGAGGATCTGGAGGGGGCTGTAGAGGATCTGGAGACCTACCTGGAGTACTCCAAAGAGGCCGGCGACATCGACGTGGTGCGGCGCAACGTGAGGGTGCTTCGGCGGTTGCTGCGGGAGGCTCCCGAGGTCAGGTAGCCTCGCCCCTCAGGAAAGCCTCTGACTTACCCAGGAATTCCCTCAGAATTCGGGCGGTGGCCCCCCAGATGATATGGTCGTCGTACCGGAAGAAGTAGACGGTCATCATCCCCTCCGGATACATCCTGTCCTCCTCCCAACAGTTGTTGGGATCGCGGAAGATCGAGAGCGGCGCCTCGATGACCTCTGCAACCTCGGCTGGGGCGGGTCGGTAGACTGGCTTGACCGCCAGGCGGCCGACAAAGGGTGTGACGTCGAAGCCGCTGACGGAGATGTTGATGGTCGAGAGCTGTCCCAACACCTCAATATGCTCCGGTCTGATTCCCAACTCCTCCTCGGTCTCCCTGAGGGCCGTATGCAGCAGGGACTCGTCGGTTGTCTCGACGGTCCCGCCCGGGAGGGAGATCTGACTTTTGTGATAGGGCATCAGGTCCGTTCGCTTGGTGAAGATGATGTGAGGCTCTCCGTCCTTCTCGATCAACAGGAGGAGAACGGCTGCACGCCGTGGACCCTTAATGGTCATGGATTCTGTCCAGGAGTGGGAATGATAGCACTGGGCAATGGTAGCCACTCGCGGGAAGGGGTGTCAACTCGCCCCTCTCTGTCATACAATGGGGCTGTCTTTACCTACCCGGACTCATGTGGCGAGGAGGTCTCTCGGAATGTTGATAGATGAGAAGCTGTGCACGGGGTGCGGCGAGTGCCTGCACTACTGCTCTGTGGGGGCGATCATAGCGACGCCCAGCGGCCGCATCGGCGTGGCGCAGGATGAGTGCGTGGAGTGCGGCGCCTGCCTGCGTTCGGGGGCGTGCGTCGTTAATGCCCTGGCGCGGGAGCAGTTGAGCTGGCCTCGGGTTCTGCGAGCCCGGTTCAGCGACCCTGAGGTCAGAGGTGACGATAGGGGGCCTTCAGGGCGGGTCTCGCCGGGAATGAAGACGGACGACGTGACCCACCAGATGAAGCGGGACGAGATCCTGGTATCTCTGGACATGGGGCGACCCAACCTTGGGGTCAGGTTGCGCAGCGTGGAGAAGGTTACCCGCGCCGTTGCCGCATTTAGGCCGGTCTTCAAGATAGGGAACCCCGTGACCGCGCTGATGGTCGACGTCAGCACGGGCAGGTTGCGGGACGACGTTCTGGATGAGAAGGTGCTCACGGCCACTATCGAGTTCACACTGAAGCCTGATGCTCTGGGCAAGTTGGCGGACCTGCTCCGCCCTCTCTCTCAGGAACTGGACACGGTGTTTAGCCTCGGGCTCGCTTGTCTTGCCAACGAGGACGGGAGTTCACCCCTTCCAGCTTGGGCTGCCGCTGCGGGTATCGGCTTGAATCCCAACGGCAAGCTGAACGTCGGGCTGGGCAGGGGAAAAGGAGAAGCATAGTGACACACACCAACCATAGGAGCGGCACGACAGAGTCGCTGGAGCACGACTTCGTGGTTCTGATGATGGCTGATAAGGGGATCAATGCCCAGGGCGCCACGGAGAAGATTCGGAGATTCCTGGACTTGGCCTGGAAGCGGGGAGCAGCGAACCTCGGCGACGGGCGGCGAGGCAACACCCATCTGCTTGGCTTTGAGGGCCTCCACGAGGGGGTAGCCGACCGCACCGTGGCTCATGCCCTGTTTCGGGATGCGAGGACCCTGTCGGCCTTCCTCACCGACTTGAGGCAGGCGGATCTTGGGCTGTCCGTCGCGGTGTCAGGGCTATTTGACATAACCGCCAGCTGTTGTCGGGAGGCGGGGCTGAAGCCCCATGCCCACGAGTACTCAGGCGGGGTTTGGGGTAGGGTGGACAAGATGCCAGGCGAGCGCCAATTGGAGGTGATGACCATGTGCGGCCACGGCTTCGTTCCCGCCGCCCTGGTGGATCATCTGGTTGAGAAGGTGAAGCAGGGGATCCTGACTCCTCAGGAGGCCGGCCTGACAATGACGAGGCAGTGCCTCTGTGGGGCATTCAATCCCGAACGAGCGGCTGAGATTGTCGCCGCCATGGCAGCGGGGTAGGGGGAGCCAGATCAGTTTCGCGTTTCCCTTTTCGTGTGTATACTGGCGGTTACTCTAGACGGCCGGGCCCTGCTCCCCTGCGGTAGAATGCTTCGTAGGCGTGCCAGGGAGACTGGGCATGTCGCGCGATGAGAATGTTGGAGGAATAGAATGGCCAAAGAGACGCTGCCCCCAGGAGTACACGTCGCCCTTGTGACACCCATGACCCCTGACGCCGATGTCGACGTGGAGGGTGCGCGCCGGCTGGTGGAGTACGTGCTAGCCGGTGGGGTGCACGGACTGAACATCATGGGGTCCACCGGCGAAGTGGCGAGCCTGAGCGAGCCGAAGCGGCGGAAGGTCGTGGACACTGTTATCCAGGCGGCCAATGGGAGGGTGCCGGCGATAGCTGCCGTGTGCCAGAACACCGTCGAGGACGCGATTAAGGAGATCAAGGCGCTGCAGAGCCAGGGCCTCAAGGGAGCGCTGCTACTGGTTCCCAGCTACTATCCGCTTCCGCCAGCGGGCATCGAGAGTTTCTATCGATCGGTGGCGGACAAGGTCACGCTGCCGATCCTGATCTACAACATTCCGCCCTTCACCAAGGTGGTGGTTCCCCCCGACGTCGTGGCCAGCCTGGCGAAGGACGGTGTGGTTGCCGGAATCAAGGACTCAAGCCGCGACTTCGAGTACTTCTCCCAGGTCAGGTTCAAGACCCTCGGCATCGAAGGGTTCAAGATGTTCATCGGCAGCGACACGCAGCTGCTGGGGTCCATGATGATCGGCGGCGATGGCACGATCGCGGGTGCTCCGAACGTCGGGCCGAAGCTGGACGTGGGGCTATACAATGCGGTGCGTGCGCAGGAGTGGGAGAAGGCGGCCAAGCTGCAGAAGCAGGTGTTCGAGCTCGTCATGGCGGTCCGCTGCGGCGCCTTCCCCGCCGGCATCAAGGCGGGCATGGAACTGCTCGGAATCTGCTCCGGCCGGCCTGTCCCGCCCATCCCGGCCGTTTCCCCGGCCGAGAAGGAAAAGCTCGCGGTCGCCCTGAAGGCGCTGGGCATCCTGTCCTGACGAGTCATATGTCGTAGGGAAGGGGCTTGTCCCCTTCCGCCTTCGGGCACATAAAGAGAAGGCCGGTGGCAACGCCACCGGCCTTCTCTTTATGTGCCTTAACTTACAAGTGCTAGTCCTGAGCGTCCTCGAATGGGATGGCTAGCGATCCTGCTAGTCCTGACGGATCATAACTCGAGGTCGAGTCCTCGGCCATTAGTACCG
>DIXP01000087.1 GCA_002436065.1 Chloroflexi bacterium UBA6077
ATCAACTTGATCCGTTAGACACTAACAAACCTAAGTAGTGCAGGGCCCTGTGCCCTGCCACCCGTTGGCGTACACTCACACAACCACCTGGCCCGCCCGTACCCGGACCCATGGGCAACGGCGCAGGGCAGGGCAACCGGACGGCAGGGCACAGGGCCCTGCACTACTGGAAGGAGACGGCAAGTTGGCAGAGAACCCATTGGCGTTCCTGGATACCGAGATCCAGCAGTTGAAGGACCAGGGGCTCTACTTCCAGGTGCGGGTACTTGGGGGCGAACAGGGTCCGGTCGCCCTCATCGACGGCAAACAGGTAGTCAACCTCGCCTCCAACAACTACCTCGGCCTCACCACACACCCCCGCCTTCGACAGGCAGCCCAGAAGGCCATCGAGCAGTACGGTGTCGGCTCGGGCGCAGTCCGAACCATCATCGGCACCATGTCCATCCACGAGGAACTGGAGGAGAAGCTAGCGCAGTTCAAGCGCACCGAGGCGTCCATCGTCTTCCAGTCCGGGTTCACGGCCAACACAGGCGTGATCCCGGCACTGATGGGCGAGGGAGACGTAATCATCAGCGATGAGCTCAACCACGCCAGCATCATAGACGGTTGCCGCCTCACCCGCGCGGTCCGCAAGGTCTATAGACATCGGGATATGGATGAACTGCGGCTGCGGTTGGAGGAGTCCCTCGATGCCCGCCGGATCCTGGTGGTCACCGACGGCATATTCAGCATGGACGGGGACATAGCCCCCCTCCCAGACATCGTCGACCTCGCCGAGCGGTACGGCGCAATGGTGATGGTAGATGACGCCCACGCGAGCGGGGTGCTGGGGAGGAACGGGCGGGGCACTGTCGACCACTTCGGCCTCCACGGCCGGGTCCACGTCCAGGTAGGCACCCTCTCAAAGGCCATAGGCGTGCTGGGGGGCTACATCGCGGGCAACCGCTCCCTGCGGGACTGGCTGATCCAGCGAGGTCGCCCCTACCTGTTCAGCACCTCCCACCCCCCCGCCGTGGCGGCCAGCTGCATCGCCGCCCTGGAAGTGCTGCAGGATGAGCCGTGGCTGATCGACCAGCTGTGGGAGAACACCCACTACTTCAAGGCCGCCCTGGCCGACCTGGGCTTCGACACCGGATCGAGCGAGACACCCATCACCCCTGTGATCGCCGGGGACTCGGCGAAGGCCATCCGGATGAGCCAGCGGCTCTTCGATGAGGGGGTATTCGCACAGGCGATCGTCTACCCCACGGTGGCACAGGATCGCGCCAGGGTTCGCACCATCGTCACCGCCACCCACACCCGCGACCATCTCGACCAGGCCCTCGCGGCCTTCGCCAAGGTAGGGAGGGATTTGGGGATCGTGTAGTATAATTGTTTTCAGTGCTACCGACTGGTCCGTCCACTAAGTCCTTGGCAGCTTCACCAGGTCTCGTCGCCCGACACTGAAGTGATCGGGCTAAGAAAACGAAGCCCCTTCGGGGGCTGGGCTCTCAGCCCGCAGGGCTTCGTCTTCTTAGCCCGACGGTTTCAACCTCGGGCTCACTTCTGCGGAAAGCAAGGTAGAGACAGTGGATGGATCGTAGATACTCGGAATCCTCAGGAGGTCCCTTTGTCCGCTCGCTACCACCTCTGGGTCAGCGGCTGCCAGATGAACGACTCCGACGCTCGCCGCCTCGCCGACGCCCTGGACGACGCCGGCCTGCTGGCCGTCGAAGGCTTCGACGATGCAGACGCGGTGATCCTCTATACATGCAGCGTCCGCCAGAACGCCGAGAACCGGGTGCACGGCCAACTGGGACACCTGAAGGGCCTCAAGAGGCGCCGTCCCCACATGCTGCTCTGCGTGACCGGCTGCATGGCCGGAGCGGACAAGGAGGAATTGCGGCGCCGCTATCCCCACGTGGACCTGTTCGTCAGCCCAATGGAGACGGAGGATCTGGCCTGCCAGCTCCTCGCCGCCGCGAAGAGTGAGGACCATTGCGCCCCCGCGCCGTCACCCCGCTCGCACGAAGTCCCCGTCTCGGTGGGGATCACCGCCATCACGGGCTGCGACAAGTACTGCAGCTACTGCATCGTGCCCTACAGGCGCGGTCCCCAGCGAAGCAGACCGGCCAGGGAGATCTTGGCCGAGGCCGCTGATCTGGTGGCGAGGGGGGCCAGGGAGGTGGTGCTCCTCGGGCAAACGGTCGATTCCTGGGGCCGGGACCTGCAGCCACAGGAGACCCTCGCGTCGCTCTTGCGCGACCTGGATACCATCCCCAACCTGTCCAGGCTGCGCTTCCTCACATCCCATCCCAACGACTTCACCGACGACCTGATCGACGCTATTGTGACGATACCCGCGCTGTGTGAGGAGCTGAACCTGCCTATCCAGGCTGGAGACGACGAGATCCTGCGCCGCATGGCCCGTCCCTACAGCTCACGCCAGTATCTTGAGCTGGTCGATAGGATACGTCGCTCCGTGCCGGACATCGCCCTATCCACCGACGTTATCGTGGGCTTCCCAGGGGAGAAGGCAGAGCAGTTCGATCGTACAGTCGAGATCCTTCGCGCAGTGGAGTTCGACATCGTCCACGTGGCGGCCTACTCGCCCAGACCGGGCACGGCTGCTGCCAGAAAGATGGTGGACGACGTGCCCGCCGAGGAGAAGAAGAGGCGTCTCCACGTTGTGGAAGGGCTCCAGAGGGAGATCGCCACCGTCAAGAACGAGGCGTTGGTGGGCAAGACGGTCGAGGTCTTGATCGAGACCAGGGCAAAGGGCAAGTGGTCCGGGCGAACCCGATCCAACAAGCTGGTCTTCGTGGAGAGCGACCAAGATCTCAGGGGGCAACTGGTCCAGGTGGCTGTGGACGGAGCCGGTCCCTGGTCGCTGAGGGGCAGCCTTACACTTCCAAGCTAATCGTCACAGGCCCGTCGTTGTGGAGCCTCACGTCCATGTGGGTGCCAAAGCAGCCCGTCTCCACCCGTAGCCCGTACCCCCTCACCAGCTCGGCGAACCGCCCCACCAGCCCCTCCGCTACCGTGGGGTCCGCGGCTCCGACGAAGCTGGGTCGCCGCCCGCGGCTGGTATCCGCGTAGAGCGTGAACTGGGATACCACCAGGATCTCCGCGCCGATGTCCATCGCCGAGAGGTTGAACTTCCCCTCGGCATCGCTGAACATCCGAAGTCGCACCACCTTCTCGGCAAGCTTCGCGGCGGCTTCCTCAGTGTCCCCATGGCCCACGCCCAGCAACACCAGCCAACCCTGCCCAATCTGTCCGACGATACAGCCATCTACTCGGACATCAGCCTCGGAGACCCGCTGGAGGATCGCTCTCATCCCGCCGGCTGTTCCTTGCTCGCGCCGACACTAGAAGTGGTCGCTTCAGCGGGCTTCGTCTCGGAACTGCCGTTCGACGAAGAATCTTTCGACGAGGATCCATTCGAGGACGAGCCATTGCGCCCGTTCCCACCGGACTTGGAGCTGTTGTCGGTGCTGTAAAAGCCCGATCCCTTGTAGATGACCACAGCGGGCTGGAGGACCCTGCGGAGCCGGCCCTGGCACGACTCGCATGCGATCAACGGTGCATCGTTAAACGACTGCCTCTTCTCGAGTTGACAGCCGCAGTCATCACATCGATAGACGTAGACAGGCAACGGTAATCACCCTTTCAGTCTGGATTGTGGAGACCAAGGCGGCGCCCCATTCAGCGCCAGTCGGTGCCTCGGTCAGCCTGAGGAGACCACTCATGCTATTCTTCCCAAGAGAGATTCTACCCCTCATCGACGATTCCCGCAAACGGCAAGGACCCTCAAACGGCTTCGCGATCCTGCACGTGGGGACCAACCTCAGTTAGAATAGTCGGGAGATATGGCAGGAGGCCAGAGTGGCAAACACCGAGAATTGGGAGAGGTTGGAGCAAGCGCTACGGAGGGAAGGCATCCTCGACGAACGAGTGCTCCAGGCGATGGCTCGTGTCCCCCGCGATCTCTTTGTGCCCCTGGAGTGCCACAACCAGGCATGGCTGAACAGTGCCCTCCCCATCGGCCAGGGCCAGACCATCTCGCAGCCCCTCGTGGTGGGGCTTATGACCCAGGCGTTGGAGCTACTGGGGAAGGAGAGGGTGCTGGAGATCGGCACCGGGTCCGGTTACCAGTGTGCCATCCTGGCCGAGCTGAGTCACACGGTGGTCTCCATCGAGCGGATTGAGTGTTTGGCCACCTCGGCCCGCGACAGGCTCACCTACCTCGGATACTCCAATGTACAGGTGGTCGTGGGTGACGGGACCGTTGGACACCCGGAGAAGGCCCCATACGATGCCATCATCGTCACCGCCGCCACCCCTCGGGTGCCCAAGCCGCTCCTGGACCAGCTTGCCGAAACCGGAAAACTGATCCTCCCTGTCGGCTCCCACACATCCCAGGAGCTGGTGCTGTACACCAAGCAGCAGAGACACACTACATCCCGCCGCCTGGGCACCGTCCGCTTCGTACCCCTCATCGGCAAGGCCGGATGGAAGGAACGCGAGGCCAACCTACTTTTCTAGTTCCCCCCAAAATTCACGTCTGGCACCGGCGAAATGAAGTCGTAGTACGAGATCACCACCATCAAGGTGAGCAGCAGCATCAGCCCGACGAAATGGAACATCCCCTCGCGCTCGGGAGCTATCCTCTTCCTTCGGATTGCCTCGATCCCGATCAACAGCAGCCTCCCGCCGTCCAATGCGGGCAGAGGCAGCATGTTCGCCACCGCCAGACCCGCGCTAATGGTGGCGGTAAGGTAGATGATTGGGAACCACCACCCCGAGTCCGCCGTCTGGTCCGCCGCCTGAGCCGCCAACTGGGCGATCCCCACCGGCCCGATCGGGCGGGCCAGTTCGGCCGGTATTACCCCCTGGACTATCATCACGGGAACCGACAGTGTGAGGGTAACCATCTGCCACGCCCGCGTAAAGCCCAGACCCACCGCCTGCGGAAGCGAATAGGACACCGGAGTCATCTCCACGGACCTCGGCTCCAGTCCGATGCCCAGAGGCCCGTCGCCCTGCGGCCACTGGGTTCGTGGCGCCATCTGCACCTGCCTCTCGGCCCCACCTCGCTCGATGGTCACGGCCAGAGGCTGCCCCAACTTGCCCCGGGTCTCCTTCACGAACTCGTCGGCCGTCTTCAGTCGCTTTCCGTCCACGGCCACTATCTTGTCCCCGGTCTGTACCCCCGCCGCTTCGGCCGGTGAGCTAACGCTAACCCTGCTGACGAACACCTCCATGGAGGTGGGGGTTGGCCAGCCCACCAGGTGGGCAGCCACCAGCAGCAGCGCGGCGGCCAGAAAGTTCATGGCAGGCCCGGCAAATAGCACCGCCGACCTCGCCAGCTTGCCCTTGCTGCCAAAGCTACGCTCGTCCTCTAGATTCCCCCCATCTTCCCCAGACATCCGCACAAAGGCACCAAGGGGAATGGCATTGAGGGAGTAGATCACCTCGCCGCGACGCACCCCGAAGATGCGAGGGGGCAGGCCAAACCCGAACTCCTCCACCCTGATGCCCACCAGCCGCGCCACCACAAAGTGCCCGAGTTCGTGCACCAACAGCAGCACGCTTAGGACCGGTATAACAGCCAATATGGACCAACTCATGGACTACCTATTTCTCCATTTCCGGGCATGCGCCAGAGACTCGCTGCGAGCCCACTCGTCCACCTGCAGCACCGTCTGCAGGCTCTCGATGGGCACAGCCTGGTGCCTGGACAACAGCTCATCGACCAGGCACGGGATCGCGGCAAAGGGAAGCTCCCCCGCCAGGAACAGCTCCACCGCCACCTCATTGGCCGAACTGAGCACGGCAGGGTAACTCAACCCCTTTCTTGCCGCCTCGAGAGCCAGCCGCAGGCACGGGTATCGATCCAGATCCAATTCTCCAAAGGTCAGTGACCCGACCTTCGCCAAGTCCAGGGGCTCCGACATGCCGGCCAGCCGTTCAGGATAGCTCAGCGCGTATTGAATGGGGATCCTCATGTCTGCCTGGCCAAGCTGGGCCTTCACGGAACCGTCCACAAACTCCACCAGTGAATGGACTATGCTCTCCCTGTGCAGCAGCACCTTGATCCGTTCCAGGGGAAGCCCAAAGAGCCATTGGGCCTCTATGATCTCCAACCCCTTGTTCATCAGTGTGGCGGAGTCCACGGTCACCTTGCGCCCCATCTGCCAGGTTGGATGGGCGAGAACCTGAGTAGCTGTCACCATCTCCAGCTCCGAGGGGTCCAGGTCCCGAAGTGCGCCTCCCGATGCAGTAAGGATAACGGATCGAACGGTGGATAACCACTGTTCCAACTGACCCTCGCCCCGTAGACACTGCCACAGGGCACTGTGTTCGCTGTCCAAAGGCAATATCTGGGCCCCCGAGAGCCGCGCCGCCTCGGTAACCAGCTGCCCCGCCATGACTAGCGACTCCTTGTTGGCCAGGGCCACGGTCTTGCTCGCACTCACCGCCTCCAGTGTGGGAACCAAGCCGGCCCTCCCGGCCGCCGCGATCACCACGATATCCACCTCTGGAGAGGTGGCCACCTCGACAAGCCCGCGCGTTCCTGACAGAACGCTCGCCGGCAGCGCCAAATCCTCAGTCCTGCCAACGGCCGCCAGCGCCGGCCGGAACTCCTCCAACTGCGCTCTGAAGGCATCGCTGTAGCCCCCAGCCGCGAGCCCCACCACCTCGAAACGCTCGGGCAGCCAGCGGATCACATCCAACGTCTGCCGCCCGATAGAACCCGTGCTCCCGATGATGGCAACCCTTCGTCGCGTTGCCGCCATTACCTTACCCCCATCCACAGTGCCCAATAGTAGACCAGAACCCCTACGAACAGCAGGCTGTCCACCCTATCCAGTATGCCGCCGTGTCCCGGTATCAGCTGGCCAGAATCCTTTGCCCGAAGCTGTCGCTTGAGGAGAGACTCCGCCAGGTCCCCCGCTTCGGCAGCGATAGGCGCGAGCAACAGGATCGGCAGGGCCCGCACCAGATCCCAACCGAAGAGCCAGGCCAATGCTCCCCCAGCCAGCCCCCCGAACAGCAAACCACCTACGGACCCTTCCAGGGTCTTCCTTGGGCTGATGCGTGGGAAGAAGCTTCGCCTCCCGACCAGCATCCCCACGACGTAGGCCCCAATATCGGTGGCCCACGTGGCTCCGGCAACGAAATAGACCCACCGATCTCCCTCCGGCAACAGCCGCAGGGAGACGAAAAACGCTCCTAGAAAGCCGACGTAGAGTGGGGGCACCCAGGTCAGCGCCCAGTCCACAAGACTGCGTCCGTGCCCATGGAGCAGCACCAGGTAGGCGAGGGAGAGGAGTAGCGAGAGCGCCAGGACGGGGTAGGCAACCTGGCCCGCGAGGGACGAAGCACCCATCACCATGGGCATGCCGGCATCGGCCAGAAACGCCAGGCTGAGCGCAACGCCGAAGGGCCAAAGCGGCGAGTAGCTGGCCCGGCGGAGCAATGAGTACAGCTCGGCATTCCCCACGAGGGATGCAATGGCCACCAGAGCAAGATACCACACACCGCCCAGGTACACGACGAGAAGCACCAAGGGGGCGAGGACAACGATGCTAGCAACTCGTTGAAGGAGCAAACCAGCCTCCCAGCTCAGGACGGCCCAGGGGATTCCGAATAGGCGGCTTCGCCGCCTGCCGGGAGCGCGGGCGGCTCGCCCGCGAGAACCGGCGGGCGAGCCGCCCGCGCTCCCAGGGATAGGCCGCTCCGCAGCCTATCAACACCGCTTTGGTCGAGCGCTAGGAGGAAACGAGGCCGCCGAACCTCCGCTGCCTCCGGCCGTACTCCTCGATCGCGCGGCGAAACTCCTCTTTGTCGAAGTCGGGCCAGAAGACCGGTGTGGACCAATACTCGGCGTAGGCCGCCTGCCAGAGCAGGAAATTGCTAAGCCGCATGTCGCCGCCGGTCCTGACTATCAGGTCAGGGTCGGGGATCCCGGCTGTATCCAGATGTTGACTCAGTGACTCTTCAGTGAGGCCCTCCGCGGGAACACCTTCGCGGACCATCCGCTGAACGGCCTGAATAATCTCGGCGCGCCCTCCATAGTTCAAGGCCACGTTGAGAATGATGCGATCATTGTCCTTGGTCAGCTCTATGGCACGGCCAATCCGCTCACAGAGATTGTCGTCCAACCTCTCCAGGCTGCCAAGATGGCGTATCCGAACCCCATTGCGGTGTAGATTCTCCACCTCGCGGTCGATCACCTGGCGCAAGATGCTCATCAGCCCCCGCACTTCGTCGAGGGGCCTTCTCCAGTTCTCAGTGGAGAAGGCGTAGATGGTCAGAACTTTGACCTCGTACTCTACCGCTGCCTCGAGGACTCGCTTGATGTTATCCGTCCCGGCCCTGTGCCCGGCCAGCCTGGGCAGCCCTCGCCGCTGAGCCCATCGCCCATTGCCATCCATGATGATCGCCACGTGCGTTGGCACCGTTGCCACCGATTCATCTTTCTCTGATGCCACGCCGTCCTACCCCTAGAACTCCATGATCTCCTGCTCTTTGTGCGCCCCGACCTCTTCCGCTTTCGCGATGTAGCCGTCGGTCAGCTTCTGCAGCCGCTCCTGACCGCGCTTCGATTCGTCTTCGGAGATGCCCTTGTCTTTCTCCGTCTTCTTCAGATCGTCGACGGCATCTCGCCTGACATTGCGAAGAGCAACACGCCCCTCCTCGGTTCGCTTCTTCACGATCTTGGTCATCTCCTTGCGCCGCTCCTGCGTGAGCTGCGGGATGGCCAACCTGATCACTTTGCCATCGTTGTTGGGGGTGAGCCCAACATCCGACTTCAAGATCGCCTTCTCGATCATGCCGATCGAGCTCTTATCGAAGGGGGCGATGACCAACAACCTTGGCTCAGGAGCACTGATATTGGCCAGGGCATTGATCTGAGTCGGAACCCCATAGTAATCGACGAATACCCTGTCCAGCAGACTGGGCGAAGCCCTTCCGGTTCTGACCGTGGCCAACTCACGCCGAAGATGTTCAATCGCCTGCTGCATCTTCGTCTCGGCACTGGCAAGCACTTCGTTAACCTTGTCTGCCATCCTCACTACCTCTCTCAGCTTGGCCGGGAGCCGCTGGAACCCCGGCTTCTCCTCGGTCCGGACGGCCCGTCGGAAGAAATCAGCGTGCCGACGTGGTCGCCCGCCAGGATCCGACCCATCGCCTCGCTATTGCGGAGATCGAACACGATTATCGGCAGTTCATTCTCCATGCAGAGCGAGAGCGCTGTGGTATCCATTACTCGGAGGCCCTTCTCTATCGCCTCCATGTAGGTAAGATGGTCGAACTTGGTGGCCTCAGGGTTCTTCTGCGGGTCGTCGCTATACACACCATCCACCCGGTTCTTGGCCATCAGCAGCACATCCGCCCCGATCTCGATGGCCCTCAGGGCAGCAGCTGTATCCGTGGTGAAATATGGGTTTCCAGTGCCTGCGGCGAAGATGACCACTCGTCCCTTCTCCAGGTGCCTGATCGCTCTGCGCCGTATGTACGGCTCGGCGATCTCGGCCATCGTGATGGCCGACTGCACCCGGGTCCAGACGTCCAGCGCCTCCAGGGCGTCCTGAAGGGCCAGGGCATTGATGGCGGTCGCCAACATACCCATGTAGTCCGCGGTCGCCCTGTCCATGCCCTGCCGAGCAGCAGCCACACCGCGCCAGATGTTGCCTCCCCCGATCACGATGGAGACCTCAATCCCTTGCCGCTGCAAGGCCCCCACCTGAGTGCCGATGTATCCCACCATCTCGGGATCGATACCGTACCTCTGGTCGCCCATCAGGGCCTCGCCGCTCAGCTTGAGCATAATGCGCTTGTATCTTGGAGCGACCACCTTAGCCCCCCAGCTCGAACCTAGCGAACCGCCGGATGACGATGTTCTCGCCAATCTTGGCGACACTGCTCGTCACCAGGTCCTGAATAGAGATAGACGGGTCCTTGATGAAGGGTTGCTTCAGCAGCATCTCTTCCTCAGCGATCCCCGTGAGGTCCATATCCGGCTCATTCCCCACCACCTTCGGGCTGGTGGCCGCAACCTGCATCGCGATGTCGTGGACAAGCCGTCGGAAGTCCTCCGTGCGAGCGACAAAGTCAGTCTCGCAATTCACCTCCACCAGGGCACCGATCCTACCGCCGGCATGGATGTAGGCATCAACAGTGCCCTGTCCGGCCTTCCGCTCGGCCTTCTTGGCAGCCCTGGCGAGCCCCTGCTCCTTCAGGATCTCCGCGGCCTTGCCAGGGTCGCCACCAGCAGCCTCGAGAGCGCGTTTGCAATCCATGATGCCAGCCCCGGTCTGCTCCCGGAGCTCTTTCACTTTCTGTGCACTGACCTCGGCCAACTGAAACCCTCCTGTCTACCCTATCACTAGAGCCGCGGAAAGGCGATCACCCTCACGCGCTCACACATAATCACCATATCCGGTACTCCGACGTTACGCCTGCCGCCCCTATCATCCCAAGGCGCCGCGCCAATCTGTCATCCCAAGGCGCCTGCCGTACCCTGTCATTCTGAGGCGCCGCACCCATCCCTGTCATTCTGAGGCGCCGCAGCGCCGAAGAATCTCCCGGTTGCCGTCAACAGGAGATCCTTCGTGGCCTGCCGGCCGCTCAGAATGACAGGCAACGCCGCACTGCTAGTGGTCCGCCAAACCGGTTTCGATAAGCCGCCAGATGGTGGCCTATGCCGGGAGCGCGGGCGGCTCGCCCGCCAGTCCCTCGTGCGGGCGAGCCGCCCGCGCTCCCGGCAGGCGGCTTCGCCGCCTATCAGAATCACATTGGTCGTGTACTAGGTTTGAATCATGGAACATCGAGATCTGGGACAAACAGGCTTGCGGGTGCCCGTCGTCGGCATGGGCACATGGCGAACCTTCGACGTGCACGGAGCCGAACTGGAGCAGGCCAGGCGCGAGGTCGTGGACGCGGCCCTGTCCTCCGGTGCCAACTTCTTCGATTCCTCCCCCATGTACGGCGCGTCCGAGCAGGTGCTGGGAGCCACCCTGGGGGGCAGGCGCTCCGAGGCGCTGGTTGCCACAAAGGTGTGGGCCTCGACGGCGGAAGAGGGCCGAGCCCAGGTCGAGCGGGCGCTCGGCCTCTACGGGGGTGTGGTCGACCTGTATCAGATACACAACCTGCTCGCCTGGCCCATTCAGCTCCCGCTCCTGGAGGAATTGAAGGCCAACGGGAGCGTGCACGCCATCGGCGCCACCCACTACATCGCCTCTGCCTTCGACGAGCTGCACGGCCTCATGCTCACAGGCCGCATCGGCGCAATACAGATCCCGTACAACCCCCTGCAGCGCGAGGTCGAACGGGACATCCTGCCCCTGGCGGCCGAACTGGGGCTGGGCGTCGTCGTCATGCGCCCCTTTGGTGCAGGCAACCTGCTGAGCACCCCGCCCTCCGCCGACGACCTCGAACCGCTGCGCCCGTTCGGCGTGACCACCTGGCCTCAGGCGCTGCTCAAGTGGATCCTCAGCGACCCACGCTGCCACGTGGCGATCCCCGCCACCTCCTCGCCCGAACGGATGAAGCAGAACGCCGCGGCCGGCGACCCTCCCTGGTTCGGCCCCGAGGAGCGTGCCCTGGTGGCGAGGCTGGCCCTAGGTTAGCGTCACGAGAGGCAATCCGTCCGCCTCCCCGCGTCAGGCCGCCTTCTGGCCGGCCTGCAGGGCCGCGTCTCCCGTCCCATCCACGCTGTTTGTCGGCTGCCCTGCCAGGAAGGATCGGATGTTGCTGACCGTGGTATCGAGGATCCTTTCCACGGCCTCCCTGCTGTAGAAGCCTATGTGGGGGGTGATGATTACGTTCTCGTAGCGCAGCAGAGCATGGTGCCGAAGCACCGTGCGCAGGGTGTCCTCGGCAACCGGGGAGGCTACCAGCCGCTGCTCCTCTCCAATCAACTCCTCGCCCTCGATCACGTCCAGCCCCGCCCCTGCCAGGATCCCATCGTCCAGCGCTTCCAGGAGGGCCGCGGTATCCACCAGACCCCCCCGCGCGGTGTTGATGAGCAGGGCGCCCCGTTTCATCAGTTTGAAACTGTCGCGGTTGATCAGGTGATGGGTCTGAGGCATGTAGGGCGTGTGCAGCGTGATGATATCCGCCCGCTGAAGCAGTTCCCCTAGAGGTGCGTAGCTGAAGCCCAGCACTTCCGCCAGGAGTGGCTGGGGCCGGACGTCGTAGGCCAGGACGTTCATGTTGAAGCCACGAGCTATCCGGATAACGTGGAGGCCAATCCGGCCCGCCCCAACCACCCCCAGGGTCTTACCCATAAGGTCGAACCCCATCAGTCCTTCCAGGGACAGTTGCCCCTGCGAGACCCGCCGGTACGCCTGCATGATCTTGCGCGATAGGGTGAGGATCAGGCCGAAAACATGTTCGGCCACGGTGTTCTCCCCATAGGCCGGCACGTTGCTCACCACGACCCCACGCTCCCTAGCCGCCGCCGTGTCGACGTGGTCGAAGCCGGTGGACCGTGTGGCCACAAGACCGAGTCCAGGGATCTGCTCCATCACCCCTCGGGATACCTTGGAGCGGATGAATACCGACACGATGTCGGCATCCGCTACCTGCGAAACAGACTGCTCGTCCAGGATGCCTGGGGCGAACCGCAGGGAGAGGTCCGAGAGCTGTGCCTCCAGATATGCCCTCTCCCAGGGTTGATGGAGTTCGAAGAATGCGATCGATTGTTTCTCGGACATCTATTGGATCTCCACTATGGTCAGCCGGCGCGTCCCCATAGGGGTGTCCACCTCCACTGTCTCGCCCGGTCGATGGCCGAGTACCGCCCTTCCCACCGGAGACTGGTTGGAGATTCGGCCCTTTGCGGGCTCAGCCTCCATGGTCCCCACGATGTCGTACTGCTCCGTTTCCCCATCCTCGTCCCGCAGCAGCACTGTGGAGCCGATCTCCACCGAAGGCCAGGCAGTGGTTTGAGCCACCTCCACCACCTCTGCCCTGGCCAGCAGCCTCTCCAGTGTCGCGATCCGCCCCTCGACAAATGCCTGCTCTTCTCGAGCGGACTGGTACTCGGGGCTATCCCATACGCCGACTTCTCGAGCCGCCATGAGCCGCACGGATACCTCGTGTCGACGTACCGTGCGCAGATGGTCCAGTTCCGCCATCAGTCTCGCGTATCCGGTAGCAGTCAAGATGCGCTCTGGATCTCCCATGGTTGCCGACTCCCCTCTCATAGTAGGCTCTCAACGCCCCCTTCTATCGTCGGTCGCAGCGATTCCCTCAGCTGGCAAGCGAGGGGATATGAGGATGACTCGATAGATGAGGGGGCAAGAGATGTGCCAGGCACATCTCTTGCCCCCTGCGCTGGGACAGTCCCTGACCAAGGCTGTGGAGCAAGGGATCGAGGAGGGATCATGGCTGGCGGAAGAAACACTCGGTCGAAGGAGAACCTCAGGTTACTGGGCTTGGGGGAGCAGCTGGCGGTGCCGGTGGATCGGCTCCGGTGGAGCTGTGATCCGAAGGCTCTAACCTTCGAGACAACCGAACAAATAGACTCGCACCAGGGTACTGTTGGGCAGGAGCGGGCGGTGAGCGCCCTGGAGTTTGGGGTAGAGGTCGACAGTGGCGGCTTCAACGTCTTCGTAGCCGGCATACCGGGTACGGCCCGCACCATCACTGCTCGCAGCTATCTTGAAAGGGCGGCCAAGTCGAAACGGGTGCCCGACGACTGGGTCTACGTCCACAACTTCGCGGACCCGTATCGTCCCAAGGCGATACGGCTACCGGCGGGATCGGGAAGCAAGCTCGCTCAGCAGATGGATGATCTGATGGAGGCGGCTCGCCGCGAGATCCCCAGAGCCTTCGAGAGCGAGGACTACGAGCGGCGGCGCAACGAAACGCTGACTCGGTTGCACCAGCAGCAGCAGGCCATCTACTCTCAACTGCAGGAGCTAGCTAAGGACGAGGGGTTCTCCATCGAGATGACACCGGCCGGCATCGTGACCGTGCCGATCGTAGATGGACAGGCCCTATCGGCCGAGCAGTACGAAGCCCTACCTCAAGAGACCAAGACCGAGCTTGAACGGAAGGGGGAGACCCTTCGCCGCCAGCTGGAGCAGGCTCTACACGAGGGGCGCAAGCTGGAGAAAGATGCGGGCGAGCAGCTGCGGCAATTGGAGCAGGAGGTCGCTCTGTTTGCTGTGGGGCACCTCTTCGACGAATTGCGCGACATCTACAAGGACAACGCGGATCTGGTTCACTACCTGACTAAGCTGCAGGAGGATATCCCGGAGCATCTGGACGATTTTCGGTCCAACGGGCAGCAAGAGAAGCTCCCGGCGGCGCTGGCAAGCATCCAGGAAGCCTCGAAGGATGAGCACCTCTCCCGCTACAAAATCAACGTCTTCGTCGACAACAACGAGACCCAGGGCGCGCCGGTCGTAGAGGAATACAACCCTACCTATTACAACCTGATGGGGCGGGTGGACTACCAGGCTCGGCTGGGGGCAATGTACACCGACTTCCGACAGGTCAAGTCCGGTGCCATCCATAGGGCTAATGGCGGATACCTCCTGGTGGATGCCCTGGACGTCCTCACCAGCCCGCTGGCGTGGGACGCCTTGAAGAAGGCCCTGGAGACCCATGAGGCCAGGATCGAGAACATCGGCGAGCAGTTCAGCGCCATCCCTGCCGCCACTATCAAGCCGGAGCCGATCCCCCTGGAGGTCAAGGTGGTGATGGTGGGCAATCCCCAGATCTACTACGCCCTCTACCACATGGATGAGGATTTCCAGAAGCTGTTCAAGGTGAAGGCCGACTTCGGCCCCGATATGGACCGCTCCGACAACCATGTCGGGGAGTTCGCCGGCTTCATCAGCCGCCAGGTGAGGGAGAGGGGGCTGCGCCACTTCAATCGGGACGCCGTGGCAAAACTGGTGGAGTACGGCGCACGGTTGGTGGAGAACCAGGAAAAGCTCACTACCCGATTGTCGGACGTGGCCGACATGGTGGTGGAATCTAGCTACTGGGCGGGGAAGAACGGCCACAAACTGGTAATGGCCGAGGATGTAGACCAGGCCATCCATCACAAGGAGTACCGCTCCAACCTGATCGAGGAGAGGCTCCAGGAGTACATAGACAACGGCACCATCATGATCGATGCCGATGGGACGAAGGTGGCCCAGGTAAACGGCCTCTCCGTATCGGACATGGGCGACTACTCATTCGGGCGACCCTCCCGCATCACCGCCAAAACCTCCCTTGGAGGCCAGGGAGTGATCAACATCGAGCGGGAGATCAAGATGTCCGGGCCCATCCACTCCAAGGGGGTGATGATCCTGTCGGGATACCTGTCGGGCAAGTATGCCCAGGGCTACCCGCTGGCCCTCTCCGCGACCCTCACCTTCGAGCAGATGTACAGCGAGGTGGACGGCGACAGCGCTTCCTCCACGGAACTGTACGCGATGCTCTCCGCACTCTCGGGCCTCCCACTGAAGCAGGGCATAGCGGTGACGGGTTCGGTGAACCAGAACGGCGAGGTCCAGGCAGTGGGGGGTGTTACCCGCAAGGTGGAGGGCTTCTACGAGGTGTGCAAGGCCAAGGGGCTGACGGGCCAGCAGGGGGTAATCATCCCCGAGTCCAACGTGAGGAACTTGATGCTGAAGGATGAGGTGGTGCAGGCGGTGAAGGACGGCAAGTTCCACCTCTGGTCCGTCCGGACCATCGACGAGGGGATCGAGCTGCTCACCGACGTCAAGGCAGGGCAGCCGGCCAAGGACGGGACTTATCCCCAGAACACGGTGCACTACAAGGTGGATGCCAAGCTGAGGGAGTACGCCAGGCGCCTCAAGGACTTCGGCGCCGAAATGGGCCCGCAGACCGAGATCGCCAGGCAGCACGCGGAGGCTGCCGCCGCCTCGGCCAAATCGACCAAGACCAAAAAGGAGCCCGGGGCCGAGGCCGAGAAGTCCGCGGAGAAAGACCCCGCCGAGGCCAGGATATCCCGCCGTCGCCAGAGGCGCTGGCTACGCCGCGCGGCGTAGGTAGACGGAGGGAGAGGCAGCAAACAGGTTCCCTCTCCCGCGGGGAGAGGGAGCCCTCGTCTCCCCCTCACCCCGTGGGGGAGGGGGCCGGGGGGTGGGGTCCGCCTCCCTCCCCCCGGCCCCGTCTCTACCTGACGAGGTAGGGCATGACGACCTTGATGGCCTCCTTCGGGCACTCCAGTTCGCAGGTCTCGCAGTACCAGCACTGGTCGTACTTCACGAATAGGAAGCCGTCCTCGCCCAGTCTCAGGTTATCGAGTGGGCAGAGTTGGACACAGGTTCCGCAACCGTTGCAGCTATTCCTATCTACTTCTACCGATTCCCAGCTCATAGGACACCTCCCTGGATTGGCTTGGATGTGATCTTAGTGGAGCCGTCCTCGCCCTTCTGGACGACGAGGTGCTTGAGGAACTCGGCATCGTTGCGCTCCGGGTAGTCGCTGCGGTAGTGCCAGAGACCCCAGCGGGACTCCTTGCGTTCGAGGGAGGCCTGAGCGGAGAGTCGGGCGCAGGAGAGAATGTGTCCGACCTCGTTCCAGTGGCCGAGTTCGTGGGAGTCGGAGACCTTGACCTCCGTCTTCCATGCGGACTCCAGCTTGTCCATCCACTCGACGGCCTGGGAGAGCTTGTAGGAGTTCTTGGGGGGGACGGCGTAGTCGTTGATGAGCCGACGCAGCTTGTACTCGAAGGTGGAGAGGTCGACCTTGCCCTGGCCCTGGAGAGGCAGGTAGGTGTTGGCTTCGATCTCCTTGACCTGGGACTCATCGATGGAAGGCTGGGGGGTCTTGTCGAGGGAGTCGATGGCCCCCTCGGCGGAGACCTCGCCGAAGACGAAGGCGCCGGTTAGGTGCTGCCTGGGGACGTTGGCGACGTCTCCCGCGGCATACAGGCCGGGGAGAGAGGACTCCGCCTTCTCGTTGATGACCAATCCGGTATGGCCGTGGCCGCCGCACAGGTAGTACTCGGTGGGCCACAGTTCGATCAGGTCCTTGCGGAAATCGATCCCTCGCTGCTCGAAGAAGCGCTTCTGGACAGGGCGCTCGGTGGTGAACAGGATCGACTCGATCTCCCTGATCTTATCCTCGGACAGGTGGGTCATCTTCACGAAGACCGGCCCGCGCCCCTCCTGGTACTCCTTCATCAGCAGCTTGTGAGGTACCTGCCCCTCGCCCAGCGGCTTCCCCTCTACATTCACCGCCACGCCACCACGAGGGAGGATGATGTACATCAACGGCGCTTCCAGGTCCTTGATCAACGGGTAAACCACCGTGCACTCGAGCCCCGTGAGCTGTGCGCCCGCCTGGTAGGCGAGGGCGTAGCCGTCACCGGTGTTGCCCGGGAAGTCGTAGGTGCCGAATAGGTAGCCGGAGTTGGGCAGGCCGAAGCGGGCGCATCCACCGGTTGTGAGGATGACCGCCTTCGCCTTGCAGACTACGAACTCGCCGGTGCGCAGGTTGAGGCCGGTGGCGCCGACGACTCGGCCGTCCTTGGTCAGGAGGCCAGTGGCGGAGGTGCGGTTGACCACGGTGACACCGGCCTTGAGCACCTTGTCGGCGAGCATGGTCTTCAACTGAGGGGCGTCCATCGCCACCAGGAACTTGCCCCGGTGGTGCACCTTCAGCCGCGTGTACTCGCCATCCTTGTCCTTGGGGAAGTGCATGCCCCACCGCTCCAGCTTCAGCATCAGCTCGTAGCTGCGCTCGGCCATGCGGTAGCTGGGGCCGTAGTCCTCGATCCCCTCGGCGTAGATCGTGGAGTCCTCCACGTACAGCTCCGGAGAGTCCTTGCCGGGGACGGCCACGATGTTGAGGCCATCCATCCCGCAGCAGAGAGAACCGCTCCGCTGGATCTGCCCCTTCTCGAAGATCACCACCTTTGCGTCCGGCCTCAGCTCCTTCGCCCGTATCGCCGCCATGCAGCCCGCGCTGCCGCCCCCTATGATCAATATGTCGGCTTCCAACCCTGTCCTTGCGGCCAACCCGTTTCTCCTTTCCTGGTGGGAGTTATCCTCTCGTCAGCTTCGCCATCATCCTGAAGCAACCCATGGCCCCAGTACTCGACCAAACTGGATTTGATAGGCGGCTTCGCCGCCTGCCGGGAGCGCGGGCGGCTCGCCCGCACGAGGGACTGGCGGGCGAGCCGCCCGCGCTCCCGGCATAGGCCGCCAGATGGCAGCCTGTCATAATCGATTTGGTCGAGTACTAGCGGGCCACTTGAAACAATGAAAAGCCCCTTCCCCCTGTCGCCCTGAGCCTCCCTCGGTGTCACCCTGAGCACCCCTTCGGTGTCATCCTGAGCGTGGAGCGAAGGATCTCCTGTTACTCCGGAACCAACGCATCCATTTCCATAGAGGCGATTAGCGAAGGATCTCCTGTCACAGATAGGTGCTGCACGTCAGGGCTGGAAGTTACAGTAAGGGGAGCCCACCCACAATGTCCCCGGTCACTCCCCTATTGTGATCGAGATCACACAACAGATACAATCTGCGCACTGTTGGAGTTGGAGTGAACGGCGGTGCCACTCTCGGATCGATTGGTTCGTCCCACTGACCAGGCGTCCATTCTGGAATACCTATCCGGACACCGGATGTTCGGTGTCCTGCAGCAGCCTGACCTCGAGTCTCTGCTTCCAGAGATCGTCGAACGGATATACCCCAAGTACCACCGTCTGTACCATAAGGGGGAGCCGACGACTCACGTGTATATCGTGCGATCTGGCCTGGTGGTTAGCGCCGAGGAGCGAGAGGAAGGCAACGGCTGTACGTGGCAGATCTACGCATCCGGCGACGTTCTCTGTTCCGGTGCCGCCATACTCGACAGACCCCACGTCGTCACGGCGACTGCCCTGGCCGACTCCACAATCCTGTTGATCCCCCGAGGCCCCTTCGATCGCTTGTGGCGTGGCTGTCCGGAGATGGTGCCCAGGATAATCCAGGAGATGTACACAACCCTACGGCGCACCGAGCAGGCGGTCGTGAGCGTCGCCGCAAAGGGGGCAATAGCCCGAATCGCCGAGTTTCTGCTGTCCAGCGACCCTGAGCGCGATCAGGCTACCGGCGGCGAGGGGATGCCCATTCGGTGGACCCTGACCCATGAAGACATAGCTTTCCTGCTTGGCCTATCCCGCGAGACCGTCTCTCGTGCCTTCAGCCGCCTCTCTCGGATGAAGATCATCGCCACAGGGAGGAGACGCATCGTGATCCTCAACCCCTCATCCCTGGCGGAGCTTGCTCGGTCGTAGAGCAAGCAACCCTCGCGTCCGCGTAGCTCGCCGGCGAATCGCCGGCGAGCTACGCGGATCGTTACTCTTAGACGGATCGGAGGATGTTCAACTTGGTAGGAGCACTGCGTATCACAATCGGCCACATGGTATTCGATGCGACCCTGGAGACCGAACTGGCTCCCAATACCTGTAGAGCAATCCGGAGCCTATTGCCGCTACGCTCCAGGATAATCCAGGCACGGTGGAGCGGTGAGGCGGCCTGGATCCCCCTCGGGGATATGCGCCTTGGCATCGACTACGAAAACCACACCAGCCATCCCGCGCCCGGCCAGATACTCGTCTACCCCGGCGGCATCAGCGAAATGGAGATACTCGTACCCTACGGCTCCACCTGCTTTGCGAGCAAGGTGGGGCAGCTGGCCGGCAACCATTTCGCCACCATCACGGCGGATCGATCCGACCTGCGAGCAATGGGGCGGCTGGTGCTATGGGAAGGGGCTCAGGACCTGCTGATCGAAGAGATCTAGATTGTAGACCGAGTTCATTACCCACAGACCACCTTTGTGGCTCGCCCACCGGTGCATCAATGCTTCTCGGTTGCTGCCTCGAAGTCCCGGGCATTGGCTTGGCGACGGCACAGCAGCTTGAGGGTATCTCGCCCACATGTACTCACGGGCGAGATACCCTCTGCTCTAGGCAAGTGACGGCTTCACTGCCCATCGGGATAGCCCCGGTCGCCCGCTAGCCCAACAGGTCGAGAGTGGCGAGGGTGTAGATCCGGGAAGCCTTCACCACCTCGTCCAACTCCACGTACTCATCGGCGGTATGCGACACACTACTCGGGCCGGGGCCATAGAGAACGATGGGAGTCCCGGCCATAGCCCTGATATTCGCCCTCTTCGTCGAAGCGCTCAAGAGCCTGCCAGCCTCATCACCACCCTCAGCAGCACGTCCGCCGCCTGCTGCGCGTCTTCCCAGTTGATCGCCTCCGTCTCGCAGTGGCTCTTCCCACCCACCGTGCGGACGAACAGCATCGCGGTGGGGGCGATCTCGTTGATGTACACGGCGTCGTGGCCGGCGCCCGAGGTCATGCGCTTGCGGGGAAGCCCCTCGGCGACTATCTCGGCCTCGATCAGCTCCACCAGCCCGCGATCGAAGATCGTCGGGGGAACCTTCCGAATCGTCTCGACCAGCGCGTCCACCTTCTCTTCCGTGGCGATACGTTGGATCAGCCCCCTTGCCCGCTCGCCAACCTCGTCCAATACCTGCGCGGAGGGAAGCCGCATGTCTATGCCAACGATCACCTCGCCTGGGATCTGGTTGATCACGCCGGGGATCGGCTGAAATCGACCGACGGTGACCACGGCGGGGTCGGGGTACTCCAGGGCCAGATCGCGCAGGGCCACCACGGCGCGGGCAGCTGCCACCATGGCATCGCGGCGGGAGCGCATGGGGCTGGGGCCGGCGTGTTGCGAGAGACCCTTGAATGTAACGTTGACCCACTCCAGTCCCAACACCCCTTCGACGGCCGCCAGCGGCAGCCCCTCGGCCTCCAGCACCGGCCCCTGCTCGATGTGGGTCTCTATGTAGGCGTGGATCTCTTCCGGGCGGTTGGCCGCGGATCCTCTGTACCCGATCCGGTCCAACTCTTCCCCGAAGCTGCGCCCCTCGCGATCCCTACGGTCGTAGATGTAGTCCGGCGCGAACTGGCCGGCGAGGGTGCCGGAGGCTATCATGGCCGGCTCGAAGCGAGCCCCTTCTTCATTGGTGAAGTTGACCACCTCGATGGAACGTCGGGTGCGCACTCCCGCATCACGCAGGGTGCGCGCGACCTCCAATGCCGTCAGGACCCCAAAAGCGCCGTCGAACTTGCCGCCCGCAGGGACTGTATCCAGGTGGGAGCCGAGCAGCACCGGAGGTGCGGAGGGCTCGCTGCCCTCCAGTCGTGCGTACTGGTTGCCCAGGTCGTCCACCCGCACGGACAGCCCCGCATCCCTCGCCCAGGCGGCAAACAGGTCGCGCGCCTGCTTGTCCGCGTCGCTGAGGGTGAGACGGGTCACGCCGCCCGCCGCCGTGCCCCCAATCTTCCCCATCTCCAGTAAGCTCGCCTTGAGCCTCCCCCCATTGGCCCGCAACATGGGCTACCTCCATGCGTCGTTCTATTAATGCTGGCTGGCAATGCGTGGCGGTAACGTCTGCCGTCTCCGCAATGCCCCGCCCCTGTCATCCTGAGGCACCGTCCCCCCTTTGTCATTGAAAACAGCCCGCAGCCGGGGTGCCGTTCGGAAGCGCCCTGCCCCGTCCCTTGTCGCCCTGAGCAGGCCGCCCCCCCTTTTGTCATTCTGAGTGGCCCGCAGGCCACGAAGAATCTCCTGTTGACGTGGACCCGGAGATCCTTCGGCGCTGGGGCGCCTCAGGATGACAATGTTGGGGCGGCGCCTCAGAGTGACAGGGGTGGCGCCTCTGTCACAGGCCGAAGTAGCGCAGGATAGTCAGCGCCACAGCCTGGCTGTTCTTGACCAGCGTCTCGATGGGCAGCCGCTCGTTGGCTGCATGGGCCACCCACTCCCTGGGTGCCGGGCCGGCAGCGTTGACGCACGGTATCCCCTCGTAGGCCAGGTAGTGGGTGTCGGCTGTCCCGATGGCAGCTATGTTACTCCCGAGGCCCCCACCGTAGCCAATCGGATGGCCCGTCATCTCCTCATACGCGGAGGCGACGGCCTTGACGACCAGCTCGTCCCGGGAGATCCGGTACCCTGGTCGCCTGTCCCACACCTCTATAGCATACTTGAAGTCGGGATCATCGGCCTGGAGGGACTCCAGCAGGGCCCTAGCCTGGGACCACGCCTCTTCAGGATCCTGTTCCGGGACCAACCGGGTATCGAAGACCACGCAGTAGCCGGACGCACTCGTCCTCTCGGACGGCGACAAGGACTTTCTGCTCAACTGGAGTCAGCATCCGATAGCCTCCCTTCTCCATTGGCATCGGGTTCATCACAGTACAGCTACGGGATCAACCAAATCCGTAGTGCAGGGCGCTCTGCCCTGCCGTCCTGTTGCCCCGTCCGCGGTGTCACCCATGCCGATGGGTGCGGGTAGAGCAGGTGGTCATGTGCGTGTACGCTAACGGGTGGCAGGGCAGAGCGCCCTGCACTACGGTTATCGACTCGGGCCTTGCTTTGTATGCCGTGAGATGAATCTCACGGCATGCATGACACACCCCGAATTATAAGGGAACGCCCTGAGAGTTCGGGGTGTGTTTGTGCTAGGGGCTAAGACCAACGGTCGCAGTGGCACCAGACGGTTCGAAGAGGGGGTCGGCGGGCTTCTCAAGTAGCGAATCAGCCCGTCTCGGGAGTCTGGTAGCTTGCGGATGGTGTGCGGATGCCCGAGAATGGCATGATCCTGCCACGTTGGGCTGAGGGCGACCAAGCCCGACGATGCGTCTACCACCGATGGGTTAAGTCAGCGAGATCAGCGCCTATCCGACAACATGACAGCCCGGGCTTTCAGGGAACACCCTGGAAGCTCGGGCTGTGTTTGTTCCAGAGGTTGGAGAGGGCAGCGCGAAGGCGGTACAGACTTCTCCAGACGTCTGTAGCCTGCCTGCCCGTCCTGTGAGCCCAACGCAGGATGCCAGGAAGGACATCGTCGGTAGCATCGGCGAGCAGGTGGACGAGGAAGGCGTAGGCGAGAGAGGCGATGGCCAGCAGTTTACTCCTGGGCGCCCACTCCTGGACGCGAATGCTCTCGACGCCCAGTTCGCTCTTGCCGAACCTCAGCTCCTGCTCGATGGCCCATCTTGCCCCGTAGGCCACGACGATCCGCCAGCACTCCTCCTCGGTTCTGACAGGCTGGTTGGTCAGGAGCCGCCAAGGCTCCGTGTCTCCCCGCCTGCGCTTGGTGCCCTTGCCGAACCTGGCCACCACCAGCCAGAGGGGCTCGTCCCGATGGGGCAGCCTCACCTCCCTGGCCGCAAAGCCCACCGTGATGGGGCTGCCCGGGTGGCGGGCATTGGCCAACTGCCGGCTCCCCCAGTTCTTCATCCTGGTGAGCTTCCAGGCAACCTCCCCGTCCTGGTCCTGCCGGTAGCTGCTGGCCTCCTGATCCCCCACCGAAGGAGCGTCGGCGGGACGGAGCTTGTTACCCTTCTTCCATCGAACCACGAAGGCCAGTCCCTCGTCTATGGCCTCTCCCAACCA
>DIXP01000025.1 GCA_002436065.1 Chloroflexi bacterium UBA6077
CGCCAGTCTCCCACTCTACCCTGGGAGATAGGGTAACAGTCTTACGACTACTCGACGTGGTATGGTTCGTGAAATTGGCCCCACGCCGAGCCAAATCGCATGCCCGCCTTGCAGAAGCGCACCGAACTGTCACCCAGTCTGTGAACCATGCCAGTTTCGGGAAGAGTGCGCCTCGCTGCTATAATGTAACGGGGAAATGTCAAAAAGGGGTATCCGAGTGGCGAAAATTCTGTTGGTGGACGACGAGCGTATCCTCCTCGATACCATCAAGTACAACCTGTCTAAGGCGGGCCACCAGGTACGGGCGGCCACCGATGGGGAGGAGGCCCTGAATGCCGCTCGTCAGGAGCCCCCGGACCTGATCATCCTGGACGTGATGCTCCCCAAGATGGACGGGTTCGAAGTGTGCCGCGTCCTGCGGGGGGAGGGCGTGGTCACGCCTATCCTGATGCTTACCGCTCGAGACGAGGAGCTGGACAAGTTACTCGGTCTCGAGCTTGGCGCCGACGATTACCTCACCAAGCCGTTCAGCATGAGGGAACTGCTGGCCAGGGTGAAGGCGCTGCTTCGAAGGGTGGAGATGATCCAATCCGGCAATGAGGCCGCTGCCAAGCCGCTGCGTGAGGGTAGCCTGGAGGTCGATGCGACATCCCACCGCGCCCTTCTTCGCGGGGAGCCGCTCCACCTGAAGCCGAAGGAGTTCGACCTGCTCACGTTCCTGATGCGTCACCGAGGCCGGGCCTTCTCTCGCGATCAGTTGCTGGAGCAGGTGTGGGGATACGAGTACGCCGGCGATACTACGAGGACGGTGGACGTCCACGTTAGATGGCTGAGGGAAAAGGTGGAAACGGACCCCTCACGGCCCGAGCTGATCGAGACGGTGAGGGGGGTCGGATACCGATTCAAGGGGTAGTTGAACTGTGTTTGGCAGAAGCCTCTGGTCCAGGATAGCCCTGACCTACGCGGCCCTGACGATCGTCTGCGTCGGCGCCATCAGCCTCTACATGCTCTTCATCGGCCGCGACTCCTACCTGGCCGTTCTCAATCGAGACGTGGAGGTCGAGGCCAGGATGCTGAGCGCGGCCGCCCGCCCCCTCATCTCCGCCCCCTCACAGCTCGACAGAATCGACCAGCTTGCCAAACAGCTGGGGCCAGAGGCAGGCGTCCGCATCACCATCATAGACAGTGCAGGGCAGGTGCTCGGAGACTCGGACGAAGACCCATCTGTCATGATGAACCATGCATCCAGACCGGAAGTAGCCAATGCCCTGAGCGGGCAGGTTGGACGAGACTCCCGACGCAGTCCCACCCTCGGACAGGATACCCTGTACGTGGCGGTACCCATCTCAGCGGAGACAGGGCCGGTCTTGGGCGTTGCTCGCGTCGCCATGCCGCTCTCGCAGGTCAACATGGTGTACGAGCAGATCGCCTTGGCGGTACTGCTGGGAGGAGCAGTGGCAACGCTGCTCGCTGCAGCCCTGGCCGTGCTTCTTGCCAAGAACACCACCGGCCCCATCGAGGAGTTGACATCCATCGCCAGCCAAATAGCCGAGGGGGACCTGGACCAGCGGGTCTGGAGCTACTCCGAGACCGAGGTGGGGCGATTGGCCCGAGCCTTCAACCAGATGGCCGACCGCCTCCGTGATACCGTCAAGGCCATTACCTCTGAACGTGACAGCTTCGCGACCGTACTCGCCACAATGGCCGACGGAACGGTGATCGTCGACCGCAAAGGCCGAGTGGTTCAGGCCAATAGGGCTGCCGGTCTGCTGCTCAGGATGCCCGTCACCGGCATGGAGGGGAGATCGTTTGTAGAGGTGCTGCGGGACCACCAGCTTAGCGCCGTCCTCCAGAGCTGCTTGGAGCAGGGGACCCAGCAAACAGGCACGACGGAGGTCGGCCACGAACACAGGTCCCTTCGCATCGTGGCTACCCCATTACGGGGGACGAAGGCCGGCGCCCTTGCGCTGCTGCAGGACCTGACAGAGGTACGGCGAGTGGAGAGCGTGAGGCGCGACTTCATCGCCAACGTCTCCCATGAGCTGCGCACACCACTGGCCTCGCTCAAAGCGCTTGTGGAGACCCTGGAGGATGGGGCAATGGCCGAGCCCGAGGTCGCGCGGGACTTTCTATCCAAGATGCACCGAGAGGTGGATGGTCTCACCCAACTGGTAGGCGAACTGCTGGAGCTATCCAGGATCGAGAGCGGGCAAGCCGCCCTCAGGCCAGAGCCGGTCGCAGTCGAGCGACTGATCCGAGGAACGGTGGACAGGCTGGTGCCTCAGGCCGAGCGAGCCGGTTTGAGTCTATCCACAGGGACGGACTCAAGCCTCCCGATGGTGTTGGCCGACGGCCAGAGGGTGCAGCAGGTGCTGATGAACCTGATCCACAACGCGATCAAGTTCACTCCTCCCGGAGGCGAGATCGTCGTCGGCGCGCGGTTGCAGGAGGGCCTGGCCACGGTATGGGTCTCAGACACCGGAGTGGGCATAGCCCAAGAGGACCTCCCTCGCATCTTCGAGCGCTTCTATAAGGCCGACAGATCTCGCTCGGGCGGGGGCACCGGCCTTGGGCTGGCCATTGCCAAGCACGTGGTCCAGGCTCACGGCGGTCGTCTCTGGGCCGAAAGCCGCGAGGGCCACGGCTCCACCTTCTACTTCACCCTGCCCGTGGCCTAGTACACGACCAAGACCGCGGCGATCTTGAAACTCTGCGTCTCAGATCCTGTACGTCTCGAACAGCCTCTTGTCAGACTCCCCAAGGACGTCCGCGTACACCTCCACATAGGGCTCAAGACCTGAATTCTTCAGCTTCTTCTTCAGCAGCTCGTCCAACTGATAGAGACCAGCGGCGTTCAGCATGTGGACCGTGATGCGGATCGGCTTGGTCTCTCCCTCGGCTATCTCCACCGCGTCGATAGAGGCCGCCGAGACGGAGTGGATGTTCATGTGGCCGGACTCGAAGGCGATGCGGCTCCGCCCCTTGGCCATGTCCAGCGCGTCCCCCAGCCGCACCGCACCCGCCTCCAGGGTGAGCGGCCGCCCCTCCGCACGATGGTTCAGAATAGCGTGGAGGGCTTCCGAGACGATCACCCGCCTCTGTACTACGGTATAGAGGCCCTCCAGCAGCTCCATCAGCTTCGAGTGAGCTATGAACAGCCCCATCTCCTCGTGGTTCACCCTGTCGATGGACATCCCCACATCGTGTAGCAGGGAGGCCAGCACCACCACCACCTCCGCATCCTCGTTGGTCATCTGGTGGTCCTTTACCACGTTGGGGACCAGATCGCTGGCCATCAGCATCCGGAAAACACGCAGGGATATGTTGACGACGATCTGCATGTGAATGGGTCCGTGGTCGCTCATGCCGAGCCGGTCCACCGCGTTCATGTTCTGGCATCGCCAGAGGGTATGCAGGTCCTCATCAGCGTTGATCCGAGCCAGCAGCTGCTGCAAGATCGGATTCCGCTTCGCCGGCAGCCGGATCATCTCCGTTGGGTGAAGCGGCTCCGTCCCGACAGGTGCCTCCTCCCGCTCCGGCATCGGGAATCCCTCCACATGCTGGATCTCCGGTTCAGGCCCCACTTGCCGCTCCATCACATCTTCCCCCACCAATAGTCAGGTTAGTAGATAGGCTACGACTCCAGCGACTGTCGCGCAAGTGGCACCAATTTAACGATACGTTAACACCTCGTTCAAGGACGTTAACACTCCGTTGAAGGGACGTTAAGGCTGAGCCGTTAGCATCATCGACGTAAGACGTAATGAATGAAAGAGAACCCGCTTACAAGGAGTGAAGCGAAATGCAGCAGACATTTCAGAGTCCAAGCAGACCCTTCTGGATGCCTCAGTTGAACTGGAGAAGACTGTTGATAGCGATCGGTGCCCTGGTAGCGGCCGCCATCGAGCGGCAGGGCGAGTATCTGCTCGAGATGGAACAGCTGCAGGGGTGCTGGGGTATCGTCGACATGGCCGAATGAGAGATTTCCGAGAAGAGTCACGACCATGGACGATCATAGAGATGCCCAAAACAACAGCTACATCGGCAAAACCCTCATGGGCTTGCTGGAGTAGTCCGCAACGAACACTCAGCCATGCCCGGGTCGCTTGCTCACCCTCTCTAGGCGAGCGGCCCGGCCACTAAGGACGTAATCATGTCGTCGTATCAAGTAGTCCGTGTCCAGGCTTCAGCGCCGTTGCTGGCAAGACAAGGGGGTATGGTAAGTGCCGGCCAACCGATAGGTCGGTCCGTTTTCGGCCGCAGCTACGAAGTTGCCCCCTGCCTCGGCACCATACGATACATCCAGTTCGACGCCGAGACTCACAACCTCCTGGTATTTATTCTTGAAGCGAAATCTCCACAAGGGAGTAGTCAAGACAACGATGATTGATTCCAAACAACCCTTCCCCGAGTACCCGCCCCGCCAGCCCAAGCCCTCTCCAACCTATGTGGGTAGGAACCGATCCCCGCGGCAAGACACCGACATGGAACGGATGGCCAGCTACTGGTATCCCATGAGTGGCGAGGCAGCAGCTTACGACGACGACCCGGACATTCCGGAATACAGATCCACCTGGTAGGGCATGCAGATGAAAGATCAGCGCAACTATGTGGATGAGCGAGCCTGTGACCTGGCAGATAGCATCAACAGCATCATCTTGAAATTGGACAGGGAAGGCCAAGTGGTCTACTGGAACAGCTTTGCCGAGCAGTTCTTCGGCTATCCCGCGGAGGAGATGATCGGCGGTCCGTCGCTGGGCACCCTCTTCCCCCTGTCAGAGCAGGGAGACCTGGCGCTTCAGGATCTGCAGGCGGGCGGCAGCCATGGCTTCGTAGACCACAACAACCTCGTGACCGAAAACGTGAAGAGGAACGGTGAGCGAGTGCGGGTCGCATGGAGCGCCCACCCTCTGCTGGATCCGCGCCGCGAGCCGGCCGGTATGCTCTACGTTGGCAACGACGTAACGATGTTCGAAACGGCGGACGAAGCCCTCCTCGAGTCGAAGCAGCAGATACACACCTTCCTGGAGAGCCTATCCGACCCGATCGTTTCCGTCGACGGCCGCTGACACATCACCTCCACCAGCCCAGCTGCGCACTAGCCGCCGCTCAAAGGGGAAAAGTCGCTGCTGGGCAGTCCTCGCTGCGATGTGCTCCCACCCTCTATGGCACCTCAGATCCACAGTCGGGGTATGCGAGTCCAGTCCGAAATCGCATCGGTCCGGTTCGCGAACGATGCTGCACTCTGCCATCGGCTGCCGGTTGTGGTCGACCTGACCGTGGATGGAGCAACCTGAAACGCTGCGGTAGTCGCTGGGATTTAACCAGCCGTTAACATTCCGTTGAATGACCGTTAAAGCTGACAGGCTAGCATCGTGCCTGAAGAGATATGGAAATCGAAGGAGTAAGAGAAACTACAATGTCACACTGGTTTGCCAAATCAAGAAGCTTCATGGAACCTATATGGAAGCGGCTGCTGATCGGCAGTTTCGCGGTGGCGGTTGTCGCCGGTACCGTGGCCTGCAGCGGCGGCGCAACCACGGTGGCCCAGCCCACCACGAAGCCAGCAGCCCCCGCAGCTGCGGCCCCCACCTCGGTACCGACGACCGCGCCGGCGGCAACACCAGCTGCGCCAGCCCCCACCAAGGCCGCGTCCGCTGCCAACGTCACCGGCGCAAAGGAGCTCTCCGGGGCTGGTGCATCCTTCCCCTACCCGCTGTACTCGAAGTGGTTCGACGTCTATGACAAGGAGAAGGGCGTCAAGGTCAACTACCAGTCGGTGGGCTCCGGTGCCGGCATCAAGCAGTTGATCGAAAAGACCGTGGACTTCGGTGCCAGCGATGCGGTTATGAGCGACGATCAGGTCAAGCAGGCCGGCGGCGGTGACGTACACCACATCCCCACCGTCATGGGTGCCGTGGTGGTGACCTACAGCGTACAGGGTGTGGATAAGCCGCTCAATCTCACCCCGGAGACGGTTGCGGGAATGTTCCTCGGGGAGATCAAGAGATGGAACGACCCGAAGATCGCTGCCGACAACCCTGATGTCAAGCTCCCTGATACGGCTATCGCCGTGGTGCATCGGTCGGATGGAAGCGGCACCACCAGCATCTTCACCGACTATCTCAGCAACGTGAGCACAACCTGGAAGAGCAAAGTAGGTATGGGCACATCCGTGAACTGGCCCGTCGGGCTGGGCGCAAAGGGCAATGAGGGCGTCGCCGGCCAGGTCAAGCAGACCCCCGGTTCCGTGGGTTACGTCGAGCTGGCCTACGCCATCCAAACCAAGCTGCCTTACGCCACTCTGAAGAACCAGGCAGGCAAGTTCGTGGAGGCCACCCTGGGGTCCACCACAGAAGCCGCCGCGAGCGCAGCGGCCAACATGCCGGCCGACCTGAGAGTCTCCCTTGTGAATGCTCCTGGCGACAAGTCCTACCCCATCGTCGGCTTCACCTGGCTGCTGGCTCACAAGGAGCAGGCCAATGGCCCCAAGGGCAAAGCCGTGGTGGACATGCTGTGGTGGGGCATCCACGACGGACAGAAGTATGCCAACGACCTGCTATATGCCACCCTTCCGGCCGACGTCGTGAAGAAGGCAGAGACCATGATCAAGACCATCACCTTCCAGGGACAGCCGCTGTACTAGCCATCAGCTGTCGGTTGTGAGCGCCACGAGTTGTGGGAAGCGCATGGTGTTAGGCCGGCGCTTCCCACAACTCAGTGCTGTCTATAATGCTGAAAGCTGAATCCTGAAGGCTGACTGCAAAAGGAGATAACGATATGGCGGTTTTCGAGAGGCCAGGCAGCACGGCCACGCCTCTTGTCCTTGTCGGTCGCGGAGGGAACCTGGGAGACCGGATCTTCAAGGGAGTAGTGACGGCCCTGGCCTGCGGCATCTTGCTGCTCGTCGGCCTTATCGCCCTCAAGTTGATCGACTCCTCGTCTCTAGCCCTTCAACGGTTTGGACTCAGCTTCCTGTGGGGCACGACCTGGGACCCTGTCTTCGAGGAGTTTGGCGCGCTACCATTCGTATATGGGACGGTGGCGTCCTCCTGCCTCGCCCTGCTGATCGGCGGACCCATCAGCCTGGGGGCAGCCATCTATCTGTCGGAATTGGCGCCTTCCTGGCTCCGAGAGCCCGTTTCCTTTCTGGTCGAGCTGCTGGCGGCCATCCCGAGTGTCGTGTACGGCGTCTGGGGTATCTTCGTGCTGGTCCCCTGGCTGCGCGCATCAGTGCAACCCTTGCTAGGCGGCACCCTCGGCTTCATCCCACTGTTCGATGGTCCCCCCTACGGTTTCGGCATGCTGGCCGGCGGCATGATCCTGGCAATCATGATCATCCCCACCATTTCGGCCGTCTCCAGAGACGTGATGCGCGCCGTGCCCAACACCCAGCGGGAGGCGATGCTGGCTCTTGGGGCCACCAAATGGGAAGTAATACGAGGGGCAGTAGTGCCCTACGCCCGCTCAGGCATCCTCGGGGCCGTGATCCTGGGGCTGGGCCGCGCCTTGGGCGAGACCATGGCCGTGACCATGTTGATCGGCAACAGGCCAGAGATATCGATCTCCCTGTTTGAACCCTCCTACACCATGGCTGCCGTTATCGCCAATGAGTTCACCGAGGCGACCTCAGACCTCTACCTCGGCGCCCTTATCGAGATCGGGCTGGTCCTGTTTGGGGTGACACTGCTGCTCAACGCCGTGGCGCGGCTACTGGTGTGGCGAGTAGCCCGTGGTACGACAGGAGGCCGCACATGATGACATCAAACTACCTCCTACGAAAAATCACCAATGCCATGATGCTGGGGTTGGCGGGACTCTGCACCCTGGCGGCCCTGGCCTTCCTCTTCAGCGTGCTGGGCTACGTGCTGGTCCAGGGCGGATCGGCCCTGACCCCGGCCTTCTTCATGAACATGCCCAAGCCCGTCGGCGAACCAGGGGGCGGCATGGCCAACGCCATCGTCGGCACCCTGATCATCCTGGCAATGGCATCCCTCGTGGGGATCCCGGTGGGCATAGCTGCCGGCATCTACCTGGCCGAGTACGGCCAGGGTCGCCTGGGGACCCTGATCCGCTTCGCGGCCGACGTCCTCACGGGGATACCCTCCATCGTCGTCGGCATCTTCGCCTACACCGTGGTGGTGCTGCCGATGCGTAGCTTCTCGGCCTTCGCGGGGGCCTTCGCCCTGGCCATCATCATGATCCCCACCGTGACCCGAGCTACCGAGGAAATCGTCAAGCTCGTGCCTGGCTCGCTGCGGGAGGCGTCCCTGGCCCTCGGCGTGCCACAGTGGAAAACGGTTCTCAAGGTGGTGATGCCGGCGGCCACGGGCGGAATAATCACCGGAGCCATGCTCGCCGTGGCAAGAGCGGGAGGGGAGACGGCCCCTCTTCTGTTCACGGCCTTCGGCAACCGCTTCTGGTCGCTGTCGCTGGATCGCCCCATCGCAGCGCTACCCCTGCAGGTCTTCACCTACGCCGTGTCGCCCTACGACGACTGGCGAGCGCAGGCGTGGGCCGGAGCCTTCGTACTGGTAGCCATGGTACTGATCATCAGCATACTGGCGCGCGTCTTCACCCGCGGCGCCCGAATGCAGTGAGGTAATCAAAGGATGTTGAATCTCAAGGCAAGGCCCGTGGAGTTCCCTCCTGAGGAGACTGAGGTTCGAGCGTCGGGCAGGAGTGTGGAGATCCAAGATCTCTCTGCCTGGTATGGGCAGAAGCTGGCCATCGAGAAGGTGACCATGTCCGTGGCACCCAATAAGGTGACCGCCATTATCGGGCCCTCCGGCTGCGGAAAGTCCACCCTGATCCGCTGCATCAACCGGATGCACGAGGTGATTCCAGGCGCCCGGCTTTCCGGCAGGATCCTGCTGGATGGGGAGGAGATCTGCTGCGCCGGCATGGACCCGGTGTTGGTGAGAAGGCGGATCGGAATGGTGTTCCAGAAGCCCAACCCCTTCCCCACCATGTCTATCTTCGATAATGTGGCAGCCGGCTTGAAGCTGAACGGACTGGCCAACCGCCGCACCCTTCCCGCCATCGTGGAGAAGAGCCTGCAGCAGGCGGCCCTCTGGGATGAGGTCAAGGACAAACTCCACCACGCCGGCACGGACCTCTCTGGCGGGCAACAGCAGCGGCTCTGCATTGCCAGGGCGCTGGCCGTGGAGCCAGAGGTGCTGTTGATGGACGAGCCGGCAAGCGCCCTGGATCCCATCGCAACCCTGAAGATCGAGGAGTTGATCCACGAACTGAAGCAGAGCTACACCATCGTCATCGTCACTCACAACATGCAGCAAGCAGCCCGCGTCTCCGACTTCACCGCCTTCATGCTCGCGGGCGAGGACCGGATCGGCAGGTTGATCGAGTTCGACACCACGAATCAGATGTTCACGAACCCGAAGGACCGACGCACCGAGGACTATATCACCGGTCGTTTCGGATAGCGGAGTCATTGCGACCTCACTGGCCATGGGCTACACTGGACCGCGCGCGGTGGCTTCCACCCGACGGCTGCGATCCACGATCACATCTTGGGAGGGGGAGTAGAGGGGATGTCTACCACTAGGGCGACTTTCGACCGGCAGCTTTTAGGGCTTAGAGACGACGTGCTGATCCTGGGCAGCATGGTGGACAAAGCCATCGATCGCTCCGTGGAGGCACTCAAGCGGCGCGACCGTAACGAGTCGGAGATCATCATCTCCGATGACTTCAAAATCAACCGCAAGCGCTTCGAGATCGAGGAGAAGTGTCTCCTGCTGCTGGCCACTCAACAGCCCATAGCCAGCGACCTCAGGGTCATCGCGGCGGCGTTGAACATCATTACCGACCTCGAGCGGATGGGCGACCACGCCGAGGGCCTCGCCAAGATCAATCTATTGATGGGCAACGAACCGCCACTGAAACCGCTGGTGGATATCCCCCACATGGCCGACAAGGCCAGGGACATGCTGAAGCGGAGCCTGGATGCCTTCGTGGCCCGTAACGCCGAGGCTGCTAGGGCACTGGCCGACGAGGACGACGAGGTAGACGCCCTCTACAACCGAGTCTACAAGGACCTGTTGGAATACATGATCAAGGACCCCTCAACCATCCAACGCGCCACCTACCTGCTGTGGGCTGCCCATAATCTGGAGCGCATCGCGGATCGCGTCACCAACATCTGCGAGCGGATAGTCTTCATGGTCACCGGTCGTATGGAGGAGACAAACGTCTCCAAGTACTGAGGACCATCCTGGATAGACGAGTTTGGGGCGCCCGTGGGCGCCCCAAACTCGTCTATGAGAGTGCCGATCTTGGTTTACCTGGTAGTACCCATTTGCTATACTGGCAACCATCGGGCTTCCTGTATCCTTCCTTCTAAGCCCATTGCATCCGAAATCCCATTGGAGGGCCTCTATGGCGGGCGCTGTGATGTTCGCCGAACTACACACGCTGTCCGGCGAACGCCAGGAGAGTTCCCACCTTGTCGGTGTTGCGACTCCTCCTGTCCTCTCCGTCTTCAAGCGACGACGCGGCCAGCTGTTCACCGTCGTGGAGCCCAGCCTGCCCAACGCGGTCGCCCTCTGCCGGCGGTTGATCACTACCATTGAGGACGAGTACTTCCGAGACTCCTCTCGCTCTATCACCACCAGCCTCAGGGACGCCGTGAACCTCGCTAACGACGTGCTGCGGGCGGAGAACGCCAAAGCATCGCCAGACTCCCAGCTCAGGGTGGGCCTTTCCTGCGCAGCCGTTCGGGAAGACGATGTCTACGTGGCCCAGGTCGCCCCAGCGAGTGCCTTCATAGTCCATGATGGCGCAGTCAAGCGAGTGTTCTGCACCTACAGTGTCATCCCAGGGGTGGTTGGCAATGACCCCAACGGCGCTGCGGATTCCCTGGGATCCCAGCCGGAGCCCCGCATAAACTTTTCCTACAGCCCGATCCAGGAGGGGGATCTGGTTGTGCTCTCATCCGGCCCCTACTGGAAGCTGATCTCGGACAGGTACGTTCTGGACTCGGCCAAGCACCTCGATCCAGAGATGGTAGCCTCGGATCTCTACAGCCGCTACACTGCTCACACTCGGCGTCCCACCACCTCGCTGGTGGCGATCAAGATGTCCAGCCTGCCCGCCAGGCAGTCGAGAAACGGCCATGGGAAGGCTGAGGAGCCCCGACCCATGCTGGTGGAGATGTCGGAACTCTCCACTGAACCCACCGGCAGGAAAAAACCAACAACGCCCACGTCTCGAGGCAAATCGGGAAGCAGCCGCACCAGACCCAACGCCACAACCAGGAGAAAGCCCTCCAGATCCTCCGTACTGTCCGACCTCCTGAACAGGGCAAAGTCCTGTTTCTCTCGAGAGAGGGAGCATCTCTACCCCAAGGGTCCGCCCCTGGAAGAGGTGGGAAGATCCTCCGTGCGGTTGAAAGACCAGTGGCCCCAGAGGTGGTCCGATCGCGACGAGCGCCCGGAGTGGATGGGTAAGATCGCTGCTACCCTCGCCCTGGCTGCCGTCTTCGTCCTCATTGGGAACGTGATGATCAATTCCTGGAGGTCCTGGCAGCTGGGGGATCCCACTGAACTGGTCAAGGAGGCACAGGAGAAGCGAGCCCTTGCCTCCACCGGCGACCCCGCCTCCGCTCGTACCGCCCTCGCCCAGGCCTACGAACTGGTGAGCCGGGCGCAGCGAGCCAAGGATGACGAGTCAACACGGACTCTGGTCACCTCGGTGCAGGGCGACCTCGATCGCATGGACAAGACTGTCCGTCTCAGCCAGGCGAAGACCCTGGTGGACTACAACCCCATCGTCAGCGACAAGGGTGACGTCACCCAACTTGTCGTTGATGGAAGCAGCATGTACGTCCTGGACGAGGGGCTGGACCGGCTATATTCTTACAACTTGACTCAGGACGGCAGGAGCGTCCAGGATCCCGGCAAGCACATGCTGCTAATGAAGAAGGGAGACAAGCTGGACGGGGTCGCCCTGGGGGAGCTGTTCTCCATTGCCTGGATGCCGGCCGGACAGCTGCGTACATCACCTGCACTGTTCATCCTCGAGAGCGGACGCTCCATAGTGTCCTACGACCCAAAGACTGGACCGGCCCGCACGGAGGTCGCCGAGAGCCAGAAATGGGGGATGGTCCAGGCCATCAACGGATTCGCCGGTGGTCTCTACCTGCTTGACACCAAGTTGAAGCAGATCTACTACTATCCTCCGACCAAGAACGGCTACGAGAGCGAGCCCTACACCATAGTGGACTCCAGGGCCAAGGCAGACCTGGCCAAAGCCATGGACCTTGCCCTGGATGGCAATCTCTACCTGCTGGAGAGCACCGGAGGGATCAAACGGTTCAACCGGGAGGGTCGCCCCTTCGACTTCGCTGCCGAGCTACCTGATGGGCCGATGAAGGGTGCAACGTCGCTCTTCGCCAGCGCCAACACGCGGTCTCTCTACGTGTTGGACACTGTGGGAGAGCGGGTGGTCCAGTTCTCCCCGGAGGGCAAGCTGCAGCGGCAGTTCAAGGCCACCGGCAAGGATGACTCCTTCAAGGAGCTACGCGACCTCTTCGTGGACGAGGCCGGCCGCAAGCTGTACCTTCTGGCGCGCAAATCGCTCTCCGTCTTCGACCTCCCGCCCATGCAGTAACGAGTGACTGCCCCTCCCCCGGCCCCTCCCCCACGGGGAGAGGGGCCGGGGGAGGGCTCCCTCTCCCTGAGGGAGAGGGTCGGGGTGAGGGGCAGTTCGGTTGCCTCCCAGGTTCCCCCTCACCCCGTGACGCGAGTTGGCGCAGCGTCACGCCTCTCCCTCGGGGAGAGGGGATTGATCACTCCCCCTTCCCGCTTCAGGAAGGGGGCAGGTGGGTTAGGTCCGTTCCCCGGCGGGGTTTGGGGTGTCCCCAAATACCCTCCTCTTTCTCAACCCTCCCCGAAGTGCGTCGTTCCGCAATTCCCCGACGTGGCGTAGGGAAGGGGCTCGTCCCCTTCCGCCCACCGGACATGGACGCGCACGCTCCACATCTCCTCACCGCTTCCCCCACCACCGCCGGGCGGCAGGGGATAAACCCCTGCCCTACACGGGGAACGACGCACTAAGGAAGCGGGTTGTATAATGGAGTCATGAGAGTCTTAGGTATCGAGTCCTCTTGCGACGAGACGGCGGCATCGGTGGTTGTCGACGGCCGCCGCATAGAATCAAATGTGGTGGCTTCCCAGATCGACCTCCACCGCAAGTATGGCGGTGTGATGCCCGAGGTAGCCTCGCGAGCCCACCTCAAGGCCATACTGCCCACCATTCAGGAGGCCATGGAACAGGCCGGCTCGGAATGGGCGGATATCTCAGCCATAGCCGTCACCCGGGGGCCCGGTTTAGCAGGTTCTCTCTTGGTCGGGGTCAACGCGGCCAAGGCCATCTCATTCGCACGGGGGATCCCCCTGGTGGGGGTGAACCACATGGAGGGGCACGTCTACTCCAACTGGGTCCTCACGGACGGAGACCTCCCAGAGCCTGCGTTTCCCCTGGTCATCCTGATCGTCTCGGGTGGCCACACCGACCTCATCCTGATGACCGACCACGGCGTCTACCGCCCCCTCGGCGGCACCCGCGACGACGCGGCCGGAGAGGCATTCGACAAGGTGGCGAGGATCATCGGCGTGGGCTATCCGGGAGGGCCGGCTATACAGCGAGCGGCGCAGGGGGGAGACCCCAAAGCCTTCCCCTTCCCTCGGGCGTGGATGGGGGATAGCTACGACTTCAGCTTCAGCGGCTTGAAGACGGCGGTCCTCCGCACGGCCGACGCACTCGGGGGAAACCTCCCCATCGCGGACCTGGCCGCCAGCTTTCAGGAGGCGGTTGTGGACGTGCTGTCCGCCAAACTGGCGCGGGCAGCGGAGCAGTTCAGAGTGAGGCAGGTAGCCGTCTGTGGGGGCGTCGCGGCCAACCTGGCCCTGCGGGAGCGGGTCAAGGAGCGGGTGACGGTTCCGGTGCACGTCCCGCCCATCTACCTCTGCACCGACAACGCCGCCATGATCGCCAGCGCCGGCTACTACCGATTCCGCGCGGGCCACCGTGACGGCCTGGACCTCGACGTCATCCCCAGCCTATCCCTCACGTAGGGCAGGCCCCCCGGATCAGCCTCCATCCGAAGGGGCCACCGCGAACAGCAAGTACACGAAGCCGCCAACGATCCACACAGTGAAGACCAGGTTCGCCAATACAGTCGTCCAGATCTCCATGGTGCCCCTTCCCCCTAAGTCGCCTGGTGGTATCTGCAAGAGCATCTTGCCTACCAACCTGGCTTCCCATTTGGGGAGAGTTGGGCACGCCGGGACCGCTACGACCGGTGGGTCAACAGCAGGCTCCCCAGTATGATCGCCCCTCCGATCGCCGTCTGCACCGTGACCTCTTCGCCCAGCATAGTCGCACCCAGGGCCATCGCCACCACGGGCTCCAGATACACCCAGGCTGCCACCTGGCTGGCCTCCAGCCGCGTGAGGGCGTAGTTGTAGAAGAAGTAGGCAAGGACGGAGCACACCACCGCCAGGTAGAGGATGGCGAGCCACTGGGATGTCGAGAGGGCCGCAACGGACATCCAGTCCTCTGAGACGATCGAGACCAGCAGCAACCCGAGGGTTCCGGCGATCATCATCCCCGCCGTGATGGTCATGGAGGGGTATCGACCCCGGACACTCCGGATCATGGTGGAGTAGAGGGCGAAGGCGAGGGCATTGCACACCAGGCAGAACGCCCCGAAGAGGAATCCACTCTCCAATGCCACCTGCAGCCCCCGCTGGGTCGCCACCACCAGGACTCCCACCGCGCCCAGGGCGAGTGCCACAGCTCGCTTCCCCCCAAAAGGCTCCCGCAGGGTGACGCCCGAGACCAGCATGGTCGCCAGTGGGATCAATCCCACCACCAGGACGGCGGAGATGCCAGAGTTGGTCAGCTGTACTCCGGTGTACTGGAGCCAGAAGTAGAGAGAGATACCCAGCTGCCCCAGCAACAGGAAGGTAGGGATGTCGCCCCACTTGAGCGACCGGACCCGCAGCTGCTGCCGAACCAGGAGCGGGAGGAAAAGGGCCGAGGCAAGGAGGAATCGCACGGTGGCCAGCATGGTGGGGGTGAGAATGGCAACGTCGGGCCCATCGGAGTAGAGGAGCATACGCGCCGCAACAAAGGATGCGCCCCACACCACCATCACGAACAGCAACAGTAGGTAGACATGGGCGTGCATCCCAACTTTGGCCAGCGACGCCACCCACTTCAACCGCGCCCCACCCATCGCGCCACCTCCACTCCCAGCACTATCGAAGTGCTATCGTGCGTCGATGGCAGGATCCCGTCAACGGCCAAACCGACCGAAAGACGGGCTCCTTTACCGTCGAGATGCACAGGTACGGGCGCCGATCGGGCGGATCCGAGGCAGCGTAAGAAATCCGTAAGAATGTCCCGTTTTGCCTGAAAAGCGCTTCCCGTCCTATTGCCACCCAACAGCCCGTCCGCTAATATACCGTTCGGCCGTTAGCACTCCCCTGTGGCGAGTGCTAAAGAACAGGAGTCAATACCTTCGATCCCGGTGGAAAGATCTTCGACACGAGGAGGTTACAGAAGCTATGGCTATTGGTCTCAAGCCCCTTGGTGACCGCATTGTGGTCAAGCCCCTCGGCCGTGAGGAAGTCACGAAGAGCGGCATCGTTCTCCCTGATACCGCCAAGGAGAAGCCTCAGGAAGGGACCGTGCTGGCAGTGGGGCCGGGCCGAGTCCTGGACAACGGACAGCGGGTTTCGGTGGAACTGAAAGAGGGCGACAGGGTTCTCTTCGCCAAGTACGCCGGCACCGAGTTCAAGCGAGAAGACGAAGAGATGCTCATCCTCAGCGAGAAGGATATCCTGGCCGTAGTCACAGGCTAGCCCTGGAACACAAGCAAGTGCGGTTTGGGACGTCCCAAACCGCGCAGGAAGGGGCTCCTCGCCCCTCTTTGCACCCCACGAGTCTATCGAGCGAAGTCTGTCAACCCTTCAGGAGGAATAGCTGATGCCTAAGCAACTGAAGTTTGACGAGGAAGCCAGGTACGCCCTAAAGCGAGGCGTGGACGCCCTGGCCGACGCCGTCAAGATCACCCTGGGCCCCAAAGGACGCAACGTAGTCCTTGACAAGAAGTTTGGCCCCCCGACCATCACCAACGACGGCGTCACCATCGCCAAGGAGATCGAGCTAGAGGATCCCTTCGAGAACATGGGCGCCCAGATGGCCAAAGAGGCCGCTACCAAGACCAACGACGTGGCCGGCGACGGCACCACAACGGCGACAGTGCTCGCCCAGGCCATCGTGGCCGAGGGCCTCAAGAACGTGACGGCCGGCGCCAACCCCATGCTGATCAAGCGTGGCATCGACAAGGGCGTGGCAGCCGTGGTGGAAGAGCTTAAGACCATGTCCACCCCCGTCACCGGCAAGAACGAGATCGCACAGGTGGCCGCCATCTCCGCCGCGGACCCCGAGATCGGCCAGCTGATCGCAGAGGTGATGGACAAGGTCGGCAAGGACGGCGTCATCACCGTCGAGGAGTCCAAGGGCCTCCGGTTCGAGACCGAGTACACCGAGGGCATGCAGTTCGACCGGGGCTACATCTCCGCCTACTTCATGACCAACCCCGACAGGATGGAGTCCGTCCTGGACGAGCCCTACATCCTGATCACCGACAAGAAGATCTCCGCCATCTCCGACATCCTGCCCGTCCTGGAGAAGTTCCTCCAGGTCAGCAAGAACCTGATGATCGTGGCTGAGGATGTGGAGGGCGAGGCCCTGGCAACACTGGTGGTGAACAAGCTGCGTGGCACCATCAACGTCCTGGCGGTGAAGGCCCCTGGCTTCGGCGATCGCCGCAAGGCGATGCTGGAGGACCTCGCCATCCTGACCGGCGGCAAGGTGATCTCCGAGGAGGTCGGCCGCAAGCTGGACAGCACCACCGTCCAGGATCTGGGCAGGGCCCGCAGGGTCGTGTCCAACAAGGACAACACCACCATCATCGAGGGCCACGGCGACGACAACGCGATCCAGGCCCGCATCAAGCAGATCAGGGCTCAGATCGACGAGACCACTTCGGACTACGACCGGGAGAAGCTGCAGGAGCGACTGGCCAAGCTGGCCGGCGGCGTGGCCGTCATCAAGGTCGGTGCAGCCACCGAGGTCGAGCTGAAGGAGAAGAAGCACCGGGTGGAGGACGCGCTGTCGGCTACCCGAGCGGCCGTGGAAGAGGGCATCGTCCCTGGCGGCGGCGTGGCGCTGGTGAACGCCGTCTCGGCCCTGGAGAAGGTGGCCGAGGAGCTGAAGGGCCAGGGCGACATCGCCACTGGTGTCTCCATCCTGCGAAGGGCGCTGGAGGAGCCGGTGCGGCGGATCGCCATCAACGCCGGCCAGGAAGGCTCCGTGATAGTGGACGCCGTCAAGAAGTCCCCGAGGGGCGTTGGCTATGATGCCCTGAAGAACGAGTACGCCCCAATGGTGGAGCGGGGCATCATCGACCCGCTGAAGGTGACCCGCGCAGCCCTGGAGAACGCGGCATCCATCGCCTCGATGATCCTCACCACCGAGTCCCTCGTGACCGACCTGCCCGAGAAGGCGGCCGCACCGGCCATGCCTCCTGGCGGCATGGGTGGCATGGGCGGCATGGGTGGCATGGACTACTAAGACCTGGGATTACCAGAAAGGGGTCGAGGGCGGAAACACCCTCGACCCCTCTTGTTATCCCAAGGTATTGTCCAGAAACATCATCACCAGGAAGCCGACGACCACGGCGTAGGTGGCCAGCCGCTCGAAGCCCGAGCGGTGCGTCTCGGGGATGATCTCGTCGGAGATCACGAACAGCATCGCACCGGCGGCAAAGGCCAGGCCATAGGGCAGGATCCACTGCATCCACTGGATCAGGAAGAGCCCCAGGAACCCGCCAATTGGCTCCACCAGGCCGGTGAGCAGGGCTACCAGGAACGCCACTCGCCGGGTGTACTTCTCGCCCAGCAGGGCCAGGGCTACGGCCAGACCCTCTGGCATGTTCTGCAGCCCGATACCGATGGCCAGGGCAATCCCGTTCCCCACATCCCCCGAGCCGAAGCCAACCCCCACGGCCAGCCCTTCCGGGAAGTTGTGGATGGTGATGGCGATCACGAATAGCCAGATGGCCTCCAACCTGGAACGCCCTCCCTCGGGACCCTTGATGAAGTGCTTATGGGGGGAGTGTTTGTCCACCAAGTCGAGGAAGATAGCTCCTGCCAGCATGCCCACCACCACCGCCATCACGGCGGATATCCCTCCGCCACCATACTCGATGGCCGGGACGACGAGGCTGAAGGAGGTGGCAGCCAGCATTACACCCGCGGCAAAGCCCAGCAACATATCCCTGGCCTTGTCCGACACCCGCTGAGTGAAAAGGATCGGAAGCGCCCCCACGGCCGTCGCTAGACCTGCCGCGACGCTGGCTATCATCCCAATCTGTATGACTGTGAGCCCCTCGAGGAACGCCAGCACCACCATCACCTCCTATCTATCGATGCCCTGTAAGTTATCAGTTGGAGAGCCCGCCGACAAGTAAGGCGCGGCACGGAGAGTGCGTACAACCTTGGCGTCGTGGGGCGCGGTCAACAGCAGGAGATGCCGGCCATGAAGGTCAAGCAGCGACAGATCCACCTATCCCTATCGCTCGCGGAGTGGGAGACGGTCATTCGGGAGTTGGACAGCCTGCCGGAAACCGCCACGGCCTGCGGCAGGGCGATCGATACGCTGCGGGGTTATCTGCACAGGGTGGACTGCGGCCCCGACGAGCTGGTGGTCCTGTCTCAGACCTCCCTCGCCTGGTCGCCCGTCATCCTCGGGGTGTGCCTGCACCTCTCCTACAAGCTGACCCTGCTGCCCATGGCCCAGCGCCTCCGAAGCCAGATGGAGGTGCAGGTGCGACGAATCGAGAGCCCCGTCCAGTTGGAGGATCCCGCGGAGGTCCGCCATTGGCAGCCGCTGCCGATGGACGACTGGCAGGACCGAGTGGACCCGAACTAGCGACCGTCCGTTTAACTCCAGGGTTCGATCGACGAACAGCTCGGACATAGGCTCCTCTGGCTTCCGTTGCCTTCGGCACCTTGACGAGTCGAAAAGCCCGTGCTAAGCTCTCGCAGGCAGTTTGGTTTATTTGGTAATCTTTGTTTCTTTTCAATCAGAGGTTTGCTATGAGCCTGACGATGCGACAGAAGTCCTTCCTGAGCAGGCTGCTCGACCTGTACAACGCCGCGCGGGAGCCCCTCCACTACTCGCGGATGGCGGAAGCGCTCGGCCTCAGCCCAGCCACAGCCTACGACATGCTGAAGGTGTTGGAACGAAAGGGCATGGTGCGCTCGGAGTACGTTGTGCCGGACCGCCCGTCCGGGCCGGGGAGGGCCAACATCCTCTTCATGCCCACGGCTCGTGCCCACGATCTCTTCGCACGCCTCGCCGTCGAAGCGACGCACGACGAAGAGTGGGAAAACGTGAAGGCCCGGGTGTTATCGGCCTTAAGGTCGGGTGAGGAGTCGGACTACGACGACCTGCTCCAGGAGCTGCTGGCGATGATGCCGCAAACGAGCTCTCCGCTGGCCTACGGCGCGGAAGTGATCACCGCCCTGCTGCTGACGCTCCGGCAGGCGAAGCAAAAGTTCGGGCCTCACAGCCCTATCGGATTGTTGCTGGACAACACGGCGGGCCGGCTGGGCATGAGCATGCTCGCCGGCCTTGCCTTTGGCCTCTCCGCGACCCATCGAGCGAACGAGCACCTTCTGGCTAACCTACCCGAGCACATTCGGCGTTACGAGGAGGCAGTCCAGGAGTTGAGCGCGGAGCGCACTGAGCTGCTGCGAGGTCTCGTGGGGGAGACGGTAGCGGTGCTGCGAGGCGAGGCCCGCTAGCTCGCTTGATCCTGGCCTGCTTCGCTCGACCCATGGACGGCACTTGGCACTGAGAGACATTCAGTCACGATGGGTAGAGTTCAACCCGGAGGCGCTTCATGGAAGACTGTCCCTATCTTCGTCGACGCGCTGCCGACACGGTCTATTGCGAGGCCGCCATCAACTTCAGCCTGGAGGCCGCCAAACCCCAGGATCTTTGCATCTTCTGCGAGGTGCTGCCCCTCAGTCTGGCCGAGCACTGCCGACACCTGGAGCTGTACGGCTACCTGCGGGTTGACCAGGATCACCACGCCTGTTGGCGCGTGGGCGTGACGCGGGCATGCGGGCTGGATACACGTATAGTCGATGCCGGCGACTGCCAAGCCTGCACTCGCTACGAGGCACAGGATGCGCCCTGGCTGAGCTAGCCGGGCACGGCATCAGGCGGCAAAATGGTCTTGACGGATCGAGATCCCAGTGTTAATCTGCGGTCGATATTTTGGTTTATTTGGTAATCTTGGTCTTTCAGTATAACTCCGAGGATTGGCCATGGGTCTGGCAATGCGACAGAGGGCCTTTCTAAGCAAGCTGCTCGACGTGTACAGAGATCGAGTATGCCAACTGCTCACCAGCGCGCGACGGCCGGCGACGACCGCGGACGCCTGGCGAGGGGGTTGAGGCTAGAGATGGCGCTGCATCCTATCGCCGGTGCCCACCATCGAGTGGGGCGCTACAGGGAGATAGTCCGTGCCCTCACGAGACATGGCTTCGGCTACCTGTTAGATCAGAGTGGTCTGGGAGAGACGGCATCCGCCTCCTTCCGACTCATCACACGGTCCTCTCGGGAGGGCTACAGCTCCCTCCCTGCCCCACGGCGCTTACGACTGGCTATCGAGGAGCTGGGGACCGTGGCCATCAAGCTGGGGCAGTTCCTGTCCACCCGACCCGACCTGCTCTCCGAGGAGTTCCTTCGAGAGTTGGAATCGCTGCAGGATACCGTCCCGCCTTTTCCCTACGAGCAGGTGCGTGCTCAGGTCCAGGCGGAATTGGGTTACCCGTTGGAGGAGCTGTTCGCCAGCTTCGAGCCGGAGCCCATCGCCGCCGGCTCCCTCGCCCAGGTGCACCTGGCCCAGCTCCCGTCCGGTGAGGATGTAGTGGTCAAGGTGCAGCGCCCGGAGATCGAGGAAACGATCGAAGAGGACCTGTCCATCCTGGCCGACCTGGCTGCGGCTCTTGAGCAGCGGACGGAATGGGCAAGACTCTGGGGTCTGGCCGACCTGGCTGCGGAGTTGAGCCGCACGCTGGGCGAGGAGTTGGACTTCACAGGCGAGGGGCACAATGCGGACCTGATTCGAGAGAACTCCGAGGGCGAGCCGGAGGTGTGGATCCCCCGTGTCCACTGGGACCGTACTTCGCGCCGGGTGCTCACGCTGGAGCGCGTCGGAGGCCTGAAGATATCCGATACCGCGGGACTCGAGGCAGCCGGCGCCGATCTGCGAGCCATTGCCCACACCTTTGCCCGGGTGACGCTGAAGCACATGCTACTGGACGGTTTCTTTCACGGCGACCCCCACCCCGGCAACGTGCTGGTGGATTCGTCCGGCCGGATCGTGCTGATGGACTTCGGCATGGTCGGCGAGGTGGACGAGGAGATGCGGTCGAAGCTGGTCGCTCTGGTGATGGCCCTGGTGCATAGGGATGTGGACAGACTCGCCCGCGCCCTGCTGGCCATTGCCGCTTCCGACACTCGAACTCGAGTCGATGAGGGGGAACTCCGGCGCGACCTCAGAAGACTGCTGCGTCGCTACTATCGGATGCCTCTACGGGAAGTGCCTGTAAGCGAGGCATTGAACGAAACGGCGAGTCTCGCTCGCAAGCATCACGTCAGGATGCCCGCTGATCTCATGCTGCTGGTCAAGGCGCTGGTGACCATCGAGGGCATAGCGACGCAACTCGATCCGGAGATCTCCATTGTGGACGTTGCCGAGCCCTTCGGCCGGGAGTTGATGGCGCAGCGGTTCTCCCTCAGACGGGTGCGCTCGGACGCGGTGGATAGTCTCGTTGGGGCGAGCGACTTCGCCATGGCGCTGCCCGGACGCTTCAACAGCCTCCTCGAACAGGTCGAGCGGGGTCAACTTACGCTACGAACAGACGCCGTGAGGGACGAGGAGGAGCGATGGGAGCGCGAGAGGCTGGTCAACAGGGTCGCTCTCGCCCTGGTCGTCGCGGGCGGCTCCGCTGGATCGGGCCTACTCCTCCAGGCTAGCGTAGGCCCGATCGTCTGGGGAATACCGGTGCTTGGCATAGTGGCGCTCCTGCTAGCGATGTCTCTTGGCCTGCTCTTGGTGCTGGGCATCTTGCGGTCGGGACGATTCTGAGCAGTCTGCTCACGAGGCGGCCGAGAGCCGTCGGCAGGGCCACGTCCAAAGGGAGGGAAGGATATGACTAGCGGAGACCTGCTGTCGGGTTTGTCCCGTAGGCTCGCGGACGGTGCGCTTCGAGCGCTGGGCAAGGAGGATCTGCAGCGTAGCGTCGAGACAGCATTGGACCGACTTCTGGCCGGGATGACGCTGGCCGAACGCATGGAACTCGCGGCTCACGTCGTGAAGACGGGGCTTGCCAAATTGTTGGAGGGTCTCTCCCCCGAGGAGCGTAGCCATCTGCTGGACGTGGTGATAGACACCTCTCTTGAGCAGATTATGGGGGGGAACCAACTGGACCGAGGAGGGCAGAGCAATGGTGCGAGGGAGGGCGAGCGCGATGAGTAGAGTCGAGCCTGGAGGGAGTTCAGAGGGAAACTGCCCATTTCTTCGGCAACGTGCTGCTGGCAAGATCTATTGCGAGGCTGCCATCAACTTCGGCCTGGACTTCGCCAGCTACAAGGATCTCTGTAGCTCCTGCGAGGTACCGACACTAATCGAGGCTCCTCGCTGCCGACACCTGGAGGTCTATGCCTACCTGTACCTTGCCACGGGACAAAGAGCAGGTCGGCGCGTGGGGGCGACCCTGATGTGCGGGCTGGATGGCATCGTGGTCGATGCGGAGGAGTGTCATGCCTGCTCCCGCCAGGTGCGGTTCGAGGCCTCGACGTAACGGCGCCGCGCGGGCGCCTCCGGCAGGAATGAAGGTGTTCCCTGGCCTCCGGTAAGAGGTGGACAGACCCAGTGACCTTATCCCCGCACACAACCCTGCATCTCTCTTCTTTCCTCTACAGCGTGTCCGTAGAGGAACTGTCATGGCACACAATGATCGAAGGAGTCACAACGTCATGAGAGAGACCGCTGCCGTCCAGGTAATCAACTCGGTGATCTGGATGGCGAATCGTCTATCGGACCGAGGCGTCGACACTGGGCTCGGCCTCCTGGAGGAGCTCGCCCCCAGCCCCTTTGCGCGGCGGCAGGTGGCTGCGGTGCACCGCCATTGGCGCGGCGAAACCCCGGGGAGCTACACCCTCTTCAGGAGGGTGCTCAGAGAGGTCGATCCCGCTTGCCAGCGCCGCCTCGCCACCAACCTGGTGGTCAAACATCACTGGCTGGGAGGCAGCACACGAACCGCACTGCGACAGAATGGCGTGGTGGTGCCCTTCACCACCCTCATCAGCCCCACCATGCGGTGCAACCTGACGTGCGCGGGCTGCTACGCGGGTGAGTACAACCAGCAGGACGACCTGCCGGCCGGGGTATTCGACCGGGTACTAAGGGAAGGCAAGAAGCTCGGCGTGTACATGGCTGTGATCCTGGGCGGCGAGCCGTTCGTCTACAAGCCTCTACTAGAGCTGTTCGCGGCCCACTCCGATGTGGCCTTCATGGTGTTCACCAACGGCGCCACGATCACCAGGCAGCTGGCCCAGCGACTGCTGGAGCTGGGCAACGTCGTGCCTATCGTTAGCCTTGAGGGGTTCGAGGCGGAGACGGACGCGAGGCGCGGCAAAGACACGTTCCAGCGGGTGATGAGGGCGATGGACGTGCTGCGGGACTACAGGCTGCCCTTCGGGTTCTCCTCCATGGTCACCAGCCAGAACGTGAAAACCGTCGTCAGCGACGAGTTCAACGACATGCTGGTGAGGAAGGGCTGCCTGCTCGGCTGGCACTTCCTGTACATGCCGGTGGGGCGCGAGCCCGATCCATCCCTGATGCCCACCCCCCAGCAACGAGAGATGCTGCGCACCCACGGCGCCGCCCGCATCCGCACCACCAAACCGCTGTTCGTGGCCGATTTCTGGAACGACGCCCCCTGGGTCGGTGGTTGCATAGCGGGCGGCCGGCAGTACGTCCACGTCAACTCTCGCGGCGATGTGGAGCCCTGCATCTTCAACCATTTCGCGGTGGACAACGTCAAGGAGAAGAGCCTGGTGGACTGCCTCCAGTCAGACTTCTTCAAGGCCATTCAGGCTCGCCAGCCCTATCACTCGAACCTGCTCAGACCCTGCATGATGATCGACCACCCGCAGGTCTTCCGCGAGATCTACCAGCAGTACCAGCCACGCCCAACCCATCCCGGCGCGGAGGAGCTGGTAGGCTCTCTGGCTCCGATCCTGGACGAATACTCGAAAGAGGCAGGAGCGGTCCTGGATCGGGCCTGGGAGGAGGAGTTCGAGAGAAAGGGGTTCACCGTACCCGTCGGCAGATGAGCGTGGACAGAGCTCGGAGGAGCGCCCTGGCCGCACTGATCAGGAGAGACAGCAGCAGTGCGAGACAGAAGACGGCCGCCGGCAGTTGGATCCGCGGCGGAAGCCATCCCAGAAAAGGTGCGAGAAGGCCGTACCCCAGGGAGCCCCCGGTCAGCCAGAAGAGGGTCCAACCCGTGGAGGCCAAGAGGGCAGCGGCCAGCAGTACCCTTACCGGTACTCTGAGAGCCCCTGCCAGCAGGGATGCAAGCGGCGCCAGTCCCGGCACGAACCTCGCGGCGAGGATAGCCCAGAAGGCGTTTTCCCGCAAGCGAGCTTCCAGTTGGGCCCGTCTCGGCTGGTTGGCGGCAAACCGCAGCGTCACGCGATCCACCAGGGCTCCCTTTCCCGCCCGCCCCAAGGCGTACAGCAGCAGAGCCCCTACGATGGTTGCACTTGCGGTGGTCACGAGGATCGGCCAGAGGGGCATGCTGCCCTCGCGCCAGGCTACCCCCAGCGCAACCATCAGGCTGGAGGTGACAAAGGGAAGGGGCACACCCATCTCCTCCACCATTAGGAAGAGGAACGTAGACGCGAGTTGCCAGAACGGTTCCAAGGATCTCTCCCAGCCGGCTCACGTGCGGGCCGTTGCTCACAGTCACGCAGCAATAGAGTCTACGCAGACATATTCTACAGGGACAGGAGCTCGTCAGCCGCATCCCTCAAACTGGGAGGGTTCGGCTCAAGGAGATCCTGGACGATTGGACCTTGAAGAGTTGCACGTGGTCGATCGCACCCTGGATCTCGTGCACAAGGCGGCCGTCGCCTTGAGAGCGGAACCGGAGGCTACCAGGACTTAGGAACCCGGAAATCCCTCCACACGGCTGCAGAACTTCCATCAAGACATTAGAAGGTGCGCGCAGATGTCCGAGTCAGTTTCAGATAACCACGACGGCCACGACTCGTCCGGCTTCAGGCTGGACGAGCAGGTGCCGCCAAGACAGGGCAGCCACGGGATGTGGCTTTCCGATCTATCCATTCATCAGCCGGTTTTCATCACGATGCTGGTGGCAGCAGCGCTGTTTGGGGGTCTCTACTTCTTCAGCCAGATGGGGTTAGACCTGATGCCGGATACTTCCCTTCCGGTGGTCGTCGTCCAGACAGTCTACCCGGGTGCAGACCCAGAGGAGGTCGAGCGGTCGGTTACAAAGCTGATCGAGGAAAAGGTGGCCTCCATCAACAACGTGGACACCATTCGGTCCAATTCTATGGACAGCGTTTCGGTGGTGGTCGTTTCCTTCAAAATGGATACCGACGGCAAGACGGCTGCCGACGAAGTGCGGAACAAGGTCAACGTCATCCAGAATAACCTGCCGGACGATGCCCAGGAGCCGGTCATCGAACGGCTGGACCCCAACGCCTCGGGCATCATCGGCTTTGCCGTATCTGACCTATCTGGGAAGCGAAACCCGGAGCAGCTCCGCACCCTCATGGACGACACCCTGAAGCAGCGGATCGAGAAGGTCAACGGCGTAGTCGCGGTCGACGTCACCGGCGGATACGTCAGCGAGGTCCACGTGGATCTCAAGGCCGCGCGGCTCAAGGCGTACGGGATCTCCGCCCTTCAGGTGGTCCAGGCGGTCAAGGGAGAGAACGTCGACATACCAGGCGGCCGAGTCAAGGACCAGAGCTCCGAGCATTTGGTTCGTACCGCAGGCCAGGTCACGTCGGTGGACAGGTTGAAGGGAATCGCGATTCCCAGCTCCAGGGGAGCCGCCGTAAAGCTCCAGGACATTGCCACGGTGACCGAGGACTACCAGGAAGTCAGGGCCATTTCCCGCCTCAACGGCAAGGATAGCGTCGTCGGGGACGTCCGCAAGATGTCAGGAACCAACACGGTCCAGGTGACCGACGGGGTGAAGATGGAGCTGGATCGGATCAAGAAGGACTACCCCGACCTCGACTTCGCGATCACCCACGACCAATCGGTCTTCACCCGCGACTCGGTGACGGACGTCGAGCTGTCTATCGTCCTGGGCGGCATCCTGGCCACGCTGGTCGTGTTCATCTTCTTCCGAAACGTACGCAACACCCTGATCACGGTGGCCGGTCTCCCTGTGATCCTGTTCGGCACCTTCGCCTTCATGTATGTCATGGGCATCACCCTCAACATGGTCACCCTGATGGCCCTGTCGCTATGCGTGGGTATGTTGATCGACGATGCCATCGTGGTCAGGGAGAACATTTTCAGGCACATGGAGAGGGGCGAGACGAGAGAGGAGGCCGCCAGCCGAGGAGCGGGCGAGATCGGCCTCGCCGTCGTGGCAGTTACCTCCACCATAGTGGCAGTGTTCCTCCCTATCGCCTTCGCAGGAGGCCTGGTCGGCAAGTTCCTCAAGGACTTCGGGATCACCGTGGTGATCGCCGTCTTGATCTCCCTCTTCGAGGCGTTCACCTTCGGCCCCATGCTCGCCTCGCGCTTCGCCAGGCGCGTGGACGTAGAAAACAGCGGGGCGAGCAGCAACGATCGCTTCTTCAGGGCGTTCAACGCGCTGGACCATGGATACCGAGGCCTGCTGGGCTGGTCGCTGAGACATCGGATCGTGGTGATAGCCATCGGGGTCGTCGCGCTACTGGCCAGCCTGGCATCCATCCCGTTGATGAATACCTCCCTGGTGCCTGCCACCGACCAGGGGGAGGTCGTCATCACCCTGGAGTTGAAACCTGGGGGCCGACTGGAAGACACCAGCCAGGCAGCCCTGGGAGTAGAGCAGCTGGCTATGGCCGATCCCGAAGTGGATAGGGTCTTCAGCACGACGGGATCCAACAACGGCGCGGTAAACAGCTCCGAGATCCATGTCATGATGAAGGGTCGTGGCCAGTGCGACAACTTCATACGCCGTTTCCGCCCTCAGGTAGATCAGACAGTTGTCGGCGGCACGACCGTCACCATGCAGAAACGGTCCTTGGATGAGCTGCTCGGAGGCGGCGTTGCCGCGAAGGCGATTCTGGGCCGCCCGGTCCAGTTCAGCGTGGAAGGCCCCGATTTGGATCAACTGGACGTAGTCTCGGCCGAACTCGTGGCGAAGCTGAAGCAGGTTCCGGGGCTGACGGATATCGACCGCAGCCTCAAGTCCGGCCAGCCGGAGCAGGTGATCCACATCGATCGCGACCGGGCTAACGACCTCGGGGTATCGACGGGCGAGCTCGGCATGCTGCTGCGAGTGTTGATCAACGGCGAGAAGGCCGGGGTTCTCCGAGGGACGGACAAGGACATCGACGTCTACGTTCGTTTGAACGAGGGAGACCGAAACGACACAGCGCAGATACTGACGATGCCGGTGCTCACCAGCAAGGGCGCGCAGATCCCTCTGTCCAACGTCGCGAAGGTGGTCTCGTCCGCTCAGGCCAACCAGATCGACCGCGAGAACCGACAGCGACAGGTCATCGTGGGCGGCGGCTACGTCGGCCGCGACCTGGGCAAGGTCTTCACCGCCTCTAGAAAAGTCGTCGACTCGATGCAACTGCCAAAGGATGTGTCCCTTCGGGTCATGGGCCAGGCCAAGTACATGGACGAGGCGTTCGCCACGCTGTATGTGGTGCTCGGCTTCTCGATCGCGCTGGTGTACATGATCCTCGCCTCCCAATTCGGCAGTTTCGTTGGCTCTTCGCGGTTAAGTGTGAAA
>DIXP01000032.1 GCA_002436065.1 Chloroflexi bacterium UBA6077
CCCCACATTATTGAGAAGATACGCCGCGATCCCCATGCCCGCCATCGCCCCTCGCTTGACCGCTTCGCAGCCGGCAAGCTCCATGACCCTGGCAGGTCGAAACCCATGACGTCCGAGTGCCTCTTCTAAAACCTGCCTGGTGCCAGAGCCGGCCTCTCGCAGCAGCCAACGCTCGCTCTGCAGCCGATCCAGGGGGACGGCACCCTCGGAGGCCAGAGGGTGCGAGGGGGACGCTACGATCACCAGCCGGTCTCGAACGTAGGGCATGGACTGCAGGCCAGGCTGGAAGTCCATTCCCACGAAGCCCAGCTCCAGCTCGCCGGCCACCACTCGGGCCTCGATCTCCTGGCTGTTGGCAACTAGCAGACTCACCTCCACCCGTGGGTACCGATCCTGGAAGGCGGCCACGACGGGCGGAAGCAGGTAGACGCCAGGGGTGCTGGAGGCCCCCACCCGCAGATGCCCACTCTCCAGCTTCGCCACCTCCGCCAGGGCCTGTACCAGCTCCTCCTCCACGTCGAACAGCCTCTGGGCGTAGCCGAACACCATCCGGCCCATCTCCGTGAGGAAGACCCTGTTGCCCGCCTGCCCCAGAAGCTGGACCCCTAGTTCCCTTTCCAGTGCTGCTACATGCCGTGAGACGGCGGGCTGGCTGATAAGGAGATCCTCAGCAGCTCGAGAGTAGGATAGCCGCCGGGCGACGGCCAGGAAGATCCTCAACCGATACAGATTCATGGCTATAACCCAAGCGCATAGGCACTATACGTTTTCGGCAGTAGCATTATAGCACCGTTGGCAGTAGGCTCTAGTCACCATGACACAAACGGTTTTCGATCCCAACTCGCTCCTCAAGCTCACATCCCTCTCCCACGGGGCCGGTTGAGCCTGCAAGATAGGTCCAGCGGACCTGGCGCAGGTTCTGCGCTACCTACCCCCCATCTCGGATCCCAGGCTACTGGTGGGTCCGGGGAGCCTGGACGACGCCGCCGTCTACCGCATTAGCGACGATCTGGCCCTCGTCCAGAGCGTCGACTTCATCACTCCGGTCGTAGACGACCCCCACGACTTCGGGGCCATCGTCGCCGCCAACGCCCTATCCGACCTCTATGCCAAGGGTGCAAGGCCGATCCTCGCCCTGAACCTGGTCGGATTCCCCGCCAAGACCCTTCCGCTGCATATTCTGGGGGAGATCCTGCGGGGAGGCGCTGAGAAGGCCGCCGAAGCGGGAGTGCTGGTAGCCGGGGGCCACTCTCTGAACGACAGCGAGCCCAAGTACGGCATGGCTGTGACCGGCTTGGTCCATCCCGACCAGGTGGTGACCAACGCCGGGGCGAAGGCCGGGGACCTGCTCTTCCTCACCAAGCCGCTGGGGATCGGCCTCATCACCACCGCCATCGACCGCCGCCTGGTCGACCCCGCAACCATACGCAGGGTTGTGTCCGTCATGTCGAAGCTGAACCGTGAGGCATCAGAGGCGATGCTCAAGGTGGGCGTGGATGCCTGTACCGACGTTACCGGCTTCGGCCTGCTCGGCCACCTCCACGAGATGGCCCTCGCCAGCGGGCTTTCCGCCGAGGTGGGCCTGGATCGCGTACCGGTGCTGGAGGAGGCGTGGGAGCTGGTCCGGCGTGGGGTGGTCCCCGAGGGCACCCACAACAACCGCCACTACCTGGACGGCAAGGTCCGGTGGGAGGGGATCAGTCGGGAGGAGCAGCTGGTCCTGTGCGATGCGCAGACTTCGGGCGGGCTCCTGATCGCCTGCCCGCCAGACCGAGACGAGAGACTGGCGACGTCTATGGAACAGGCCGGCGTCGAGGCAGCCGTGATAGGACGCATGGCTCCAGGGGCGTCGGGCGAGATCCTGGTCAGACGATCCTAGCCATCCATGGAGGACAGGGTTCACGGCTATGCATCAACCCACAAGGGGGAGAGAAGGAGATAGGAGTCAGTGCAAAAGGTAGGGATCCTTCGATGTCAGCAGACGGAGGACATGTGTCCTGGCAACACCGATTTCAAGGTAGCGAGAGAGGGGAAGCTGGCCTTTCAGGAGACCGGCCCGGTCGAGATCGTCGGGTTCTTGTCCTGCGGTGGTTGTCCCGGCAAGCGAGCTGTCGCGAGGGCGAAAATGATGGTTGATAGAGGCGCCGAAGCGATCGTCTTCGCCTCCTGCATCGGCAGAGGAAACCCCATCGGTTTTCCCTGCCCTCACTTCGAGAGCATGAGAGACACGATAGCCAAGAGACTGGAATGCGGGGTGTCCATAATCGAGTGGACGCACTGACAGAAATGTTGGACGTCGCAGGTCTTGCTGCGCCCTGAGCATGCGGTGAGGTACGGAGTACATGACCACAGCGGTTCGGATAGGTGTCATCGTGGAGGAGGAGGCCGGTACATGAGGCCGATTTACATGGACTACAACGCCACCACCCCGCTGGACCCGGCGGTCGTAAAGGCCATGGGCCCCTACCTGGCGGCCGGCCCGGAGGGGCGCTTCGGCAACCCCTCCAGCTCCTACCTGTATGGGCGGGAGGCCCATGATGCGGTGGAAGAGGCCAGAACCCGTGTGGCTTCGCTGCTGGGCTCAGCTCTCCAGGAAATCGTGTTCACGGGAGGGGGGAGTGAAGCCGACAATCTGGCGCTGGTGGGCATCGCGGAGACCTACCGTGACAAGGGGAACCACATCATCACCAGCCGGGTCGAGCACCCGGCAGTCCTGAATACTTGCCGGTATTTGGAGAGGCGGGGATACTCGGTGTCCTACCTGCCGGTGGATGAGTCGGGGCGTGTGGCCCCTGAGTCGGTGGAAAGGGCGATCACCGGCCAGACAATCCTCGTTTCCATCATGCACGCCAACAACGAGACCGGAACCCTCCAGCCCATCGCGGAGATCGCCTCTATCGCCAGGCGCCGCGGGGTTTTCTTCCATACCGACGCCGCCCAGTCGGTGGGGAAGGTGGGAACCCGGATCGACGAGCTGGGGGTGGACCTGCTCACTGTGGCAGGGCACAAGCTGTATGCCCCCAAGGGGGTGGGTGCCCTCTACGTTCGGAGTGGGGTCGTGCTGGAGCCGCTGATCCACGGGGCAGGCCATGAGGGTGGCCGACGAGCGGGCACGGAGAACGTTCCCTACATAGTGGGGCTGGGAAAAACCTGCCAGGTGGCCCAGGCAACCATGGGCGAGTATGTTCCGCGGATACGCTCCCTCCGGGACCGGCTCCATGAGCTTCTATCGCAGCGGGTCCCCGGTCTCGAGCTGAACGGCCACCTGACCGAGCGGCTTCCCAACACCCTGAACGTCAGCTTCCCCGGCGTGGACGGGGAGGAGCTGCTGGCGGCAACAACTCAGGTGGCGGCCTCCACGGGCTCGGCGTGCCACGCGGGACGGACAGAGCCATCGGGAGTGCTCACGGCCATGGGTCTACACCGGGACAGGGCCCTGGGAGCTGTGCGGCTCAGTCCTGGGAAGTTCACCACCGCCGAGGAGGTAGAGCTGGCGGCAGAGGCCCTGGCAACCTCCTGGAAGCGGCTCGTGGCCGGGCGGCAGGGGGAGACTGAATCAACATGAGGGAATCGGCACCGAAGCAGGCCGGACTCGTCGGGATGTCGGAACCCAGTCCGCACGACACCGGGTCGCAGCCCTCCGCGGCCGGCGTCGAGGCGGCCCGGAAGTACGACGACTGGTACGCCACGCCCCAGGGGAGCCGGATGGCGCGAGCCGAGGAAGAGCTGTTGGGGGATCTGTTGGGACTGCTCGACCCTGTCAGCGCGGTGCTGGACATTGGCTGTGGCACCGGACACTTCACCCGCTGGCTGTCCTCTCTCGGCCTCGATGCGACGGGATTGGATCTATCCAACGCCATGCTAGAGGTGGCTCGAGAGCGAAGCCCCGGAGGCCACTACCTCCGGGGGACAGCAGAGGCATTGCCTTTTGCCGAGGGAGCCTTCGACGTAGCGGTCCTCGTCACCAGCCTTGAGTTCGTTGCGGACCAGGAGCGAGCTTTGGTGGAGGCAGCTCGAGTGGCCCGACGAGGGCTCGTGTGGGGGTACTGAACCTGGCGAGCCCACTGGGGCTGTACCGGAAGACGCTCTCCCGCCTCCGACCCACCCGCTACCGCCACGCCCGGTTCTTCACCCCCTGGGGCCTCGATCAATGGATTCGTCGCTTACTGGGGAATCGTGTGGAGCGGATCGCCGTTCGCACCACCCTCTGGCCACGGATCGTGCCCTTGAGGGCTTCCAGGCTGCCCTTCGGGGCCTTCATCGGGGCGGCTGTAGTCTTCACAGAAGAGGGCTAGCGATGGAACTTTCCTATGCTAAGGAGCCGGGAGAAAGGAATCGAGGGGATATGGAAATAGGGTGTCAGTTCGCCCTTTACCCACTGAGACAGGAGAGGCTCGGGGAGATCCTCGATGAAGCGGTGCGCGAGCTCGACCGGGCCGGGGTCACGTACCGGAGGGGCAGCATGAGCACGGAATTGGAGGGGGAAGGCGACGAGGTCTTCCGCGCCCTGCGAAACGCCTTCAGGCGAGTAGCCGCTCATGGCGATGCAGTCCTGGTAGCGACTGTATCCAACGCCTGTGGGAGCTACACCGCCCACTTAGGGCCGATCGAGACAGGGTCAGCCTAACAACTTCATCTCTGACATTCACGGTGTACTCACTCCAGCTTCACTACATATTCACCCCGCTTCTCCTATGCGGCCGACGCAGGGTCGGCAAAGTGTGGGCCCTCCCAGAATCTCCTGGGATGGGGAGGGTCGCAATACACCCCCGCGGTCCCAATCGGTCGTGACCATCGGGTTGAACCTCTAGCGCAGAGAGCTGCCTGTCGCCAGCGGAAGGCTGAATCGGAAGCTGCTACCCTTCCCAAGGCGGCTCTCGACCCAGATTCGCCCCCCGTGGGCCTCCACCAACTTCTTGGCAATCGCAAGCCCGATCCCACTGCCCCCCGTCGCTCGGGATCTGGATGGATCCGCCCGGTAGAAGCGCTCGAAGATGTGGGGCAGGTGCTCAGAGGGTATGCCGGAGCCGGTGTCTTCCACCCACGCTTCCACCATGCCCGAGCCCAACCCGGCTCTCACGACCACAGCTCCGCCCTCAGGTGTGTGGGCCAGCGCGTTGGACAGCAGGTTCTGCAGCACCTGCCCGACCCGCCCCGGGTCGATATCCACCTCTGGGAGTCCCTCGGGGAGATCCGCGGACAGGGTGATTCCCCGGACCGCTGCCTGAGGCTCTGCAACTCGAATCGCGCGGCGGATCACATCACGCAGCTCCGTGGCGGTCCTATCCAGCCTGAGCTGCCCGGCCTCGGCCAGAGCCAGCTCCTGGAGGTCGTCCACCAAGCGGCTCAGCAGCATTATGTCCTCGTGGATCGACTTCATCGTCTTGCCGTCGGGCGGCAAGTACCCGTCCACGATGGCCTCCACGTTTCCACGCACGGTGAAAAGGGGATTGCGCAGTTCGTGAGCCACGTCGCTCACCATGTTCCGGCGCAGCTCTTCGTTCCGCGCCAGGCTCCCCGCCATAGCATTGAAGGCCTTGCCCAGGTCTCCGACCTCGTCGCGGGACTCCACCTGGACCCGCTGGGCGAGGTCCCCCCTCTCCATGGCCCGGGCAGCCCGAGTAAGCGCCTCCACCGGACCCAGGATGCGACGGGACAGGGTGACGGTCAACATCAAGGCGAGAATTGCCGCAACACCCGCGGATAGCAGAAGGGAACGGTTGACCGAAGAGAGAAAGGCCGTCTCTCCTTCGGCCTCTGCCGAGGCACCTGGGTTGATGTAGACAGTCCCCACCTGAGAGCCGCGGTAGCTGATGGCAGTGGTGGGCTGCCACCTACCTGCCGGCTGCCCGACCAGCTTGCCCTCGGAATCGGCGACGATTGTGCCATGGCTGTCAGCTAGCAGGAGCCGATCGCCCGTCCCCCTGGCCATCTGTTCGACCACCGGTTGCACGCCACTCCAGCCGAGGCCTTCAGAGTACTGGCTGCCGAGCACCACCTGGAAGCGCCGAAAGCCCATCTCAGCGCGGCGCTCCATGAACCCGTGAAACTCGGTGCTGGTGCTGCGGCTGGCGAAGAGAGACATTCCGGCGAGCGCTACGCCGAGCACCAGGGCGAAGGCGAGGAGCAGTCGCACTTGCAGGCTGCGGATCACAGCGTTGCCTCATCCAGGCTGTATCCCACGCCGAAGACGGTGAGCAGATATCGGGGACGCGAGGGATCGGGCTCGATCTTGCGTCTGAGGTTCTTCACGTGGGCATCGATCGTTCGCTCGAACCCCTCGTAGCCCATGCCAAGCACCCGGTTGACCAACTCAGTCCGGCTGAATGCCCTGCCTGGCTCCGTCGCCAGCACCCTGAGAAGCTTGAACTCCGTTGGGGTCAGAGACACAGGGTTATCACCTGCCCTCGCCTGGTGGCGGCGAAAGTCCACCAGCAGGGGGCCTAGACGGAGTTGCTGCGGCCCACGCTCGACCTCCCGCTCCGCCACCCTCCGCAGGACCGCCCGCACCCGTGCCACCACCTCTCTGGGGCTGGCAGGTTTAATAACGTAGTCGTCTGCCCCGACGTCCAGGCCAAGGATTCGGTCGCCTTCCGTCGTCCGGGCGGTCAGCATGATGATGGGAACGTTGGTCTCGGTCCGGAGGAGACGGCAGACGTCCAGGCCGTCCAGGTCCGGCATCATGAGATCCAACACCACTAGGTCGGGCTGCATCTCCCGCACAGCCTGCAAGGTCTTGCCCCCATCGCAGGCTGTGATAACCTGGAACCCGTCCCTCTCCAGATAGAGCTTCATGACCTCCACGACCTTTCGGTCGTCGTCGGCAACCAGCACCCTCCTGCCCATGACGAAGCCCCCGATTTCACATTCTCATCTCGTAGGTTAGCACTGGAGTATGGAGAATTTGTGGAGACCCATTCGGCCCTATTCATAGCGCAGTGCCTCGATGGGGTTCAGCCGGGAGGCTCGGGTCGCCGGGTAGATGCCGAAGAAGATCCCGATGGCCGCGGACACCGCGAAGGCCAGCAGCACCGACTCCGGCACCACCACCGTCTTCAGCACCTGCCCGGCCACCGTGACGCCCGACAGAAGCTGCGAGAAACCCACCCCGAAGGCTATGCCGATGATCCCTCCGACCACGCTGACCAGCACCGCCTCCACTAGGAACTGGGAGAGTATGTCCCGGCGCCTTGCCCCGATGGCCTTCCGTATCCCTATCTCCCGAGTCCTCTCGGTGACAGACACCAACATGATGTTCATGATGCCGATGCCCCCCACCACCAGGGAAATCCCAGCCACGGCCCCCAGCAAGAGGGTCAGCACGCCGGTAATCTGGGTGGCGGTGGCCAGCATGTCGTCCTGGCTCCGGATCAGGAAGTCGTCCTGGACTACCCGGTGCCGCTGGCGCAGCACCTCTGCGATCTGCTGCACGGCCTCACCCATGACGCCCTCAGACGCCACCTGGACATTGATTGTGGAGACACTCCTCCCCCCACTAGCCGTGCGCTGGGCGAACAGCCGCTCCTGGAGTGTAGTGATGGGCATGAAGACCACGTCGTCCTGGTTGCCCGAGGCCTGGGACCCCTTCGATTCCATCACCCCGATGATCCTGAAGGTGAATCCCGCGCCCATGCCGCTGACGATGCGAACGTTCTGGCCCAGGGGGCTGACGTCCCCGAAGAGGTTGCGAGCCGTCTGGCTGCCCAGCACCGCTACCATCGCCCTGGAGTCCACCTGTTGCTGGGTGAAGAACTCCCCCTGAGCAACGTGGAAGTTGCGGACCCGCTCGTAATCCGGGGTTGTGCCGGTGATGCGGGTCCGCGAATTCATGGGTCCCGCCACCACCTGCCCCATGCCGTACGCTTCGGGAGCCACCCCTGAGACCGTGGGGACCTCCGCCGCCAGGGCCATGGCGTCCTCGTAGGTCAGGGTAACGGAGGTGCCCGCCCCGCTGGACACCCCGCCTGTCTGGGTGGAACCGGGGCTGACGAAGAGCAGATTGGTGCCCATCCCCTGGATCTGGGCCACGATACTCGCCTCCGCCCCCTTTCCCACGCTCATCAGGGCGATCACGGCGGCCACGCCGATGATAAGGCCCAACATGGTGAGCCCCGTGCGCATCTTGTTGGCGGACAGGCCCCGGAGGGCGATCCTCAAGCCATCGCTCAGCTTCATAGTTGCCCCTCCACTGCCTGCATCGGCAACCGGAGTCCGAATCGAGGTAACTGGAACCGAGCCCGACTCCGCCCATCGCCCACCGGCTCGACCGCTTCGGCAGCGACCTTCCCGTTGCCTCGGACCGCGTCTACTGGCTGCTGTATCCCGTCGCCCCTACGCTCGTCGCTGGTGACCAGGCCGTCGCGCAGGTGGATGACCCGCCTGGTGTGGGCCGCCACGTCCGGCTCGTGGGTTACCAGCAGCACTGTGATCCCCCGTTCCTCGTTGAGCCGTTTGAACAGCCCCATGATCTCCTCGCTGGTTCGGGTGTCCAGGGCTCCCGTAGGCTCGTCGGCCAGGATCAGCACCGGGTCGTTGACCAGGGCCCGTGCGATTGCCACCCGCTGCTGCTGCCCGCCCGACAGCTCCGTCGGCTTGTGGTGGACACGATCGGCCAGCCCCACCGCCGCCAGCGCCTCCATTGCTCGCCTGCGCCGGTTGCCCGCCCCTGTGTAGATGAGGGGCAGTTCCACCTGCTCCAGTGCACTGGTACGGGCAAGCAGGTTGAAGCCCTGGAACACGAAGCCGATCTTGCGGCTGCGTATCCATGCCAGCTGGTCGTCCGTCAGCCGACTGATCTCGATCCCGTCCAGCCGGTAGCTGCCGCTGGTAGGTTGGTCCAGGCAGCCCAGGACGTTCATCAGGGTGGATTTCCCGGAGCCCGAGGGCCCCATGATGGAGGCAAACTCTCCCCTGTTGATCTCCAGGGACACGCCCGCCAGAGCGTTCACCCGCGCGTCGCCCATTGCATACACCTTGTGGAGGTCTCTGATACTGATTGTGGCGTCGCTCATCTCATCCTCCCTAGCGGGGTAGCCCACTGCCCTGCCCAGCGCCGCCGCCCGGTCCGCCGGAACTGCTGCCGGTCAGGCCCGGGACGTTCGCCGCGGCGGTGCCGGTGGTCTGAACCACCACCTGGTCTCCCTCGGATAGCCCCTCGGTGATCTCCGTCACCTGATCGCTGCTCAGCCCCACCTTCACCACCCTGGTCTCGACCACGCCGTTCACCAGCACATCAACCACTCGGTTCTGCCCCTGTATCTTGATGGCCCGGTTGGGCACCGTGAGGACGTCCGCCTTCTGGGAGTAGACGATGGTAGCTGCGGCGGTCATGCCGGGCTTCAGGGTCGATACGTCCGGCGGCGTGCCGCTCCCTGGGGCAACCCCTGGCCGCTGAGGACTCATGCCAGCACGAGGGGTGCCGGTCCCTGTCCCCGATCCCGACGTTCCGGCTTGCTGCCGGATCACCTCGCCGACGCTCATGGAGACCAGGTAGGTGGAGACCCCAGACTGCACCGTCGCGGCCGGGGCGATGGCGATCACCTTGCCAGAGAACCGGGGGCCGGGAAGAGCCTCGAAGCCGATCTGGACATCCTGGCCCAGCTTGATCCGCGCCACATCCGTCTCCGCCAGGCTCACGTCAACCCGGAGCTGCGCCGGGTCCACCAGAGTCAGCACCGAGCCCGAGGCCGGCTCCCCCCGTGCCACCGACACCACCGCCACCACTCCATCGAACGGGGCAAGGAGTGAGGCATTCTCAAGGTTGTATTTGGCAACGGATAGGGAGGCTGCCGCCTGATCCACCGCCGCCTGGGCCGACTGGAGGTCGCTCTCGGTGTAGGGGGCGCGCTTGAGGACAAGCTGGGCCTCCGCCTGGGTCACAGATGCCCGGGCGATCGAAATGTCCTCCGCAGTTACCCCTGCCTTCAGTTGCGCCAGCTTGGCCTCCGCGCTGGTCAGGGACGCCTTTGCGCTCTCCACGCTCTGCTCGGCCTGGACCAACTCTGCCTGCGCTGCCCCGGCCTTCACCAGAACCAGTTTGGCCTCCGCGCTCGCGAGGCCGGAGTTAGCCGAGTCCACGGCGCTCTGGGCAGACTGGAGGTCTGCCCCCGTGGTTCCCGCCATCACCTCGTTCAGCTTCTGCACGGCGGTGTCGTGGTTCGCCTTCGCGGTCTCGTAGTTCTGGAGGGCTGCCGACACGCTGGAGAAGCCCGATTGGGCCAGGTTGTCACCCTTGGCCATCTCGTACTTGTCCTCCGCCGTAGTCAATGCCTGCTTCGCGGAGTTGACGGCTGCCTGGGCTGTCGCGATAGCGCTCTGGGCTGGCCCCGCTTTCAGCTCGTCCAGCTTCGCCCTGGCCGTGGCCAGGGTGGCTCTGGCCTGATCCACCAAGGTCTGAGCTATCGTCAGATCCTCCGCCGTGGCCCCCTTCCTCATATCGGCGACCTTGGCCTCTGCCGTGACCAGGTTGTTGCGTGCCACTGCCACAGCCGCCTCGGCGACCTGCAGGTCGGCCTCGGTGGGTCCCTTCTGCACCTGAGAGAGCTTCGCCTGGGCTGAGGTCAGGCCGGCCGCGGCGCTCACCACCTCTTCGGGTCTCGCGCCGGAACTCATTCCATCCAGTTTTGCCCTGGCTGAGGCGAGCTGCGCTTCGGCCTGGGCGACCTGTGCTTTCAGGTCGCCATCCTCTATCCTGGCCAGGGTCTGGCCCTGCTTCACCGTGTCACCCACCGATACGAGCAGCTGATTCAGGATCCCAGTGCTGTTCCCGGTCGACCTGAAGGCGAGTCTGGATGTGGCCGAGGAGGCCACCGAGCCGGTGGCGGTGACGGCGGCGGCCACGGTGCCTTTGGCCACCACGGCCGTCTGGGGTTTGGCGGGCGGTGCCGCCGAAGGGTTCAGGCGGGCATAGCCGAAGTAGACGGATGCCGCCAGCAGCACCAGGGCAGCTGCCATCACCCACCTGCTGATCCCTCTTGTCTCTTCGGGAAGCGCCATGCCCCCCGCCGTCGATGCCTCAACCTTCACGATCTCCTCCTTCGCCTTCTGGACTGCCCCTCCTGGCCGTGCCAGAAGGCGCCAACTATCAATAGTCGCCGGCCCGTCTGAGGACGGCGCGGATTCGCAGGATCAGCTCCCGGGGGTTGATGGGGCCCGCCAGGCAGTCGTCGGCCCCCAGGTCGAGGACCGTCGTGGTCAGGTCCGGATCGGCCCACGGTAGCAGGGCGATGAGCGGCACCGAGGAGCTAGCCCGCAGCTCCTGGCACGTCTTCAGCCCTCCAGGCATCGGCGGCTGTAAGTCCAGCACCACCAGCACCATAAGAGCCGTGCGCTTCCCGTCCGCCTGGTCCGAAGGGGAGACGAACTGTCGAAGCTGTCGGACACCCCAACCCTCCGCCGCCAGTTGGAGCCTGAGGGGCTCGGCCAGCTTCAGCCCCTGTGACACGACCAGGATCTCGCCTCGCGTCCTTTCCAATTGCCGCCTCCCCACCGACTGCGGGGGAAGCAACAGATGCTGCTTCCCCCGCTGGGGTTGATTACCTACCCCGCTGATGCTACTGGTTGGGCGCGGGCGTCGGGGCAGCGCCCCATGGTGGAGTACCACGGGGTCCGCTGAAGTCGCCACCGAATCTGCCGCCGTGCATCGGGCCTCCCTTGAAGCCCATCGGGCCGCCGTTTGCCCCGAACTGGGCCATGCGGTCCTTCATGAACTTCGCCTGGTCCGCCGTGATGCGGCCATCCTTGACCATCTGGTCGATGGTTTCATTCCTGGCCTGCAGAGACGCATCCTCCAGCTTCTTCTGCTCGATCCCCAGGATCTTGGCCACCTTCCCCACGAACACGTCGTGGTAGTTGGTGGTTCCCGTGGGCGGATCCGCCGCGAAAACCGCTCCCACGGCGATGACACCCACCAAGAGCGCCACGCCCAAGGCCGCTGCCATTACCTTGAAGCCTCTCTTCATCTCTCTTCACCTCCTCTCTGTTCGCATCTGGGGGCTAGACCGAAGCCCCACGACAACAGAATAGTTGGCGGCCGGTGAAGAAATTGTGAAGTAGATGTGACGATACGAGGAAGGCTCGACGCATCTGAACTTCATCGATCTCTCACAGTCTCTTCGCGGTTTCTTCATAGCTTTACTGCTAGACTGCGGATAGCACTTGCAAGCAAAGCCGTGGGGGCGAGTCCTCACAGACTCTGAGGCCCGTTGGGCCAGGAGGAGAGAGATGGGACACTTGGGACGTTTCGGTGAATACGGTGCTGGCGAACTCTGGTGGACCAACTGGTGGGTCCTGCTGGGTCTTGGCCTGGCGGCTCTGGTGCTGACCATCATCGCCTGGAGCATGCTGAGCCAGCGAGGCGGTGGGGAAGAGTCTTCCAGCGTGGACCCGGAGATCTATGAGAACATAGATGGGCAGATCCGATCCATGCTGGTTCAGGCGGGCGGAGCTCTCAGCCAGGACAGCATTGGAGACAACCTGGGAGTGCCCGTCGCCGGCCTGGCCAATACGCTTCATGCCATGGAAGAGAGAGGGGAAATCTTACGAGTCTGGATCCCAAGTGACTACACCTATGGAGTGCAGCTGGTTGAGGCGGACCGTACACCTCTATACCTCTGATCACAGCCTCACCAGGCCCTTCTTCAGCGCGTAGTCCAGGAGGACGCCCGCCACGAAGGCCGCCCCCATATTCCAGGTTGCAACCCCCGCCGTCACGAGCATCACGTAGAAGTCCTCCTTCTTGGAGCCGATGTCCCTGGAGGAGAGGGCCAGCTCGACGCCGGCAAAGAAGAGGATCACCCCCAGGATCGCGGCGGGGAACATCTGGAAGATCAGCTCCACGGAGCTCCCGAAGAAGAGGCCGATCACTATGACGATGGTTCCCAGGATCACGAGGGCCCCGCCGGTCCTGGCTCCGAAGCGCACGTGCCCGGCCATGCCGCCGGCCCCATGGCACATCGGGATGCCTCCGATGATAGGGGCGAAGAGGTTCATTATGCCCATGGAGGTGGCGACCTTGCGCTCGGTCACCGGTCGGTCGGGGAAGATGTCGTTGTTCTCTGCGACCACGGCGATGCAGGCGTTTCCCAGAGAGAGCGGCAGCTGGGGAATCGCCAAGAGGAGGCCACCCCAGAGCACTTCCTGCAAGGTGAGGCTTCCCAGGGCGAAGCTGGGCAGCCGCGGGGTGATCCCGGCCTGGACCAGCCTCCCCGGCAGGTCCGGCTGCTGGAACAGGGCCACCCCGATGCCCAGGAGAAGGAGCACGAACATGGCCGGCAGCTTCGGGTTGGCAAGCAACAGGTAAGTGACGACGAGCCCCGCGACGGCTATGGCAGGGTTGTCACCCATCATGCGGATCGCCTCCAGGATGAAGGCGAACCCAAGACCCAGCACGATGCCCCGGACCACCGGCTTGGAGGCGAGCTTCGCCACCCGATCCACTGTACCTGTGAGCCCAAGTAGCAGCCAGATGGCCGCCGTCACCAGCCCCGAGCCGTACACCATTCCCGGGGTGAGGATGCCTCCCTGGCCGATGGCGGCACCGCCGATGGCTTTCATCGGCTGGATGGGCATGGGAGTACGATAGTACAGTCCGGAGGCTATCTTCGAAATGCCGAAAGCGAGCAGGATGCCCACCGGATCCATGTGGAGAACGGCAATGTAGCCCACAACGAAGGGGATCAGGGTGCCGAGGTCACCGAAGGCCCCTGCCCACTCCATCCGGTCGTAGCGGTTCGCCGTCTGCTTCCCCCCGGCCACAGCCCCATCCTCCCGCTTCTCATTGCCGCCCTCTCGAAGCGGCGTGCCCATCGTACGGCAGCCGTGTGCATAACGCCTGCCAAAAGAAAGAAGGGTCAGCCGAAGGTTTCCCGGAAGCGGCCGTCCACCAGTGCGCCCAGGCCCCGACTGAGTTCGCGGTAGCGACTGAGCAGATCCCTGGCAAGAGGGGTGAGGGCGCTGCCTCCGCCGTCGGCGCCGCCCGACTGGGTCTGGACCAGCCGCAGCCCAAGGATCTCCTCCGACTCCTTCAGCCTCTGCCAGGCGGTGCGGTATGGGACCTTCAACTCCTCCGCGGCCTTGGCCAGAGAGCCAGTGCGCTCAATGCCCTCCAGGATCGCGGCTCGGTGGTCGCTCAGCACCGCCCTGCCGTCCACCTCGATCCACAGCTTGGACCGCACCTCCATCTTGAGAGAGAGATGTGCGGTCGTTGAGCTTTCGTCTTGCTGGGAGTCCACCAACTGCGTGGGAACGGATGACTCATTCATGGCCGCGCCGCTTTCTAGGGCGATCAGGCGCCCTCTCCTGCATTATGCACAGAATATCCTAACGCTGCTCAACGAGGCAAACCTGCTGAAGGCGATGAAGCCCGGTGGCCTGCGTCCTAGGGTTCCCCTAGCCCGGCAGTTCGTCCAGCGCCCAGTGAGTGGTCGAGCAAGATGGGCGGCTCCAGCCCCAGCACCCGACAGGCGCAGGCCAACTCCTTCTCTCGCCAGCCCCCGAGATTTTCCGGCCGGCATAACGGAGGGTCCCCGCACGAGCCACCTTCACCACGGGTCGCGGTGAGAAGGTAGACACGCACTCCATGTCTCGCCAGCAGCGCGAGCGTGCCCCCGCACCGGAAGGTCTCGTCGTCGGGATGGGCAAAGACGGCCAGTAGCGCTGGGGACTCGGCCATGGCTGCAAACCTCCACTACATCAGCACGTACCCGACGAAGCCGGCCACCACGATGACCAGGGCCGCGTCGACCTTGAAACGGACGATGGCCGCCAGACAGGCCGCGGCCAGCAGCGCGGTCCACAGGTCCACTATCGAACTCTTGGCGATGGTGAAGCCCGCCGCCAGGATCATCCCCACCACTGCCGGCCCTACTCCCCTCAGGAAGGCCCGCACTCGGCGGTTGCCCTTCAGCCGATGGAGTTGGTGGGCCGCCGCGATGCTGTAGAAGAAAGTGGGAAGCGAGATGGCACCCATGGCCAACACCGATCCCAGCACACCCGCCACCTTGTAGCCGATGAACACCGAGGAGATGACGATGGGGCCCGGCGTGATCTGCCCCATGGCTATGGCATCCACGAACTCCCGATGGGTTAGCCACCCGAAGCTATTGACGGCATCCTGCTCCATGAAGGGTATCATCACCATGCCGCCGCCGAAGGTGAAGGCCCCTATCTTCAGAAAGGTGAGAAACAGCTCCAACATCAGCGTGCCCCTCCTTTCATCTGGCCCGCTCCGCCCTTCTTCTGGCCCATTTGCAGGTCCGAAGGCTTCCGAAAGAGGGCTATTCCCGCCAGCCCCGCCAGTATGACCAGGAGGACGACGTTGACCTGCAACAGCAGCAGGGCCAGCATGGCAGCCACCATCAGGATGGCTGAGCGGGGGTCCTTCAGGTGGGGTTTGCCCATCCGCCAGGCGGCCGAGAGTATGACCGCGACCACCGCTGCGCCCAGCCCCTTGAAGACGCCCGAGACCTGGGGAATGCCCCCATACTGCACGTAGAGTAGGGTGAGGGCCAGCATCAGCAGGAAGGATGGAAGGATGAAGGAGAACCAGGAGACGATGGCTCCCGGCCACCCCCTAAGCCGGTAGCCCATGTGGGTAATAGCATCCACAGCGATGGGCCCGGGCATGATCTGCCCCACCATCACCGCCTCGTCGAACTCCTCCTGACTGATCCAGCGCCGCTTCTGGACTACCTCCGTGTGGACCAGCGCCAGCATCGGCATTGCCCCGCCGAACCCGGTGGCCCCAACCTTGAAGAACACCCCGGCCATCTCCAGCAGTCCGACGGATGCCGTCTGTGATTCGGTCTTTGACATACTAACCATTTCTATACCTCGAAGTCTTCTGTGCGCGCCCCTTAGTCCCCGCGCTCGCGCACCAAGTCCACCACCTCGATGGCCTTATCCGTGGGCTGTCCTCTCTCTTGCCGGTAGTCAGGCGCCTTCAGCTACCGACCCGCCCGACGCCTCGGCGGAGGAAGCATCGCTGCTGCAGCATCCCCCCGCGGGATGGGTGCCGCAGCCGCAATCCCCGTAGCTGTGCTGGCCCGTGTGGGGTTTGTCCCTGCACTCCTCCTTGCAGTGGGCCTGTCCGCTGTGATGTCCGCATTCGCAGTTTTCTGGGGTGCCGCACATGGTGGTTCCTCCCTATCTCATTCAGTTATCTGCTCGATACTAATACAGTTGGCCACGAAGAGGGCTAGCTGGGCACCCCTTCAGCCTTCTCCTGCGCCAGGAGGCAAGCCACCTGCCCTTGCCACTCAGCTAGCCGTCGGCGGTTGACCCGATAGTGGACGTAGTAACCCCGCCGCTCGTCGATGACCAGGCCCGCGGCCCGCAGCACCGCCAGGTGCTGGGACACGGCAGACTGGCTCACCCCAAGTCTATTCGCCATGGCCCCGACGCACAGTGCACCCTCCGCCCCCTGGTCCGCCAGCGCCAGCACGAGCCGAAGCCGGGTCTCATCCGAGAGGGCCTTGAAGACCCTTGTCAAATCCTTGACGTTGTCCAATTGGTCACCCTTTACTTCTACATTAGCCATTGCGAATATACTTCAGATCGCGCCGGCCGTCAATGCCCCTGCCGGCCGTCATCGGGAACGCGCCCTTTGACCGACCGGCAGGCAGGCAGGCGACAGGCAACTTGGGTTGGCAAAGCTACTTCGTGGGCGCCAGCGCCGGTGGCGCTCCCTGCTCCCCTAACCGCTGTTGCAGCCAACTCCGCAGGCCGGAGGATCTTGACGTACTTGACGACCTTGCCCCTTCTGCCGTAGAGTGCGGAGCAGAGGCAAGGTAGCAGCAAATAATCGCATAGCGAAGCCGAGTCTCCGCCGGCAGCGGAGAGCGGGGGAACCAAGTAGTGGGGTGAATGACGCCAGGGCGTCTAGGGTAGCTCTTTCAGCCCGAACCCGTCAGCTAACCTCGTAGGCATTTGGAAGGGGCTAGGTTCGTCCCCAGAGGGTCGGAGGCTTAGTCCTCCGACCCTTCTTCGTCGCTTCCAGCCTGCACAGACTTCGGAACACCGGTGCCCTCACGAAAGGTGGTAGTCTCCCCGCCTCCAACCATCCGGCTCGCAACATGAAATGCGATCCGGTGCCCACGGCCGCGCTCTGCAACCGAATTGGAGGTAAGTACAGATGTACGCGACAGCACAGCTCCTTAAAAGGAGCTTGAGTGACCAGAAGAGCTATGTGGGAGAAGAGACCATCCAGCAGCTCAGGCTCCTGGCCCAGCCCTTACGGGGGGCCCGCATCCTCAATATCACGGTGAGCCCTTTTGGGACGGGGGTGGCGGAACTGCTGACCGCGGCTGTCCCTTTAATGCGGGACCTCGGGATTGAGTGTGAGTGGCAGTTCGTCGCCGGTGATACCGAACTGAATCAGGCGGCGAGAAAGATGTACGACGGACTGAGTGGACGCCGCGTGGACTGGGACGCCAAGTCCAGATGGAGATGGCTGATCTACAACCGTCTCAACTCCGCCTACTTTGATGGCTCCTACGACATCGTGGTGATCCACGAGCCTCAGCCCACGGCCCTGCTCCCCGTCCTCGCCGAAGCAGGGCGCGATCTCAGCGGCATCCGATGGGTCTGGCACTGCCATCTCGACCTCAGGCGCGCCCAAACGGACGTGTGGGAAAGCCTGCGCCCCATCCTCCGCTACTACGATGCCTGCGTGTTCTCCCATCCCGCGTTCATCCCCGCGGACCTGGAATCCGCTGTGGTGGCCATCATCCCCCCGGCCATCGATCCAGCTAGCGACCGCAACACCAAATTGCCGCTGTCCTCCGCTTCCAGCATCCTTGCTTCCCAGGGAATCGACCCAGCGCAGCCGGTTGTGGTGCAGACAGCATCCTTTGCCGAAGCCTTTGGCCCGTATGTGGCGATAGATGCGGTTAGGAGGGTCCGGGAGGAGAGACCAGACGTACAGTTAGTGCTGATCCAGCCCGGCGTTGAATCAGCCGCGGAATCATGGTCACGCTTCGAGAAGGTGGCAAGGTACGCCTCCGGAGACCCGACCGTCAGGACCATCGCGGCTCACGGTGAGACCGGCTCAAGGCTGATCAACGCCGCTCAGAGGGTAGCCAGCGTCGCTATACAGGCCGCTGTGCCCGGGGGTTTTTCACTCCCTCTCTGGGAAGCCATGTGGAAGAGCCGACCGGTGGTGGTCGGGGCATCAGGCGGACTACCAGTCCAGGTCGAGCACGGCATCACCGGACTGGTGGCAGAGGACGAGCAGGGTCTCGCCGAAGCTATCCTCTCGCTCCTGTCGGACCCGAATGATGCCGCTAGGCTCGGATCCGCCGCAAGAGCACACGTACGCCACCATAACCTCTTGACGCGGTTCCTCGACGATGAACTGCGTCTCTTTGGCGCTCTTCTATCCATGGACATGCCCGCCGGCAAGAAGGAGGTCACGGCCCATGCTTAGCACTGCTCCGATATCTGCAACGAAGTTGCTGACTAGAGAACGCGCCGCGAGCCTCCTCAGGGCACTGGAGGGATACCGTCTCTACGTAGCCGCCAACCGAGGGCCGGTACACCATCAGATGAGGAACGGGCGGCCCGAGGCACGGCCATCGGCGGGGGGACTCGTCACGGCTCTGGCAAGTGTCACCGACTACTTTCCCCTCACCTGGATGGCTGCCGCCGCAGGTCCGGCAGACCGACAGGTCGGCGGTGTGAGCCTGCTGGACAGGCCGCTTCCGGGCTCGCCCTGCGTGAGATACGTCGACGCTTCCGAAGAAGCCCTCAATTGGTCCTACCAGCGCTTCGCCAATCCAATCCTGTGGTTCCTGCAGCACGGTATGTATGAGAGGCTCAGCGAGTCCAGTCGAGCTGCCATGGAGAGCGGGTGGATCATGGGCTATCGACCGGTGAACAACGCCTTCGCCGAAGCGATCGAACAAGAAATGGCCAACGTCGCCTACCCCATCGTCCTCACTCAAGACTACCATCTCTGCCTGCTTCCATCTCTCCTGCGACAGCGGCGGCCCGACATCTCCATCCAGCACTTCACCCATATCCCATGGCCAGGACCAGACCAGTGGATGCGGCTCTTGCCTTCCATTCGACACGATCTGCACAAAGGGCTACTGGGAGCCGACGTGGCGGGATTCCAGACTCAGGACTCGGTCAACGGTTTCCTTCGCTCCTGCGAGATGTTCGTTCCAGAGGCCAGGGTCGATTACTCCCAGGACGCCGTGCAGCTGCACGGACACCGGACGAGGGTACGAGCTTATCCAATCTCGGTGGATCCAGCCGCGCTGCGACGCCTCACCGCCCATCCCGAAACCGTGGCCCACAAGAAGCGACTGCTGCCTCTCCTTGGTGAACGGACGATCGTCCGAGTGGATCGAATGGACCCCAGCAAGAACATCGCGCTGGGCTTCAGGGCATTCGGGTTGCTCCTGGAACGGAGGCCCGACCTCGTTGGCAAGATCCGATTCCTGGCATTCCTCGTACCCAGCAGGGAAACCATCCCTGAGTACGCGCGCTACGCCCAGGAGGTATGGACAGAGGAGCAGCGAGTCAATGCCCGCTTCGCCCGCGAAGACTGGCGGCCGATAGAGGTCTTCTACGAAGATGACCGCCTTCAGGCGATAGCCGGGATGGCGCTGGCGGACGTGCTGCTGGTGAACCCTGTCGCTGATGGCATGAACCTGGTGGCCAAGGAAGGCCCCCTGGTTAGCGAACGCAACTCCGTCCTCGTCCTCTCCAAGAGCTGCGGGGCATACCGACAACTCGCCCCTGGGGTACTTAGCGTGGAGCCCACGGATCTTGCTGCAACAGCCTCTGCTTTGGAACGCGCCCTCGAAATGCCATCAGCCGAGCGACGACGCCGGATCGCGATCCTCCGCGCCCTCCTCGACGCCGAGGACCTCGCCTGGTGGGTCCGCTCTCAGCTTATGGATCTGTTCGAGGACTAGAAGGGAGGCAGCATCCCTTCTTGCCGGCGGGTGTCTGCCGGGCCTATGCTAAGCGGAGCCATGGCAACCAAGGAGAGCATCATGTCCCAAAGACGTTCCAGCCCGCGCAGTTCAGCGCCACTGATAGGAATCATCGTACTGGTACTCATGCTTGCGACCGGAGGCTTCCTCGCAAGCCAGTATCTTCGTCCGCTTCCGGCCGTTGCGGCTCATCTCCAGTTTCAGACCGAACAGCAGATCAGGACAGCGCCAAGTCTACCGTGGCCGAACGTGGGCAGTGCAGCCGTCTCAGTAAAGGGCTTCGGCATTCTGGGAGCGCACGGCAGTGAAGCGCCACGCCCCATCGCCAGCACGACCAAGATCATGACGGCGCTCCTCATCCTGGAGGATCATCCGCTCACCCTGGGACAGACAGGCCCGGTGGTAACGATCACCGCGCAAGATGTCGCCGACTACCAGAAGGCCGTCAGTCAAGATCAATCGGTCGTTCCGGTCACCGCGGGCGAGAAGCTCAGCGAGCTTCAGCTTCTCCAAGCGCTCCTTCTCCCCTCTGGAAACAATGCTGCGGACATATTGGCGAAGTGGGACGCGGGATCGAAGGAGGCGTTCATCGCGAAAATGAATGCGAGGGCTGCCGAGCTGGGCATGTCCCACACCCATTATGACGATGCGAGTGGCTTCTCGCCCATGAGCGTCTCAACCCCGTCCGATCTGCTGATACTGGGCGCGACGGCCATGGACAATCCCATCTTTCGCCAGACAGTTGCCCTGGACCGGGCGACCATCCCCGTCGCCGGGGTCATCTACAACGTCAACTCGATCCTGGGAAAGGATGGAAATATCGGCATCAAGACCGGCTCGACCGACGAAGCCGGAGGATGCTTTGTCTCAGCCTCGATCCAGCAGGTGGCCGGCAGGCCCATGGAGATCTACGCCGCGGTGCTAGGCCAGGATGAGCGCGACGACGCGCTGGATGCAACGATGGCGTTGTCACGGGCAGTGGCCGCGAGTTTGGGCCAGACGAGGGTCCTGAGCCGCACGGATGTCATGGCGACGCTCACGCCAGCTTGGGGCAACCCGATCGATGTTGTCCCTACACAGGATGTCGAGATGCTCGCCTGGCCAGGGACTACGCTCAAGACGAACCTGCAGCTCGATACGGTTCCAGCGACGCTCCCTGCCGGAGCGAAGGTCGGGACGATCACACTGGAGCTCGGAAAGCAGACGCAGAAGGTCGATGGCGTGACCACAGCGCCCATTGTCGAGCCAACCTGGCAGTGGCGAGTAACCCGATTTCTCCGTCGGCAGTAGCAGGAGGCTATTGAACCGACCGGCGAGCAGCTCGACAGCGACTTCTCATTCCACCCGGATCTATAAGTCAGGCGGCGAGGAACGGGATGATCTCGCCAGCCAGGTTCACCAGTACATGCCCCGTGTCCGGCAGGAGGCGGGCCGTGAAATCGGGCAAGTGCCTTTTCAGCCGTGCGGCCGTCTTCTCGGAAGGGAGAACCGCATCTTGGCTGCCGGCGATCAACAGGGTGGGCATGGTCAGACGCTTCAGTTCCTCGTCAGTGAACATGGGAAGGTCGCCCATTCGTGGCCGAAAATGCGTCATTATCAGGTTCATGAACGCCAGCGCGTCGGGATGAACGGGCTGATTGCCGAAAATGGTCCGGTTCAAGGCCTCGGCGCCCCGGCGTCCGAGCATGATCAGGAAGATGGCCCGCGGTATAAACGACAGGCGGGCCGATACCACACCCCCAGGCGCCAACAGCGCCGTGGAGGAGTTGCCAATGGGGAAGTAGTAGTTGATGTCCATTCTCTCGGCAGTGAGACACGGAAAATGTGCGCAACGGAGGTGCTGTGCTACACTTCTCCTGCGAGAATCTCCGCCACGGCATGTTCAGCCCAGCGGTCCGGCCTGGGCACCCAGCGGTGGTCGGTTACCAGGGGGTGACTACCATGCTACCGCTGTGGCGTCGACTGGACATCTCCGTTCCCTTCCACCGTCTCTTCCCCATGTTCCTGGAGGACCGATATCCGGTCTTTCTTGACAGCAGCGTGGCCCACCCTCGATTGGGGCGCTTTTCGTACATAGTGGCCGAGCCCTTCCTGGTGATTCAGTCTAAGAATGGCGTCATCACAGTCGAGGGGGATGGACCCGCCGAGACCACAGAAGGTGATCCCTTCGAGCAGCTACGCCGAACCCTGTCCGCGTTTCCCACGGAGAACGTACCGGGACTGCCACCATTCCAGGGAGGGGCCGTTGGCTACTTCGGCTACGATCTCGCCCACCACACCGAGCGGCTTCCCAAAACCGCTATCGACGATGTCGCCATCCCAGACATGGTAGTTGGCCTCTACGACTGGGTCCTTGCCCACGATCACACCTCCGACGATACCTGGCTTGTCAGTCTTCCCGTCCCGCCCGGAGGCTACCCTGGCGCAGAAACCCGCTTGGAGGAGATAGGCCGAAGGGTAGAACGCGGACAGACGGAGAGCTTGCCGTCGACCACGACGCGGACGGCCGGAGTACCCATGTCCAACTTCACCCGAGAGGCATACTTGACCGCCATCCGGAAAGCCAAGGAGTACATCGCGGCGGGAGACATCTACCAGGTGAACCTCTCCCAACGGTTCCATGTGCCGCTACCGATGAGTCCCTGGCAGCTTTACTCATCCCTACGTCGGGTCAGTCCAGTACCATATGCGGCATACCTTGGGCTCGGGGAGTTCACCGTGGTGAGCGGCTCACCGGAGTTGTTCCTCAGAAAAGAGGGCGGAGAGGTGGAAACCCGACCCATCAAGGGCACGAGGCCGCGGGGCAAGACGGCTGAGGAAGACCGCCTCCTAGCCGAGGAGCTGGTCGCCAGCGAGAAGGATCGAGCCGAGAACGTCATGATCGTGGACCTCATGCGGAACGATCTCGGCAAGGTCTGTTCGGTGGGATCGGTCAGAGTGCCGGAGTTGTACCACCTGGAGAGCTATGCTACCGTCCACCATCTGGTCTCTGCCGTAGTGGGGACCCTGGGAGATCGGCAGGACGCCGTATCCTTGCTGAAAGGCTGCTTCCCTGGAGGCTCCATCACCGGCTGTCCCAAGATCCGCTCCATGGAGATCATAGACGAGTTGGAGCCCACTCAGCGGGGGGTCTACTGTGGCTCCATCGGGTTTATCGGCTTCAACAGCAACATGGATACCAGCATAGTCATTCGGACGGTGGTGGCGAAGGGAAACCATGCCTACTTCCAGGTGGGGGGAGCCATCGTCGCCGATTCGGATCCCGAGGCCGAATACCAGGAAACGCTCGATAAGGCCCGAGCGATCATCATGGCACTTGGAGGTCGAACTCCGTGAGAGACCGGCTTATCTACCTGAACGGCAGCCTCGTCCGGGATGACAGTGCGCATCTTTCAGCCATGGATCGCGGCTTTACCCTGGGCGATGGGGTGTTCGATACGTTGAGTGCGATTAGTGGCAAGCTCTTCAGACTGACCGATCACCTTGAGAGGCTGGTCGGTGCGGCCGGTACGATAGGCCTCAAGATGCCCGTGGAGAAGTCCGCGTTGGCAGGGGCGATTGCCGCGGTCCTCGAGTCCAACGACCTTGCGAGCGCTTTGGTGCGGGTTACCATCAGCCGAGGCATCCCCGTCGAACGAGGTCTCCTTCCCCCGACGAATCCCTCTCCATGCCTGGCCATCTCTGCGATGCCCTTCGGGGGCTATCGGAGGGAACTGTTCGAGAGAGGATATCGGGCAGCAGTCTCGAGGATCCGCCGCAACGAGACATCTCCCCTAAGCCGCATCAAGTCCTGCAACTACCTGGACTCTGTCCTCGCCCGAATGGAGACCAGCGCCCAGGGGGCCGAGGAGGCCCTTCTCCTCAACACCGCGGGTAATCTGGCGTGTGGGGCCTCCAGCAACGTCTTCCTCGTCAAGGATGAGGTCCTGGTGACGCCGGACCTGGAGAGCGGGGTTCTAGACGGGATAGTCCGGAGGACAGTGCTGGAGTTGGCGGCCCACCTGGGGCTCCCATCCATTCAGCGTCCGGTGCGGCCAGAGGAAGTGGATGAGGCTCAGGAGGTCTTCGTCACCAACACGGCCATCGGCATAGTGCCGGTTGTGGCCCTCGACGGTCGAGCCGTCGGCCGCGAATCAGTCCGCCCGGTGTCTACTAAACTGCACCGAGCCTTCTGCGACCTCGTGACCCATCGAGACTGAAACCCTGCTCGCCAGCAGATTGGAGATCTCTCGCCCCTCTGGGCCTCGGGGTGAGAGCGCCCGACCATCCTCGCTGCACCTCCCACAGGGAGTACCCAACACTCCTATGGCCGCTGCCCGCGTGTATTGATCCCGATGCTGCGAACCAACACGGTCGGCATGAGCCGCAGCCTCCCAACCATCTCGTCCGATCAGCTTGAGGGGATCCTTCTATGCGGAATTATACTGCGGATGATTGCGCTCTACACCGCCTGCTTGGGCAACCTCTCCACAGATGGGCATCTTGTGAACTGGGCATCTTGTGCAATACCGAGGTCGGGTGATGGGGACACAAGAAGGCCCGCCGGAAAATTCCGGCGGGCTAGTTGGTCGGGGCGAGTGGATTTGAACCACCGGCCTCAGCGTCCCGAACGCTGCGCGCTAACCAGGCTGCGCTACGCCCCGCTACGTATTGATTCTACCACATGGCCCTTCAGGCGGCAAATGCTGGATCGCCAAATCACCAACCTGAAGGGCCATGTGATGCGATCCCCCTCGCTACGAATGCACCTTCAGGGCCACGGGCAGGCCGGTTGCCGTCGCGACGGCCTCCTGAAGCTGCTTGGCCCAGGGACAGTAGCCAACCAGGCAGTTGCCCAGGTGGATAACCTCCGCCCCCGCGCTCTTCAGCCGCTTGGCGCGCTCCACTGTCGCCTCGGGACCCTTGATCGGACAACCACCGCAGTCGTCGAAGCCCACCAGCTCCACGACATCGCTGTACTCAGCCATAGCGGCGGTCTTCTCACGCACAGTCGGGAAACATTTATAGCCGGCACACTGCTTGGCTCGCTCGGCACACCGGATGATACCTATCTTCGTCATTTCTCCTCCTCATGGGAACAGATCTCCAGCCTCCCTGTTAGCCAAGGCAAGACTAGTACATAGTTCCTAGTTGTACAAGGGGCTCACTTCCAGTACAGTCCGGCCATGAGACTACCACTCCGTCATCCGCGTCGCATCCCCAGACCACAATGGCCGGCATCGGCCTGGATCCTTCCACCGCTCGGCGCTGCCCTCCTCGTAGCCCACGGCTACGTCGTGTCGCTGCCAGACTCCCAGGCAACCCCCCTGATCCTGTTCGACCACCTCTTCAACATCGGCCTCACCGGACTCCTGCTGATCGCATTCTGGTCCGTGGGCCTCAGGCTGCTTGGCCTGCTCGGCTGCGCGGATATGCCGTCCCTGCCAAAGGCACTGCTCTCCCTCTCCCTCGGGTTGGGGTGCGTGGCCTACACCCTGTTCGGCCTCGGCCTGCTGGGACTCTTCCAGCGACCCATCCTGGCCGGCGTGGTAGCGGCTCTCCTGGTTGTCGCCTCTCGCGAGGTAGCAAGGCCGCGAGTTGCATGGCAAGCCGCCCTCCAGAAGGGGTGGCGCACATTCGCCAGGACACCGGCTCCCGATCGGCTACTCCTCGTGATCGGGAGCGGCGGCTTCCTGGTGGCACTGGCCCTCGCCCTCGCCCCGCCCACCGACTACGACGGGCTGATGTACCACCTGGCAGTGCCTGCTAAGTTCCTGGAGGCCGGAAGGATCTACCCTATGCCCGAGATGGTCCAAGCCAACTTCCCCTTCACGGCCGAGATGATCTACAGCCTCGGCCTCGCGGTGGGCAGCGAATCGTTTGGGAGGTTGACGAATCTAGCGCTGTGGATGCTGCTGGTAGCCGGAACCTGGTGGACAGGGAATCGCTACCTCGGCGGGCGAACCGGCCTCCAAGCGGCACTGGTGCTGCTCACCGCCCCGGCAGCATATCTGGCCAGCTCCACCTGCGTCGAGATGATCTGGGCCGCCCTTATGTTGAGTGGCATACTGGCCTTCCTCCGCTATGTCGAGCAAGACAACCTTCGATTGGTTGCCCTGATGGGCATCATCAGCGGACTCGTACTGGGAACTAAGGAAGTTGCCATCGCCTCCCCAGCGTTTCTAGCCTGTGGAATCGGCGTTCACGATCTGCTGCGGCGGCGCCTCGGCTTGGTGGAGACCGCGCGACGGCTTATCCTCTTCTCCGCCATAACCGTCCTGGTAGCCTCACCCTGGTACCTGAAGAACTGGCTCTGGCTGGGCAGCCCTCTCTTCCCCCTTTTCACCGAGGCCGAAGAGTGGACGAGCTACTACCTAACCACCGCGGGAGCCCCGAAGACCCTCGTCGGGCTGATTACCCTGCCGCTGGCTATCTTCTTTACCCCCGATGGATGGGTCTTTTCCGCGGCCATGCCCTCTTTCTTCTTCCTGTCCTACCTGTTTCTGGGGCTGCCCGCCATCTTCTTGACCGCCAGAAACCGGTACACATACTATCTTCTGCTGTTCGCCGCACTGTTTTTCGCCGTCTGGGCAGCTGGCTACCAGCTGGTGAGGTTCCTTTTCCCCGCCTTTCCTATCTTCAGCCTATTGGTGGCTCACGGCCTGACGGAGGGTCGATGCCGGCATCATCGCCTGCCGGCCGGCATTAGGAGAGTGCTGCTGGCAACCTTTCTCGGGCTTAGTCTCTCACTACACCTGATATTGCTGAACGCTATCAACCCTCTGGGGGTCCTAACTGGATTGGAGTCGCGGACTGGTTTCCTTGCCCAACCCCTCGCTGTGCAGATCTACTCAGCCACGCGATGGGCCAACGATCACCTTCCCAAGGACTCACGGCTCTACATGATCGGAGCCGGCCAGGGCTATTACTTCCAGCACGACGCCCTGCTAGACAGCACGACGGCCAATCTCGACAGGATGTTCGCAGGGGAATCGGATGCGGCGAAAGCACTGTCGTCGCTCAGGGAAGCCGGCTACACCCACCTGTTCTACAGCAAAGCGGACATGAACTGGCATCTTTCCCACCGAGATCCAGCCGGTCGGCTGCGCCGACTAGCGACGCTGCTCCAGGATCAGCTGGAGAAACATGCAGCCCTGCTCTACGAGGACGATGCGGTGATGATCTACCAACTGGACTAAGCTGCGGTCACCCAAGACCTCGTGACGCTGTAACGGTATGCCCTCTCGCATCGTGTGCCCCTGGACCCGCATTATGGCACAGCCTCCACCGAGTACCGATAACGGGCCGGCTCCGAAGTGTGTCTGGTGACGGATGAGACGACCAGCACGGCCTTCTCCAACCCACCATCGAGGTTCTGCAGAACCACAGTGGCCTCGCCGGAGGTGGCAACCGGCACCTGCTCCACGGTGATCTCTTTCCCGAAGCGGATCAACTGCAGGGAGAGGCGCTGGTCAAGCTGCCCATCGGTCCTCACGAAGCCGTCGGCGAACCACCCACCGCTATCGGCCTCGAAATCAGTTTTGTAGTCCAGTTCAGGGATCTCCAGGTCATCCACCGCAATGCCCGGGGCGTTGTAGGCATCATCGGTTACCAACTCGAAGCGCACCAGCACCAGGTCGCCCGCGTAGGGGCTCAGGTCCACCTTCTGCTGAGTCCAGCGAGGTGTATCTCCATTGCCGCTCCTACCGGTGAAGGCGGGACCCAGGCTGTTCCCATTGGGGTTGGACTCGGTCGAGTCGGTGGCCTTGAGGACGGACCACGTCAGGCCGCCGTCCCTGGAGACCATGACGTAGCCGTAATCGTAGTCGTCCTCCAGGTCGTACCAGCTCCAGAAGCTCAGGGTCGCCTTGGACAGCTCACTGAGGTCGACCAGTCGGGTCAGCTTGGTGTCCACCATATCCCCGCGATTGCTCCACCAGAACAGCTGGCCGCTATGGGCCGGCGGCGCGATCACCCTGGCGGTGCGCTCCCCCTGAAAGTGCAGGGTGGCCTTGGACCAACGGCCGCCCAACTCGAGGTAGTCCGCCGCGAACTGATTGACGGTCCGATCGCGCCAACCGGTCGTGGTGGCGCTGATCCGATCGGTGGCCGGAACCCTCACCGCCTGCTTCTCATAGCGATACCGGGGATCCCCTGTCCCGCTCTCATCGAGGTAGTTGGCCACCACCCAGTCCTTGAAGACATCCTCCATCGTCAGCTTGTGTCCCTGCGATGCCAGGAAGCGATCGAATGTGTCTGGGCCGCGAGTCTCCGAGGTAAGCAGGGTAGTGGCAGCCTGGTAGCCACCGAAGTGCTCCAGGAAGTAGCTCAAGAACAGGTAAGCAGCCCCGTAGTGGGGGGCCACATCGCCCTTGCCGCCGGCCCACCCAGTCAACTGAGTATCCGGCTTGGCCTCGAAGGAGTCCGCGGAGCCGGCAAGGAGACCCGCCGCCTCCGTCGCGATCTCGGCTGCCCCCTCCTTCACCCAGGTCTGCTCCGTACGGCTGGTGTTCCAATGGACCATGTGCTCGAACTCGTGAGCCACCACACCGTGATACTCGTCCGTGCCGGGCGCGATGACGTCAACGTTCAGGTAGAGGATCTTGCGCTCGTTGCTGTAGGGCTGGATCGACCGCGGATAGCTATCCACCGATGTGAAGTAGCCCGCCACACCCGGGATCTTTGCATGCAACAGGGTGACCCGCGGATCGCCATCCAGGCCGATCCAGGGCTCACGGCCGAAATAGCGCCGGTTCACGCTGTAGATCTTGTCTTCGAAGTATTGGGCCGATTCCCGCAGCTTACCCAAATCTACCTTGACGTCGTTTGCCACGTAACTGTAGGCGTGGGGAGTAATCGCCTGGAGAGTGGCTCTCACGGTGTAGTATCGGTTGGCGGCCTCGTCCGACACCCAGAAGACGGTCTGGTCCCCCACCCTCTGCTCCGGAGGGGACACGAGCGTGGGCAGCACAGACTCCCTCGGGATCCCCTTCACCCTGGCCGCCAGCTCTCCCAGGTCGCGCCATGGCAGCTCCGTCCGCCTCAGAACCTCCTCGTTGGAGGGAGCAGGCGGCGGTGCCGTCTCGCCCAAGGCAGTGCCTGCCGTCAGGCCAAACAGCGTCATCACTATCGGCAACAGGAGAATGGAGAGGTATCTACCCATCGTTACTCATCACTCATCACTCGTAGGACACCCCGCAGCAGTGACGCCAGGCCAGGAGCTGCGGCGTCGGCCACCGATACCACACCGGAATGGCCTTCAGTCCACTCGGCCGGGGCTCCCAACAGGACGTTGGTGACGCAGGATACCCCCAGCACCCGCATGCCGAGGGCGCGGGCAACCACCACCTCCGGCACGGTCGACATTCCCACGGCATCCGCCCCTATCTGAAGCAAAAAGCGAGCCTCAGCCGGCGTTTCGTAGCTGGGCCCAACCACCATGACGTACACTCCGCTGGTGACCGGCAGCCCCAGCGCCCGACCGATCTCCAGCGCCCGGAGTCTTAGCTCCTCGTCGTAGGCGGCGGCCATGGTCACAAACCGCTCCTGCCCGCCTGCCGGCCCCACCAGCGGGTTGAGCCCCGCCAGACCGGGCAGCGAGATGTGGTCCTCCAGCACCATCAAAGTCCCTGGCTCCAGGCCAGGCCGCAGCCCTCCGGAGGCATTGGTGACCATGAGGACCCCGGCTCCCAGGGCCCGAAGCAGCTGCACCGGGAATCCAACCTGGACAGGGGTGTACCCCTCGTAGAGGTGGGGCCTGCCGTTCATCGCCACCACCGGCACCCCTTCCAGTGTCCCCAGGACCAACTCTCCCCGATGGCCGGGCACCGTGGTGGTAGGAAAATTGGGGATCTGGTTGTATGGGATGGCGATGGCTGCCCCCAACTGGTTGGCCATGGCGCCCAGGCCGGAGCCCAGGATCATCCCCACCCGGGGCTCCATCCCGCATCTGGAGCGTACCGCCGCCACGGCCTCGGAGAGTTCGGTTGTCATCAGATTCTGGGTCATCAGAGATCAGCCCTCAGCTATCAGCGGTATCAGTCCTTCAAGGCTGTCGATCACAGGACAATCCACACGCCCGCTGTCACCTCTCCGGTCAATCAGCACCCCAGCTACGCCCGCAGCCCTGGCTCCCAGAATGTCCACATCGTAGAGGTCGCCCACGAAGAGAGCCTCCCTGGCAACCACCCCCAGCCTCTCCAGAGCAAGTACGAAGATGGCTGGATCCGGCTTCTGGATGCCCAGCTCCTGAGATGTAACCACCGTATCGAGAAAGGGTAGCAGCCCGTTCTGAGAGAGCAGGTCGTGGGTGGTACTGGGGCCGTTGGAGACGACGCCGAGCCTGAGCCCCATGCCATGGAGGCGCCGGCACATCGCCTCAGCCTCAGGAAACGCGACCCATATACCGACCCTGCCGAAGATGTGGGAGAGGTAGTCGGCCTTTGACCCATCGGGATCATCGAGCCCGAGATAGGCCAGCGCCTCGGCGTGAAAGTGACGCCAGAACGGCCCCTGATCGCCTCGATAGCCCAGATAGTAGCGCGAGTAGTAGCGCTCCGACTGCTGGCAGGCGCCACGCGCCTGCTCTGGAGAGATGCTGAGGCCCCAGTGGCGACAGGCTTCCTGCAGGGTCTCTTCGGGGCCACGAGGCATATGGATGAGGGTATCACCAGCGTCGAAAAGGACGGCGCGGAGCCCTTGGAAGGCAGCCACAGGGTTCGCCCCCATCGCCAGCCCTATCTAGCTCGAGGGTGAGCGGTCTCGTAGAGGCGCTTCAGGCCATCCTCGCTGGGATAGGTGTAGATCTGGGTGGTGGATATGTGGGCGTGCCCCAGCAGCAGCTGCACGGCCCGTAGGTCCACCCCATTCTTGAGCATGTGCAGGGCGAAGGAATGCCTCAATGTGTGCGGGGTGATCTGGGTGGTAACGCCCGATTCCCTGGCCCACTGCTTCAGGATAAGCCAGAAACCCTGCCGGGTAAGCCGCTCCCCCCGATGATTGAGGAACAGGGCGGACTCCTCGTTGTCCCGCAACATGACCGGCCTGGCCCCATCCACGTAGCCGCGCACCGCTCGGATGGCTGTGGCGTGCACAGGTATGGTGCGCTGCCTCGGACCCTTGCCTGCCGAGCGTCCCGTGCATCGCACCACCGCTTGCTCCACCTCCACGTCGCCCAGGTTCAGCGATACCAGTTCAGTCACCCTCATCCCAGTTGCGTAGAGCAACTCGAACATCGCCTTATCCCGAACAGCCTCAGGGGATGTGGAGCGAGTAGGTGCCTCCAGCAGGGCATCGATCTCCTCCACGGAGGCCGCTCTGGGAAGCGACTTGCTGATCCGCGGGGAGTCTATGCTGGCAGTGGGATCCTCGGCAATGAATCCCTTGGAAGCAAGAAAGTGGAAAAAGGACTTGATAGCGGCGGTCTTTCTGGCTATCGTGGAGGGCGTATACCCCTTGTCTCGCAAGTGGAGGAAGAACCCCATTACCGAGTCCCTGCCCATGTCGGAGAGAGCGATGCTGTCTTCCTGATGGCCCCCAACAGAGACCGCCACGATACCATCCAGAGATCGCCGAAGAACGAGGTAGTCGGCGAACTGGTTCAGGTCGTTGTTGTAGGCCGCCAGGGTATTGGCGGCAAGCCCTCTCTCGGCCGCCAGGTAGCCGAGAAAGGCATTCACCTGCTGCTTCATTGGACGCTTATCCTCCACGGTTGCCAGGACTGCGATGCCGCGGCGGAGTTTACCATAAGGGTCAGAGCAAAGTCACGCCGCGGGAAGACCAAAGGACCGAGAGCCCATTATAGTAGGACGGGCTCCAGCATTGCCAGCAGAGGAGGAATCTCATGGGGGCAACCCGAGAACTATCGGGATTCGCGGCACAAACAACCTTCCAACAGCTGCCACCGGAGGTGGTGCGTGAGAGCAAGCGGGCTGTGCTCAACTACCTGGGAGTGGCACTGGGTGCCTGCCGGCACGAGGCCGTTCGCATCCTGACCGCCATCGCTGAGGATGCGGGGGGGCATCCCGTGGCCACCCTTTTCGGCTCCGGGATCAAGACCTCGGCGGTTCAAGCCGCCACGGTGAACGGGGCAATGTCCCACGTCCTGGACTACGATGACACCCATCTGGACACGGTCATCCACCCAACTGGCCCCGTCCTCTCGGCGGCACTGCCCCTGGCAGAATGGAAGTGTCTGGGCGGCAAGGATCTCCTGGCCGCCCTAGCCGTAGGGGCGGAGGTGGAGATCCGAATCGGCTCCGCGGTCTACCCAGCCCACTACGACGTGGGCTGGCACATCACCGGAACCGTCGGCACCTTTGGCGCTGCCGCCGCCGCGGGCAAGCTGCTAGACCTGACGCCGGACAGGATGGCCCACGCCTTCGGCCTGGCGGGCACCCAGGCGGCTGGCCTGCGGGAGATGTTCGGCTACATGGCCAAGTCCTACCATGTGGGCAAGGCGGCCGCTAACGGCCTCTCCTCCGCCCTGCTCGCACAGAGGGGCTTCACGGCCTCGCCCCAGGTGCTGGAGGCGAAGCGGGGCTTCTGCGCCGTACTGTCGGACCGGTACGACCTCTCCAGGGCGCTGGAGGGACTGGGCGAGCGGTACCTCTTCCTGGAGAACGGACTGAAGCCCTACGCCTGCGGCGTGGTGACCCACCCGACCATCGACGGGATGAGGGCACTGCGCAAGAAGCATGGCGTGACAGCCGGTGATGTCGCCGAGATCGAACTGAGGGTCCATCCCCTGGTGTTAGAGTTGACGGGGAAACAGCAGCCACGCACCGGGTTGGAGGGCAAGTTCAGCATCTACTTCTGCGCCGCCATCGCCCTGATCGAAGGGAACGCCCGCGAGTCACAGTTCTCCGACGCCAACGTGAACAGGCCGGAGGTCATCGCCCTGATGGAAAAGGTGCGCCCCATCGTGGATGCCGGAGTGAGAGAGAGCCAGGCCATCATCACCCTGCGAACGGTCGACGGCATGGAGCTCAAGGAGCGAGTGGAGGCTGCCTCCGGCACTCCACGGAACCCGCTCTCCGATGCCGATCTGCTGGACAAGTTCATGGACCTGACGCTACCGGTGCTACCCAGGGACAGGGCCGAGCAGCTTGTCGAGGAGGTCAGCCACCTCGATGAGGTCACCGACCTCTCCCGTCTGATCGCCCTCACGAAGGCCGAATGCTGAGCGCAGCACACTTCTTTGTCACGCTGAGCGTAGCGGAGGGTCTACCCATTGCTCATCACTTCGGCATGGTTCGCACTGTGGTGACATTGCTGTAGGGGCGACCCGCGGTCGCCCTGCCCATTCGCCGGCCTGCCCCGCCAGGGCGACCGGCCGGTCGCCCCTACACTGTTACGCCATCTCGCCTGGTGTCTGAACCATGCCTCCTTTGCGGCATGGTTCACGGAGCCGTCGGATCGGGGGGACACTTTGGGGG
>DIXP01000052.1 GCA_002436065.1 Chloroflexi bacterium UBA6077
GGCGGAGGCACTCCCGGCGTAGACCAGAACTTGTGCGCATCTTGCCATCAACTTGATCCGTTAGACACTAAGGAAGATGGCGTCGTCGAACCCATCCTCGGAAAGCAAGAAGAGGTGATTGGCGAATTCGAGCGCCAGGTCGTGAAGCTTCCAGTAGCCGTCGTCGAAGGGCTCCTCTGTTCGCCCGAACGATGGCGCTATTCCTTGCTCTCGAGATAGGATGCTCATCCAGACCCAGAGGGCCGGACTCGCTCGCAGATCGCTCCAGACTTTACTATCGGGCGAGATCGGCGACGGACGTGGTCGGACATCTTGTCCGGCCGCTAATATGGCCGTGAACCAGCTGGCCGGCTTACTTCGCTGGAAGGCTTCTCTGATCCAGGTCCTCAGGGCATCAGTGGCAGTTGCCTCGCCGCAATATGCCGGAGCAAGGTCAGGATACTTCACTGCGTCGGGTAGCGGAGTGGCTGTCGCCTCACCTGACGCGCGAACGCCCATTAATGGATCGTGATGGGCGAAGTGTATGGGATGAGTATCCTCCATGACTTCGTTCCCCCTAGATAAGCTGGTCAGCGTCCAAGGCTGGTTCGGGACCCGGAGATGGTTCACCGCGAGGTGTGAGAGGGAGATGGCACAGTGATATGCGCGCTGGTCCTCAGAGTCGCTCTTGCTTTCGGGCAAGTTCTCACGCGACCGCCGCAGCCCGATGGTCTAGCAGTAGCCTGAATCGTCTCGAAGATCAGATGGTAGGTCCGCCTCCATTTCCGACTTGAAGTCCAAGTAGTAGTCGAAACCGTCGAGTATTCCTCCCAACAGTCGGAATACCTTATCTACAGTCTCTCCTAGATGGCGGAGGTCAATCCGCTCCAAGTTCTCCGGCAAGGCCGGGTTGCCCTCGGTGTCTAGAGCCTGTTATGAACTGTCCCGGGCGCCTTACGACCGGGTCAGAAACAGGCTTCTTGATGGAACGCCGACTTTGGCCCGAGAGTAAGCCAAACGGCCAAGGTTCATAACAGGCTCTAGTGGATATCGAAAACGATCGGAACTGGGATCATAAGTCTCGAACTCCAGGAGAAGAGCTTCGATGGCCTTTAGGTCGTCTTTCGGCGCTCCTGGCCATACCGTTTTCACAGCTCGCTTGACCTCGCTAAAGAGCGGCGTCAGCCCATGCTTGCGCGGAATGGATACTACCTCGTTGTGGACGACCTTCGACAGGGCCCACAAGCCCTTCAACTCGAGCTCCAAGTATTGCCTGTAGAGGAAGACGATAGGGTAGACTAATTCGTCCTCGTGGTTGCGAGTGTCGATTACGTGCTGTGTAAGCACGTCTCCGGCGATCTTGTATCCGTATGCGTAGTGGCGCCAGTCGCGACGTCCACGAGGCAGAAAGGCAACCTCACCCAAGTCGTCACCAGACACGAACAGCTTGTCCCCTACCTTTGGCCAAGGTAAAGACTCGTCGGCCATCTCTACGTTCCCCCATACTCGACGGACGCTACTCCGCCTCGAAGCCGTGGCTGATGAAGCCCAGCGCGCGGCTGTTCTCCGTCACGATGCGAACGACCTCCTCGGACACGCCGTCCGGGACCTCCGCCTCGATCTCCAGAGTCACCTTCACATTCGAGCCCGTCAGTCCCACAAGGTGCGCGATGACCTCGTCGGCGATCTTCCCCGCGTCTCGGCCAGCCCGAGTCGAGTCTAGGGTGACGGTGCCGTGGTAGCGCCTTGGCAGTGCGGGACGTGGCGGCACGACCGTACCGCCGCCTCCGGGAGGCGGCCAACCTGGCTGATCCCCTCCCCCACCTTCTGGTGGTGTCAATGGCGGGTCAGCCGGTGGCTTCACGACGACCGCGTCTTTCTCCCGCTGGCTCGCCGCTACCTCCGGACGCACCAGCAGCCCGGATAAACTCGCTCCAGCCATCTGGACCACCTCGCCGCAGCGCAGCCCCCTGTAGCGTGAGGCCACCTCGTCGTAGCTGTCGGCGTAGGCGAAGGCCTCGGGGTTCCATGTCAGCAGACCGAGCCCGGAGCGGACCGCCCCCACCAGCACCTCGGGACCAGCCAGACGCGGGAGGTACAGGTACCGGGCGAAGTACTCGGCGAGCAGCCGCACCTCGACGTGGTCGCCACGCCACAGTGGCACCTTGTCCAACTCCATGCGCAGCCTGGTTCCGGCGAAGGACGTCACCAGCAGCTCGTCGTTGCGAAGCTTCTTGCTGGCCCTGACTGCGAGGGCATCCGACCCCGACAGCCGGAACGACTGCAGCTCGATCGCGTCCCGAGGCGTGGTCTGCACAGGCACCAGCAGCCACTGGTAGGCTTCGGGCAGCCGCGCCGTCACAGTCCCGTCCGCCGACTTCAACTGCGTATCGGCCTGCTTCACCTGGTACGGACCCAGGTCCAGGGTCTCCCGCTCGGCAAGGATCGACTCCCAGGCCAGGTAGCGGCGGGCGGCCTCATCCAGGTCCTGCAGCCTCGTCCCATCCACCGCTAGAAACACAAGACTGTTCTGGAAGAGGCGCGGGGAGTTGCCGCGAAAACCCAGGATTGCCCTGGCGGACGTCTCGGCAGCACTACCCTTCTCGCGGCCATAGGGATGATCCACGCCGAGGACCACGAGCCGAGTGTCCATGTCGTCGGGCACGTCGGCGCCCGACTGCGGCAGGGGATGGACGCGGCCGAAGTCGCCAGTGTTGCGAAGGTCGGCGCGCAGACGCTTGTCCAACTCCTGCGCCACCCGGTCGGGGTTGCGCCGCAGCTGTTCGGCACGGTCCTCCGCCAGCTTCGTCACCGTGGGCTGGGTCGAGTACCAGTACCGCGTCCCGTCCTGGTACAGGTATGTAGCCGCGCCGCTCAGCCTGCGCAGGGCATCCCCGAAGACCGCCGGCGACTCGCCAGGCATCACGCAGCCCAGCTTGACCCGCCTGTCCTCCACGCCCCGGTTGGCGGCCGTGTTCGTCGGCGCCGAGCCCATATAGATGGTGCGCGCCACCCGCCGGGTAGCCGCATACTTGCCGAGGTTGGGCACATCGCTGTCGATCCGCAACGGCAGCGCGTTGGGACCGTCCACGTCCTTCTCGATCACCGGCATCCAGTTATCCGAGAGGTAACGCATCAACTCTGACTGCACGCGGGGGTCGTCGATGGCGACATTGGAGGGCAGGATGAGGGGGTTGCGGTCGCCCTTCTCCCAGAGGCTATGGATAACGGCGGCCATCAGCCGCAGAACGCCCCGAGTGCGCTGGAACTTCACCAGGGTGGACCAGTCGGTGTACAACCGGTCGAACAGCTCCGGGTGGATCGGGTAGGCGGCCCGCAGCCGCTTCTCGTAGTCGGAGTCTCGGCACTCGGGCGGGAACTCCTGGTGCTGGGTACGGTACAGGTCGTAGAAGGCCCTCGCGACGGTGTCGCGGGCGAGGAACTGGGACTGCTCGACCAACGGCTCGAACAGCCGCTGGCGCACGATCTCGAAGCCCTCCTCGGCGCTGGCGGGCCGCCAGGACGCCTCCACCCGGCCGACGGCGTTCCGCAGCCGGTCCAGGGCGGCTCGGCCACGCTGGCCACCGACCTCCACATCCTCCGCCTGAGCGTGCGGAGAGCCCGCCATGTCGGAGGATGGCAGGCTGACCACCAACAGGCACTCCCTGGCCAGCTTGGCCGACTCGGTGAGCGCCTGGGCAAAGGTGAAGTGGGTCTCGAAGTCTCCCGCCGGCAGGTCTGAGGACTCGTGGAGCTGCCGGGCGTAGGCCACCCATTCGTCGATCAGGATCAGGCAAGGGCCGAACTCGTTCATCAGCTCGCGGAGGGCGTCACCAGGGCTTGTGGCCCGCTCGTCGTCGGCTCGCACCCGCTCGTAGGCCGCCCGGCCCCCAAGTTGCCAGGCGAGCTCTCCCCAGAGTGTGCGGACCAGGGTGCCATCCGGCTTGACGGTGGGGTTGCCAGGGGAGATGCGGTTGCCCACCAGCACCACCCGGTTCACCCTCGGCAGCACGGCCGGCGCCTCGGCCTCCTGGAGCACGCCTTCGAGTCCTGGCAGGTCGCCCGGGGCGACGCCGGAGAACAGGTGGTAGAGCGCCAGCATGGAGTGGGTCTTGCCCCCTCCGAAGTTGGTCTGGAGCTGCACCACGGGGTCGCCGCCCCGCCCGGTCAGCCGCCGCACCCCGCTTATCAGCAGCCGCTTCAGGCTCTCGGTGAGATAGGTGCGGCGGAAGAACTCCACGGGGTCGCGGTACTCGGCCGTGCCCTCCCCCAGATGCACCTGCCACAGGTCGGCGGCGAACTCCGCCTGCTGGTAGCGGCCGCTCGCCACGTCCGGATGAGGGCTCACCACCTCGCGCCAGGGCTTGAGGCCGCTGGCCGCCTGGCTCTCTATCACGGTGCCGGCGCTGCGCCGCTTCTCGGTGCGTACCTGCTCGTCGAAGCGGAGACGCAGCAGCTCCATCTTCGTCTTCTCGATCTGTGCCGCCTGGGGCGCGGAGATGGCTGTCAGCAGCCGGGCGGCCGAGTCCAGGGCCCGGTAGGCGTCGTCGGTGGAGAAGGGCTGCTGGTGCGCCCATCGGTTGCGCACCTCCCGCAGCTCGCTCACCAGACTGCGCTCGGCAAAGCCCAGCGTCTTGCGAAAGACCTCGTTCCACTGCTCCCACATCATCCTGAGGAGGGCGGCAGCGTCCAGGTTGGGCGCGTCACCATCCTCGGGCCAGACCAGATCATTGGCCCAGCCGGTCGTGACCGTGGTAAGCCAGTACTTGCCGTGCTGCGCCTGAAGCTCCCGCTCCACGAAGGGATGCAGCCCCTCCTTGAGGAGGCCGAGGGCGCTGCCCACGCGGTCATAGTTGGTCGTCGCCATTTCCTGTTCCTCCTCAGAGCAGTTGAGTCTGCGATAGGCGCCCCGCGCCATCCTCGCGCGCCAGCCGCGCGATCTCGGGCCAGCTAATCACCAGGCCGTTGTAGGAGAGCGCCTCCTGCGCCCGCTTCCGGCGCTCGCAGACGGTGTAGAGCCGGTAGGCCAGGTCGCGGGCGGGCTCTGCCTGGCCCCCGAGTCTGGAGGCCAGTTCCGCCGCGCCCTGCTCGCCATCCCTCTCAAGCGTGCGGATCAGGTGGTGTACTGTCTCCCACACCATCAGCCGCCTCCTTCTGGCTGGGTCCCACTCGGCGGGCAGTTCGGAGGGTCCAAGAAGCCGCACCTTGCCGGCTCCCGAGGCGAGGATGCCGGCATCCACCATGCCCGCGACGCTGGTGTTCTTAGCCGTGGAGAGGGTCTCAGCGACGCCGTACTCGCCGGTGCCGAAGCCAAAGGTCTCGAACCAGGCCAGCGCCCAGCGCGTCTCAGCGTCGAAGTTCCCCTCCTGCTCTGCCAGCACCTCGTCCAGCGCCTGGTTGATCAGGGTGAGCGCCTCGCGCACGGAGACGGGCTTCCCCTCGGCGTCGAGCACCCGGCTGAAGCGAGTGTAGACCGCCATACCCGGGCCGATAGCAGCCTGCGCCAGGTCCACCGGTGCGGTGTTGCCCTTCTGGAGGTGGGCAAGCGCGGCCGGCAGTTCGGCCCGCAGCGTGGCTACGAACTCGCGCCGTGTGGCGGTTGGGGCATCGGCCGCGCGCGGCCGGCAGACGAGTACGATGCTGGAGGCGAGGGCGTTGCTCGCGTTCTGGCGTGTTCTGCCTTCCCTTTCGGTCCGCATAGGCAAGGTGCCGCTGACGGTAAAACCAGCCCGGATCACTGCGTCGAGGAATGTCTCCCAGCCGGTGCTGGCGATGCCGTCATTGCCGTCGCTCTCAGCCTGCTTGAAGGCGTAGTAGATGGTTACCGGGAACGCCGGGTGCGACTGCGCGGCGAGCCGGTGCATCGCGCGCGTCATTCCGTCTAGGAAGAACCTCTCCGCATCCTCTTTACCGCCGTGGCGGTAGGGTGTGGCCACAAGCTCCTCGGCCTTGGGGGTTGCGAGGGTGGCGAAGAGGTCGGAGAAAACCGGCCGAAGCGTGCGCCGCAACCAGACATAGAAGAAATCCGACAGGTCGGCATAGCCGATGTTGTCATAGTAGGGTGGATCTGTGGAAACAACCTTGTGGGCACTGATAGACTGCGCCGCCGCATCAGCTTGCGACACCCGTCCGCAAATAGCCGATGCTGCTGCTTCCAAGAAGCGCACGGCACCCTCAAGCGATACGCCGAAGTCTCCCGCTGCACGAGCCATCTGGTTGACCTCCGCGTAATCCCAAACCATAGGCAAAGCCTGTCGGGCAAACGTGCTCTTAGCTTGGTCTCGAGTCGGACTCCAGGCAACCAAGGTTGTGTTGTAGTCGGTCGCCTTGTCAACGACGAGGCCGAGGTATACCCCCACAGCTTCCGCATAGGCGGTCGCGCCGATGCCGCCGTCGCGGAGTGGCTTGCGATTGGCGGACATACCCGCAGCCAACGAATCGCGCTTCGCCAACTCCCGAGCCTCGTGCACCAGATCAGAGAAGGTCGTCAGCACGACAAGTTGCCGATCGGTGAAGAGGTCTCCCCATCTCTCCAGTCCATATAGCGTCGGGGTAAAGGCCCGGGCGTCATCGACCAACTCGCCTTCCAACTCCCACTCCGGCTTAGTATGGAGTGCGATCGCCTCGTGCTCCTTCATCGGCGGCAGGTAGACTCGCCCGCGATCACCCTCAGCAACTATCGCCATCATCCGCACGCCCATGCGCCCAGCCTTCCCCTCGGCCTTAATGTAGTCGCCCGAGATGGGAGCCCCCGACATCACGCACCGGAAGTTGGCGCCCCTCGCCAGCTTGGTACCGTTCTTCGCGCCTTCTGGATCTTTCGGTTTGCCCACCTTCACCGTGAAACGATAGTCGCCATCCGCCAACACCGGCTCGACGTACGCCTCCTTGCCCGGCTTCGTGGAGAGCATGAAGGTGGCGACGAGCGGCACCTCCACGTGGGCGAAGGCAGGGTTGGGGCTCTTGACCGTCCGCGCCCAGAGCCAGGCGATCACAGTGAGCTTCCGGCCCACGTACAGCTTGAGGTCCGGCCGCTCCATCGCCATCTCCGCCGTGACCTCAACCTTCGGATAGAGATGCCCTATCCGTTTCTCCGCCTCGTCACGCATCCACTTGCCATAGTAGCGCACGTCCTCAGCGAGTCCCTGGGCGCCGCACCACTCCCGCGCCAGCAGCGTCTTCGCCTGGCGCGACTCAGGGTTCACCGGCGGACGGCCCGCGAACTTCGGCGGGATCTCGATCATCGCCTTGTTGATCAGCACCGCCACGGGGTTCAGGTCGCTGGCGTGGGCCTCAAGCCCGAGCCGCTGGGCCTCCAAGGGCAGCGACCCGCCGCCCGCGAAAGGGTCGTGGAAGGCGGGCAGGACGTGCCGGTTGAACAGCTCCTTCGCCCGGGGGTGATCAACGTTCTCCGCGCAGGCCCGCCGCCAGCTCTGCCAGATCTCGTCGCGCGCCCGCTGGAGCACCTCCTCGTTGGTGGTGTTCTCCCACTGCACCAACTCCTCAATTATGCGGAACAGCCGCTGGCGCTCCTTCTCCTGCTTCTGCTCGGTCGGGAAAAGATCCGGACAGCTCGATGGGTCGTCCACCATCTGCGCGAAGATCACCGCGCGCGCAGCAGCTAGAGGCCGCCTCGCCCACCAGAGGTGCAGCGTGCTGGGGTGGCCGTGGCGTATGGACTTCTCCCGCGCCGAGGCCACATTGATCGCCTTCAGCGGGAGAGCGACCTCTATCAGCTTCTTCCTGGTGACGGTCATAGCAACTCCTTGGGCACGGATGCAGCATCCTGCCTGCGTTAGTGAACAGCGCATTTCCCAGCACGCCAACGGGCAGTTGACCCTCGCCGGAGAAGTCTGGTCAGAAATGGTCGAGTGTTGCGCCAGAAACGGTGCGACTATTGCGTCGGAATTGCGTCGGAATTGCGTGGTTATTGCGTCGAATTGCGTTCTGGGTCAGCGGGGTACCAACGAGCAGCTTTGGTAGTCCCGCGAGTCTCTATGCGGCCATCGCGCTTCAACTCACGGAGCAGCGTCTGTACCTGATTGCGGCTGAGGCTGGGCAGCACCTGTTGCAGTTGGTGCAGTTGCGATCCTATCCGGCGCGATTGCTCGATATGACGGAGCAGGAGGGCCTTGTTCGTCTCCCTATCGAGGCCCCTCCGCCTGGTGTATCCCCCCTCGTCTCCGAGGGCAGCATGGAAACGGCGGCTCAACATGTACTTCGTCCCACGGCCCTTGCCAACACGCTCCAGAACCCCCAGGTCGACGAGTTTCCACAGCCTTGTATGGGCTTCCTGATGTAAGGGGGCTTCCCGGTGGACGGAGTCGAGGATGAGAAGATCGTGCGTATCGAAGGACGCCTGCGTCTCAATCCCAACACGCTCAAGAAAACGCACGAAGCGCGCGTCCCGTAATTGGCCCTGAAGCGTAAGCGACACCTGAAAATCGTCCGTGTTGGTGAAGTCCGGTAGCCCCTTTCCCTCTCGTATGCAGGACTCGAAGATGCGGTCGGCACCCTGCCCTGCACGCTCCACCAGGCCGCAACGTGCCAAAGCATCAGCGATTCGGCGGTTTCGTGGGTATTGCCGATCGATGATGTTCTCCGGGGTGATGCCTTTCGGAAAACCGCCAGGGCTCACTATCTCGATGCGCCGTGGAAACTGGCGAACGAAGACGGAACCACCGTGGCGATAGTCGCGATGAGCGACAGCATTGAGGATGGCCTCGCGCACCGCTCCCTCGCTGAACGTGGGAATCTCTCTCATGAATAGGCCATCCTGGTAATGCTGCCTGTCGTTCCGCAGATTGACCAACTCCCACAAACGATCGTAGTAGGCTAGGAAACCCTCGCGGAACTCCTCGCGCTGGCTCGCCGGTCCGGGCACCTCAGACGATCGATACTCGAAGACCACTTCGGCCTGCGCGAGGTGGCGCCCTAAGGCCGCACGAGTGCCCAGAATCACCAGTGCGGCGTAAGTAACGCCTCTGTCGCTCACCAGTTCAGCATCGCGGAGAAGCTGCTCCTCGGGCATGGTCAGGATGGCTTCGTTCCGGGTCTTCAAGTGCCACCGAGTGCGGAACGACCTGATGGCCCTGCCGTCCAGATCAGTGAGCCCCGCCATGGGACAGGCCTCGGCGGAGAAATCTGGCCCTGCCTCGTCGAAGATCCGGCGCAATTGGTCCGGAGTCATCGGGACGAGGCTCTCTCCCGCACGCATCCAGTACGCTCCGTCGACCACAATTGGCAGGCCAATTGACCTTGAAGGTGCGGTGAAGACGGCTACCCGCCCGGCCGGATCCAGAAGCTCCTGTGCGTCTATCCGGAAATGCAGCTTGTCCAGCAAGCTGGCCTTGGTTCGCTCCAGGTCGCGAAACACCGAAGTGCCGACGATTCTCCTTGGGGGTTTGTCTGTCACGCCGAGCACGATCGACCCGCCCCCTTCGTTCGCCAGTGCCGCGCAATACTTCACGAGCTTCTCGAAGTGGTAGTTTGCCTTGGCCTCCTTGAACTCGATGTGCTCGTCTTCCTTTCCGGACATCCACTCCTTGAGCTGTTCAAGAGTCACGGTCATAGCGGCCCCTCCGCCCGCGCAAGCAACCCCGCAAGGTCGTAGTTCACGCTGGTCACCCCGAAGTCCGGTTCTCGCTGGAAGGGGCGGCGCAGGTAGTGGACGCGGTGCGTGTCATCCCCGAACTCGACGATGGCGAGGATGAAGTCCTCGGGCTTGTTGAGGGAGAAGAGTATCTCGTTCCTGGTGACTGTGACCGTGCCGGCCCCTGCCACGCGCCCCTTCACCTCGATGAATCGCAGCCTGCCGGTGCCGGGGACTCGGCTCTCGACGTCGTATCCCAGCTTCTCGGTCTCCCGGTCCACCGGCTCGTAGCCGAGGGCACGCTCCGTCGCCATCACGATCTCCCGCGCCCGCGCCGCCGACTCCTGGGTATCCACCACTGTGCACGGGATCTGCAACGGCCTTCCCGTCATCCTGTCAATCAGCCCTGCCGGCACCACCAGCATCCCACCAAGCACCACTGGAGGCAGCGGGGAGATCTGGCGCTCCAGCTTCAGCTCCTCCATCCGCTTCTCCAGCCTCGCCTGCAGGGAATCGGCGCGCCTGCGGGCCTCCCCAGAGTTCAGCCTGGCGCCGGTCTTACCCGCCCGCTCCTGGAGCTTCAACTGCTCGGCCCGGTAGTCCCAGTAGCTGATCTCCTTGGTGAGCCGCTCCTTCACCGCCGCCTCGGTCTTAGCCAGGAGCTCCAGCTTGCGGCCTCGGACCTCGGCAAGGTGCTCGGGCACCACCTTCGCGACGGCGTGAGCACGCGCCTTATCCTCCAGCTCGCGGCCTATCCACTCGCACTCGGGTCGGGCCAGGATCTCCTCTACGCCTGGCTCTTCCGCTGTGAGCGGACGGTAGTCCAGGTAGGGGGCGTAGTGCAGGTGGCAGGCGTTGCCGGCGGCGTCCAGCTCCACATACAGCAGCCGCTGCGAGACGATGCGCCGTTCACCCGCGCGGGTCAGCCCTGCGTCCTGGATGCCGTGCTCCAGGTAGAACACCACTCGGGGCTCGACGCCCGGATCGCGCTCGTCCACCAGCACCGCGCCACGGCGAAGCAGGTCGCGATGGCGCTCCAGGGTGATGTCTAGGGTGGCATTGAGGAGCGGGTGGCCGGGGCAGACGAAGGCGGCGAGGGACTGGCCCTGGGGCGCGACCAGCGACTTCTCGAAGGCTATCCGCTCGTAGCGGGGCAGCACCGGCTCGCCAAGGCCGATCAGCCGGTCGCGCTGCCGCACGGGGGCAGGGACGTGGGTGACCTCGTAGCGGCGGGGCTCGCGCTGCCTGATGGTGCCACCCAGCCGAGCGAATGCCTCCAGGAAGAAGGACTCGATGTAGTGGGGCTGGAGCCGCCGGGCCTCGGCTCGCTCCATCTCCTCGCGGACGCGGTGAACGCAGCTCGCGTCCATGGCATCCTGGACCAGGGCGCGCCCTTCCAGCAGGTCCTGAAGCTGGGCCCGGTCGAAGGCGGCGGCCACGGCCTGCGTCAGGCGCGCCCGCACCTCCGGCTGCTCCCCGTAGCGGATCGCCTCGATCAGCAGCTCGCGCAGCGGCTTGCCCCCGAACTGGACCTTGCCCAGGACGTCGAACACCTGCCCTCCCAGGGTCTGGCGCGACTGCTCCAGCTTCTCCAGCAGCGTCCGGTAGACGTCACCCTCGCGGGTCTCCTCCGCCACCAGGTTCCAGAGGTGGCACACCTCCGTCTGCCCGATCCGGTGGATGCGGCCGAATCGCTGTTCGATCCGGTTTGGGTTCCAGGGCAGGTCGTAGTTCACCATCAGGTGGGCCCGCTGGAGGTTGATGCCTTCGCCGGCAGCATCGGTGGCGACCAACACCTGCACCTGGGGGTCGTGCCGGAACGACTCCTGCGCCTTCATCCGCTCCTCGCGGCCCATGCCCCCGTGGATCGTGACGACCGCCTCCGGGCGGCCGAGGAGGGTGCTGATGCGGGTGCCCAGGTAAGTCAGGGTGTCGCGATGCTCCGTGAAGATAACGAGCTTCTGGTTGGGCGACGGCACGGGGCGCGGGATGGTGCCCGCCCCGTAGGGGGCCGGCTCCTCGGCCACCCTGCCGGAGATCGCCGCGGGAGTGAAGATCTCCGCCAGCAGGCTCGCTAGCTCGCGCCACTTCCGGTCCTCACCGCTCCGGCGCACGGCCATCGCGAGGGCGCTCAGCCGTTTCAGCGTCCCGATCTCCGCCTTCAGCTCGGCGATGGTCCGCGCAGCCGTAGCCTGGTCGAGGATCTCCTCCTCGGCGGCCTCGACCTCGTTCTCCGGCGCCTCCTCCAGGTCTTCCACGTCCTCGGCGTCGAGCAGGGGCATCGCCATCGCGGCGGGTGCGGCCCCGCGCTGGAGCAGCTCCAACTCCCGCAGCCGGCCCTCCAGCCGCTCGGTGCGACGACGCAGCGACTGGTGGATCGCCTCGGGGGAGGAGGCCAGGCGGCGCTGGAGTATGGTGAGGGCGAAGCCGACGGTGCCGGCGCGCTTGTCGTTCTGCAGCGACTCGGCCCGGTTGAACTCCTCTCGCACGTACTCGGTGACGGCCTTGTACAGCCCCGCCTCGGCATCGGAGAGCCTGTAGGGGACGGTGTAGGCGATCCGCTCGGGGAAGAGTGGGGTCGCATCGAACTTGAGCAGCTTCTCCTTGACCATGCGGCGCATCAGGTCCGAGACGTCGGCGGTGTGGACACCGTCGCGGAAGCGACCCTCGAATCGGTCGCCGTCGAGCAGCGCCATGAACAGCTGGAAGTCCTCCTCCTTGCCGTTGTGGGGAGTGGCCGTCATCAGGAGGAAGTGGCGCGTGAGGGTGGAGAGGAGCTGGCCCAGCCTGTAACGCTTGGTGTACTTGATCTCGCCGCCGAAGAACGTGGCGGACATTTTGTGGGCTTCGTCGCACACCACGAGGTCCCAGCGGCAGTCCGGCGCACTCAGCTTGTCCTGCACCGTCTCGTTGCGGGAGAGCTTGTCCAGCCTAGCGATGACGAGGTTGGTCTCCAGGAACCAGTTGCCGGTGCGGGCGGCCTCCAGCTTGTCGTTGGTGAGGATCTCGAAGGGTAGATGGAAGCGCCGGTACAGCTCGTCCTGCCACTGCTCCGCCAGGCTGCCGGGGCAGACAACAAGGCAGCGCTGCAGGTCCCCCCGTGCGATCAACTCCTTCATCAGCAGCCCTGCCATGATCGTCTTTCCGCTGCCGGGGTCGTCGGCGAGCAGGAAGCGCAGCGGCTGGCGCGGCAGCATCTCCTCGTACACCGCAGTGATCTGGTGGGGGAGAGGCTCCACGACCGAGGTGTGGACGGCAAGGACGGGGTCGAACAGGTGGGCGAGCCGGATGCGGTGGGCTTCGGAGACCAGCCGGAAGGTGGCGCCGTCGCCGTCGAAGCTCCAGGGGCGGCCATGCTCCACGACCTCCAGCCGTGGCTCGTCGTGGCGGTAGAGCAGCTCGTTCGCCACCCTGCCCGTGGGGGTCTTGTAGGTCAGTTCGAGGGCCTCGGAGCCGAACCACTGCACGGATACGACGGTGGCAAGTCCGTCCGGCAGGACGCCGCGCACGGCAGCGTGGGGCAGGAGTTCCTCAAGCCTACTCATAGCGACACTCCCTGAAGGCCATGATGGTCTACCTTGAGCAGCTGACTGGGAAGGGGAAGTGAGACCTCGGGGCGCCGGCCTGCCGGTGTGGTGGATCGTTCAGGGGTTCATCTTAATACCTGAGATGGAGCAGCGTCAACCGACATCCGCATTGAGGATCGTCCATCCGCATTGAGGATCGTCGACGTTCTACCCCCGGGTCTATGCGAACAGCCCCGTCACACGCAACAGCGGCCTCCGGAACAAACCTGGAGGCCGCTGTAACTTGGTGGACCTGGGCGGATTCGAACCGCCGACCTTCCGGATGCGAACCGGACGCTCTCCCGCTGAGCCACAGGCCCAAGTGCCGCGAACTACCTTATAGTATATCAGGCTGGCTCCCTATCGACAAATTGACTAGGCGGTGGAAGTAGGGTTAATCATTGACAAAGAAGTTGCTAGGGTGTAGGTTTGAGCGTAAGGAGAAACGCGTCTGGCCGGCAGTGGAAGCACCTGGTGGCCACGCGAGACTAGGCAATTGGCCATAACAGGTGACCCACCTCCGGCTCGGGGGTGGGCCATTTTGGTTTCCGAGGGATCGCCTGCCGGTGCCCCACACGGAAGCTTCTATACCACGACAGCACGAAAGGATGCCGAAGCCTACGTGAAGAGGGTCGATAAGGAGCGTGTCGAGTGGGTGAAGTTCCTCTACGGTGTCGAGTGGGTGGATCCGGCGCTCGATACTTGCCACCGGTCTTCGACCTCCTGATGTCTCATGGACTCAAGGACTCGAAGCATCTCTGGTGCCTCACCATGGACTGGCGCGCGCTGGGCATCAGCCTTGCGTCCCCCACCACCTGAGCCGGCACGGCTGATTGGCTGGGATGACCCCATTGAGAGATGGGGGCACCGGCATAACCGGACCGATATAGAGAACGGCGCAGGAGGAAAGGATGAGCATGTCCCATCAAGAGGGGAGTGAGCTAGACGACGAACTGGTGGCAGGGGTAGCCACCGACCAGGATGTCAAGGTATCGATCAAGGACGCCCTGCACTGGAACGAGCAGATCGATGCGAGCGGCATCCGAGTATGGGTGAACGAGTCCGGATCCGTCACCCTTGCGGGCTACGTCAGCAGCGAGGGCGAGAAGAAGTTGGCGGGCGACATCGCCAGTAGGACCCGTGGCGTGACCGACGTGAGCAACCACCTGCACGTCATCGGCGATGCAACCTGCGAGTAACAGGTGATGAGTAATGAGTCATGGGTACGAGGAGAGTCTCCTCTACTCATCACTCATTACTCATCACTTCCCGACCCGTGTGGCACCGCTCTTGCCACCGTAGGGAAGCCCCAAGGGGCAGTCTTGGGAAGGAAGTGCGGCGGCACGCTCCCGCGGAGGCGGGGCCGCTCCCAGGGCAGCGCCGAGGGGGGACAAATGGAACGACGAGGAGGCAAGACGATGGCGTATTCTGCACTCCTTCGCGGCCTCGTCGCCGCATTGATGGCGTCGACGCTGGCCCTGATAGTGGGGTTCTCCGCGCCGACCGCGGAGGCGGCTTCCAGGCCCTGGCAGGGCACCGTGATCGTCAGTTCCGCCAAGGTACGGAGTGCGCCCAACTCCAAGGCTCCAGTGGTGGCAACGATACCTGCGGGGAAGACCGTGACGGTGGTCGAGTGGGTCTCGGGTGAGGAGGTCGACAAGACCAACACCACCTGGGCGGTGTTGGATGATGGGGAGTACGTCTACTCTGCCGCGATCCAGAAGATCCCGCCGGCAGGCCCTCCGGAGCGGCCCCAGGGCGTGAGCTTCCCTGGCCGGTGGATAGACGTGAACATAACAGAGCAGGTGCTGACGGCCTACGAGGGGAATAAGCCGGTCCGAACCATGGTCATCTCCGCGGGCAGACCGGAGTACCCGTCGCCCCAGGGGACCTTCCGCATCCAGCGGAGGGCTGAGAGCGTCACCATGGACAGCGCCAATCTGCCGTGGGTGCGCGATACCTACCGGCTGGAGAACGTTCATTACGCACAGTACTTCAACGAGTTCGGGGCCGCCCTCCACGAGGCATACTGGAAGACCCCCGAGAGCTTCGGGATCCCCACCAGCCATGGCTGCGTGGGTATGCCATTAGCGGAGGCCCGCTGGCTATGGAACTGGGCCGACATGGGGACACCGGTCCACCTGCATCCCTAGGACGGTGGCAGGGGACAACCCCTGCCGCGATACGATGGGCGTAGGGCAGGGGTTCATCCCCTGCCGCCCGGCGGTGGTAGGCGACACGGTGGGGGATGGGCAACGTCGCGTCCATGCCCTGTGGGCGGAAGGGGACGAGCCCCTTCCCTACGGTTCGAGGGAGCGAGCAGGCCGTCACTCCCCAGGTCCCGGCCCGCACCCTCACTCCCCTTGAAGCCCCGCCACGCAACGGCTAATATTCGCCCGAACCACGCGATAGCCGTGGATAGGGGGAGGTGCGCTAGGTGCAGGTCGATATCAACTGCGACATGGGCGAGAGCTTCGGCGCCTACAAGCTCGGCAACGACGAGGAGATGATGCGGTTCATCACCTCGGCCAACGTAGCCTGCGGCTGGCACGCGGGTGATCCTATGGTGATGGACCGGACCATCAGGACAGCCATAGGGCACGGAGTTCAGGTGGGCTGCCACCCCGGCTACCCGGACCTGATGGGATTCGGCCGGCGGGCGATGGACCTCTCCACCGACGAGGTCGAGAAGTACTGCCTGTACCAGCTCGGAGCCCTCTGGGCCATGGCGAAGGCCAACGGCACCGAGGTTCGCCACTTCAAGGCCCACGGCGCCCTGGCGAACGTGTCCTTCGTCAATATGGAGGTCGCGCGGGCTGCCGCTCGGGCAGTGGCCGGCTTCAGCAAAGAGATCGTCTTCGTCGCCCTGGCCAACAGTCCCCTGGCTCAGGCGGGGCAAGAAATGGGGCTGAAGGTGGCCCTGGAGGCATATCCCGAGCGGGCCTACAGCCCCGATGGCACCCTGCGGTCGCGCAAGCTCCCCGGCGCCTCCATCCACGACCCTGTGGAGGCTGCTGCCCGAGCCGTCCAGATGGTGACCCAGGGCTCGATCAACGCCTACGAGGGCGACCTGATCCATCTGAAGGTGGACACCCTCTGCATCCACGGCGACAACCCGGCCGCTCCCCAGATCGCCCTGGCCGTAGTCGAGGCGCTGAGGGCCACCAACGTCGAGATGAAGCCGATGTCGGAGTCGTTGTGAGCAGCACGGACCTACCCCAGGTCGTCCCCGCGGGAGACGCTGCACTGCTGGCCACCTTCGCCAACGAGATCCGGCTGGAGGTGAACGCCCGCGTCCGGACCGTCGCCCGGGCGCTGGATGAGCGTGCCGAGCCGGGCATTCTGGAGAGCGTGGTGGCTTACGCCACGCTACTTGTGCACTACGACCCGCTGCGGCTCTCCTACGAGCAGGCGAGGGCGCTGCTGCTGGAGGTGGCCGCCGTGGCCACGGCGGCCACCGGCGAGGATAGCCGCCTGGTGGACCTCCCAACCGTCTTTGGCGGGGCCTACGGGCCTGACCTCCCGGACATCGCACAGCGACTCGGCATGGCCGAGGAGCAACTCATCCAGGCATTCATCCAGCCCACATACACCGTGTACATGCTCGGCTTCGCCCCGGGCCATCCCTACCTTGGCGGGCTCCCGCCCCAACTGGCGATGCCGCGGCTGGAAAGCCCTCGCGCACGGGTCCCTGCCGGCACGGTGGCCATCGCCAACCAGGCCACCATCTACTCCCTCACCAGCCCGGGCGGGTGGCACTGGCTCGGCCGCACGCCCATCAAGATGTTCGATCCCTCCCGCAACCCACCCACCCACCTGCAAGCAGGCGACCGTGTGAGGTTCGTGCCAATCAGCGAGCAGGAATACCTCAGGCTGGGGGGGCAGGACGAAGAGAAGCCGGAGCGGTAAGCCGTAATCACGGAGGAGGTTGGCAAATGGCCTACTGGAGGCTCTTCTACCACCTGGTCTGGGCCACCAAGAACCGCGAGCCCTTGATCAACAGCTTTCTCGAAGACGAACTGCGCGGATTTCTGGTCGGAAAAGCTGAAGTAATGAGATGGTTGGATCTACGATGTGGGTATCGTCGAAGATCAGGTCCATTCGCAGGGATCAGCGGTGGCCGCATTGGGGAAGGCCCCAGAAGCTGACGATGGTCCATCTACGAGGGCCACATCGCCGGCCATGGGCCATGACGTAAACGTCATGGCTGAGACGCTGAAGGACGCTAAAGCGCCCTAAGTAGTATTGCTAGTACTCGACCAAATTGATTATGCCAGCTGCCGTCATGCTCAACATAGCGAGAGGCGTCTACCTGTAACAGGAGATCCTTCGCTAATCGCTCAGGATGACAGGTGTCGAAACCAGTTTGGTTGAGTACTAGACAGGTATCGTTGCCGGTGTATACATATGCAAAAGGTACATTATAGATAGGCTAGTACAATACTCTGGTAAATCGTTTTAGCCTGAAGGATGTCATCCAAATTGTCAAAGAAGGAATTGCCAAAGGAGGCAAATATATGAACTCCTATGTGCTTGGTTTTCAGGAAATTGACAAAACAAAAGTCATGCTTGTTGGGGGTAAAGGCGCGAACCTGGGGGAACTTTCCAGAATTGAAGGAATACGCGTACCAGACGGCTCTTGTATTTCTACTGAAGCCTTTAAAAGAATCATTGGGGAAACGTCGTCGATTAACGAACTGCTTGATCAGTTATCGCTTCTAAAGGTGGAAGACCGGCACAAGATCGGTGAACTTAGCGGTGAGATTCGCAGGGTCATCGAAGGAATAGCCATCCCTGAAGACATTACTGAAGAGATCACCCGCCTTCTCTCCAGGCTTGGAGAAAAAATTGCCTATGCAGTACGATCCAGCGCAACTGCAGAGGATTTACCGACGGCCTCCTTTGCAGGCCAGCAAGATACATATTTGAATGTTATCGGAAAGAAGGCAATCCTAAAGCACATCAGCAAGTGCTGGGCATCGCTGTTTACCGAGAGGGCGGTAACCTACCGCCTTCAAAACGGCTTCGACCACCGCAAAGTCTACCTGTCTGTGGTTGTTCAAAAGATGGTGTTCCCGCAGGCGGCAGGAGTCTTGTTTACTGCCGATCCCGCCACCTCTAATAGGAAGGTGCTATCCATTGAGGCCAGCTTCGGACTTGGTGAGGCCTTGGTCTCCGGACTGGTGAATGCTGATACCTATAAAGCGAGTAACGGCAAGATTATCGATAAGAAGATATCCACCAAGAAGCTGGCTATTTATGCCTTAAAAGATAGCGGTACGAAAGAACAGGAGATCGAGCCTGAGCGGCAGAACAGGCAAGCGCTGACGGATGAGCAGATTTTGCAGCTTGAGTACATGGGCAGAAAGATCGAGGAACATTTTGGCTGCCCCCAGGACATCGAATGGTGTTTGGTTGATGATGCATTCTATATTGTCCAGAGTCGGCCAATCACTACTTTATACCCCATCCCTGAAGCAACTGATCAAGAGAATCACGTTTATGTATCTGTCGGTCATCAACAAATGATGACCGACCCCATGAAGCCATTGGGATTGTCTTTTTTCCTGTTAACGACTCGTGCACCCATGCGTAAAGCTGGTGGAAGGTTGTTTGTTGATGTTACACATATGCTGGCTTCATCTGACAGCAGAAGGGCGTTATTAAATACCATGGGGGGACACGATCCGCTCATGAGAGACGCACTCGTGACCATCATGGAGCGTGGAGACTTCATTAAATCGTTACCAAATGAAAAGAAAGAACTGAGTCCCAGTAAAAGCAATAAAGGTGTGTCGTCTGCGAGTTCTCAAGCACAAATCGAAAACGATCCGACAATCGTTTCTGATTTGATTAAGAGTAGTCAAACATCGATAGAAGAGCTAAGACAAGACATCCAAACGAAATCAGGACCAGAGCTATTTGATTTTATTCTAGAAGACATTCCGCAATTAAAGAAGATCCTATTTGACCCACGAAGTTCAGCTGTGTTTATGGCTGCTATAAATGCTTCATCATGGATCAATGAAAAGATGGAGACGTGGTTAGGTGAAAGAAACGTAGCAGCCACGCTTTCTCAATCTGTACCAAACAATATTACTTCGGAAATGGGTCTGGCGCTATTGGATGTCGCAGATGTGATTCGTCCTTATCCAGAGGTAATTGATTACTTGCAACATGCAAAAGATGATAACTTCTTGGATGAACTGGTTAAGTTCGATGGCGGACAGGAAACCCGAGACGCTATCTATGCTTATCTTGACAAATACGGAATGCGATGTGTCGGAGAAATCGATATTACTAGAACTCGGTGGAGCGAAAAACCAACTACACTTGTCCCCATGATTCTCAGTAACATCAAAAACTTTGAACCTAATGCTAGCAAACGGAAATTTGAGCAAGGGCGACAGCAAGCCTTGAAAAAGGAACAAGAGTTATTAGATCGATTGAAGCAATTACCGGATGGTAAACGAAAAGCCAAACAGACAAAACGAATGATCAGCCTAATCCGGAATTTCATCGGTTATCGTGAATATCCGAAATACGGCATGATTAGCCGCTACTTCGTTTATAAGCAGGCTTTACTGAAAGAAGCCGAACAACTCGTGCAAGCCAACGTTATTCATGAAAAAGAAGATATATACTATCTCACTCTTGAAGAACTTCACGAAGTCGTGCGCACAGATAGACTGGATTACCAGATCATCAGCAAACGAAGAGACGAGTACAAACTATATGAAAGACTAACCCCACCACGTGTTATCACGTCTAATGGTGAAATCATTGCAGGTGAGTACAAACGGGGGAATCTCCCAGCTGAAGCTATTGTAGGTCTACCTGTTTCTTCTGGAGTTATAGAGGGGCGAGCACGTGTCATCTTAAACATGGAAGATGCTGATCTGGAAGATGGAGATATATTAGTCACCTCCTTTACTGACCCTAGCTGGACACCATTGTTTGTATCCATAAAAGGCCTAGTCACCGAAGTTGGTGGACAGATGACCCATGGAGCAGTTATCGCACGTGAATATGGCTTACCAGCAGTTGTCGGAGTGGAAAATGCCACCAAGCTGATAAAAGATGGGCAACGAATTCGCGTGCATGGAACAGAAGGGTATATCGAAATATTGTAATTGCTGAATACGTCCAGGTTTATAATCGGTCCTGGTATCAAGAGCCTTACCATGGTGCTCTACTTCGGCTGCAACATGAGCGAGCCGAAGATTGCCGCGTTGCTGGCCAGCGTGGGGGTGCAGATCTCCGACGGCGAGGTGTCCAACCTGCTGATCTGAGAAGACACGTATCGTATGTGGATTTGTCGGTCCCAGCCCGCTTTCAGCGGGCTTGAGCGTCTCAGTCAGACGGTTCAGGGTCTGGCTGCCTGTCAGGAGTGCGACCAGTGCCACTAGAGATCCTCGATCCCGGCCTCCTCACCACCGTCCAGGACCTCGGGCGGTTCGGGTACCAGCGACTTGGGATACCCACAGCAGGGGCAATGGACCCGTTCGCGCTGCGAGCAGCCAACGCCCTGGTGGGCAACGACGCGGGCGCAGGGTGCCTGGAGATCACCCTGATGGGGCCACGGGTGCGCTTCACCGAGGCATGCCTCATCGCCATCACAGGTGGGGACCTGGCTCCCCTGCTGGATGGCCAGGAAGTGGAGGGCTGGAGGGCCCAGTTGGTCCGGGCGGGCCAGACCCTGGAGTTCGCCGGAAGGCGCTCGGGCATGCGGGCCTACCTTGCGGTTGCGGGAGGGGTCGACGTGGAACCGTGGCTCGGCTCCCGCTCCACCTACCTGCTGGCCGCCCTGGGGGGACTGGAGGGCAGGCCGCTCCAGGCCGGCGACATGCTGCCCATCGGGAGGGCCAGCTTCGCCGCCGCGGCCCTGGCTAGGCCATCCCTGCCGACCGACCGTCGCCCACCCTACAGTGGCGAGCCCACGGTGCGCGTGATCCTCGGCCCCCATCGGGACCGCTTCACGGAGGAGGGGATATCGGATTTCCTTTCCGGCAGCTACGAGATCTCCAGCGACTCCAACCGCATGGGTTACCGTCTGCAGGGACCCCGCATAGCCCACTCCCACGGCCCGGACCTGATCTCCTGCGGCATCCCTCTGGGGGGCGTCCAGGTGCCGGGCTCCGGCCAGCCGATCGTCTTGATGGCCGACCACCAGACGACCGGCGGCTATACTATGATAGCCACGGTGATCCAGGCCGACATCCCGTTGGTGGCCCAATGCCTTCCCGGCGAGCGTTTGCACTTCCGAGTCGTCGAACTGGATGAAGCGCGCGATAGCTATCGCCGCCTCATCGATGGAATCAGCGCGGCAACCAGAGTCAAGGAGATGAGTCTATGGGACCTCTAGCCTCCGCCCACCCGAGAGAGCTGTGGGAGATGATCCGCCAGGGGCAATTCCGCTTGCCCACGGCAGGTGTATGCCAGGGCTATGCCCAGGCAAACCTGGCCATCCTGCCCAAGGAGGATGCATTCGACTTCCTGCTGTTCTGCCAGCGAAACCCCAAGCCCTGCCCTGTGTTGGACGTCGCGGAATCGGGTTCCTACCGCCCCTTGGTCGCCGCCCCGGAGGCCGACCTGCGCACGGACATCCCTCTGTACCGTGTCTATCGGCACGGCGAACTGGTGGAAGAGCCGGTGAACCTCCTCGCCCACTGGCGCGACGACCTGGTGGCCTTCCTCCTTGGCTGCTCATTCAGCTTCGAGCGGGCGCTGCTGGCCAACGACATCCCCGTCCGGCACATCGAGGAGGGGGTCAACGTGCCGATGTACATCACGTTGCGCCAATGCACCCCTGCGGGGCGCTTCCATGGCCCCATGGTGGTCTCCATGAGGCCCATACCCCACCAGCAGGTGGTCCGGGCAACGCAGGTCACCAGCAGGTTCCCCTCCGTGCACGGCGCCCCGGTGCACATCGGCGATCCCGCCCAGATCGGTATCCAGGACCTCGCCAGGCCGGACTTCGGCGACCCCGTGACCATCCATCCGGGGGAAGTGCCTGTCTTCTGGGCCTGCGGCGTCACCCCCCAGGCCGTGGCGATGCGGACCAAGCCCGAGCTGATGATCACCCACGCCCCGGGATACATGTTCGTGACCACCCTCAAGGACGAGCACCTGGGGGTGATCTAGACTCGTTCGGCCACCCAGGCCGTCCATGGTATAATATATGGGTGTTTCCGAGCCCGAGCTGTGGGTGCGGGAAGGAGGACGGTCGCTGGCGCCTCTGGCGCTAGAGGAAAGTCGAGACAGCACAGAGCAGGGTGCCTGGCGTAAGCCAGGGCGGGTAACCGACAGTTAGAGCAACAGAGACCAATGCCGGCTACGGCCGGAGTGAAAAGGGCAATCCTCCCCGCTGCAACCTGAGACGTGGCCGATGACGCTGCTCGCCGAGGCCAAGGTACAGGGCAGCCACGAAAGTGGCCGGAGCTTCGGCTCCGAGACAGATGACCGTCTAGAACAGAATCTCGCTTACCACCTTCCTGCACCCCCGACAGCTCCGATGCCGCCTAACGGCGGCATCCTCGTTTGTGGAGTACATGACCATGGATGACGAAAGCCAGCGTCTCCAACGGATGATTCGCCCCTTCCTCATCGGATCCTTCATCGTCGAGCTGCTTCTGGCCGCAGCGTGGCTCAGGTTAGTGCGCCAAAGCAGCCTCCTGGAACTGCTGCGTGCCCCCGGCTGGGAGATCTCGCTGGCTCTCGGCATCCCTCTGGGCATCGCCATCTCCCTGGCCACGCGCCTCTACTTCTCCCAATTCGCAACAGGGCTGATCAGGGAGATGTTCGTCCCTCTCTTCGGCAGGGTTTCCAACACCGATGTGGCCCTGCTTGCCATCATGCCGGCCCTCGGCGAGGAGATCCTCTTCCGCGGAGTGGTGCAGCCCGAGATCGGTCTGATAGCGGCAAGCCTGCTGTTCGGGCTGCTGCACTCGGGGTTCTCACGGCAACTGCTCCCCTACGGAGTGTGGAGCACGGCGGTAGGGCTGCTGCTGGGGGGTCTCTATCTCGCCACGGGAAGTCTGTGGGGGTCCATCGCCGCTCACGCCTTAGTGAACGCTCTGGACGCGTTGTGGGTCAGGAAGTTGGCTTCGAGGGTCTCGTGATGGGCATGATCCTGTCGGCTGCGTAGGAGACTACCCCGCTCCCTCCCGTCAGAACCGACATCCCCCAGTGGCGTAGACTCACCTCCGAGGGCTTCTTGCGTTTGGGCATGGGGCTGAAGCACACCAGCGGCTCCCACCTCTCCCCTTGCCAGGCCAACGCCTCTCCGCCCGCTTCCCGGATGGCCAGAACACCGGCTGCCACGTCCCAAATCTTGGGCCTGCGGTAGAGGGAGTACTGCAGGACGCCTGCGGCGACCATTGCCATCTCGAAGCAGACACTACCGAGGGATCGAGGCTCGCCGGGCCGCCTGCCGGACTCGCCGGACCAATGGAAGTAACGGGCGTGGTAGGCGGGCAGCCCGACCAGGTTGGAGCCCAGTGGAACGGACGCGGAGGAAGCCCGAATCGGCGTGCCATCCAGGAAGGCACCCCCTCCCCTGCGAGCGTGGACCACACCGCTACGCAGCAACGGCTCCGGCATCCCCCTCAAGCCACCACCTTCGGCCACAGCGACCGCGGCCGCCGGAAGCGGCACGACGGGGATGAAGACCGCCCCCACCACCGGCTCGCCACGCCACAACAGCGCCGCGGAGCAGGCAAAGAGGGGAAGGCCGTTCCAGAAGTTGGTGGTACCGTCTACCGGATCCAGCACCCACACGAGCTCTCGCTCGGAAACGTCGACCTCGGTCCCCTCCTCGCCCAGGATCGCGTGGTCCGGGTACTCTCGAGCGATGGCTGAGCGAAGCAGTCCTTCGATCTCTCGATCCGCTTCGGTGACAGGGTTGGTTTCCCCCTCGGTCTTGAACTCCACCTGGAGCGGCAGACGGAAATGCTCGAGCGCGCGCTGTCCGCCTTGGCGCACCCATTGGACCGCGCGGGTCTCAACCTCTCTCAGGAAGCTGTCGTTCAAGCTACTACTACTCGCCACGTCCCATACGTTACACGAAGGTTAGGGCGGGGCACAAGCCTCAACGCCCCTTAGACCGCCGCGGTCGGGGTCTATTCTCGCCTGGACGCGAACCCAAACCAGGGCCACCTGCTTTGTGGTGCATCCAGCAAGTAAGTGGCGCATTGTAGCCGCAGGCTTCAGCCTGCGCGTACCTGTTGGTGGTGCAGCCTCCTTCCCAACGGGCTACGCGCAACCTGAAGGTTGCGGCTACATTTGGAGCCCACTTGGTGGATGGGCCGCTTGGCTCACAGCCGGAATGCGAAATCCTTCACCTCAGGATGCACGAGCCTGTCGAAGTCGTCGTAGCGCATCTTGATGGTTTCCGTGTGGGTGCCGGCCTGGAAGATAATCTCCGGAGCTCGGGCCAGGCTACGTTCGACGTAGACCGGTAGACCATACAGGTTGCCAAAGGGGGGCATGGCCCCAACCTCGCAATCGGGGAAGACTCCGGCAAATTCCTCCTCCCTGGCCAGGCGCACCTCCGAAGCACCCAGCTCGAATCTCAGCCTATCCAGGTCTACCTTCCTGTCGGCCGGCAGCGCCAGCATGATGGCGCCGCCATCGACCACAGCCACCACCACCTTGGCAACCTCCTTGCCTGGCACGTGCTCGGCCGCCGCCACCTCCTGCGCCGTGTAGGCCAGCCTATGGTGCTCCGACTCGAAGCTCGCCCCATTGCTCGCAAGGAACTCCTGTAGCCTGTCTTGGCAAGTCATCGCCCTCTCCCTCCGCCGTAGCCATCCGCTGGGTCTCTCACTAACCACCTGCATTTGAGGAAAGAGGGGCTGGGAAACAACGGGCTTCCCGCCCCGAACGGGGTCTTTCCGACCCGCCCGGCACCACGAGTTGCGCAGCCCACTTCTCTTCTGCGCTCTTTAGCTACGCTTCCTTGTTCTTGAGTCTAGCATCTTCTTGCAAATAGTCAATATGTTGCGGAAAGCATCCCGCTTGCCCGCACGCAGGCCAGACCGTAGAATGGCCCCACAGCAGTTGTGGAGAGAGCCATTGCCAAAGGCAGGAGACAGACAGAGGGACCTCTTCGGCTTCGCGGAGCCTGAGCCGGAGAAGGATGATCTCCAGGGGGCGCCTCTGGCCGCCCGGATGAGACCGAGGAGCCTGGACGAGTACGTGGGCCAGGAGCAGCTGATCGGCCCGGGCAGGGCGCTGCGCCGTGCGATAGAGACCGACCGAATCTCCTCCTTCATCCTCTGGGGCCCGCCGGGCACCGGCAAGACCACCCTGGCTCAGATCATCGCCAATGCCACCCACGCCCACTTCGTTGGGCTGAGCGCCGTCTCGGCGGGCGTCGCCGACCTGCGCAGGGTCATCGAGGAGGCGTCACGGCTGCGCCGGCAGGAGGGCCATCGCACCATCCTGCTGATCGACGAGATCCACCGCTTCAACAAGGCCCAGCAGGACGCCGTCCTCCACGCCGTGGAGCAGGGCGTGGTGACCCTCATCGGCGCCACCACAGAGAACCCCAGCTTCGAGGTAAACTCTGCCCTGCTCTCCCGCAGCCGTGTCTATACTCTTCGAGCGCTGAAGGATGACGAGATCGAGACCCTGATCCGCCGGGCCCTGTCGGACAGCGAGCGCGGGCTTGGCGAGATGAAGGTGGAGCTTGCACCGGAGGCCCTAAGCGCCCTGATTTCCATGGCGGGCGGAGATGCGCGCACAGCGCTGAACGCCCTGGAACTGGCTGCCACCGCCACTCAGCCCGACGACCAGGGCTGCCGAGTCGTCGCCCTGGCCGCCGTCGAGGATGCCCTGCAGCGGCGTGCCCTTCAGTACGACAAGGGCGGAGAGCAGCACTACGACGTCGTCTCCGCCTTCATCAAGTCGCTTCGGGGATCCGATCCGGACGCGGCGCTCTACTACCTGGCCCGCATGCTGGAGGCCGGCGAGGACCCCCTCTTCATCGTCCGCCGCATGGTGATCCTGGCGGCCGAGGACGTGGGGCTGGCCGATCCCCAGGCGCTGACGATCGCCGTCGCCGCCCAGCAAGCCGTCCATTTCGTTGGGCTACCCGAGGGATACCTCCCGATGGCGGAGGCGTGTATCTACCTGGCCACTGCCCCCAAGAGCAACTCCGCCATCACAAGCTACCAACGGGCGAGGGAGGCGGTGATGCAGCAGGGTAGCATGCCGGTGCCCCTCCACCTGCGCAATGCCCCCACCGGGCTGATGAAGTCGCTCGGCTACGGCAAGGGCTACGATTACTCCCACGACTTCGGTCCGGACGACCCCCGCCGTTATCGCCAGCGCTACCTTCCAGAAGGCCTCGAGGGAGGCTTCTACCAGCCCTCCTCCCACGGCTTCGAGAAGGAGATCCAGGAGCGTATGCAGCGTATGGCGGAGTTCAGACGGGCGGGGAACGCCAAGCCCCCTACCAAGAAGGATTAGGGCTCGAAGGTCGCCATCCCATTCTCAGCCTGGTCTCGGCGGTGAAGGTTCTTCTGGGCACGGCGGTAGGTGGCCGTCAACAGGGCTAGCCACAAACCCCCGATGAGGTAGCCGGCCGCGACGTCGCTCGTCCAGTGGGCACCGAGGAACACCCTGGAGGGGCCAACCAGCAGGATGAGAACGCTGCTGATGACCACCACGGCCCATCGAAGCGTCCCCTCAAGCCCCATGAATGCCAGGTAGGCTACGAAACCGTAGAACACTTCGAACAGCACCACGTGGCCGCTGGGGAAGCTGTACCGGTCCATAGGATAGAGGAGGCGATCCCCAGAGCCGCTATAGGGACGCGCCCTTCGAGTCGCCACCTTCAATACGAGACTGAGAGCAGGGCCGGTCAGAGTGGCCAGGACGAACAGGGCCTCTAGCTTGCGCCGCGAGAGTACCAGGAGGGCGGTAGCAAGGGCGACGATTGCCGTTGCCCACCTTGGGGTTCCAAGCTCGCTCACGCCCATCATCAGGACCGTCAGCCCCGCTCGCCTTCGGTCTCCCATGCCACGCGGTCGGTCCGTGGGCAAGAGGGAGCGGTTGCCGGGTGCTCGACCTGCCAGCAGCGCAAGTAGAGCCAGCAGCAGACCACCGAATAGGATCCTCCGTCTCATGTCCCCTCCGAGCGTACAAGACCGATACGCCTCTCACCTTCAGGGCATCAGCGCAGGGAACATGCCGACCCGAGTGGAGGCACCGACCTGGATGTCTTCTCCCTCAAGAGTTATTATGAAGCCTCGGGGGGATACGGTCGCGGTCTGCGATCCGAGCCTCGGCTCGCCGCTGCCCGCGGCAGGCGAGATACGACACTCCCCTGCTTTCTGGAGGACGAGCGACTATGATTGAAGCAAAAGAGCTGGGCAAGGACTACGGCAGTCTGCCGGCGGTCAAAGGGCTTAACCTCACCGTCCTCCCCGGCGAACTGTTCGGCTTCCTCGGCCCCAACGGCGCGGGCAAGTCCACCACCATCCGCATGCTGGCCGGCCTGCTCAAACCCAGCAGGGGGACCGCCATAGTGGCCGGCTTCGACGTCCTGAAGGAGCCCCTGGAGGTGAAGCGGCGTATCGGCTACATGGCCGAGAGTCCCTACCTGTACACGAAGCTCACAGGACGGGAGTTCCTGTCCTTCATGGGAGACCTCTACGGTGTCAAGCCGGCGGTCGCCTCCGAGCGGGCCGATCGGCTCCTCGCCCTCTTCGAGCTGGCGGACAAGGCCGACGAGCTGGTTGAGGGCTACTCCCACGGCATGCGCCAGAAGCTGGCCCTGGCGGGCACCCTCCTCCACGAGCCCCAGCTCCTCTTCCTGGACGAGCCCACCTCGGGGCTCGACCCGCGCAGCGCCAGGGTGGTGAAGGACCTGCTGGTGGGGCTGGCCGAAAGGGGCCACACGGTCTTCCTGTCCACCCACATCCTGGAGATCGCCCAGCACATGTGCCATCGGGTGGGGATCGTCGATCGGGGAGAGTTGGTGGCCGTGGGCTCCCTGGAGGAGCTGAGACGCGAGGCTCGGGCCGGGCAGGCCTCCCTGGAGGAGCTGTTCCTCCAGCTCACTGGAGGGGCCGAGGCGCGGGATCTCGCCACTTACCTGGAGGGGAGCTGAGATGCTTCGGGTGCTGCTGCTCCATCGGCTGCGGCTGTGGCGGAACCAGACTTTCCGAGGGCCGCGCAGACTCAGACGCCTCCTCACCCTGGCCATCTCCCTGGCCGTGGGTCTGGCCTTCCTCGGCCTGGTGTACCAGGGCAGCCTCGGCTTCTTCGCCCTACTGGCCCGGGTCGATCCAGCGCTGGTGAGGTTCTTCCTATCCCTCGGGTTCGCGGGGATGGTCATCCTGGGCCTCTTCACTGGGGTGGGTACCATCCTCCACCAGCTCTACCTGGCATCGGATTTGGATCTGCTGTTGGCGGCGCCCGTCTCCCTCCGCGACCTCTTCCTGCTCAAGCTGGCGGAAGCCTGGTTTGCCACCGGCATCGGGGGCGTGCTGGGCCTGGCTGTCCTGGTGGGATATGGCCGTGCCCTGGAGATGCCGCCACCTTTCTGGCCCCTGGCTCTGCTCGTGATCGGGGCGGTGACCCTGGTGCCGACTGCGCTCGCCATGGTGGTGGTCATGCTGGCCATGCGGATCATGCCGACCAAGCGGGTCGAGGGGATCGTCGCCCTGCTCGGGGGGCTGCTGGCCGCGGTGATGTGGTTGCTCTTCCAGACGGTCAACGTGGGCGGCCGGCGCAACCCAGCCTGGCAACCGGGTTCGGAGTCGCTGCGCGACCTGGAGCAGATGGCCGTCCAGTGGGGCGACGCGGTCGGGTGGACGCCCGTAGCGTGGGCGGTCGATGCGCTGACGGCCGTTGGGGAGGGCAAGTGGCCAGCTCTGACCCTCGATCTGGCGCTGCTGGGTGGGGCGACCGTGGGGCTGGTGGGCATCGCCTACCTGATCTTCCGGCAGAGCTTCTACCTCGGCTGGGGAGGGCTTCGGGAGGTCGCCCCTCGTGGGCAGAAGGTCAGGGGCCGAGGGGGGCTGCTCCCCGGCCTGCTGCGTCCCCTGCCATCCCCAGTGCGGGCCATCGTCCTGAAGGACTGGAGGGTGCTGCCCCGGGACCTGAGGGTGCTGGGCGGGCTGATAATGCCCATCGCCATGCTGGCCTTCTTCGGCTTCTCGGCTCTGCGCGGGGGACCTGGTGACCTTCCGGCGCCCGCGGGGTTCTGGCTGGGGATGCTCCCGGTGGCCCTCATCCCCTTCATGCTGGGAGGCAATCTCTCGTCGCGCGCTTTCGGTATGGAGGGCAGGGGCTTCGCGCTGCTGCGGGCCTCTCCGCTCAAGGTCGGCCAGATATTTATCGCCAAGCTGGTGGCGAGCTACCTGCCCATGCTCGCCCTCACCTGGGCCGTCGCCCTCCTCCTGGGGGTCTGGCTCGGAGGGTCGTTGGCACAGATCGCGGCCACCCTCGGCATGTCCGCCTGGCTGGCAGCGGGAGTGGTGGCGGCTTACGTCGGGGGAGGGGCGATGTCCACCAACTTCGAGGCGGACAATCCTCAGACGTCGGTCGGCTGCCTGGGGCAGCTGGTCTCCTTCGTCGCGGGCTCCCTCTTTCTGCTTGCCAACGTCGGTCTGTTCGCCTGGTTGGTGCTCGGCTCCTCGGGGATACTGCCGCCCGGGCTGCCGGGGGGAGAGGCGGTCGGCCTGGCGCTGGGGGCGGGTGTCGTGGTGTCGGTCGCGGGGATCGCCGGCCTGGCGCGGCTGGGAGTCAAGACGCTGGAGGGGTGGGAGGGGAACTGAGCTTGATCCGAAGGTAATCATATCGTAGAGTCTCGCTTCCCCTGGGAAGGTCGACGCCGTGTTCCAGCCGAAACGGATGTCTCCCCGGTACTGGCATTCCTGGAGGAAAGCAGACGGCACGGCTGCTAGCAGTAAACCGCTGGCCGCCGTGCCCATAGACACCAGAGGCTGCTTGCTAGCGCTGAAGCCGACGCTTCAGACCCCGCGCAGACCGGTGAGGATGCTGAGGATGCCGGCAACGGTGATCAGGATGGCGACCAGCGCCCGATAAACTCCGATGGGTGCCCATTTGAAGGCCGAGGCGCCCACCCACGTCCCGACCACCAGCGCGGGAAGCACAGCCACGCCGACGGCCAGCGCCTCCACCTGGACAAGGCCGCCCATCCAGAAGCCCACCACCGTCAGGACGCTTAACGGACCGAAGAAGCCCAGCAAGGTCCCGCGCACCACCTCCTTGCTGTAACCCTGGCCCATGAGGCACAGCACCACCGGTGGACCGCCCATGCTGGTGCTGGCGTGAAGAATCCCGCTCACCACCCCGGAAACCACCAGCCACAGCCGCTCACGCTTCAGCGGGCGGGTGACGCCGAAATACACCAGGGCGCCGAGGACGGTGACGACCACGCCTATCAGGATCCTCAATGGGTTGGGATCCAGCTTCGCGAGCACCAGCATGCCCAGGGGAATCCCTGCCAGGGCTCCAGCCAGCATCAGCCCAACCTTGCCGAAGGACACGCTCTTCCGGTTGCCCAGCGTGACGCTCAACGACAGGACGGCGTTCAGCACTGTGGAGGCCACCACCACGTGGCGAGGTTCCCATACCAGGGAGAGGAGAGGGGCGAGCACAAGGGCGAAGCCGAAGCCTGTGAGCGACTGGGCTATCGCCGCCACGAACACCATGGCACCGGCGACGGCCAGGAAAAGTAGGTCTACTTCCACGATGGGAGATCAGGTCCTTTCGGAAAAGCTTGGCCGGGAGGCGGCAGCGCAGATGATCCCACTCAGCGGCCGACAAGTCAACCGGCCGATAGACGAGCTGGAACGGTTTGCGACCGGCTAGACATGATCCTGCACGGATGCTAACCTTGGCAACAATCACAGAACAATACAATCCAGCCAATCTCCAGCAAAGAAAGGCTATCACTCAGAGTGGATGTTAAGCTCGCCATCGACGGCCCGGGCAAGATTCCTGCGTTCCTCTGGAGGCTGTGGCTCGGGTTCCGCTCGCTCTCCTATTCAGATCCCGGCAAGCGCGACATGCGGCTGGACTTCCTGCGCGGGCTGGCCATCTCCGCCATGGTCGTCGACCACATCGGGGGAGATACCTTCCTGACCACCATCAGTGGAGGGAACCGGTGGATAGTATCGGCCGCTGAGTTCTTCGTATTTCTCTCGGGGTTGGTGCTGGGCATCGTCTACGGCAGCAGGATGAAGCGGGCCGGGTTCGGCGCAGCGACCACTGGGCTGCTGAGGCGCGCCTTGACCCTATACCAGAGTTCCGTTGGGATGGCCCTCGGTTTCGTTGCACTCTTCATGCTAACCGAGCTGCGACTGTGGGTAGATCGGCCCAGCGGACTCGGTCTATCCAACCCATTGGACGCCGTGGTTGGCATCATTACCCTCCACCACTCCTACCACGGCTCAGACGTGCTGGTGATGTACACCATCATGCTGGTGTTCAGCCCAGTGGTCTTCCTGCTCCTGCATCAGGGGCGAATCTGGTACGTGTTGGGTGGGTCATTCGCCCTGTGGTCCCTCTACCAGGGCTTCCCCCAGCAGAGCTACCTGCCGTGGACGGTGACCAACAGCTTCTTCCCCGTGGCCTCATGGCAGCTACTGCTGATCCTGGGCATCGTTGTTGGCTACTATCGTGGGGTTGTCACCGGATGGTTGTGCGGTGGCGGTGCATCCTGCCGACTCACGGTTCTCACCGCGGCCTTCGCGCTATACCTGTTGGTTCGAACCTACCAGCTATTCGGCGACGCTCAACTGCCCCAAGCACTGTTCGGCGATGCCACCTACAGTTCGCTGTTCGCCAAGGAGGGATTGGGGCCCGGTCGCGTCCTGGCATTCCTGTGTGTGGGGCTCCTGGCCTACACAGTGGTCAACCTGCTCTGGGTTCCGCTCTATCGGAGCCTCGGCTGGCTGATGTTGCCGCTTGGGCAATCCTCTCTGTACGTCTACGTGGCTCACCTCTACGTCCTGGTCGTCCTCTACAACATGGTACCGCACTTATCATGGATCCCGGCCGATGCCATCAACATCTCCGCCCAGACCGTGGGCCTGGGGGTCTGCTGGCTCCAGGTGCGCTACCAGTTCGCATCCTTCGTCGTTCCTCGCCACGGTCCGCACCACACCGTCGGCTAACGCCTTGGGCACAGTCGTCCGCACCCTGCTGACACAGTCAGAAGCCCCCTCGGCCACGGCCGGCCACGACCCCCAACAGCTCCGCTACAGCATGCGGCTCGTGGTCCGCTCCTCCACCTCGGCCCCCTGAACAAGATCATGGTACAATTCGTGATCACTCGACCCTCTGTGAGGCCGAGTGAAGCTGTGCAGCTGGAGGACCCCCATGGCGAAGCTGGAAGAGCTAGGTGCCGACCTGATCCGAGAGATGGAGATAAAGAACGCGGCCAGGGAGAAGGCGCTCGCCGCCTCCAGAGAGTTGACCCGCTCTTGCGCCTTGAGCATTCGAGCCGTGCACCGGGGAGAGAACGACAAGGCTCGTGAACTGATCGATAAGGCCCGGGCCATCAGCGACCGGATGATCGCGGCCGTGAAAGACCACCCCGAGTTTCGCTTCGCGGGCTACGTTCAGGACTCGCAGAAGGAGTTGGCCGAGGCATACATCACCTATGCCCTGATCAACCGCGAGCCGATCCCCACGCGGCAGCAAATAGGTGTGGAACCGGCAGCATTCATGAACGGCATGGGAGAGTCGGTCGGCGAACTGCGCCGTTTCATCCTCGACCGGTTGCGCCGTGGGCAAACGGATCGCAGCGAAGAGATCCTGCAGACCATGGATGACATCTACAGCATCCTGGTCACCATCGACTTCCCGGATGCCATGACCGGAGGCCTACGCCGCACTACCGACTCGGTGCGAGGCATCATGGAGAAGACCCGTGGCGACCTGACCACCGCCCTCCGCCAGCGCGACCTGCAGCTGGCCCTCGAAAAGCAATCAGCAATCAGCATTCAGCCATCAGCTTCCAACCCGGAGGAACCAGAGCTGGGCGCCCAGGACCCAGAGTCCGGAACGCAGAACTCAGGACTCGCTGAGTAGCCATGGTTCGACTGTTTGCCATTCTGTCCGACCGCTTCCAGAAGGCCGGAAGGGAGCTGTTCCTGGTTGGCGGGTCGGTCCGAGACCGCATGCTGCGCCGGTCCAGCCCCGATCTGGACTTCGCCACCGACGCGACGCCTCCCGAGACGGAGGCCATCCTCTCACAGCCCTGGCCTCGGGGCACCCATCTGGCCATCTACAAGATCGGTGAGAAGTTCGGCACTATCGGTGCCGTGATCGACGGCCAGCGGGTCGAGATCACCACCTACCGAGGAGAAACCTACCAGGAGACCAGGAAGCCGGAGGTGCAGTTCCTCCGATCGCTGGAGGAGGACCTGGCCCGGCGCGACTTCACGATAAACGCCATGGCCATGGACGCCAGCGGCAAGATCATCGACCCCTTTGGCGGACGATCCGACCTGGCGGGAAAGTACCTCCGCGCCGTCGGAAACCCGGAAGACCGGTTCAACGAAGATCCCCTCCGGATGCTCCGTGCCATCCGATTCGCCTGCCAGCTGGGGTTCGAAATCGAGCGGGACAGCTACGCGGCTATGATCCGAAAGGCCAGGTCTCTCCAACGGATCAGTTGGGAGCGCAAGGCCGAGGAGATGAACAAGATCCTGCTATCGCCCCGGCCGGCCGAGGGGCTGAAGCTCTTGTACAACAGCTACCTACTTGACCAGGTGATCCCCGAGCTGCTCCCGATGATTGGGCTGCAGCAGAGGGGCGACTACCACCACAAGGACGTGTGGCGGCACACCCTTCAGGTGGTGGAGAACACGGAAGCGGACCTGACCCTTCGCTGGGCGGCCACCCTCCATGACATTGCCAAGCCCAACACCAAGAGTGTGGAGGGGGGAGAGGTCCACTTCATCGGGCACGAGATACTGGGAGCCGACATGGCCCGGCACGTTCTGCTGAGGCTAAGGCTCAGCGCGGAGCTGGTGGAGCGGGTCACTAAGTTGGTGCGGATGCACCAGCGGATCAACCTCTACGAGAGCGATTGGACCACCGGGGCGGTGCGCCGCTTCGTCCGGGAGGCCGGGGAGGAGTTGCCACTGCTGTTTGCCCTCTCCAAAGCCGACATCACCAGCCAGAGGGAGGCGAAGGTGGCCGCCCGGCTGGCGCTGGTGCGGGAGCTGGAGGAGCGGGTTGAGCAGCTGCGGCTCGAGGAGGAGACGGAGAAGATCACCAGCCCGTTGGACGGAAACGAGCTGATGGCGATATTCGGTCGCCCACCTGGGCCGTGGATTCGGGAGGTCAAGGAAAGGCTGCTCAACGCCGTCCTGGACGGGGAGATAGCCCCGGACGACAAGACCGCCGCCGAGGCCCTGGCCCGAGAAGCCATGGAGGCAGAGGCCGGATGAGGCGACTCACGCTGGCCCTGACCATCGCCTGCACCGCCGCCCTTGCGACCGTCATCCTGGCCTCAGCCGTCGCTGCCGCCCAGCCCAAGCCGGAGTTCACGCTGGGGTTCAAGGCGCTGGCCGACCAGATCTCAGAGGTGGTTGGCGAGCCGCTGGGCAATGAGTACCTCACCGCCGATGGAGACTCCCTCCAAAAGACCACGAAGGGGCTGCTGGTATGGCGCAAGGCCGACAACTGGACGGCCTTCACAGACGGGGCTAGGAGTTGGGTCAGCGGTCCGGAGGGGATTCAGGCTCGGGGCAATGACGAGCGGTTCCCCTGGGAGGCAACCTCACCGGTCGATGGAGGAGACGGTCTCAACTCCGGCACCCCCTGGGAGGCGAGCAGAACGGCCCTTTCTCCCCAGACCGGACAGCTCAGCACCCTGAACGGCCGCTTCCTGATGCTGAACATGCATGGTGCGCTCTTCCACCAGGAGCTGCGGGACTTCCAGGAGAACGTGGCCTACGCTCAATGGATGAGAGCAGGGGTCATACGCGTCTTCGCGACCGACAGCAACAGCTTCAAGCCGTGGGACGGGAAGCGGGTGGGAGACCGCATAGCCGATGTAGCTCCCTTCCTCCGTGAGGGAAATATCAAGCTTCTTGTGACCTTCGTTAACAACCACCAGCCGGTTCCAGGCGAGGCTCCAGACAGCTCGGGGTGGATGGACGGCTACCACCAGCTTCTGCTCCCCTTCTACACCCAGAACTGGCGCGGCGCCTACCTGACCTTCGTTAAGGAGCTGATAACCGTTGTCAAGGAGCGGGATGCCTTGGACGTGATCTTTGCCTGGGAACTGGGCAACGAACTCCACACCCCACAGGACCCCTGGGCGATCGTACCCTTCGTAATCGAGGCATCTCACGAGGTCCGCCAGTTGGATCCCCGAACACCCCTCCTGCCGGGCACCATGGGAGTCAACCATCTCCAGCCATGGACGCCGCGTTCGGACATCGCCCGCTGGCTCTACTGCGAGGCCCCCGTGGACGGCTACACCCTCCACGCCTACGACTGGGTGAGCAGGGACCGGCCGGGGGACATGCCCATCTCGTGGGATCTGGACCACATTACAGCAGAGCCCTGCCGCAACGGACGAAAGCTGCCCGTCATCGTTGAGGAGTTGGGCACCTCGCGTGTCCTGCCCAACCTTTACACGGCCCAGCAAGAGACCCTACGGCTAGAGCAGGAGGCAAGGCAGATGCGATACGTCCTGGAGTACCCCCAGGTAATCGGTATCGGCGCATGGAACGGGGAGAGCCCGAGGGTGAGCGATCGGCTCTACTTCGACAGCCGCCGTGGCCTCACCTCCTACGGTACCGGCGCCGCCGGTGGCGGCTCCTGCTACGACCCTCGTCCGGAGAGTACCCCGGCCGCCCGCTGTCAGCTAGAGCAGCTTCTCCGCAATCTTCCCAAGCAACCTTGATGCAGGACGCAGAGAGACCCGGGGAGCAACACGGGCCCCCCGGGTCTCTCTGTGTGGCTACAATCAGTCGATCTGCTGGCCCAGATAGACCTGCAGACCCATCTGCTGGATCTGGTCGAGCTGGGCTTCTAGAAAGTCGACGTGCCCTTCTTCGTCTTCGAGGATGTCATCGAGCATCTCGCGGGTCCCATTGTCTCCAGCGGCGTCGGCCACCTTGATACCAGCGTTGTAGGACTTGACCGCGCCTATCTCTAAGGCCAAGTCGTTCTGGTGCTGGGCCGGGACTTCCGCACCGATGGTAATAGTCTTGAGATTGCTGACAATGGGTTTTCCTTCAAGAAAGAGAATCCGTCCGATCAGCTTCTCGGCATGCCTCATCTCAACGATGGCGCGCTTCTCATCAACCTCGTGCAACTTGTCGTAACCCCAATTGTCGCACATCTCCGAGTGCACCATGTACTGGTTGACGGCCGTCAACTCTTCCGCCAACAGGTCGTTCAGGCAATCGATGACTCTCTGGTCGCCTTTCATCGTAGCTCCTTTCCCATTATTGGCGTTGCTTGGGCATCACCGTGCGCCCGCCACGCCCCCTCATTGAGTCATCCCCGCCGAGCGGGGAATGGGGTCCAGCAGCGCTACCCACAAGCCCAGTGTACAACAACCACCAAATAGGAGTCCATGGCGCCGGATGCGGCGCTCAGGCAGGCCGCCAGAAATCCAGGAGGTATTCGAAGGTAGTGCCCATAGTTATGTAGTTGCTGGGCCAGCCGAAGATGCCGACGCGGTTAACGATGTTGGTGCGGTCCCAGATGATGATGTTGCGAAGCTCGTATCCCACCGCACGCAACCTCTCGATCAGCGCCACGTGAATGGTTATCCGTTGATCCTCCCACCACATGTCGGGCACGTTAATCACGCAATGGGCCCTGGGGCGCAACAGGGGAACGAGGGTCCGGAAGATTGATGCCATCTCTTCGGCATACGCCTTCAATTCCAGAACCCCGAGGTCACGGGGATCCTGGGAGTACTGCTCCACCTGGAGGTACTGTTCATTCCTCCGGAGGTCTCCCCGCCTGCTCTTGTTCTTCCGCTTCCGGTTGAGAAGGTTGGCATAGGGAGGAGAAGTGAAGATGAGGCTCACAGTCTCCGGGTCCAGGTGGCCGCTGATGCTTCGCGCGTCATCACAGATTGCGAGCTGACGCGCGCCGCCCGGGTCTGAATCGGCCAGCCTGGAGCGGGCTAGCTCGACGTACTCCGGCTTCAGGTCGAAGCCTACGGCGTTCCTGCCCAACTCCTGCGCCGCCACCAGGGTGGTACCACTGCCCACGAAGGGGTCCAGGACCAACTGCCCACTGTGAGTGAACAGCTCAATCACCCTGCGGGCCAGGGCGACTGGAAAGGTGGCGGGGTGGAGAGATTTGTCCCGGATGTCTTTGCTGCTGTAGCTGAACTGCCAGACGCCGATCTGGGACTTCATCCATTCCTTGGCGTCCAGGCAGTTCAGGTGATTGGGGGGACAGGCGCAATCGCGAAGGTGGCCGATATCCAGCGGCTGGGTGATAGTCTCCTCGAAGGAGCGCATCTATCGACCTATCGTTTGGAAGTACTGCTGGATCGCCTGGGCATAGCCGTTGGCCAGGGCATCCAGGAACTTCTCCTGCTTCACCATCTCCGCATCGCCTTTGTTGGAGAGAAAGGCTCCCTCGGCCAGGGCGCCCACCATCTGGGCGGCCCGAGGCTTGTCCTCGTCCGTGGGACCCAGCAGGTAGAAGGAGTTGCCCTGCCCCACGGCCCGCTCGTCCTCCTTCACGCCACGGTTCTGCAGGTTGTACCCCGCAGCTTTGGTGGAAACGATGGCATTCTCCAGCAGCAGTTGGGCGAACCCCTTGTTCTTGTCGCTGAAGGGCCGTTTGGCATTGTAGTAGATCTCAACGCCGTTGAAATCAGGATTGCTGCTGCCGTTGAAGTGTATCGACAGGAACAGCGTGGCACCGGAGTTGTTCGCGATGTCTATCCTCGCCTGCAGGTCATCGTCAAGGGTCGCCTTCTTGTCGCCCGTCAAGTCCTTGGGCGGATTGTTCACGGTGCTGTCCGTGTTGCGTGTCAGCATCACCTGCCTACCACTGCGGCGAAGGATGTCGGCCACCTTCTGCGCCAACTTCAGGTTGACGTTCTTCTCCTGCAAGATGGTGCCATCCGCATAGCCGTGGGCCGCACCGATCTCGGTACCGCCATGGCCCGGATCGATCACCACCAAACCATCGCGGCTGAAGGCGGTCCGCATGTCGGTACCGGGGAGGTCGTTGGGGCGGTTCAGGCCGTTGGCCGCCAGGGGGTTGTACTGGCGGTAGAAGCGCGAACCCTTAGCCTGCTCCTCCAGATCAGAGGGCAGGTTGATGCCGGTGATGATCGACTTCAGGATGTCTCCAAGCAACAGCCCCTGGGTGGCCCCGCTGGTCTTGTCGTAGTGCATGATGCCCCGCTGGAAGCGGAGGTAGACGAAGTTCTTGTTGTTGGGATCGTAGGCCGGAGGGCTAATGGGCACACCCCACAGCTCCAGGTTGATGGCTGGCATGATGCCGCGGTCCATCTTGCCGTCCGGGTAAGCGTCCTCGTAGCGTACCGTCTCGTTGAAGGTCTTGTGGAAATCGGTCGGTAGATTCTCCCACTTGTCGGGCGACTTCTCCTTGACGAAGTCCAACAGCTTCTCGAAGTAGCCGTCCTGGCCGGGCTTGGGCGCAGCCTCGGCCAAGCCGTTATCCGGACCCGGGAAGGTGGAGCCGTTGACGCGCGTGTAGGGCATCATCCCATCATCCAGCAGGTTCATCGTCGACACAGAGCCGTCTGGCTTCAACTGCATGATGAGTCGCTGGAAAAACTGGACTCGGAAGCCAAAGAGCAGAAACTCCTTCGAGATGGGATAGCCGAACGTGCGTACTCCACCTCGACGGTTGAAGTAGTTCCAGAACTGCTCGTTGGCGATGCGGAAACCGGTCTCACCGAAGTACCAGGCGTCCTTGGGCTGTGGCACCTCGGACACCACAGTAGGACTTGGAGAAGCTGGCGCGGAAGGCGAGGGGGATGGGCTTGGCACCGCCGTCGGCTGCTGCGGTTGGGAACTCGCAGTGGGCTGCTGTGGAGTGGCTGCAGGCTGCTGCGGAGTGGCAGCGGGCGGAGGCTGGCCGGCCGCGGGTATCAGAATAATCTGCCCAGACTTAATGGCGTTGGAATCCGCCAGGTTATTGAGGGCCTGAATATCCGCGGTCTTCACGCCGAAGGCCCTGGCGATGGAAAACAGGGTGTCTCCCTGCTTCACCTCATACGAGGTCTGCCCACCCGCGGGTATGGCAGTGGCCAGAAGCATTGGAGGTGGTGTCGGCGCAGATTGGGCGGCTGAAGGAGTGGCCCACCCCAGCAGCCCCGCTAGAATCGCCAGTACCGATAGACCAGAGGCCACGCAAACGCGTGGCGGTAGCTTCAAGACCATCACCAACAACTCACACATGCTCAAGATTAGTCGATGGGGACTTCGCGAAGGACTCAGGCTGACGCGGAAGAAGGGGACCGCGGGGCCATCACCTCGACGATCGGACGCCCCACCTCGGTCTAGCGGAAGACCCATCAAGGAGCTACTAGAATAAGGGAGTCGCGCCGATCAGGCAACCCTGGGGAGGTTGCGGTTGGCTTCCCATTGTGTCCTGGAGGCGCAGTCTCTCTGGATAGGAGTAGATTCCCACCAGAAAGACTGCTCCTCCGACGGGGTTATTTCTCCTTCGGCTTGCCGAGGGCCTTCATCACCTCGGCCGCGAAGGGCTCCTCGGGCAGGGCTCCGACAAACTGCGTCTTCTCGTTGACCACTATCTTGGGAACACTCATCACCCTGTACTGCTGGGCAAGCTGGGGGAACTCTGTGGCCTCCACCACGTCGGCAGTCACGTGCTCGTTCTCGACGGCAAACCAGACGGCCATCCTGGCCGCACCAGGGCAGTGGGGTCAAGTGGGGGTCGTGAACACCTGGATATGCAGATCCTGGTTGGCCTTGGCCAACTCCGCGCGGGTAGTATCCTTCAAGGGGGTAGTACCCTTGGACATCGCCACGAGCGACTCCACCAGGGCCGCGAACTCGTACCCGGAGGGAATGCCGTAGAAGTGGACTTTCCCCTTGCCGCTCCCCGTCAGCACGGCAGCAGGGATCTTGTCCACCCCATACCGGGCTGCCTCTTCGCCGTCGGCCACGAAGTCATGGACCTCTAACTCGATCTTGTCGGATAGGGAAGCCACCTCATCCAACAGGTCTCTCGTTTCCTTGCAGTAGAGGCACTCGTGGCCGGGCACCACCATATTGGTGTCATGCTGCGTGAAGTAGACGATCTTGACCGGATCCGTCAACTCCTTGGAGAAATGGTCTGTCAGGAACTGTCGGTCTCCATCTGAGATCAGCGGCATTCAATCCTCCTTTACTGCACCTATGAGCCAGCGCAATCGAGCTACCTGTGCTAAATCTTCCATCAACGCCTTCATCCTGATTATACGTCCTATTGGCACGCTTCAACCACCCCTTTCCACGAACCGGACCACCCTTGGCCGCGTCGGTATAGATGTTGCCTTTAGCTCGCCCCTAACCCGGCCGCACTCGACAGTATTGGTATAGACGATAGAAACATGCATCATATGCTGGCCCATTGGCGTCTCGGCCTCCTTGCGGTGGCCGCCCTCGTAGTCCCAGCCTTCCAAGCTGCTGCCCCGGTTGAGAGCCGATCCGTCTCACCCGACATCCTGTTGGAGACTGGAGGCGCCAGTGGCAGATACGACCAGACATCCCGCAGGGCAGAGTTGAGCAGCAGTCAGTTACGAGTCACGATGTCCAACGGCGCAGGCAGTTTCGGGCGATTGACCGTCAGTTCGGCAAAAGGGGGACCCGTGTGGGTGAAGGATGCTTCATCCGCCCTGATACTGCAGGACGGGGCCACCCTTGGCCTTGTAGGCACGGCCCGACCCCAGGGCGATGTCCGCATCTCGACGGTGGAGGAGACCGGCCTGGGCTCCGGCGTGCGGGCCCAAAGCGATGCCAGGATCGACCTTCTCGGCCTCACTGTGAGGGTGGAGGTGACCCTCTTCGAGAAGGGCCCTCACCTCAGCTATCGACTGGTCTTCCCCTCGGGTCCGGGGACGGTGGCAGGAGTGGTCTATCTCGACGGCACGCTCTTCCCTGAGTCCCCCGGGAGCGGAATCAGCTATCTCACGGACAACGACTTCATCGAAGCCGGAATGCTCGATCAGGCCAAGAGGGGGTTCTCCGTGGGCCAGGGCAAGCCGCTGCTGCTCAGGGATAGGGACGGAGCCAGAGGCCTGTTGATGGCCATCATTGACCCCTCCGATGCCATATCCACTGTCCAGACCTTGGCCATACCCAGGGGCGTGGCCTTCCAGTGGCAGAAGCGGCTGTCGACGATGGAGCTGAGTGGGAGCACGGTCTCCGCGCCCCGACTCTTCGTCCGCGTCGTGGACGCTGACAACTTGAACGCCGCATTCGATCCCTACCGCACGCTGATGCAGGAACTCCATCCGCCCGCACCCGTGCCCGACTGGTTCCGGCACCAATGGATCAGCTGGTACCTCTACGGGATGGACATCGACGAGGGGAGGTTGAAGTCCCAGATCGACTTCATCGCCGAGAAGCTGAATGACGTAGGCCCCTGGAGCATCCTGATCGACGCGGGATGGTATCTGGCCGAGGGCCAGCCAAACAGCGGTTGGAGGGTGGTAGACAACTCCAAGTTCCCCTCCGGTCTCCGCGCCCTGGTGGACTACGCCCATGCACAAGGTGTGAAGGTGGTGCTCTACTTCTCTGCCTCATACCTGGATGACAGGGAGGAGAGCGGCAACTGGCTGGGGCTGAAGGGAATCATCGAACAGCACCCTGAGTGGCTGGTGGAGATCCAGAGTGGAGACCTATGGAAGAGCTACTACTATGACTACTCCAATCCAGGGTTCCAGCAGTACCTGCGAGACATCCTCCAAGACTATTTCGTCCAGTATGGGGTGGACGGCATCAAGGTGGATGGCCTTGAGGACTCAAGACTGGCCATCGAGCGGGGTGTGCAGCGGGGTCTCTACAGCGCCATGACTCGACCCATCCTGCCCACCACCTCGCTCTACGCCTTCATCTATCGGGAGTCGGTGGCCATTAAACCGGATGTCTACCTCGAGGCAGGGTGGCGAATGCCCGCGTTCTCCGCATCGCACTTCACGTTAGCCCGCCAGTCCGACGACACCCCCGACTTCGAGAGTGGATACCCGGCACCCGGCCTCCAGCAGCATGTGGACTACGCCATTGCCCAGCGGGTCCTGCTGGGGCAGCGACCGCACCTCGGCAACTACTGGGGGGATCCCAACAACAGCGACCTCGGACTCCAGTGGCTGGAGGCCGGCCTGGCGATGAACGCCCCGGTCGTCCTTGGCTTCGACCTTCCCTCCATGTCGCCCCAGGCTGTGGATGCCTATCGCGCACGGCTCTCAATGCTGAGGCCCTTCTCTGGCGAGGTTCACGTCTCCGAATTGTGGCCGGAGTCATTCTCCTCCACATCCGAGGGCACCACATTCCTGGCGCTTTTCAACCGTACCGACCAGATGAAGACGCTGAGCGCTTCGCTGCCAAGCCACGGCCTGCCCCAGGGGGTCAGATTATGGGGTTACGACGTCGCAGCGGATCGTCCTGTGGGGGTTACCGATGGGTTGATGGCGAGCGTCCAACCAAGAACGCTCCAGCTGTTCGTCCTCCGCTCGGAGCCCGGCATGCTGTGGACCAACAGCAGCTACCATGTGGAGCTCGCAGCAGGGCTCATGAGGCTGGTGTTGAACGGACCAGATGGGCTGCCGGGCTACGCCTACGTGGCCACCCCAGAGCCCACGGCACTGTTGGTCAATGGTCAAGAGGCAGCAGAAAGCAGTTGGAGCTACGACAAAGGCTCCGGCGTTCTCAAGATCGCGTACCCACACAATGAGGCGATGCCCGCGGTGGTGGAGATCTGGCATCCGTAGGGGCCAGCGTCCCCATGTCTACCAGCGCCCTCCCGGGTGGGGGAGCATGCGTCCGCCTCCAACAGGCGGCTCGGCAGGAGCTTCGCCCTCCCATCCCGCGGCCTTACACGGTCTACGCCAGCGCCTCCAGCCTGTGGCGGATCTCCTGGACCTCGGCCTCGAGCTGAGCGTCGGAGCCGTAGGGGCTCCGGCCCTCCAGGTCGGCCTCAGCGACGGCCGCGCTGTACGACATGAATCCCAGCACTGGCAGGGGCGCCACCTGAGTGCGAATGAACTCCCGTTCCCGATCGCCGCGCACCTTGCTCCCCACTACGAAGCACCGATTGACCCCCAGGTCTCTGGCCAGACGGGCCACCTGAAGGGCAGTCTGTACGCTGCGCTGCCCTGGCTCCACCACCACGATCATCGCGTCCATGTTGGAGGCAGTGCCACGGCCAAGATGCTCCACCCCGGCCTCCATGTCCATGATCACCGTGTCCTCCTTGCGGAAGACCAGATGGGTCATGAGCGCCTTCAACAGAACGTTCTCGGGGCAAGCACATCCCCCACCGCCCCGGTCCACGGTGCCCATCACCATCAGCCTGACCCCTTCATGCTTCAGGGCGTAGCGCTCCGGGAGGTCGTCTACCTTAGGGTTGAGGCGGAAGTAGGCCCCCATGCTGCCCGGCTTGGCTCCGGTTCGCTCCTCGATCATCTCCTTCATCTCGGCAATAGGGACCAGAGTGCCGGCCGCCTCGGCGGGGACTCCCAGGGCCGAGGCCAGGTTGGCGTCGGGGTCGGCATCGATGGCCAACACCGGCACGCCGGCGGCCGCATACTGTCGAGCGAGCATTCCAGCCAGGGTTGTCTTTCCGACTCCGCCCTTTCCACTGATCGCAACCTTCGGCATTCAGCACCTCCCATCTGAGAAAGAGGTTAACTCGTTTAGGTAATTGTAGTATATAGGAGTCGGAAAACACAGCCCCTCCGGTCGTTGTTGAGCATAACCTTTTGTGCTAACATCAAGACTGGTTAGTGATGTCACTAACCGGCTCAAGGCCGAAGATAACTCCTTCAACTATCGGTCGGCGCGCCCGTTCGACCCGTCGCGGTGGCAATCCCTGATGGGTGGGTGCAACCGACCTTCTTGTCCTTGTAAGGGAGAGACAGGAGGTTCCCTCTCAATGGCGGATGGACTGAAAGTCCTCTACATGGCGGCCGAGATGGTCCCCTTCGTCAAGACCGGCGGCGTGTCTGAAGTCGCCAACGCCCTTCCCAGGGCGCTGCGAGCCCTGGGCAACGACGTCCGGGTTGCTGTGCCTCGGCACCGCCGCATCGATCCGGCCAAGTTCGGTCTCCGTTCGCTGCTCTCCGGCCTCGAGGTCCCCATGGACGGGCACCGGGAAGTGGCCGATATCTTGACCACGGAAGTGGCCAACGACCTACCGGTCTACTTCGTCGACAACGACAAGTACTTCGGTCGAGAGAATCTGTACGGCTATCCTGACGATGGAGAGAGATTCATCTTCTACTGTCGAGCGGCCGTGGAGATGCTGAAACAGATCGACTGGAAGCCCGACATCATCCACCTGAACGATTGGCACACCGCCATCGTCGCCAACTGGCTGAAGACCATCTACCGCGAGGATCCCTACTTCCAGGACACGGCCTCGGTCTACACGATCCACAATCTGGCCTACCAGGGGATATTCGGCTGGAGGATCCTGGAAATAGCGGGGGTCGAGGAGTACACCTTCCTCTATCCCCACATCGACGAACTTCCCAACGTGGTAGCGCTGATGGCCCACGGCATCCTGTTTGCCGATGCCATCAACACTGTGAGCGAGACCTACGCTAAAGAGATCTTGACGCCGGAGTACGGGGAGAAGCTACACACCCTGCTGAACGATCGAAAGGATCGGCTCCAGGGCATACTGAACGGGATCGACTACGACGTCATGAACCCCGCCACCGATCCGAACCTGGCTCAGAACTTCGATCTGGCCACCCTGGATCGGCGGGTGGCGAACAAGCTGACCTTCCAACGGGAAACCGGCCTAACGGTGGACGAAGGGATCCCGCTAATTGGCTGCATCTCGCGCCTGACCAACCAGAAAGGGTTCGACATTCTCACAGAGGTGATCGACGGGCTGATGGACCTGCCTCTCCAGTTGGTGGTGTTGGGCACGGGCGATCAGTACTACCACGAGATGCTCACTCGGGTGCAGAAACGGAACCCGCATAAGATGGCGCTGTTCCTAACCTTCAACAACACCCTGTCCCAGAAGATCTATGCGGCCAGCGACATGTTCCTCATGCCCTCCCGCTTCGAGCCGTGCGGCTCGCACCAGATGGTGGCAATGAGGTACGGGAGCGTGCCGGTGGTTCGCGCCACAGGAGGCCTGGCCGACACGGTGACGGACTTCGATCCGCGAGGGGGGCAGGGGAACGGCTTCACCTTCGAGAAATACAGCGGGATGATGCTGTTTGCCGCCGTGATTCGCGCCCTGGAGAGCTACCGCTACAGGGATAGCTGGAGGAAGCTGATGGAGCGCTGCATGCAGGCCGACCACTCCTGGTCGACCAGCGCACGGAAGTACGTCCAGCTATACCGAAAGGCTCAAGAGTCCCTGGCAAAGACCGACCTACCAGCCCGAGTGGGATAAGAGACCAATACCGAGAGGTGGGGCAGAGCGCCCCGCACTATGAGACAAGTAAGGCGGTGGTTGGCCCATGGGCCAACCACCGCCTTCGCTATTAGTACACGCCCAGATAGCGCTGGACCTCCCAAGAGGTCACATGCCTGCGAAAGTCCTTCCACTCCATGTACTTCGCCTCGATGAAGCGAGAGTAGACGTGAGGGCCAAGGGCGGCCTGAACCACCTCGTCCTTCTCCAATGCCTCCAGCGCCTGATGCAGGGACCCAGGCAGAGTATCCACCCCGTGACGAATCATCATCTCGTCGGTGAATTCGTAGAGGTCCTCCTCGATCGGTTGGCCCAGAGGCAGCTTCCTCTTGATGCCATCCAGCCCGGCCATCAGCATAACCGACATGGCTAGGTAGGGGTTACAGGTAGGATCCGGACTCCTCAACTCGATTCGGGTGGCCTCGGGTTTGTTCGGGCTGAACTTGGGAATGCGGATCAGAGCAGACCGGTTGGTCCGGGCCCAACTGACGTACACCGGGGCCTCGAAGCCTGCCACTAATCGCTTGTAGGAGTTGATCAGCGGCGAGAGCACCGCGCACATCCCCTTTGCATGGGCAAGCTGGCCCGCGATGAACTGCTTGGCGACCTCGGACAGCCCGTACTGGTCGTGGCGATCGTAGAAGGCATTCTTGCCCTCCGCTATGCTCCAGAGGCTCTGGTGGCAGTGCATGCCACTGCCGGCGATCCCAAAGACTGGTTTAGGCATGAAGGTGCAGTGGAGCCCGTGGTTATGAGCTACAGTCTTCAGGGTGGTCTTGAACTCCGCCACCTTGTCGGCCATCCGCAGCGCCTCGTCGTAGCGCATGTCGATCTCATGCTGGCCAGGGCCCACCTCGTGGTGGCTGGTCTCCACCGAGATCCCCTGCATCTCAAGCGCTTCCACCATCTCCTTGCGCACGTCCGCCGCCAGGTCGGTAGAGATGTCGAAGTAGGATCCCTCGTCGTGAGGGAGGGATTCAGGCTGGCCGGCTTCGTTCAGCTTGAACAGGTAGAACTCCAACTCCGGACCGGTGTAGAAATGGTAGCCCATCTCCCTGGCCTCCTTGAGGGCCAGCATCAGGACGTGCCGCGGGTCCCCTGCAAAGGGCTCGCCGTCCGGAGTGTGGATGTTGCAGGTCACCTTGGCGGTGCTCAGCCCACCCTGGTATGGGAGTACCCCGAAGGTCTCCAGGTCGGGATCCAGGTACATGTCGCTCTCGTGGATGCGGGCGAAGCCCTCGATGGAGGAGCCGTCGAACCACTTGCCATGCTCCAGCGTATCGCCCAGTTCGTGGGCCGGGATGGTGACCTGCTTCACCATCCCCATGATGTCCGAGAACTGCAGGTTTATGAACTTGACCTGCTCACGCTCGACAAGCTCCAGGATCTCCTGCATGCGTTTTCTGTCCTTGTTGGACCCTGACGCCATAGTCCACCTCCTGTCACAAACGGGTGCCCGGGCCTTGCCCGAACCCACTCACTCGAATAGATTGCATCTCGCTCGCGCCATTATACCCGGCGCTACTCCCGGCTCCGGTCCGCCTCCAGCAGCTGTCTGACCTTCAAGGCCACCTGGAGGGACAGCCTGGTCTCTGGGTCCCCCAGGTCGTGGCCGCTAATCTCCTCGATCCTTTGAAGCCGGTAGAGCAGGGAGTTGCGATGGAGCGAAAGCTGCTCGGCGGTCTTGCTCAGATTACCATGATACTGGAAGAGCGCCTCCAGGGTCTTCACCAGCTCCCCGCCGGCCCTCCGGTCGTGCTCCTCCAGCTTGTCCAACATCTCCTGGCGGAAGCCCTCCAACTCCGCTTGAGAGCCCACCTGGGCGAGCAGTCGCAGTATGCCCAGGTCCCCGAAGTAGGTGGTGGAGGAAAGTCCGTTCACCCTCGTGCCGATACCTAGGGCCCCCTCAGCCTCCCGGTAGGAGGCGGCAAGGCTGATCCCCATATCGGTTGCCCGACCGATTCCCGCGGCCACCCGACAGCCCTCCAGGGCCGATTCTGCCCTTCGGCGCATCGCCTCCGCCAGTTCCCAGGCATGGTTCTTCGAAGGCAGAGCGGGAAGCGGAACGACGGCCACCACCGTGCTACCCCTGGAGGCGACCAGGGACCGGGCCTCTCGTCGGGACAACTCAACCCTCACAACCGATTCTAACTGCATCCTGGTTCGCTCGGGATCCCTGTTAGAGCCGTTCGCCCGCGTCTGCGACCCGGCCTCGGCTCTAAGGGCAAGCACCAGGGAAGGCAGGGTAGGGTCGTAGCCCAACCGCCGGGCCTTGCCCAGCAACAGCTGATCCCCCTGCGCATCCCCCGAGAGTAGCTGGTCCAGCAGGTCGCCCCGCAACCTCGCCTCGGCCTCGACGACGGCAGCCTCCTTTGCCACCTCCACCGCGCAAACGGCCGCGCCGCGCCCGGCTGCCTGTCGATCCACCTCCGTCATCTCCCCCTCAGGGCCGATCACCGATAGATACCCAGCCACCCCATCGCGCGCCGGAATGGGGGCAACGAAGCGGGCAAGACCAGTGCCGGGTATGGAGAACCTCCCCACCGGTGGCTGCATGCTGGAAAGAGGAACGGTACCCACCCAGTCCGCCACCAGACAGCTGCTCACCCTCAACTCCATCTCTTCGACCTGAGCAAGCCCAGCTACTGAGGCGCTGAACTGAAGGCGGAACTGATCGTCCTCTATTGCGACGGCCTTGCCGCATATGGCCGCCAGCTGCTCTACCACCGCCTGTAGCCCTCGCTCCTCGAAGGTCAGCTGGGCAAGCTGCCGGTGGATCTCCGAAGCCCGCCTCTGAAGCTCGGCCTGCATGTCAACCACCGTGGCTATGGCGGCCCTCTCCACTTCGACAAGCGATACGTCGGTGGGTAGCCGCATCAGCGGAATGCCCAGGGTGTCGGCGACCTTCACGGCGGCACCATCGATCTCTCCCTGGACCGCCAGAGCGGCCACCCCGACCTCGGAGAGACGGGCGATCAGGGTGGCAAGGGTCAGCGAGCCCTCGACCAGGCTGAGGTGAGACGTGGATAGCAAAGCGAGCTCGCCCCCTTCCAGGGCCTCGAAGGCCGGCGGCCTGGGCCTCAGGGAACGGGCCCACACCACTTCTGTCCGAAGCCCCGCTTTGCCGGCAACTACAACAGTCCCGGCCGGCAGCGCAAGTTGGAGGAGGTCCTCTACCGTGACAGCCATAGAGATCCCTTGTCGGTGGAATAGTCCGGCATGGCGGACGCCTTGTGCACATTGCACAGAAGGGAATTGTAGCAGGTAGCAGCCCCCCGCGAAAGGGCAGGGAGGGAGCCCGGGCGTGCCTCACATTTCCGGGCCTGGGCGATCGCCCGCTGCTCATGAACCTTAACAAATAAACCTGACAGGGTATGGCTAACAGGCGTGTCCACACTGCGGGAGGGCGAGCCTCCTGGCGAGCCACCTGTTGGAGTCTGTCGCCTGCTCCCCCTACTGGACGGCTCAGCAGGAGCTTCGCCCTCCCGGGCAGGAGCTTCGCCCCCCTCGGGCTACTGTCAGGTTTATTTGTT
>DIXP01000017.1 GCA_002436065.1 Chloroflexi bacterium UBA6077
AACTTGATCCGTTAGACACTAAGTAATCGGCACTTTAGGCCTTTTCTTGATGACATGCGACGGTTGAACACGCGATCTCGTTGAGTCTAAAGCTGGAGATTAGGCCGCCTGCTGACCGGCAACACAGACCTAAACATGTGGTCCTGGTTTGGGTTGGCGTTCAGGCGAGCGTAGACCCAGACCGCCGCGGCCTTGGAGACCCCAGCGGCCCAGGAGACCCCAGCGGTCTCGGGAGAAAGCACGCCCAATCCCAGGCCAGGTGGCTAACTCTTCGGGGTGTTGTGTGACGTCTCGGCCGTGAACGGCCGGGCTAATTACGATAGGGCTGACGCGGTTAGCCTGGCTGTTCACGGCCGAGGCTGTTCACACTTTGCCGCGTTGAGCCACAGACCTGCTGATCTTGACATCGACGCGGGGCAGCTATAGCATGATGAAGGTTATGACATTATATCCTCACGATTCAAACATGATTCTAGTATGATTCTAACCTGATTCTGGAAGGGAACTGTGACTAGAATGCACGGGAATCTGCTGGTAGGGCAATCGGGTGGCCCGACCATGGTAATCAACAGCACCCTGGCTGGGGTGATCCGAGAGGCCAGACTGCACGAGGAGATCGGCGAGATCTACAGTATGTCCGCTGGCATCCAGGGGCTGTTGGACGAGGAGATCTACGACCTCCGCCGCCAGCCGCCCGACCTGGTGGAGTCGCTGCAGCGTACCCCGGGATCGGCCCTCAGCACCTGCCGATATCGGGTCAAGCCAGATGAATACGAGCGGATCCTCCAGATACTGAAGGCCCATGACATCCGCTACTTCCTGTATATCGGCGGGAACGACTCCGCCGATACCAGCGCCCAGATAGCCCGCGTGGTAGAGGCCGACGGGTACGAGATGCGGGTCATCGGCCTACCTAAGACCATCGACAACGACCTGCCCCACACGAACCACTGCCCGGGCTACGGCAGCGTTGCACGTTACATCGCCATCAGCACCATGGAGGCCGGAGCCGACATTCGCAGCCAGCGGAGCTTCACCCCTATCGACTTTATCGAGACGATGGGGCGGGACACCGGTTGGATCGCCGCCGCCGCCGCGCTGGGGAAGCGGCGAGAGGCCGACCCTCCCCACCTGGTCTACGTTCCGGAGAGGCCGGTCCGGCTGGAAGAGCTGCTGGAGGATGTACAGGGGGTTTACAACCGGTACGGCTACGCCGTGGTCGTCGTCTCGGAGGGGCTGCGGAACGAAGAGGGCCATACCCTGGTGGAGTCCTCAGGGGCGCTGGAGGTGGACGCCTTCGGACACAGGCAGCGGGGCGGCGTGGGTGAGTACCTGGCCCGCATGGCTATGGAGCGACTCGGGATCAAGGCGCGAGCGGAGAAGCCGGGTGTTCTACAGCGCGCAACGATCTCGCTGGCCTCCCGTGTGGACATTCAGGAAGCCGTGATGCTGGGGGCGGCGGGGGTGAGGTACGCCCTGCAGGGCATCAGCGGCCAGTTGGTGATCCTGGTGCGAGAGCCAGGCCCACAATACAGCTGTCGGCCGGGACTCGTCCCGTTGGAGCAGGCGGCCAATGGGGTGAAGCGGCTCCCGGACGAGTTCATGGATTACGAGAATCACCTCCCCACACAGCAGTTCCACGAGTACGCCATGCCCCTGATCGGGGATCCGCTACCGCAGTTCGCGCTGCTGCGGGAGGCCAGGGTGGAGAAGCTGCTCCCGCCGCGATAGCACCAAGCGGGTTGTGGGTGTAATCTGGGGTGTCCACGAGAATGCTCTACTATTGACGATAGGTGGCCTGCGGGAGGTCCGCAGGACTTGGCGAAGGAGGACTCTACAATGCTGGTCCCTATGGGTGAACTGCTGCAGGATGGGCTGAAGAGGAAGTACGCCCTGGGCGCCTTCGACGTGTGCAACCTGGAGATGGCGGAGTCGGTGCTCCAGGCGGCGGTGGACAACAGCTCCCCGGTCATCGTGGCCATCGCCGAGGGCTTCTTCAAGGAGGTCCGATTCGAGACGCTGGTGAGCTGCATCAAGGAGCAGGGGGCTCCCTTGAAGATCCCGGTCGCGATCATCCTGGACCACGGCCGTAGCTACGAGTCGTGCGTGCGGGCCATCCGCGCCGGGGTGACCTCCGTCATGTTCGACGGGTCGGCGCTGCCCTACGAGGAAAACGTGAGGATCACCCGCGACGTGGTGAGGGCGGCGAGGGCTGTGGGGGTGACCTCCGAGGCTGAGGTCGGCCACGTGGGATTGGGCACCGAGTACGAGAAGACGGAGTCCGGCCTGACGAAGCCCGAGGAGGCAGCTCAATTCGTCGCCGACACCGGTGTGGACGCCCTGGCAGTGGCCGTCGGCACGGCCCACGGCAAGTACAAGGGCGAGCCTAAGATCCACTACGACCTGCTGTCCACCATTTACGATACGGTGAAGATGCCCCTGGTGCTCCATGGCGGCTCTTCCACGGGCGACGAGCGGCTGAAGAGGTCCATCGACTACGGCATCGCCAAGGTCAACATCTACACCGACATGGCCGAGGAGGCGAAGCGGCGGATCAAGAAGACCCTCGACGAGCGGTACGACAAGGTCCGGATGAACGATCTGATCCACGAGACCAGGAACGCCTTCAGGGAAGTGGCGACCCATTACATGCAGCTGTTCGGCTCCGAGGGCAAGGCTTAGGGCCCTTAACACAACCACGGAGACACGGAGTGCACGGAGACGGCACGGAGCCTACACAGAGAGGACTCCGTGCCGTCTCCGTGTCTCCGTGGCGAGTTCTGCTGGGCAAGGCGTAGTCCAGAACGGAGGGAACCGATGGACGGAGAGGCGGTCCCGCCCCCGATCAAGGGCACCATGAAGGCCGCAGTGCTGCACGCCCCTCGGGACGCCCGGGTGCCCGTCGCGATTCCTGGCCGGCGCTGGTCTGGACGGCCGGGCGGCACGGGCAACGGTGCCTGGGTGGCAGGGGCAACGGCGGCTGGATCACGCTGGTCTGGACGCCTGAGTGGTGCGGGCGATCCCGGGACGGCGCTGGTCTGGACGGCTGGCCATGAATGGACCAGGCTGAGACGCTCAAGGACGCTGAAGCGCCTTCCCCCGATATCGACTTCGCGCTGGAGGCTAGCTGGAGGCGCACTCAGCGCCCTTCAGGGTGCTTTAGCGTCTCAGTCCGATTGCTTCAGCCTGATCTTTATCCACATCTCTTGGCCCAGCCGTAGGGCCGGCTGGGACATCCATCGCTCGGCCGCGTCCAGAGCGGGCTCCGGGGCCGCGTCGGACGGGCTGTCCTGGTGGTGCATGAGGGGCCGCCCCGAAATATGGCCTACGGAGCGGCTGTAAAGCCAGGCCTTCCACGAAGCTGTTATACGATGTGGGTAAAGATCAGCACTTCAGCGTCGGGCGGCATTGCGCCACCAGGCTCTCCCCGGAAAGCCGACGGGCGCCCCCTGGACTCTGAAATTGCACCATTAAGAGTAGGCAGTCCTGACAAGGACAATGGTAACCGTCATTCCTCAAAGCAGGGATGACGGGAGGGATGCGGGTTGACGATGGATCTTGCCTGCTGCTGCCGCGAAGACGCTCCTTATGGTGCAATTTCAGCCTGGACTCCTGGACTGTCTGCGTTTGCGACTCTTCCATAACGCTGTTAGAATGCCGCGGGCAATCGTGCCCTTCTCTCCCCCAAGGGACGGAGTCGTCTGGTTCGGCTCGTCCCCCTCATTGACACCTTAATAGGGGTGGTTTAGCCATGGAATTGAAGCTGTCGATCCTCGTCCTCTACGTAGCGGCCATGTTGTACCTGGGCTACGTGGGCATGCGCCGCACAAAGACGGTGGGCGATTTCTTCCTTGGAGGCCGCACCATCGGCCCCTGGATGTCGGCCTTCGCCTACGGCACCACCTACTTCTCCGCCGTGCTGTTCGTCGGCTACGCCGGAAAGCTGGGATGGGGCTTCGGCCCCCACACTCTATGGATAGTCGCCGGCAACACCGTCGTCGGCTCGCTCCTAGCCTGGATGGTGTTGGCCAAGCGAACCCGCATCATGACGGCCAAGCTCGGGGCGATGACGATGCCGGAGTTCTTCGAGGCCCGCTACGGCAGCCGCGCCCTGCGAGTAATGTCTGCCCTCATTATCTTCGCCTTCCTGGTCCCCTACTCCGCCTCCGTCTACATGGGGCTGAGCTACCTCTTCGAGGTCAACCTGGGCATCTCCTACGTCTATGCTCTGACCCTGATGGCCGCCCTCACCGGGGTCTATCTGATGATGGGCGGCTACTTCGCCCTCACCCTGACGGACTTCCTGCGGGGCATCGTGGAGATCTTCGGGTCCATCTTCATGGTCGTCTTCCTGGTGAACCTGGTGGGCGGCTTCGGCCCTGCCTGGGACCAGGCGTGGGCGATCAGCTACCCGGGCTTTAGCCAGGTCAGCCTCCCTGCCATCGGGGGGGTCCTTCCCGAGGCCCAGTTCCCGGGCTGGATGGTGCTGGCCTCCCTGGTGCTGATCACCAGTATCGGTCCCTGGGGCATGCCCCAGATGGTGCAGAAGTTCTACTCCCTCAAGAGCGAGAAGGACGTGACCCGCGCCATGATCGTGGCCACCGGCTTCGCCCTGATCATCTCTTTCGCAGCCTACTTTTCGGGAGCGCTGACCCACCTGTTCTACCAGGCGCCGCCTATAGACCCTTCCACGGGGAAGGCATCGGCCGACTACCTCATGCCCCACCTTCTGACCGAGAAGATACCGGGGTGGGCATCGCTGCTGATGTTGCTGCTGGTGCTCTCGGCCTCCATGTCCAGCCTCTCCTCCCTGGTGCTGGTCTCCAGTTCCTCCATAGCGATCGACCTGTACGCCCGGGACGCGAACCCCAAGCCCACCCCCAAGCAGACGATGTTGCTGCTCCGGGCGCTGTGCGGACTCTTTGTCCTGGCCTCCCTGGTGATCGCCCTCGGCAAACCGGCCTTCATCCTCTCCCTGATGGTGATCTCCTGGGGCGCAATAGGAGGCTCCTTCGTGGCCCCCTACGTCTACGGCCTGTTCCTGCCCTGGGCCAATCGAATCGGGGCGATCGCCGGATTGCTGACTGGGCTGGGCACCGCCCTGACCCTCTTCATCCTCTGGGGTGAGCCTGGCGTGCCCCTGGCCGGCGCCGTAGCCATGATCGTGCCCATGATCGTCCTGCCGGTCGTGAGCTACGCGACGAGGGGCACGGAGGCGCGGGGCGCGAAGCTGGCAAGCAGCATCGCGACGGAGGGGTAGACATTATAGTCCTCTCTCCCAGGAGGGAGAGACGAAGAACCTTATGAAGACCAAGCAGATCTCAAGTGTCTATCGATAACCGCGTAGCCTCTGGTTGCAGCAATGTCCTTCGGGGCCAACTGACAGCTCAGCGGTCTAATATGGGGCGGGTTAGCCTGTTCTGCTTGGGCATGCAACCAGAGGCATCTTCTTGCCTGAAGGTATGCCCTCACCTCTACAACTCGTCGGTCTGAGGCGAAGCCTCGTTAGTGATCGATCACCCTGCGCCAGTCTTCATAGACATCCTCCGCATCCTCCCATGGGACCACCACAATACATTCTTCGTCCGCTACCACAATATCCCCCGGTTCACGATCACACTTCCCCAGGCGATGGGTAGTTGAGGGGGTCCGCGTGTCTATCGGGGCGCGCTCTGAAGACCGGGGCCCGAAGGTGGTCGAGGCGACACGACAATTCGCTGGGCAGGCGATTCTTGTGCGGACGGACGTGAGCCGGGGGATGACGTCGATCGCCTCGTGAACGAGACTGTTCGCTAGTAGGCGCGATTCGTGAACCATGCCCACACGTTCCCTGGACGCGGATGCGGGGATCACTGAGTCATCGCATCAAGAGGCTCTCGTTTTGCCAGTGACAAGTCGGCAGACCTGCACCCTGTTCGCGCCCGCCGGAAGGTCCAGGCGGCGGCGGATGCTCTTGATGTGGGACTTGAGAGTGTTCTCGGTCATGCAGAGCCGCTCCGCTAGTTGCCTGCGCATCGGGGCTTCTGGATCGCCTTCCGGATCCTGTCGATCCACGTAGTAGGCCAGGAACACCTCAATCTCTCGCCAGGTGAGCCCGAAGCTATTACGCAGCCGAACCACCCAGTCACAGGCCAATCGATTGGCGGCCACCGCTAGCTCTATTTGAGTCTTCGTTGTAGCGTCAGTGCAGGATGTCAGCATGTCTTTGAGCTGCCGCCAGGCTAAATCGTGCTCGTCGGGCTCTTTCCATGACACCTCGCCACTAATGACATTCGACTGCAGAGCAGAGTGGACATGATGGCTGACGGACTCCTTGTGCAGGTCGGCCAATCGGCTGATGTATGAGCGTATTTGACAGTCGTCAAGCGCCAGGCAGAGCAGTTGTCCCATCCAGTCGGGGTTCCACCAGTAGAAGTGGTAATAGCTCTGGCTCTCGGCCGTTGTCAGAGCCTCGTGCAGAGTTCGCAAGCCTTGTTCGCGCTGGCCACAGTCGATCTGCATACGGGCTATGTGCAGCCTCGTACTAGTGAGGTGGAGCAGACAATCCTTCTCCGAGAAGACTTTGGCGGCATCCTGGAGTAGCCCAAGGGCCTCCTGGATCTGTCCGGTAGCGCCTAAGGCGAGGCCCAGTACGGCACTGGCGCTCGCCTGCTCCATAGAAGGCTCACTCCCTGTCAGCCGCTCAAGGCCCTCGCTGGCGATTCGGACGGCCAGAGTCGTTTTGCCCTGTCTGATGTGCAACCAACTGATCTCAGCAGTAGGCCTACCCGCTGCTTGGTAGCACTCCTCAGCGGCGGCAAGATCACCCATGTCAGTGTAGCAGTTCCCTCGCCAGAGGCTTATCCGGACCCGTTGAGGTTTCACCCATTGACCCCCGTGCAGATCCGCCTCCTTCAGGGCTTGAAGAGCCAGCGCAAATTCTCCTCGAACCGACCGGACCATTCCGAGGGTCCACAGTATCCATCCTAACACGATCCCACCAGGCTGCTCCGCGAGGCGCAGATCCCTTGCCTGAAGGCTAAGCGTGAGAGCCCTGTCCAGGTCTCCCCGGAGCAGGTAAGCTTGGGCCAGGACCTGTCGAGTTCGGGCATCCATGCCAGGCCGCGATTCGGCATCTTCCTCCGCCAGCGCCTGCAGAGCGGCTTCTCCCACTCTGGCCGAGAGCTTCAGTTCGCCTAACTGCTTGTAGGTTAAGCAGAGCGTCCCCAGCATCTCGGATCGAGTGTTCGGGTTGGGCGCCGAACCAAGAGTGCATTCCAAGAGATCGAGGGCTTCTCGGTAATTGCCTGTGTGGTAGCAAACAAGGGCGCGATCGTTGACTACTCGTGCTAGGCCATCGCTGTCCCCCCGCTCGGCGAACAGCGTCTGTGCCTGTATTAGGGCAGTCTTCGCTTGCTCATAGCGGCCTTGGCGATGAGCTATCCGACCCTCCACCGCAAGGAGCCGCGGTCTGTCGTAGCGCAAGCTGTCGGGAATCATCTTGAGCCAGTGTCTCACTGTCTCTAGATTTCCCCTCTCAGCGTGCTGATCGCCTACCCGTTCGATGATGTTGGCGGCCTCCGTGTAGCTGCCCGCTTCACAAAGGTGGTCGATCGCGGGACCCCAGATCTCCATCGCCGTGTAAGCTGCGGCAGCGCGCTGATGCGCTCGGGCTATCGCACTCTTATCCTGGTACCTCTTGGCCCTGGTTCTTAGGAACTCCTGAAACAGTGGGTGGTACTTATACCAATCGCGGCTTTCATCGTGGCTGATCAAGAATAGATTGTTGGCTGCGAGCGTCTCCAACATCTCCTGCGCGTTCGTGATGCCCAGGAATGGATTGACCAGGTCGCGATGAAGCTCGTTGAGAAGCGATGTGGAGAGGAGAAATTCCCGAACCCGCGGCGTCTGCTGCCCCAGAACCTCCTCAGCGAAGTAGTCATATACAAGCCTCGAGCTTCCGTTGAAACTGCGTAGGAAGGCGATTCCGTCATCCCTGTTGCGACCCTTCAGCGACTCGCTGAGCATGCAAATGCCAGCCATCCAGCCGCTGGTCTTGGACAGCACTAGATCGATCTCGCTCTCACTTAACGGCAAGGCGCGCCAGTCGATCAGGAGCTCCGATACCTCTTTCGCATCGAGTGCGAGGTTCCTCCCTGACAGTTCGAGCATGTCGCCATTCAGTCTCAGACGAGCTAGCGGCAGTTCGGGGGCTGAACGCGAACAAATCACCAGGTGGATGCCCGGTGGTGTCAACTCAATGAGACCCGCAATGAGTTCGTTAGTGGCTTGGCTGCCGGTGACCTTTTCGTAGTCATCCAGGATCACGACCAACCGGTCATCGAGAGCAGCAGCGGCTCCGGAGAGGGCCTGAACTAGGGTGGGTAGAACAGCCTCCGTTCCAATCTTGTCGGCTAATGGATCGTCGCCGAATTCGAGGAGACCGACGTGAGGTGCTGCAGCCTGTAGGAGGCACTCTGCCAGGACAGCCACATCGCGGTCTCTCCGGTCTAGGCGATACCAGATTACGTTGGCGACCTCGGTGGCGGCGAACTCGCTAAGGAGAGTGGTCTTACCAGATCCAGCAGGCGCGCATATGAGGGTGAGCTTGTGGTCCAGGATTCCGTTCAACTGGCGGGATAATCTGGGTCGGTGGAGGTGCTCCCCGATGTTGGGAGGAGAGATCTTGGTGTCGTAGACGTAGATGTGGCGCATTGCCAAGATCCGTGCTCCGTTTGCGTACAGATTAACCTGCCTACTACTTCTCTGATAGCTCGACGAAGCAGATCATCCCTATGGGGTGATGCCATGACTTTCACTGCGTGTGAAGATCACCCCAGCGGGGTGATGACGCAGCCTTCACTGGGCATTATGTTATCGCAGCGGGCGGCTAGCAGTAAAGGTCGAGCGAGCATTGGGATTACAGGTAGAGTGATTCGGTGATCCTCGCGGCTAACTCGATATTCCCAGCTGAACGTAGCATTCGAGTACCTATTCACTGGCGAGTCCATTCCCATTTATATCCGGTGTAGCGGCACTCCATGGGCTAACCCTTTCTTAGATCGTTTCTAGCAGACAGGCGCGTGCTCGTGCCGAAGAGCTGCCCCACAAGAGCGCATGTCTATTATTGAGGAGGTGTACCTAGTGGATGTGAGAAATCTAGCGGACCTTGAGACTCTTCTTGACCTCTACCACAAAATGGTGCTCATCCGGCAGTTTGAGTCCACGGTGGAAGCCCTACACATGCAGGCCCGACTCGTCGGCTCGTTTCACTCCTCCGTTGGTCAAGAGGCAGTACCCGTGGGGGCATGCTATCCCCTCCGACGCGACGACTACATCACCAGCACACATCGCGGGCAAGGGCATGTCATAGCCAAGGGCGTGGACATCAACCGGATGATGGCGGAGCTGTTCGGGAGGGCGGACGGTTACTGTCTTGCCCGAGGCGGGTCGATGCACATAGCAGATCCCGATACCGGCGTCCTTGGAGAGAATGGCATCGTCGGTGCAGGCATGGCGCTGGCAACCGGGGCGGCGCTTTCCTGCAAGCGGCTCCGCACGGGGCGGATCGTCCTCTGCTTCTTCGGGGACGGGCCAGCCGCCAATGGCATTGCTCACGAGACAATGAACATGGCGTCTATCTGGGAGTTGCCCCTCGTATTTCTGTGCGAGAACAACCAGTTTGCTCACGGATTGCGCATACGGGACGCACATAAGGCGGGAACCATATCAGAGCGTGCAGCCCTGTACGGGATGCCAGGGATATCGGTGGACGGCAACGATGTGCAGGCCGTCGCGCGTGCTGCCGGGGAGGCGGTGGAGCGAGCCAGACAGGGAGGCGGGCCGTCGCTGGTGGAATGCGTTACCTATCGCTGGGCCAGTCATAGCCTGGGAGAGGCGCATCTCAGGTACCGCACCCGGGAGGAAATCGACCAGCACATGCAGGACGACCCGATCAAGCGACTGAGGAGTCGCATACTTGAGCTCCCAGTGGAGCCGCAGCGGCTGGACGAGCTGGACAAGAAGGCGCAGACGATGGTGGATGAAGCGGTGGCCTTTGCTGAGTCCCGTCCCCAGCCCTTAGCAGAGACTGCCTTGCAAGATGTTCTGGCGTGACTTGAATCGTCATGCCCGCTTTCGCGGGCATCCAGCGCACCTGCCTCATGGCCATGGCCTGGACCCCCGCGAAAGCGGGGGTGACGAAGGAAGCTGTGGGGTGACGAAGGAAGCTGTGGGGTGACGAAGGGCAGGCTATCTTGGGCTACCTGCTTAGTTCGGGCAGAGGAGGATGGATGTTGATGAGAGAGCTTACCTACGCGCGATCGGTCGGGGAAGCCCTGCAGGAAGAGATGGAGCGCGACAGCCGCGTGATCCTCATGGGGGAAGACGTTGGCTCCCTCGGAGGTGTCTTCGCTGTCACCCGAGGCCTGAAGGAGAGTTTCGGGTCGGACAGGGTCATGGACACGCCCATAGCCGAAGCGGCACTGTCCGGGACCGCCGTCGGGGCGGCGATGACCGGTCTTCGTCCCGTGCTCGAAATCATGTTCATGGATTTCATCACCGCAGCGATGGACGGGATCGTGAACCAGGCAGCGAAGATGCGCTACATGTCCGGCGGGCGGTTCGCGGTTCCGCTGGTAGTACGAACCCAGAGCGGCGCGGGCACCCATCACGGCCCACAGCACTCCCAGAGCCTGGAGAACTGGTTTGTTCACATCCCGGGGCTGCTGGTGGTTATGCCCTCCAACGGCAAGGATGCCAAGGGCCTTCTTAAGACAGCGATACGCGACGACAACCCGGTGGTGTTCATAGAGAATAAGAAGCTGTACAACACTAAGTGCGAGGTCCCGGAAGGGGAGTACCTGATTCCGTTCGGCCAAGCACACATCGCCAGGGAAGGAACGGGCGCTACCCTGGTGGCTACCGGGCGCATGGTTCACCTGGGACTGGAAGCAGCCGAACAACTGGCCGCCGAGGGCGTGGACGTAGAGGTAATCGACCCCCGCACCCTAGTTCCGCTGGACAAGGAGACCATAGCATCCTCAGTTCGAAAGACTCATAGAGTGGTGGTAGCCCACGAGGCAACGCTAAGGGGCGGATGGGGCGGAGAGGTAGCTTCCTGGATCGCCGAGGAGCTGTTCGACTATCTAGACGCTCCGGTATGCCGGGTTGGCGCCAAAGAAGCTCCTATTCCCTTTACGCCGGTGCTGGAAGACATCGTCGTGCCCACCACGATCGATCTGGTCGCAGCAGTGCGCAAGTTGATGGGTAGTTAGGAGGAGGCAAGAGTTGAAGACTGTATCGGCTTATTTGGCAATGTTGTTCGCTGTAGCCAGCCTCGCAGCGGTCGGCTGTAGTGGTGCCACACCTCCACCGTCACCTGCAAAAGCGCCAACGTCGCTGGCGAACACAGCCGAACCAGTCGGCGTCCAACCCACGCGCGTCGTGTCGGCGACGCAGCAGCCGACTGAGGTTGCTACCAAGCAGGTCAACTATCCGGTGAAGGGCAAGCCAATAACGATCATCGTCCCTTGGGCAGCCGGTAGCGTCAACGATCTCTTCTCACGCCAATTTGCAAGTTGGATGGAGAAGGAACTGGGAACGTCCGTTCAGGTAGTGGACAAGGCAGGCGCATCAGGACAACTGGGGATCGCAGAACTGGCATTAGCAAAACCGGACGGCTACACCCTCGCTATGAACGTCATGCCGACGACCGCTATTACCTACCTGGATCCTGATCGAAAAAGCTCTTTCTTCCGCAAGGATCTGGAGCCGGTGGCGGTTGCCGCGATGGAGCCGCCCGGACTCGTAGTCAAGGGTGATAGTCCCTACAAGACTACAGATGATCTGGTCAAGGCAGCCAAGGCTGCACCAGAGAAGGTTAAGGTCGGCGACAACGGGGTCATGACCGCCGTACACCTGGCAGCCCTCGGACTCAGCAAGGCCGCCGACGCGAAATTCGCACATGTGCACTTCAACGGAAGTGGCGAGCAGGTGGCGGCTATGTTGGGCGGACACATCGATGCTGGAGTCGTCAGTGCAGGGGGGTTGATGGGGCAATTCAGCAGCGGTGCGCTTCGAATCCTCGGAGTCTTCGACAAGGAAGAAAGCGTGCTGTTCCCTGGTGCCAAGCCCCTGCCTGCCCAGGGCTACAATGTGACTATGAGCTCCTCGCGAGGGTTTGTGGCGCCCGGGGGAACTCCAAAGCCGGTGATTGAACTTCTGAGTGGCGTGATAGGGAGAGCCACGAAGGATTCTGAATTCAGGAAGAAGATGGAGGAAATGGGAGTGCTGGTCCGCTTTGCGGATGCGCAGGAGTACGCTCGCTTGTGGGTCGAGGACGAGGCCAAGATAGGTCCGATGCTGGAGGACGCCAAGGCAGTGTCCAAGTAGAGAAACTCGCTGCGGCAAACCGGTAGTGGACTCTTATACGGAAGTTGACGGGAGAGGTCTAGTTGATGGGCACAGAAGTCGTAATGCCACGACTGGGGTTGACCATGATCGAAGGTACATTGGTCAAGTGGCTGAAGAGTGTCGGGGACGAGGTGCTCAAAGGCGCGCCCCTGTTTATTGTAGAGACTGACAAGGTGACTGAGGAAGTGCAGGCCCTGGCCAACGGCGTCCTGGGCCAGATCCTGGTGGGTGAGGGCAACTCCGTGGAAGTGGGGGGGGTCATCGCATACCTAACTGCGCAGGGCGAGACGATTCCTGCCCAGGCAGAAAAAGCGGCCCTGCTGAGGCCAGAGGAAGCACACTCTCCCGCCCACGCAACAGCCGGCCCTATGGACGACTCTACACAATGGCGTCCGCAAGTTCCCGTTACTGAATCTGGCCTCACTAAGGCATCTCCCGTGGCGAAGAGACTGGCGAAGACGCTGGGCGTAGATCTTCGCAATGTGACCGGAACCGGGCCTGAGGGCCGGATTGTGGAGGGTGACGTGCGTAGGTCCGCTGCGGGCGAGCCTGTTCAAGTAGGCACTCTTTCACGACCAACTGTCTCCGAGACTCCTGCTACCCGACCCGAACACCCAAGCTCAGATCCAGCTTCCACCGTTCTCGGAGAACGAGTCGAGTTGCGGGGCATCCGGAAATTCGTAGCCGATCGTATGGTTCAGAGCTTTACCAGTGCCCCCCACTTCTACTTGACTGTGGAGGCGAATGCCAGCGCCTTGACGGCCTTGTCCAAGCAGGTTTCTGCGGTATCGGAAAAAGAGCATGGACTTAAGGTGACCATCACGGACTGGCTGGTAAGGGCGACGGCCATTGCGCTTCGCGAGCATCCCGTGGTCAATGCGGTCTGGACTCCTGGGGCAAGCCTATTGAGCTCTCAGGTGAACCTCGGGGTGGCCGTGGCCACTGAGGGGGGCCTGGTGGTGGTAGTGATCCCGGATGCCGACGGATTGAGCCTGGTTGGGATTGCAGCGCGGCGCAGGGAACTAGTGCAAAAGGCGAGGAGCGGCCTCTTGACTCTGCCTGATCTAGAAGGCGGCACCTTTACCCTATCCAACCTAGGGATGTACGGGATTGACCAGTTCGAAGCCATTGTGAACCCTCCCCAAGCAGCCATATTGGCAGTAGGTCGGATCAAGAACAGGGTGGTGGCATCGGAGGATCAGGCAGTGGTTCGACCCACCGCTTTCTTGACTCTGTCCAGCGACCATCGCATCCTAGACGGCGCAATGGCAGCACAATTCCTGGCTCGGGTGGTACAACTGATCGAGAACCCCGCGGAGATGCTGATCACCGAGCCAATGGACTGAATGGTGCCGCGTGCGGAACGTTATATAGGCATGTGCCGCACAAAGACAGTGGGCGATTTATTCCTTGGAGGCCGTGATCGGTCCCTGGATGTCGACCTTCGCTTATGGCACTAGGGGTAGACAGTGCAACATGACACACCCCGAACTATCAGGGAGTCTCTTGATAGTTCGGGGTGCGGCTGGCTTTCAGGTCAGTTCTCCCACGACCCTAGCGATGGCCGAGCGAGCCAGGACGACCGGCAACCCCGTCTCTCGCCTGACCAACTCCTTCATCGCCAGGGTATAGCCGAAGCAATCCATGACGATCAGGCTCACGTTCTCGCGTGCCAACTCCAGTGCCGCCGCCTCGATCCTGGCAGGATCGCCGTACGGGTCGGCTGGAGCAACTGAGGTCTCCACTCCGACCTCGCTCCACTTGCTCCTCGCCTGCTCTACCTGGGCCGGTAGCGGCGTCATCACCCCCACCTTTCGCCCCTCCGCAATCCCTCTCACCAAGTTGTATAGGATGGGCTGCGGTCGAACCAATGGCTTCCTGCTCTCTAGCGGCGGGAACGCCCCCGTACACATCAGCAGGACTACGTCCATTTCCCGGGCGTTCATCTCATCGATACGCTTCTGAACCAATGGAACGATGTGCCTCTTGGCCACGGTCACCGAGGAACCGTCGCCCAGGACCGTAATGAGAAGGTATTCACCCGGCTCCGGCGCCATGGCCTGAACTTCGGCCTTGCTCAACCCGTCCAGTGCCCCTGCCTCGAGGAGCTCGTAACCACCTCCGAGGATCTGGCCGATCTCAGTCACCAATCCATCCGGTCGAGGTGTGGCCCCTATTGTCACCACACCAATGCGCTTTGCCATCTCTGCCCTCCCTAACACCCTTTCGCCTGAAGCCGCCCCAGCGGCCCGTATGTGCGCTGTAATAGACCCCACTCCTCCTCGTCGAAGAAGGAGCAACGGCCCGCCCCAAACTCCTTGGCCACTTCGATGCTGAATCGCGCTGCCAACTCCAGGTCGGCCACGTTGTTGGCGCCCGTCGCACAACCCGGAACGGCCACCGCCGACGTGATCGCCAGCCCCACCACTGGGCTGGACGTTACGGTGCACGGCTGCATTATGGAGTTCAAGTGATACAGCCCGTTCCCGTACGGAGTGATGTCCTGAGTCGTGATGGGTAGTACGTGGGGAGCATCCCCGGTCACGTTGCACAGCAGATCCAGGAGGTCTTCACTCACCCGAAGCACGTACCCCTCTTTCACGGTCGGGCTGATCGCTACGCCTCTGTAGTTGAGTATCCGGTTGCCCTTGGTTGCGTCGATAGACAGGATCGCCTCCATTCGAGCGTCTACCTCGTGCTCCAGAGCCACCCGTTGGGTCACCAGAGACCCCATGAACGGAACGGGGTTGTGAGGACGGGTCGGGGAAAAGGGGCAGATGTGGGTCGTGATCACAACGTCTCCCGGCAGCCTGTCTTCGCGTGCGGCCATGTCCGCGAGCTTCAGCGCACATGCCACGGCGACTATCGCTCCGTCTGCGTCGGACACCAGCCCAATTCTCTCCGGCCTCGCTCCAATGCCTCCCAGTTTTCCGACAATGCCGGTGGTAGGCGCCGCCCCGCCCGAGGATCTTCCGCCACTTCCTGGAACCACAACGCGCAGGAAGTCAGTGTAGCCTGTGTCCCCATTCACACGTCGCATCGACACGTCGCGGAGCCCACGGTCCCGTAGCAAGCTCAAGACCGCCGCGCCGTCCACGGTCGCGCTGTCCAGCAATTCGTAGCTCTCGATCACCTGCTTCATCGTCATCGCGCCTGCTCGTCTACTCTCCAGATCTCATGGTCAGCAGCGCGTGCGAGGCAAATAGCCCGCACGCCACAACCGGATCAATGGTCGGTATCCCGTACTCCTTTGCGATCAGCGGGGCGACGCCGCTTGTCGCCATGGCGCCGCAAGCCAGCGCGATAGCGCCCACGCCCAGTTCTCGGGCCCTCGCGACGGTGTCGAGCACGGACTGACGTCCTTCGGCCGTTACCAGGTCCGGGGCGATCCGCACCCCCGAAGGAACCAGGTAAGCTACCATCGACGAACCCAGGATTCTGGCGATCACGTCAGGCGGTTCTCCGGTAAGCCCTAGAACGCAAATCCTGTCGGTGTAGGCGCGCGCGGCAGTTGCCACCGCCGACCCCGCCCCGATAACCGGAATGCGCAGCGTCTGTCGCAAGCTGGCCACTGCCGGGTCCGCGCAGCAGGTGATCACGATCGCGTCCACTTCTGGCGCCAGCCGCTCCGCCAGCCGCACGATCTTAGGCTCCGCTATCCTCTGGGTGCGGTCGTCATAGATGCCCTCGAATTGGTCCGGGATACAGTGGCTGTGTAGCTCCAATCCCGGATACTGCCGCTCGATGATTCGGCCGTGAACCCCCAGTTCGACTGGATCCTCCACTGTCAGAACTCGGATCAAGCCTACTCGTGGTTTCCTAACCATGGTTCCGCTCCACAGATCCCTTCAGTGATGAGCTATCCCATCAACTGTTCGATGGGGACGTAATCGATGTCGAAGCCGAAGTGTCGCGGCCCGAGGATGCCCACACCAGCCGGCGTCCTGAACGCCTCCCTGGCCCTGACACCCACCACTGCCAGCTCACTTCCCTCCTTCACCATGTTGTTGGTGAGAGGCTCGCCGTTCGGGCGTTCCATCAACACGATCATGTCGGGTGCAGTGACGAAGGGTTTCTCGTCCTTCCAGGAAACGAGACTCTCGTTCTTGAACCATATCTTCATCTCGTGTCCCGCGAACGCGCCTTGCCCCCTGATCACGTGCTCGCCCCAATAGAAGCCACCACGGTTCTCCCCGGTTTCCCGAACGACAGTCCCTTCGAACAGAAGCCATCCTCCCACGCTCTTAACAGCGGCCTCCACGGGGTCCGTACCGCTTTCCCGCGCTTGGCGAATGTCCCTCCCTAACTCCAGGCACTCCGTCATCGTGTTACGCACTACGATCTGCTTCATCTCCTGCCCCTGGAGCAGGAATCCTGCGAGGGCAGTGTTCCCGAAACTCGCCACGGCCATGTGCCGGGCGAACCGTTCCGCCATCTCGTAGCTGACGGTCTGTTTTATCAGACAGACATTGCCCCACCGGTCCACCGTCGCCATGGGCCAAATTGGCTTCCCAGCCAGACACGGAGTCGTCATCGAGACCTCGGGAATCGCCCTGCCGACGTAGTCGCCATCAACGACCAGCAGGCCACCCCTCGCAGCGGTCGCGATCGCCGCCGAGCTGTTTCCAGCGCCTATCTCCGGTGGCACGACTACCCGGATCGCGTGGCCGGTGTACTCCGACAGCTCTCCAATCACCTTCACCTGGTCCAATTCCGCTGGCCCCAGACCCAGCCGCTCTTTCTCGGCAACCATCTCCGGCGTGGGTGGCGCTGTGGTACCGGTGCGGCTGATCCTGACACACCAGGCCTCGTCGGGGATCTCATCGACATCTATCCAACCGGGCTTCCGGCCAGCGCTCAACTGCGTCCGGAGCAATTCGGCTCCTTCCACGGGGCTTCCGCCGCCCCCTGTCCCGAAGAACACGCAACCTCGCACGAAATCCTCGACGTCCTGGTTGGTCGCCAGTGTCCTCGTGGCCATTCGTCAATTTCCCCCTTCGATAATCTTCAGACTGCCGCGGTCCGACGATGAGTGCCCTTGCTCACACGCCGGCGTCATCCCCCACTCCCCCAGTACAGCGCCTCCAGCCCCACCAGTTTCTGGGTGGTCAGGACGACCACCACCGCCATCAGGATACTTATCGTCGACACGGCGGCCGCGGTGGGATCGAACTGGAAGCGCAGATAGTCGAACAACTGGATCGGCAGGGGCGTATCGCCCACGGCCGCCAGCAGCAGCGACATGGCGAACTGGTCGAACGACGTGATGAAGGCGAATACGGCCCCGGAGATCACGCCTCCCTTGATGAGGGGTAACGTCACCTCCCAGAAGGTCCTGAAAGGGCCGGCCCCGAGGCTCCTCGACACCTCCTCCAGAGCGTTGTTGAAGTTGTATAGTCCTGTGGAGACAGTCAGGAACACGTACGGCAGCACGATCAGAACATGCCCGATCAGCAGCCCTATGAAGGTTCTGGCGCCCATGCCCACCCCATAGTAGTAGAGAAGCAGGGCGATGCCCGTCAGGATGGATGGAAACAACAGGGGAGAGATCATCAGCGCGCGCATCAGATCCCTGTGACGCCCAGAGTAGCGAACTACGTACAGCGCAGCGGCCGTGCCGATTACGACGCTCACCGCCGTTGCGACGAAGCCCAGTCGCAAGCTGAAGAGGAAGGAATCGACGAACGGCTTGCTGTTGAAGAACTTCTCGAACCACCTCAGGGAGAACCCTTGTGGCGGGAAGGTGAGGTACTCCCCGGAGTTGAAGGCTGCCAGTACCACTATCACCATGGGGGTGAGCAGGAACAGGTAGATCGCCACCACAGACGCCTGGAAGAAGAACCTGCCCCATGAGAACGGCTTCTTTCGCATCACGCTATCCCCTTCATGGCCCTGTTCATGAACTTCATAAACAGCACGATCACCAGAAGGCTGGTGACGAATAGTATCAGCGCCAGCGCCGCGCCCCCCGGCCAGTTGAATAGCTCTATCACCTGCTGTACAACCAGCATCGGGGTGATGATGACCTTGAAGCCTCCGACCAGGATTGGGAGTACGTAGGAGGACACGGTCATCACGAAGACCAGAATGCTGCCCGAAAGCACCCCCGGCAAGCTCAGAGGAACCACTACATCGACGAAAGACCTCCACCGTGTGGCCCCCAGGCTCTGCGCCATGCTTTCGAGATCGGGATTGATGGTCTGTATACTCCCGGACAGGGAGAGGACCATGTAGGGAAGGAACACGTGAACCAAGGCCACCATCACTCCGAAATGGTTGTACATCAAGGGCAGCGGGCCTTTGATCAGGCCGGCATTCAACAACGTCTCGTTGATTAGTCCGTGGTCCGCTAGGATGATCATCCAGCCGTAGCTTCGAATCACCACTCCTACCAGGAGCGGCGAGAGCACTGCGCAGAACAGTACTCCCTTGTACTTTGATCGCGTTCTCGTCAGGTGATAAGCGAGCGGATAGCCGAGAACGAGGCAGATGATGGTGGCTCCTACCCCAAACAGCATCGTCCTCCACAGCACATCCCATGTGTAAGGATCCAGGATGTACTTGGCGTAGTTGCCCAACGTCAGCGGCATGCTGTACGCCACTGTCTTGCCGGGCGTGAGGAAACTGACGAGGACCATGTTCACGTATGGAAGCGCGAAGAACAGGAACAGGAGGAACATCGTCGGGGCGATCAGCAACGAGGCGGGGGCGACCCGACGCGCTTGCCTGGCCGGCTTGCCGGGCAGCGACACTTGCGCCTGCATATCAGTAGACCTCCCAGGTCGAGAGTTGCGGTGGGTACGCGCAGGTCACCCAGTCACCAGCCACGCGCTTTCCGGAGCGAAGCTGGCGAACACTGGCTGGTCCACATCGAAGAGGTCCTCCGGGCTGGCCTGCACCCGGAAGAGGGCGTCAGCCCCCAGTGAGATCCGGTAGTCGATGATATTGCCGAGGTACGCTCGCGCCTGCACTCGCCCCTCAACGCTGTTCCACTGCGGGCGGGCGTCGCGCGAACGGGATAGGCGGATTGACTCCGGGCGCACGGCCATGTACCGGTCCGTCTTCGTCCCCTCTTCGCGCCAGATGCAGAGGAGATCCCCCACAGCCGAACTCACCAGGCAGAGGCTTCCCTGCCGCTCCTTGACGGCAACAGGCAAGAAGTTCGTCAGACCTATGAAGTCCGCTACCCGACGAGTCCGGGGGTTCCTATAGACATCGAAAGCGTCGCCAAGGTGATCAATCTTGCCGTCGAACATTACCGCCACGCTGTCGGCGATCACCATCGCCTCCGCCTGGTCATGCGTGACGTACATCGTGGTGATCCCGATGTCCTTCTGCAGCGATCGAATGTAGAAGCGCATCTCCTCGCGCAGCTTGGCGTCCAGGTTCGCCAGCGGCTCGTCCAGCAGCAGTAGGTCCGGCGAGATCACCAGCGCCCGGGCCAGCGCAACTCGCTGCTGCTGCCCCCCGCTAAGCTGTCTCGGATACCTCGCCTCCATTCCCTTCAGTTGGACCCTCCCGAGCACCTCGGCCACTCGCTTCTCGATCTCCGGCTTGGCCACCTTCCTCATCCTGAGTCCGTAGGCGACGTTCTCGGCCACGGTCATGTGCGGAAACAACGCGTAACTCTGGAATACCATCCCGATGTTTCGCTTCTCAGGAGGGAGAGTCGTAACCTCGTGATCTCCGAAGTAGATGAACCCCTCGTCAGGCACCTCGAACCCCGCGATGCACCTGAGCGTCGTTGTCTTTCCGCACCCGCTTGGGCCAAGCAGGGCGATCAGCTCTCCATCCGCTACCTCCAGGTCCTGCCTGTCAACCGCAGTCACCGTGCCGAACCTCTTCGTCAAACCACTCAATCGCAAGACAGCCATATGCTCTCCTCGTGAGCCTTCGACACGCGCATCCAGTGCGCATGCCTCACTCGATCCAAGCTGTATAATGTGATGCGCTGACATCTCCAACTCCCCTAGCCGGAGATCTCCTTGTTCCAGCGCTCGGTTATCGCTTCCTTGTTATCGTTAGCCTTGTCCCAGTTCCACTTCAAGATCTCCTTCATCCGGTCTCCAGAGATCGGGATGTCCTTCTGGAGATCGGACGGTATCGCAGCGTTCTTGTTCGCTGGAGATATGAAGTAGCCGGTTATCCACTTTTCCTGCACGGGCTTCGAAAGCTGGTAGTTTATGTAGGCATAGGCCAGCTCCTTATTCTGGCTACCCTTGGTGACGTTGTGGTCCTGCTCGAACATGAAGAGTCCTTCGGTAGGCGTGACATACTCCAGGTTGATCCCCTGCTTCTTCAGTCTTGCCACCGCGGCCAGGTCCTGCACGCCTATGCTTATCTCCCCCTGCGTGAGCAGCTTTTCCATGTCGCCAGAGAAGTCCGTCTGCTTGAAGGGCTTCAGCTCCTTTATCTTCTGGAAGGCCACGTCGTAGTCATCCTCGCCCTTCCCCCACACCTTTGCGGTGAGCAAGAAGAACATCAACCCAGCGGAATTGGTGATCGTGTACAGACCGATCTGGCCTTTGTACTCCGGATTCCACAGGTCCTTCCACGACTTGGGCGGGTTCGGGACCTTGTCCTTTCGGTAGGCGAGCCCAATCGGCTGCATCATAGCCAGCACGCCATTGTCGCCAGGGTTGCGGGCGATGTCGTACGTTTCCTTCAGGTTTGGAACCTTGTCGGCAGGTATATCGATGAAGTACCCTTCCCGCCTCAACTGTGCGGCGAAGATCTCATTGAACATCGCGATGTCATAGGGGGGGTTCTCGACGCCCGCGGCCCGCAACTGCGCCATCCAGTCCTTCGCGAGGCCAACTGCAAGTTGGATCGTGCAGTTGTTCTGCTTCTCGAAGTCGGGGATGACCTCCTTGCGCATGAACTCCTCCCAGGCCCCGCCGTAGCTGGTCACTGTGAGGGTCTTGGGGCTCGAAGAAGCTGGGGATTGGCCACAACCTGTCATGGCCAGCGGAGCCAGCGCCGCGGTTCCAACTGCCAAGCCTGCATATGTCAGGAATTGGCGACGGCTAATGGTCTTCCTTGAGAACGAGTCCATCCGTACCCTCCTTCTTAGCTCCTACTTCAGGCGCTTCGTTTTTGATAATTCCCTATGACGACATGACCTCTTCGATCGGTCGATAGTCGAAATCGAAGCCGTAGTGCCGCGGCCCCGTTGCCGCCAGCCCCTCTGCCGTGCGATACCAAGGCGCAGCCGCGCCCAACACGGCGACGGGCATTCCGGGTTCGAGGATCGTGTTGGTCAGCGGCTGGCCGTCGTCCGACCTTAGCACGCAGATCAGGTCAGGACTGGTCACCAGAGGCTGATCGTCCAGCCAAGCAATGTGGGTCTCGTTCTTGTACCAGATCTTGAGGCTGTGACCCGATTGCTCTCCCGTTCCCTCTATCGACGCGGTCCCATACATATAGCCCTCGCGGCTCTCCCAATCCTTGGAGCTCACACTGCCTCGGAACAGCACCCACCCCTCCAGAGCGCTCGCGGCCGCCGCCACCGGATCTTCCCTATTGGTGCGAGCCTCCCTAATCGCCCGCCCAATGCGAAGCGACCTGCTCACGGTCCCCGGCACGATCCACTGCTTCAACTCAGCACCAGTCAGCAAGAACCCCGCGTAGTTGCACGGCACGAAGATGTCCGGCAGTTTCGTAACGATGCTCAGGGCCTTGCCGAAACGCTCCGCTACGTCCAGGTTCACCGTCTTCTTCATGATGATGACGTTGCCCCACGGGTCCACCATCACCGCCGGACAGTAGGGCTTGCCTTGCAGCGCTGGGGTGGACTGCGCCGACTCCGGCACGGCCCTTCCGGCACAGTCTCCATCAGGGAATATCAGACCCAGCCGAGTCGCGGCGTGCAGGGGACCAGTGGTGTTGCCGGCACCTGTCTCGAAGGCTACGATGCCCGAGATCTTCAGGCCGGTGTACCTTTCGAGCTCCTCGAGCGCCTCAATCATCGGCCACTCGACGACCTGGGGACCATACGCGGGGTAAGGGGTACTGCCTGATCGAGGGGCTGTCGACCCCATTCCGAAGGTGGAGCAGAACCAAGCATCGTCCGGTATGGACGACACATCACTAACTTGGATCTCTCCTACCTTCTCGATGGCGTCCTGGAGATAGGCCTCGCCCAGTTCCGGGCGGCCACCGCCACCGGTGCCAAGCAGCGTGAGCCCAACGACCAGGTCATGTGCATCAACTTCATTCCGAATCGAGAACGCTGGCATGTGACTTCCCGCCTTTCGCTGATGATGAGACTCATCACGGGCGGGCCGGCCTGCATGATTGGGGAATTGTTCGCTCGGCAGGCTCAGCCTGCTGATCGTGATTGGCCTTGTTGCGTAACTTCAACACAGCACCACCTGCTCATCAAGGCCCACTTCCCTGACGCTTTGTTCGGGCATGCCTAACACTTGTGCGGCCCTGCCGTTACCCAACATGCGCTGGCTGTCGCTTCCGCCCGATGCTACAATGGCCTTGAGGATCGCCACTGCGTACATCTGGTGTCCACGTTACTCGGAGCTCCATAAACCCACAGGAATCGGCCGTTGTCGATGCAACTCCACCAGCTTCGTTACGCTCTGGCCGTCGCGAGGGAGCGCAGCTTTCGTCGAGCAGCCGAATCGATTCCCGTGTCGGTCGCATCCGTGAGTGAGGCCGTCAAGGCCCTGGAAACCGAACTGGGAGTCACTCTCTTCGTGCGCACCATGCGGTCCGTACGCCCCACAAGCGCAGGCCTGCTCTTCATCGAGCAGGCCTCGAAAGTACTATCTGACCTGGATGCGATGCAGACGCAACTGGCAGCTTACCGGGGCGTGCTCGGTTCCGTCATCCTCGGCGCCCCAACCAACGTTCATTTCATCAACCTTACGGTCTTCATCGCCGGTTTCTGCCGCGCCCACCCAGGCATCCAACTCCATCTGGTCGAGGCTCCGAGCAGGCAGCTCGTTCAATCGCTCCGGTCGCGCGAGATCGATATCGCGTTCGTCACCGGCCCGCAGGATTGGCTTCCCACCGATATCGTCGGCGAGGAACTCCGACGCGATGAGACCGTCGTGGCACTCGCACCCAGCAACCCTCTGGCCAACCGCGGCGTGGTCTCTCTGTCAGACCTCGCGGATATGCCGATGATTGCCTTTCCCCCAGGATATGCGCATCGCGAAATAGCGAACGAACTCTCCGAGCGAACGGACTTCAGGCCGCGAATCGCCTTCGAAACCTCGGTCACCAACATCCTCTGCGGTCTTGTCCGGGCCGATCTAGGTTTCGCGTTGCTTCCCCTATACAGGGCTATCGCGAACAGCCTCTCGTTCGTGAGATGCGTCCCAACACCTGTGGGTAGAGTCATGCATCTAGTCTGGCTCAAGGACAGGCAAATCCCCCCAGAAGCTGCCCTCCTCCGTGATGAGATTCTGAGAGTGGCTGATTGGATATCCAAGTAGATCAACAGGAGCAACCCCAAAGCTCGGGGTGTGTTGCGCCGTTGGGACGGGGGTTGCTTTCTGCGGCAGCTTCCAGGGGCTGATTCCGCGATCTGCCGACGAAGCGCCTCGATCATGCGGGTTATCCCCTCTTCCAGGGAGATCCCCAGCTCGAAGCCGGCCAGCCGTTTGACTGAGATTGCGCCATAAGAGTAGGCAGGTCTGACAAGGACAATGGCAACCGTCATTCCCGCGGATGCGGGAATCNNGATTCCCGCATCCGCGGGAATGACGATTGGAGGCGAGAATGACGATTGGAGGCGAGAATGACGATTGGAGGCGGGAATGACGATTGGAGGCGGGAATGACGATTGGAGGCGGGAATGACGATTGGAGGCGGGAATGACGGTTGGAAGTGGGAATGACAACGTTAGGGCACGATGGTTTCCCAAAGGTCCCTCCACGCTGGGTTCTGTTTTTCGATCAAGTCGATCTTCCATGCGCGGTTCCACTTCTTGATCTGCTTCTCCCGAAGGATTGCCTGCTCCATGTCGGCGCACATCTCGAAGTACACGAGGCGATGCACGCCGTAACGGCTGGTGAATCCTTCGACGACGTTGTTTCTGTGCTCCCATACGCGCTTGACCAGATCGCTGGTGACCCCCACATACAGGGTTCCGTTGCGCTTGCTGGCGAGGATGTAGACCACGGGCTGTTTGCTCATAGGGTGGGCCTCATATTGGTCCTCTCCCACCAGCCATCATTCCTACCCCCGGCCGTCATTCCCGCGCATGCGGGAATCCATAAGGCGCCATCGATGCTACTGGCTGGATTCCCGCATGCGCGGGAATGACTGGGTGGAGTGACTCCCACTAGCACGACTGCGATATGGATTCCCGCATGCGCGGGAATGACGGTGACGGCTTCGCCGACGTCTGGAAGCGGGGCTATGGATTCCCGCATGCGCGGGATTGACGGTAGCCCCGGTCCGGCAGCAGGCGGAACAGTCTATGGATTCCCGCATGCGCGGGAATGACGCCACCACCGCCGGCCATCGCGGCTGAGCCCCAATGGATTCCCGCATGCGCGGGAATGACGATCGGAGGTGGGAATGACGGTTGCCAGGCAGTTGTCCCCAGGATGCTGACACATCCCTTCATCCTTATCAAGCCTGCCTGACCCTTATGGTGCATTTCCGTTGCCGTTTGGGGGCTCATCGCGATAAAGTGTGATG